>NZ_JAAKZB010000001.1:0-198605 GCF_015229965.1 Campylobacter concisus
ATATTAAAATATTTAATATTTTTAGTATCCATTCATTTCTTTGTCTTCATTAATAAGCATTCTAATATATGCGGCACGAGTTGGAAAGAATTTTTTATTATAGATATAGTCTAAATATTTTAATTCATCTTCTTCTAAATAAATTACAACCTGTCTTTTCTTTGGTTTATATTGGCTATTATCTTTTTCTTTGTTGTCTGTCATCTATTAATTCCTTGTTTTTTTTCCCTCTCCTTGGCACTAAGTTTTAGAAAATCAGTGAAATCAAATCCTTTCTTTAGCTCTTTTTCTAATCCGTTTTGTTTGAGTATCTTTTCCCATTCTATTATTTCTACAACTTTACAAGAGTTATTTAACTGCTCTTTTAAAGCCTTTGCACCATTTTTCCCTGCCTCGTCATAATCATATGCTACAACAATGTAACTATCTTTTAACATATCAATTTGAATTTGTTTTAAATGAGTGGCAGCACTCCCAAAGCTTATAGCCTTATATCCACGTGACAACATATTTAAGCAGTCTTTTTCACCTTCAGCTATGAATATAGGACTATCATCTCTTGTATATTCTTTTAATGCTTGGATATTAAAGGCGCAGCGTGGTCTATTTTTGCTAAAAGTGTATTTGATATTTAAATTTGGATTATATTTCCAAAGCGTTACGATCTTGCCAGTCTCATTTCTTAATGGCATTACCAACCTATCTTCTTCTTTGGAGTAACCTATTTGAAATCTTTGAGCTATTTCTTTACGTTGATTATTGTCACAAACTGGAAGCAGTTTATGTAAAAGTTCTTGATAGCGTGTAAAATTCTCACGCCTTTCATTTTCGTATTTTTTTACTATGTCGTCATCAAGATAATCTATTGTGGGTTCTTCTTTAATTGGTCTAACATTTATAGCTTTTTTATGAATAGCAATATTTGTCTTTTGCCCATGATTTAGATCATGATCTATTTTTAGGTTGTCTAGAATACCTGCTACTTCTAAAAATGCACTTCTTTCGTCGCAATTCTTTATTTCCTTATAAAATGCTATTATATCACCCCTAAAACCACTGCCAAAGTCTTTAATATAGCCATTCTTTGGATCAATAGAAGCAGAAGCGGTATGCTCATCTTCTCGCATCCTGAATTTATAGTGGCTATCCACGTCAAAACCAAGATATTCTAAAAAAGCCCTTGTATCATCTTTGTGTAAGTTCATTTAATTACTCTTCTTGCTTGTTTTAAAGTTTTTAAATTTGCAAAAACTTTACGAGAATATGGATTATTTTCAACTTTTCCGTTATAGCAGTTTAGTGCTTTATAATCCCAACCATGTTTATTAATGCAATTTCTTAGTATCATTGCTCCCATTTGAATGTTTGTTTCTGGCTTATATAGGTCATCAATGCTTAAATTTTTAGCTTTTAACGTTGTTTCATGAATTGAATTAATCTGCATCAATCCATAATCTATTGAGCCATTGTTGTTAATATTCTTTGCATTATTGGTAAAGTTACTCTCTGTTTTTGCTATAGCCCAAAGAAGTATCGGAGGGATATTAAACTCTTTGCCAAATTTATAAAAGAGCTTATTGTATCTACTTTCATTAGCATTGGGTATAGCTAAAACATTTGTCGCTATTGTAGATAATGATAATATAATAATAAATAGTTTTTTATAGTATTTTATTGTTTTAAATTGTTTTAAAAATTTCATCTATTAGCGCCTAAGCTCTTTTGATTTGAGTGTTCCATAACTTTTTCTTTTGGAAGTTTTATTGCACCACTTTTGACCTTTTCTGTGTATGCCTTACCTAATCTATTTATTACCTCTTTGTTGTTTTGTGCCGATACAATATTATTTATATGTTTACCTATACCAGATATGCCAGCAACACGATTTAAATTTTGAGTAAAAGCTGTAATACTTTCATCTCCTATGCTTTCAGCTAATGCTGCAGTTGCTTCTATGCCACCTTTTAAACATTTTTCAAAATTATCAATTGTTGCAGGATTTTTAAAATTTAATCCTTTGCCTCTCTCTTTGTTTTGTTCTTCATTTTGATCTAAAATTAGATCGTTTGTTTCAGTGGATTTTATAAAAATTTTATTAGCTATTTTGCTAACACTACCTATGCCACAATCATTGCAACCTATCTTTACTAAATGATCTAAGTCTTTTTGAAAGTGTCCTTCGCCAAGTCTTGCATTGATATGAATAGTTTTTCCATCAATATCAGTAAAGTTAAAGCATATTTTTTCATGTATAGCTTTAAAGTCCTTATTGTTTTCATCCATTAATGCTTTATCCATCATTTTTAGAGTTTGGAATAGGGCGATATTTTCATCTCCCCTAAACTCTTTGTTGGCAGCTAGCAACTTACTAAATTTATGTATTTGATAATTTCCGTCTTTGTTTATATCAATATCAATGCGTGAAGTTATATTTTTAGATAATGTTTTACTAAGAGCTAGTTCAGCTTCGTTATATACTGATTCATGCTCTATTTTGTTATAAAGTTCTCCATTGAGTTCTAGAAATTTACTAGCAACATTATCTATTATCTTATC
Organism: Campylobacter concisus; assembly: GCF_015229965.1. Classification (GTDB taxonomy): domain Bacteria; phylum Campylobacterota; class Campylobacteria; order Campylobacterales; family Campylobacteraceae; genus Campylobacter_A; species Campylobacter_A concisus_BD. Next base: position 2,557 of record NZ_JAAKZB010000001.1, read on the forward strand.
ATGAGGTGTATTCTTGTCAAAAATTTGATCATACTTTTCGAAAAAGCTCTCAAGTTGGTAGTTGCTTTGTGCTTTATTGTTCTTATCAATAATACTTGCGATTATGCCACCTTTTATATCCTTAAATTTTTCTTTATTCTCTTTTAAGTATTTTGGATCGAATTCATCCATGTTGTAATCAACATTTGAATACATTTCATTTAAAAATTCTGAAATTTGTTGGTTTTTATCCCCCATTTTTTCAATCTTCGACCTAACCTCATTATTGTAGAGTTCGTTTAGATTTTGATCTAGGTCACTGACATATTGTTCTTGTAAATTGTTATCTAAATTACTTAATATTGAATTTTTGCTTTCATTGATATATTTTAAATTTTTGTAAGTTGGCATGTTATTCCTTTATTAAGACTCTATGGATGCTGACCTTTGGTGAGTGATACTCTTCTTCGTGATCATTCCAGTGTATACAAGCAAATTTTGTTTTATAACTCGAGATGTGGTATCTTTTGTCGATAATATTTGCAAGCTCCTCTAGTTTTTCGTATTCATCAGCATAGATGTATTGTGAATTTTTATCAAATGCATCAAAATAAATAACATTAGCTTTTATGTTTTCGCAGCCGCATTCATTTATTAATCGTTCTAAAGACAAACTAGCTTCTTCTCTAGTTTGTTCGTTCCTGCAAAGATCATATTTGGAATTTTTTTCTTCAATATTTTTTAGAATATTATTTTGTAATTTATAATAACTATTCCAAAAGCTGTGGCTGTTATCATGAATGCTATTTGGCTTATTGATTAAGAAATCACAATAACATTTGAAATCCTCTGGATCTTTAAAAGTTAATAAAATATCATTAAACCTTACCGTATTGATAATCTTTTTTAGGTCTTCTGCTTGCATCCTACTATCCTTATTTTTTCTCAAAAACCATCTCTTCAAGTTCGCCATTATCGTTTGTCTTAAATTTAGCATTACACCAATTGCCATTTTTTAACTTGCCATTACATGCAAAATAATTAAAACCTTTTGCACTGGTTCTAGGCAGCAGCTTACCACTCTTGCATTTTGGACATATAGGTGCATCACTTGGTATTTCTTGTTTTGGTTTAGTTTCAAGTTGTGGTTTGCCATCGTTATCGTAATAAAATGCCTTACAACCTTCACGCCATTGACTGCAACCCCACCAAAATACGCCTTTTTTATTTTGGCTTTCATGTCTTATTAGATATCCATTATTGCAAATAGGGCAAATTTGAGCATTATCTGGTTTTGTTTCAAAATTTCCCATATCGCTATCTTTTACCTTTGCTATCTCTTCCTTTATTTGTTGATTTATTTCTGTTAAAAAGTCATCCAAACTTAAGTCGCGGCTTTCGATCATTTTTTGTTTTTCAAACCATAAAGCAGTCATATCAACGCAGGTTAAAATTTCAGGTGCAACTGAAATTAAGTCTTTGCCTTTTTGTGTTGCATGTATTATTTGCTTTTTGTCATTACTAACACTGATAAATTCATTATCTATCAAGCTTTTTATATGATTTGATCTAGTAGCTGGGGTTCCGATACCTCCATTTTCTCCTTTTTTGCCTTGATCTTTTTCAAGGAGTAATTTCTTAATGTTCGGATCTTTAGCATATTTGGCTACGCCAGTTAAGTCGGTGAGAAGTGTTGCCATGGTGTAAAATGGCTTTGGTTTAGTTTTTTTTGGCTCAAGTTTAATCTTTAAACACTCAGCCATAGAGCCTTCTATTAAATTATCCAACTTTGAAGTGTTTTCTATTTCATCATCATTACCATCTTTTTCATCTTTTTGTGGTTTAAGATAGAAAGTAAAACCTAGATCAGTTGTGGTATTTTGTGAGGCTGTAAATTTATATTCGTTAAGTTCCAAAACTATATTTGTTGACTCATATTCTCTTGCTTTAAAAAATTGCAATGCAAATCTTTTTGCTATAAGTGTAAAAATATTTAATTCATCCTTACTTAGTTCATTTAAACACGCTTTTGCTCCAGTTGGGACAATGCCATGGTGAGCCGAAATATTTGCTGAGTTAAATGCTGCACCTTTTATAGTAAGATCAGCATTGTCTAAAATCCCTTTTAACTCAATATCGTCTGCATTTTTAAAAATTTCTTTTAGACTTTGTATAATAGCTGGCGACTCATCATACATTGTATCAGGTAGGTATTCGCAATCACTTCTGTTATAAGTTATTAAGTGAAATTTTTCTCTTAAGTTTTGAGTAATAGCAAGAACTTTATCAGGTTTTAAGCCAAATTCTTTTGCGCATTGAGCTTGAAGTTTTAATAAATTGTAAGGAAGTGGCGGTAGCTCTTTCTTTTTTTCGGTTTTCTTGATTGTAATTCTTGCGGATTTGTTTTCGCACTCTTTTAATATGTTTTGAGCTAAATCCTTATCTGTAATTTTATCATCAGTTTTTAGATTTGCACGAAAATCTATGCCATCAAAGCTTTTAAATTCACCACTAATTGCAAAGTATTCCAGACTTTTAAAATTTTCATTTTCTTTATCTCTATTTACCACTAAGGAGAGAATAGGGGTTTGGACACGTCCTAAATTTAAAACACCATTTTGATACCCTTTATTTCTAGCCACAACGGTAAATGCTCTAGTTAAATTTAGTCCGACTATCCAATCAGCCAAGCTTCTTGCAAAACCACGTTGAGAAAGCCCATAAAAGTCATCATTTGACTTTATATTATTTAACTCTTTCTTGATACCAGCTTCACTAAGGTCATTTATTAACATTCTTTTTACTGGTAACTTATTATTTGCATAAGCTAAAATTTCATCAACTAAAATTTGTCCCTCATCGTCCGCATCACCACAATGAATAACTTCTGTTGTATCTTTTTCTTTTAATAAGTTTAAAATTATTTTAAGTTGATCTTTGCTCTTGTCAATAGGCTTATATTTAAATTTCTCTATTTCAAAGGGTAGATCTTCTAAATTCCATTTTTTATATTTTTCTGCATAATCGTCAGGCTTAAAAAGCTCCAAAATGTGTCCAAAAGCCCAAGTTATGGTATCGTTACCTTTTCTAATGAAGCCATTACCTTTACTTTCATTGCCAATAAGCCCTTTAGCTATTGCACGTGCAAGTTCAGGTTTTTCTGCTATAAATAATCTACCCATTTTGTATCCTTCATTAATTTTTTAAATTGTTTTAAATTGTTTTTTATATTTTTATACATTTTAAAATTATTTTTTATTATAATTTTTGAAGGGCTAAAAGTAGCAGTTTTAGCCCTAAATACAGCAAAAAAGTTGAAGTGAGACTATCTATCAAAACCTTGACTTTTTTGCTCTTGCTTTAATTCGCCATTTAAAATTTCAGCACCTTTGCTTACTGATTTTGTGACTGCTTTCATGGTTTCTGGCAATACGACTATGCCTTGTTGCTTAACAAAGTCATAATTCATTGTTACGGCTGATCTGTCTGGAATTTTATTAACGATTTCCATAAGTTTTGGATTTTTGGCCAATGTCTCATTTTTTTCAGCGACCAGACCCAAGTTAAAGCCTTTGGAAATATTGCTTAAAAATTCTTTCTCAAGAGCACTATCATTTGTAACATCAAAAGAGTAACCTTTTACGCCATTTCTATTTTTTGTAGCAAAAATTCTCTCTTGTTGTTGGACTATTTCACCAGCTTCGTTTTTAATCTCTGGGCGAATTGTGATTGCCATTTTATGAAGACTATAAGCTTGACCAGTCTTATCGTTTATGCCATTGTGTATCCAAGTAGATGCTGTATAAAAAGTGTGCTTTTCGTTTTGTAAGCCGCACTCTATTTTTACTGGGTGATTGCGACAATCAACACCATTGAGAAAATTTCTAGCATTTTCTATAGCATAAAATGCTTTTACTGCACCAAGTTCTATTTCTTTTCCATCTTTTTCGTATGGACGCTCCATGCCAAAGCCAATTAATGTTTTGTTTTGTTCTGGTAATTCAGTTTTGCTTATGAAAATTGTTGCAAGGTTCTTTTCGTTGCCGTTTTCTGTTCTGTCAAAATCTGCCATTGTTTTATCCTTTTAAGTTAAAATTTTTATAACGCTATTTGATTAAAAAAATAGCGTAACCGATAACTCCACCAAGTGCCAAGCACATCATGAAAAGTAATCCTGTTAGTGCGTATCCTCCTTTTTTTAAGTTTTTTAGTATTTTTGTTTCATTTTCTCTAATTTCTTTATACTCAGCCAGATTTACCTCAAAAACTTTTAACTGATCGTTTAAATGAGCGATCATATTCTCACTAAATCTTTTGTATTCATCTCCAGTATCATTTAGCCTTATGTTTATCTTATCCTTAAAAATTTCAATCTTATTTAGCTCTTCTTCAAAGAATTTGTTTTGATTTTCAGCAAAATTATTAAACTGCATAGTCATCTCGTTAAAGGCATCTTCTTGATCTTGCATGGTTGCCTTAATTTTAGTTATGTCTGCGATGTTTTCAAATTCTTTATAGTCTTGAGCTATTTTCCTAATAGCAAGTGTATTATTCATGAGAGCCATAAATTCTTTACTAGGAGGATTGAGCATAAATTCATTTAGGTATTCAAAGAGTTGTTTAAGCTTCGCACTCTCATCCATAAGCGATTGAACCATTTTGACGTATCTACTGTAATCTGCATTATTTTCTGTTGCAAATCTTTCAAAGGCTTGTTGAACCAAATTTAGCTCACTATTAAACATATTGAAACTCATGTCAACTCTTTTTTGGTAGTTGGAATAATCTAAGATAGAGACAACGCCTTTTTCGCTTATTTTCAATCCAGCTTTTTCAAATTTAGAATTTAGCTCCGCCACTTCATTCTTTAAAATATCAGCTGTTGTATTACGCTCATAAACTAGTCTTTCAAGTCTTTCTTGCAATTCTTTTTTGCCTTGCTCTACATTATCTAGCTCGTTTTTGGCATTTTCTGCCTCTTTTTGAAGCCTAGCTATGATTTCATCTTTGCTTTCGAGTTTTCTTATTGGTGCAACTTCAGATGAGCCAGTGCTATCAAATAGATTTTCATTTTCCATCAGTCTACCCAGCATGTTTTACTAAAATACTTCTTCTCAAAGAATAGGTATTGAGATATATGTTGACGACAACTCTGTCGCCAATGGTAACTTTTATTTATGTCGCCACATTTCGAAAATTCTGGATTTGGTTGAATTTCTTTTTTATCGCTACTTAAAGCGTTGTATTGAGCTTGACTTATAGTTTGTAGCTCATATCCTCTTTTCCATATATTCTCGTCATAAAACTTGGTGTCGCAAGTATATTTCAAGTCCTTAATATTTGTATAATTATGACGAGCAAGTCTTTTACAATATTCAGGCATGTTTGGGCTTATTCTAATTTGAGTTTGATATAGTCCTTTCTCACTATCCCAGACACGACGTTTGTCTAAATTCTTGTTAAGATCGCTAGCATCACATCCCCCACCTATCTCTGATATAGTATCAATCAAACTTGCGTAATCTTGGTCTGTTTTTATAGCAGTATCAGTTGGGCAAAGCTTTAAGAAATTTTTCCTCTTTTTTGCCGTTTCATGTGCCTTTTTTGCTCTTATTGAAAAGTATTTACTTAAACTTGCCGAACACTCACTTGGTCTTTCGCTACTCGATAGGCACAAAATAGCTTCGCATGCTAGTTTTGTATCCCCAGTAAGCTCGTCAGCTCCACATACGGCACTATTAAAAATCAAACAAGTTAGTAAAGCTTTTGATATAATCTTCATCGTTTTTCCCTTTCATTCCAAAAAATAAGATATTTACGCGTTTTTTAGATTGTCCAATGCTATCTACTGGATGAATAGCAATATTCTTACAACCATTGCTTGCCAAGTAATCTTTGTAGTCTTGGGCTATCTTTTTATTTCCAATAACTATGATCTTATCGGCATTGTGCGCTACATAAAATGTTTTAACAATCATATTATTTGGTATATACTCATCGTCATTTTTTTCAAACATTAAGTTATATGTCCAGTTATTTTGTTTTAAGAATGGATCTAGCGGAATATTGTGTCTTTCTTGCCTAATTAGCTCTTGGTTGATAGTGATTTGACTACTACTATCAAGTTCTATTGGCTTTGGTATGCTTGAACATCCAAAAAATAAAAAGGATATAGCTGCCATACTTGCTAAACTCGTAAATTTAATCATTTTGTCTCCTTGGAAATTACTTTTGTTCTATGTCTTCTAGCCATTGTTTGATGCTATCAATGTTGTATAAAATACGGTTGCCAATTTTTAAAAATGGCAAAGGTAAATGTTTTTGTCTATTCTCATCCGTATAGTTCTTTTGCATTCGTAACTTATTTTGAAGTCCTCTACTAATGCCAAACATCTCTTCCAGTTGTGCTGGTGTTATATATTTTTCATAAAAGCTTGTATCTTTCATTATCTACTCACTATAGTCTTGTCTCTCATCGTCTAATTCATCAAAATTTGGGCAACTAGCATTTTGAGCCATTAATTCTTCTATGCTATCGCTATCGTTGATTGTTTCTTCTGCTACCGGATCAGTATCGATATTTTCTACACTTTTATTTGCATTACTCGATTGTTCGACTATTTGTTGCTCGTAAAGCTTTTGAGTCTCTTCTTTTATTGCTTCATCTTTATCCCTTTGAAGTCTAAGTTTTTTTTCATATTCTTCTTGAGTTTCATCTATTTCATGAACTATTTCAGGTAAATTTTTATATCTAGAACTTTCATCATTATAAAGCTCTTTAAAGTATGCTTTTATATTTGCTATGTTTTGAATAGGGACTTCTATGTTTGTCTCACCATTTTGAATAGCTTTCTCTAATTGATTGCGATTTGGTATCTTTCCATTTTCTTTCACTTTTATCTTATATTTATCTCCATCGATCGCTCTAAGGCTTGGACTTACTTCTTTGAACTTGTTCATAAAGTAGCGATCTGAGTAGTAAAATGCCTTTTTTGCCATAATAGGCTTGCCATTATCAATCGTAATTAGCTCGTTTTCAAAAGGCATTTCTCGTAATTCTTGCGCAAGCATTAAGGCTCTACTTGTGTCACTTTCACTTCCTCCACCGCCTTGTCCCAGATTTCTACTCCTATTTTTAATGGTTTTTGTTCCTAAAATTTCGCTAATCTTTTTAGCATCCTCTTGTTCTCTTGGTGTATAAAAAATTTGACAAGCATGGTTTGTAAGCAGTGTTTTAGCGCCTTCTCTACCATATCCATCAGGTTGATTTGCTTCAAGTTGTGAGTTTGATTGATAGATCATTAGGCTTCTTAGCCAATATCCAGCTATAAAGCTAATTGACTTTAAATATATTCCTAAAAAGCCTGGTGCAGTAAATTCATCCATTACTAAAAGCACTTTATATTTTAAATCGGGATTAGCTTGCGGTAACTCTTTTGTATTTACCAAGATTAATTGCTGCCAAAATATGTTTAAAATTAGCTTCGCATTTGCCAATTGATCAGGAGTAATACCTACATAAATAGTCATTTTTTCTTTACGAAGATCTCTAAAATCAAAATCATTTGCTGAAGTAGCAAGCCTCATATTGTCATTTCTAAACATCATCAAAGGAGCATTGAAGCTTGACATAACGCCACTTTTTGTGTTATCGCTATCAATCTTGAAATAGCTTTGGCAACGCATTTGAGCTTTTTTACCAATTAGTCCAAGCTCAGATAAAACATTATATGTATCATCAAATGCCTTGAATATAATTTTTCTATTGCCGTCTATATCAACTTCACCTTTAAAACCTTCGCTCATTTGCAAAATACCATATAGTGTAAAATCTATCTCCATATTTAGAGCTTTTAGGAGCGAAATGCCACCTTTTGAATTTAAAAGATCATGAACGATATAACAAATTCCTATAAATAAGTTTTGAGCTAGTTGGTTAAAAAACTGCGTAGTGCTATCGCCTGTCATGGGATATAAAATATTTGCAAAATCAGTTAGCTGTCCATCTGCATTATCGCTTGCCATATCAATATAAGCTAGTGGATTATATCTATGAGTGCGTTTATTGAACGGATCAAATAAATATACTTTTTGCCCTAGTATTTTTTCTCTATATCCGCTAGTAAAGTCAAAGCACTCTTGTTTAATATCTTGAACAACTGCACTCTCTTTCCAGTCAAGTAAATTTGGAATAACAATACCAACGCCTTTTCCGCTACGTGTTGGAGCGCCAAGCGATACGAACTGCTGACCGCCAAATCTTAAGAGGCGGTTTTGAAATTTACCAATGATTATTCCATCTCCATAAAGATCCATTTTCTTTACATCATTGGCATTTGCAAATCTTGCATCTCCGTGTAGGCTTTGTTTCTTTGGTAAAAATGGTAGTAAAAAAGCTAGAGTGAAACTTATTAAATTTGCAATAAAGTAAGCCAAATATGCTTTTGACCAGCCGTTTATCAGCATATCAAAAGTAAGCCCTAAATACCATATTTTTGGAAGCTTTTTAAAACTGTGATTTAGTCCAAAAAATAATACACTAGCCAAGAAATAGCCTATAATTAAGGCAATTGCAATTAAAAAACCAATCTGCATTTTTTTCATTGCTTAGCGTTCCTTAAGCTAGACTCAACAAAAGCATTACCTTCATTATTTCTTATGAAATATTCGCCATTAGCCAAGTATTCTGTAACTTGACGTTTCTTGCCAAGACGCTTAAAAACTACGATGTAGTCAATTGTATTTGAAACAATATCAAGCAACATATCTTTACCTAGAACTTGGGCTTGAGTATTTTGCATGCTCATCATTACAAGACGATCTATGGCTGACTTAACACTACCAGCATGACAACTTGTCATACTGCCATTATGACCACTTGAAATCACATTTAAAAAATCATATGTTTCACCACCCCTAACTTCTGCTAGTAGAATTCTGCTGGGTTTCATTCTCAAGCAGCTCTTTAAGAGAGTTGTGGCATTTACTAGACTATCGCTTTTTGCCTCACTTGGATAAAAGAGTTGAACAAAATTTTTATGATCCCAAAATTTAATTTCCTCAACATCTTCTATAGTAATAATTCTTTCATCTAATGGTATAAAATCGATAAGTGTTTTCATAAAAGTAGTTTTTCCGCTACCAGTTTCACCACAAATAATAATATTCTTGCCATTTTCGATAGCTATTTTTAGTTCATTTGCCATTTTTGCATCTATTGAACCATTATTAATGTAGTCATCTATCGTATAACGAACCTTACTAGGTTTTCTAATGGTGATTGATATATGATTTTCTTTTGTAGCATTTGGTATAACTATTTGCACTCTCTCTCCAGTTGAGAGAATGCATGATAAAATAGGTTTTTGTCTTTCTATCTTATCGTTTTTATAAGCGGCACATGCATTAGCAAAAGATTGGGCAGCATTAAAGTTTAATTCACTTTCGTGACTAGACCAATTACCGATTATATCTTCAGTCCAAATTAGATTTCCGCCGTTGTAAGCTATTTCATTTATACTTTCATCATCTAGATACTTGCCAAAATACTTTTTGACGTAGCCATCTAGCATAGCAGATTTGTCTAATCCCATTGTGCTCATTTTCTTCTACCTATTGTAAGCTTATACACCTTACTAAAGTCTATATCGCGATTGACGTAAACACCAACTATATCTCCTTGATTTCTATAAAGGACTGGTTTTATTTTTATAAATTCCTCAAGTGCAGTATTTGCCATTTGTTGTGTAGAGTCTCTTGTGTTTTCACTATAGTCATAGCTATTGTCACGTTTGCCATTTGCAGTATAATTAAAAACGTCATCTACCATTGAAAGCAATATGCTAGCACCAAATCTTTTTAGCCATTGATGATCAACGTATCCTTGTAGACCGCTACCGCCTAATTCATCACTAGCACCACTTTGAACTGGAATGTTAATATTGTTTGGTGTTCTGATCTCGCTCCAAATAACAAAAATTCTATTCATTCCATCATTCATCTCTCCGCTTCTGAAGCTGCCAAAGATTTTGCTTCCCTTTTCAATTAGGAGGGTTACGCCATCTTTGCTATATACGTCTTCGCTAGTTGTGCAAGATATTCCGCCTTTAATTTGAGACACAAGTCTAGTGTCGAGCGAACAACCAATATATGTGCCTTTTTGAAGCAAGAGACTAGGGTTAAATTTGTCTTTTACGGCAATTTTTGGAGTGTATGTATTGCCTTCATAATCCTGGTCTTCTTCAAAACGTTTGGCTTGTTCTGCCCAAGATATGTTTTGGTCGGCAACATATATATCTTTTTTGCTTGAACTACTTGTTGCAATCGCCAAACTACTACCAGTTTTAAAAACTTTAGGCTTAAAAATAGTTTTTTGAACTACCGTAGTATTTGATAAAGGGTCTGGCTTGCTCGCTACTTGCACAGGCGTTTGTTGTGGTGCTGGAGCAGTTTGAAACTCTTGAAAATTCTTTTGAGACACTTCTTGCTGAGGCAACTCAAAATTTTTATTCTTTACTTCAGTTCCTATTTGTTGAACTTGTGATTTTACAGCATCATTTGCCTCTCTATTTTTCCCTAAAAAACTAAGACCAACCATAACAAAAACAACCAGACATAAAACCATGACCGCAATAACCATTAATTTTTTGCTTGGCTCATTTTCGACTTCTGGATGCTCATATTCAATTCTTTCAACTTGAGACTCTTGATTATTCATATTTTCATTACTTCTATTTTTGCTCATTGTCTATAATCTCTCTTTGAATATTGTCTTTATTAGTGCTGTAGGTTTTATCAAGTGGATTTTGACCATAGCCATTATTTATGATTCCGACTAACTTATTGCCACTTCTTAGTAAAATTTTTTTAGCTGTTTTGTGGATCACAACTACGTCATATTTGCCGTCTTTTTTGATATGAGTATTGAGGATGCTTTCTTTATTGGCATCATCAAAGAGAAAGACACTTGGTATAGTTTTAGTTGAGCTAAAACCAAGATATGTAAAGACACCATCGTCATATGCATAATCAGGTGTTATAGTTTCACTATCTTTATTTACATGCATTACAAAGTTCCAATTTCTAGGTATTGTATTTCTATCGATCTCTTTTTTATATAGTGCCTTTTCTTTTACTGCTTTTTCGGCGAGTTCTTTTTCGGCTTTCTCTTTTTCTATCTTTTCTTTAGGGGTTGCATAATTAAAAGTTAGTTTGTAATTAATCTTGTTAATCTCTCCTAGCTCCAAATCAAATGTATAAACTTTATCTTTATTTGTTGTGATGATTAGATTTGTCTTCCAATCAGCTGCATTTGGTTGAATAACCGAACTACCATAAAATTCTATTTGCTCACCACTTTCATTGGTCATATTTTGTTCTTCGGATTTTATGGTGTAACTCTTTGGTTTAATAAATAGATAGTTATCTTTATCCATTACTTCCCAACCATCGCTAAACCCAGTTGCTATATTTACGATGCGTTCATCTTTTTCAAATTCTATAATACTCACAAAACCCTCTTTGCACTTAACTAAGACAACGTCATCGGCATTGTATGTTGCATACGTGATGCGTTTGTCAAATTTAGATAGCCTTGGAGTATTTACTGCGTGTAAATTTGCTATTGCTAAGAGTAAAATTATTGCAATATTAAATAATTTTTTATTATTTTTTATCATTTAAAATCTCCCAGTATTGTTTAAATATAAGCCACGATCTAGCTGTAATGTGTTGCTTGTTCTCGCCTTAGGACTTATTTGTGGTGTTTGTGTAATGACTTGATTGCTCTTCATGGGATGGCTTTTTCTTAAACCATCTATTAGACTATCACAACGTGCTCTCATCGTTTCAAATTGTTTAATAGCTGTATTTATTCGCTCTAATGGCGCCATTTCCTTTAGATATGCTATAAATTCATCATTTTTGCTATCTATAAAAAAGTCATAAATTTCACTATTGCCAAAGACTTGTCTTTGTTTTTTGTCTAACTCATATTCTTCTTGTTGTGCGGTGCGTTGCATATCAAGGATCATGTTGTAAGAATTTTTTGCCATATCTTCTAAATGAAAAATTCTAGCCCTAAGGGCTTTTAGTTTTCTCTCTGCTTCTTGTCTATTTTTAGAACTATTGAAAATAAATTTTAAAAAGCTATGCGTGAGCTCCTTGTCTGAGAAGCATTGTTCGGCTTGAGTAAGCAAATCGTGCGTATATGCTGTTTTAAAATCCATTTTTTACTCCGAAATGTCAAATTTTGGTGCAATGGAGTTTGCTGCTGCAATTTCTTCATCTGTTACAAAATCTGGAACAAATTTCTCATATACTTTCAAAACTTGATCACCGATATTTGAAGTCCCTACTACTTCAAATAGATCCTTCTGCTCATATAATGCGAGTTTTCTTTCTAAGGTTTCGACCTCTTGAACTAGTTCTGCAATGTCAGTATTTTTTTGAGCTAAAAGCTCAGTCATAACATCAATTAACTTTGTGAAATCATCATTAGTAATCATTTCTATCTCCTTATTTCGTCATCAACTCTATACGTGCTAACTTTAAATCCAAGTGGGTTTTTAATACGCTCTTCCTCTGTTGTGAGTGTATTTGGTTGGTAGTCATATGAAAGTGTCACAATCTTTGCTTTGTTTGATACAGCTATTTTTTCGCCTTTTTTTCTGGTAATTTGATTAAATCTGATAGTTGCAGTAGGTGCTCCAGCGCTATTTCCCAGTGTAACCGAAACAATATCAATCTCTACTTCGTAGTCATCTTTTAAAACTTTGTCTCTAGAATTTTCACCTTCGTAAATTCTCAAATAATCACTGGCAACGCTTGGATAGCTTAAAATTTGAACTAATTCATAGTCGCTTTGCAAAATATCATAATAGTATCCCTCTCTCGCTTTTACATATGTTGTTGCAAAATACTTATCAAGTGCTTCATTACCTGTGAATTCAGCTTTATTTACGCTTGTTATTATGTCAACCATTCCGGTTGTATTATCAACCCTAATAACATAAGGCTCAACCGATTTTAAAGGTGTCAATAAGCAAACAGCGATAACGCTGATGATAGCAATAAGTAGAGCAACACCTGATATAAAATAAGCCCTCTTGTTAGCTTGTTCCGCTATGTATCTAATGCTTGCTTCATAGCTAATTGCTACATCATCTGGATTATTAGAAGCCAAAAGATCATTTTTATCATTAGCTCTTTTCATTTTACATTGCCTTTTTTATACTTTGTTTGAGATCTAAATTTTCTCTATTTTCATTTACTGGCTTGTATTCATTACTATCAAAATAATCTTCCCATTTTTGATTACCACTATTTTCAAATTTAGGAGAATTATGAGCGGCGCAACCGCTCATAAAGCTAGTGCCTACAAGTAAAGAGAAAAATATTAAAATATAATTTAATATTTTTTTAAAATATTTTTTATAGTTTAAAATATTATTTAATTTCATTTTATTTTCCAACCTTGACCTTTTGTAAAATTGTTAATTTTTGAACCTATGTTTTTCGCTTGGTTTAGTCTTGATCCAACGGCTTGGGCTGCTGAAGAATTTTTAATCGTGTTTATTCCAGAGTTGATGCTTTGACCGAGTTTTGAATTGCCAACTTCTTTTGCTGCAGATGTGGCTGCGCCTAAAAGACGAGAGCCTATAAAACCAGTTGCCTTGCCAGCACCCATTGCCTGAGCACCTCTTACCGCCAACATTGCACCACCTATTGCACCACCCCCAACAGCACCTGCAAGACCCATTGCACGTCCAACGCCTGTTCCTGCTAATCCATCAAGGCTAACATTAGTGAGTTTTTCGGCTATTCCAGTAGCCATACCGCACATTATATTTGCAAGAATTCCATAAAATACCATTGCTAGAGCCAATACAAATACTTCATCCTTAAAATCGTGACTGCTGTTGATTTTTGGAAACATGTAATCAAACAAAATATTTAAGAATAATGATAGGCAGAGCAACGCAATAATATTTGATAAAACCATTTGGAACCACTGTGCAAATGAATTTTTAGTTGTTTTAAAGATTAAAAAATAAAATGCCAATGGAGCCAAAATCATAAGCAATAGAAATGATAGTGTATTTACAAACAGCGCTCTCAAAATAGGAACTGCACCAATAAAAAAGCCAATAAAAGCTATAATAATTATGAAGATAATGTATGCTAGCTCTAAAGTGCTTGACTGATCCCATACTACATCGTAGTAGTCACCCATAAATCCAGCCCATGTTGCGATTTTTGAGTATAAGCCTTTGCCGTCATATGACAAAAAGGTATTTGCATATTCTTTTGCACCATTGAATGCTTCAAAAACAAGATTTATCCAGTTTCCAGCATTCATTGCTAAGACTATAAAGACAAACTTAATAGTTGCATCAAAAGCAAAATTTTGAAAAGTTTGTTTGCCATTACCCCAAAGAATTTTATATCCCTCGATCATTATCCAAGCGGTAAGATATACGGCTAGAATATTTCCAGTTGTATTAATTAACGATTGAAGTGCTCCCACTCCATTTGAATAATTATTTTGAAAGAAACTATCAACATTCTCTGATATATCTATGACTAGATCGTGTAATCCTCGACCTGAATCAGTTGTTACTTTATACATACTATGAGCCTATTTTTGTAAAATTTTAAATGCCGCTCGCTGCCTATCTTTAGTCATCTTAAACTCTGCGTCTTGTAATCTTTTTCTTTCGTTTTCTAACTGATCCATGTCTCTTTGATAGGCACGCCAGTTATTTTCTTGCCGAGCACGCAATAGGGCTATTTGATTTGAAGTATCTATAGAACCTTTTAGATCCTCTTGTTTACCTTTATTTCTAGCTACTTCTTTGCTTATTTTGTCGAGATCGTTAATTTCGTGCTTAAGACGATCAAATTGTCTATTTACGACTTCAAATTCTTTAAAAGCACTTGTAGTATTCTTTTTGCAGATATTTCTATGCGTAATATCACTTATTGATGAACATTGGTCTGTTCCACCAAATTTTAAAAACAAATCCCATGCCCTTTCATCAAAGCTATCGAGACTAAAACCTGTTGCTTGTGTATATATTGAATAACCAGTATCGTAGACTTCATTATAAAGTTCGTTCATTTCTTTTGTGAAATTGACAATATCCCTAATGCCTGTTTTGGTATATAGGTCATTTGCCCATTGCACTCTTTCATCAGCCCATTTTTTAACTTCTTGGACTCTATGTGAAGCTTCTTCTCCCCATACTTTGACTTTTTCAGCGTAGTCCTTCAGCGTTTGCATCCACTCCATGGTAAATGTTGCTTGATTTTGGGCTATAGCAGCACCATCAACTACTGGAATACCAGAGGCTAATAGATTAGATGATAGAATTGCTACAGAAATAGCCATAACTGAAGCTTTCTTTGCTCTATAAACGAGACTATTTTTCATATGTCTTCTCCTTAAAATTTATATAATTTTTTGATGAGTTGGTATTTTTCTTCACGACTGATATCCAAGGCATTAATATTTGTTATTTCATCAACATAGACTTTCGCTGTTGATAAAACTTTTATCATGTTTCCTAGATGCGATAGATTGATCTTGGCAATCGCCCTATAATCAACGCCTTTTCGTATTAAAAATTCATATTTCTCTGGATCTGTTGTTTTAACGAATTGATATTCTGCTTCACTCATACCCAAGGAACCGCAAAAATCAGTTTCTTTTGCTTTTGGATTACTTAGTAACAACACTGTTTCGCTTTGTTCCATGATTGCTGTGCCAATGCTAGATTTTGCGATATCTTCGACACTTTGAGTGCCAAGAAATAAAAAGCCGTTTTCTTTTCTAATGGTTTTTTCCTTGTTGAAGACCTCTTTTGACACTACTGGATTTTTGAGCCAATCCCATGCTTCATCGATAAATAAGCCAAACCTGCGTCCATCAACCATATCGATAATTCGCCAAAGAATATAATATGCAACATATGGAGAAATTTCATCGTCTTTTAAGATCGTTGTGCCGTCTATACCATACACAAGAATACTCTCGTCGCTAAAATCTAAAGTATCCATTTCATTGTCGAATACCCATCCAAATTCATTACCGATAGTCCAAGCCATCAATCTAGATTTTAAGGAATTTGACTCATTTTCGCCTTCTTGAAGCAATTGCCAAACCCTACTGATGCCATGAGTTCTTTCGCTTTTTTCCAGTCTCATGACGCTATCTACTGCTAGATTGAGTTGCTCTTCTTCTCTAGTTGTTAGCATTAAATTATTTTGATTGCCTTTGGTGGCTAACATTTTTAAGAGAACCTTCAAGCGACGTATATTTTCAGGTGTTGCGTCACAACTAAAAGGATTAAATCCAGTCGGTTCTCCACTTGTTATGGTTAAATACTTTCCGCCAATGGCAATTATATTGCCGATAGCTCCTTTATCCTTGTCTAAATAGAAATAGGTAGCCTTACGTTTTTCTTTTGGAGTGTTTTCTGCAAAAGTATCTGGCTCATTAAATTTACAGAGCATATTTAGTGTGAAATTCATTAAAACAGTTTTGCCTCCACCGCTTTGACCTAAAACGAAGGTATTTGCTAAAACATCGTTTTTACCAAATTCGTCTTTGTCAAAAATTGTTTGGTGTATGTTAAAAAAATATGGCTGCGCATTTGGCGTTTGCAATATTGCAATGGCATCTCCCCATGGATTGCCATATTGTTTTCCTCGTGGAAAGTTGTGAAGTGCTACAAAACTAGCAAAATTTTTACTCGAAATGGTGTGAAGCCTAGGGCGTAGCGTGAAATTTGCTGGAAGCTGCGCAAAATATGTAGCTTCTAGAGCTATATTGGCTTGTGTTGCTAAAAATCCTAAGTCTTGCAATACGACCGCAATTTGGTTTGCAATGTGCTCGCACTCGTTTTGTGTATCAGCGTATATGACAATAGAAAAGTGATACTCTCCAAAGATTATGTCATTTTGTAATTCGTCTAGAGCTGTGCCAAGTTCTGCAATTTGACTTAATGCATCATCTTCTGCTGCTACTAATCTTTTTTGTTGCTTTGTAAGCTCATCTCTCGCCTCTTTTTTTGAAAGTGGCGTAAAGCTTTGAGTTATGGTATATTCGACATTAGCATACATTAGACTATCAAATATTCCACTAAAACTTACATTTGGATAGTCTTTTAATTCAATTGCTTTTACGAATTTCTTAGTTCCATCATTATAATTTAGCTGTAAAGTATGCTGTGAAGGAAAAATTTCATTTAAGTTACCATTAAGATAAAAGTCTAGGGGTGCATTTGGAACACGAACTTTTGTAAATTTACCACCTATCAAATAGTTGTAAAATTCTAGTTGAGAGCTAAAAATTACACCATCTTGCTCATATATGCCAAGTCTATGTGGCTTAAAATGGTTTAAATTTTGTTCAATAGTTATGCATTTTTGGTGAAAACTTTTCAAATGAGCTTTGATCTGTTTCTTTTTGGCATCTATGTTTTGATTTCTAAAGTGTAGTTTCTCAGCCTTACTAAATGGTGAATATATCGCAGTTAGATATAGCCTGTTTTCCTTTAAATTTTCAGAGCTAAAAATCTCATAATACTTTTTTGAGAAACTTTTTAAAAATTCATTTGAAAAATAATCGTTCAAGCCAACTTGTGTATTAATTCTAGCATTGTGAAAATAAAAACTAATATTTTCACCAGCGAATTGCCTAACAAGCATATTAAGCTTGTTTTTCGCAAGATCTATTAATTCGTCATCTTCTACTTCAAAAGCTATACCATCAACTCGCCATGTGGCTAAATAATCTCTATCTTTTGTGATGACAACATTATTTATATATGTTTGATACGGAATTAAATTCTCTAAATTTGCAAATTCACTTAGTCCAACAACGCTAAGTCTTGGATAGAAATTGCGCATAGATTGCTTGGTATATGTCGAATTCGCCATATAGCTTTTCCGACCATTATAAAATTTATTAATGGCAGGGGATCTAAAAAATCTAAGTTTCAACCCCCAAAGCCTAAACGCCATATCGTCTTTTTTGACTAAAAATTGGAAAACAAAGGTGGTAGGAATTATCATAGCCGCTAAAAGCAAATATTCGTTTCCAAATAGCACTTTGGCGAAAATTGCGAATAAAGCCCAACTAAGTGCCATAATCATAAACGGCACCATAGGAACACCAAATACCATAGGAGGGCGTGTCAAAGCTTTAAAGATAGGCTCAGGAGTTAACATTGAGAGTATCTTTTAAAGAAGCATGCCAGCAATCATAGCTGCACCGCCAATAAGAATACCACCAAGAACTATAGGTGTAACTTCCCTAATTGCTTGACCACCGAACATTACTTTGTAGCCTGCGACCATGATTGCACCAGTCATAATCAGAACACCAGCAGCACTTAACCAACCATTCACAGTTGAAAAAAAGTTGTCAACTTTGGTTAGACCAGTTCCACCAGCAGCAAATAGAAAATTTGGGAAAAAAAATAAAAACAGAAAAGCAGAAAACTGCTTGAAATATGAGATTGAAGTAGAGCTAGATTTTAGAAAGCGATTTTTATTCTCTCTCTCTCTCTCTCGACGATTAGAGCGGAAATGTTGTTTGTCATTTTATGTCTCCTTTTAAATATTGACACGCAAGTGTAACATATTTTTGAATAAAATGATATAAAAATATGAAAACTCTAATCAATTTTTTATCAGTAGCCTACAATTCATCATCCTAGAGCATAGCTAATTTTTTGAAATTTTGATTTTATGATTTTGCAAAGCACTAAAAAACCGATAAAAAACCCATCAAGACGATATTTCAAAGTATTTTTTATCTTTTAGTAATATATTTTTTGCTTAAATGCTCTCTAAGCACCTAAAAATAGACTTTTTTAAATTAAAAAACCAGTAAAAAACCGAAAGAAATTTTTATATTCTTAAGAGAATTTAGATAAAAATACCTCTTTTTAAACAAAAAATGGTCTTAAAATAGGTTTTTTACCTTAAATAAAAACATGAATTTTTACTTTTGTAATGCTTTAAAATATCGTTATTACCGAGCCTAGAAACGATTTAAGTTTTCTCATACACGCGCTGAAAAAGTTAAAAAACCGAAAAAAATAGCTATGTAAATGGCGATTTAAAGGGCTTTATCGGTTTTTTAAGCTGTATTAAAAAACCAGTAAAAAACCGATGAAATAGCATTAAAAAAACGATATAAATTTTTAAAAAACCGAACCTTTTACTAATGTTTTATATCGTATGACTTTAAGATATTAACTTTAAATAAATTGAACTAGATTGTTTAGGTAATCTGCATACCATTGCATTAAAATTCTATTTTGATCAATAGTTGCTGTCTGTCTTTCGTAAGCATATTTAACTGCATTGCTTTCTGTGTGCGCTAGAGCATTTTCTATTGTTTTTTCGCTTATACCCAATTGTGCCAGATCCGTAAGATGTAAAGAACAAATTGTTTTAAACGTGGCTCTAAAACCATGAGCAGAAGCTTTAGAATTATATTTCTCTCTGCCGCCTATATTTCTTATGGCATTACTAATGCTGTCTCTGTTAATATGACCTGTTTTTGTAAGAGACGGAAATACAAAATTACTTTCTAATGGTGTATATTGTTTTTGTTCTAGTAAAACTGATAAAGCTTGCTTTGAGAGTGTAATTTGGTGTGCATGCCTCATTTTCATTTGGATAGGCGGAATAGTCCAAATTCCTTTTTTAAGATCTATATCTTTCCACTCAGCACTTACTGTGTTAATGGGACGATTAACGCATAAAATTTGGAGCATTACGGCTCTTTTGACTTGTAGATCTAATTTGCTGTCATTTCGTAAATCAGTCAAAAACTCTTTTAACTCATTTTCATCTGTAATAGCTGGGTATCTTGTGTCGATGCCATTTCTAAGGCTAAAGCTGTTGGAAGTTGGAAATTCATCGTGTAAAGCCTTGCAAGGGTTATAATCTATATATCTATCTTTAATGGCATTTTCATATAGCGAATTTAGCGTATTTATAATTCTGTGTATAGTCTCAAGTCTTGATTTCTTTGGATTATACGGATTAAATAATGGTGTTAATATAGTTTTTATATCATTAAAATTTATATCTTTAATATCAACATTACCAAATTTAGGCAAGATGTATTTTTTTATCCTAGATTTAATTTTATCTATATAAATCTTATCTAGCTGGTCTATTTTCTCTTTTTTGTCAATATATCTATCAAATAGCTCTGAAATTCGATATTTATCTTTGGATCTTACAAAACCACTTTCAAATTTTCTTATAATTTCTATCGCATCTCTTCTTGCCTCAGCAACTGAGTAAATTCCCTCCCTAAACTCTTTCAACTTAAAATGTGTAGTGTTTTTATATTGTATAAAAAATGTTTTCATACCACTTGGATACACTTTTATATAAAGTTCTTTTGGATTGCCCACAGCTTTTTTATATACTTTATTGGCTGGCAACATTGCCCTTATATCTTTATCAAACAAATTTGCGGTAGAAACTCTTGGCATCTTTTACTCCTTTTTTAAAAGTTACCTTTATGCAGTAAGAATTACCTTATATGTAACTAGAATTATCTGGAAGTAATTGTATATAAAAAAGAAGTAAAAAGAATTAGATAGCTACTTTTAGCCCATGAAATCGGAATTATAAAGAAATAAAAAGAATTAAAAAGAAGTATAAAGAATTATAAAAAACATAAAATGGTGGGTTCACCAGGACTCGAACCTGGGACCATCCGGTTATGAGCCGGATGCTCTAACCAACTGAGCTATGAACCCACAGTTGAAAGAAAATCGTATTATACAAGAAAAAGCTTATCTAAATATAAAAATAGCCTTTTTAATATGGCGTATAAAAACGAACAAATTTAAAAAGAAAAAGCCCTAAAATAGGGCTTATAAATTATTTATAATTTTTTATCGCAGCGTCTAAAATCTCTTTTGCAGCGTTTGCGTCTTTAAATTCTTTCACTTTAACCCATTTGTTTGGCTCAAGAATTTTATAAGTTTCAAAGAAATTTTTGATCTTATTTAGTGTCGCAGTTGGCAAATCTTCGTAGCTTTTTATCGCCTCATATCTTGGATCGATCTTTGTAACTGGCACAGCCAAAAGCTTCTCATCCATACCTGCTTCATCCTCCATCACCAAAACGCCTATCAAGCGGCAAGGGATGACGCTACCAGCTTGGAGTGGATACTCGTTTAGCACCAAAATATCAGCTGGATCGCCGTCGGCTGCAAGTGTGTTTGGCACAAAGCCGTAGTTTGCTGGGTAGAACATCGCTGAGTAAAGCACGCGATCAACTACGACTGCACCGCTATCTTTGTCGATCTCATATTTGATATTTGAGCCATAAGGTATTTCGATTACGGCATTGACTTTGTCTGGGTTTGAGCCAAATTTGATCTTTGAAACGTCCATATATTTGTCCTTTTATTAGAAATTTTCGTGATTTTAGTATTTTTTGCATTAAATACTCGTAAATTTAACTACCTTACAACCTCTACGCTATCTACGTCGATCTTTGTTTTTGTAAGGTCTTTATCCACCTCGCCTCTTATCCTTAAAGGTGTATCTTCGTTGGCTGTTATGCTGCCCCATTTTTTGTCGCCTATCTCAACAACGATGACATCGCCATTTTTATCGGCAAATTCATACTTATCTGATTTGATGTGTGACTTTATCTTGCCCTCAAGCACGACTTTTGCGTCATCATTTAGTTTTAAAGCCTCTTTTACGCTTATAGCATTTTCGCTTTTGTGATTTGAGACAAAGCCTCCAGCCATTGCGATGCTAGCAGCCAGTGAAGCGATGAAGATTTTTTCATTTTATCCTTTTTGGTTGATTGTTAAATTTAAAGGATATTACATTTTTGGTGTTAATAAATGGTAAGTTTTAAAACCTTGCACCTTTTGATGCAAGGTCTGTGAATTATATA
This sequence comes from Campylobacter concisus, assembly GCF_015229965.1. Lineage (GTDB taxonomy): Bacteria > Campylobacterota > Campylobacteria > Campylobacterales > Campylobacteraceae > Campylobacter_A > Campylobacter_A concisus_BD. Next base: position 24,491 of record NZ_JAAKZB010000001.1, read on the forward strand.
AGTTTAGCTAGTAAATTTTTGATGTCAGCTACGATCTCGTCTATGCCACGCTCGCCATTTACCACGTGAAGTAGCTCTTTTTCGCTGTAAAATTTGCGGATAGGTTTGATCGGATCAAGATAGACTTTCATGCGGTTGTTAAAGACTTCGTTATTGTCGTCAGCACCTCTTGCACGGCCAAGTACTCTAGCCCTTGCCACGTCCTCACTAACATCCACTTCGATGACACCTTTTAGAGAAATTTCATCTTGCTCGCTTAAGACTTTGTCAAGCTCGGTCATTTGCTCAACGCTTCTTGGGTAGCCGTCGATTATGATGTTTGATTTATTTGAGCTTTTGATAGCTGAGACGATCGCATTTACGACAACGTCAAGTGGGACCAAATTTCCTTTTGAGATAAAGCCGTCTATCAGTTTGCCAAGCTCGCTACCACTTGCGACTTCAGCTCTTAAAAGATCGCCAGTTGAAAAGTGTGCAAATTTCTCATCTTGCTGTGCAATGATCGATGCGTCTGTTGTTTTGCCGCTGCCTGGAGCGCCGATGATTAAAAATAAATTTTTCATTTTTTCCCTTTTATTGCCTTTGTCTTTTGAGCGCTTTTTGCGGAGCTAGTAAAATTTAGCTTGATGAACTAAGTGTTCTATCTGCGCAAAATTTTACGTCGCAACCACAAAAATCATCTCAAACTACTTAGGCAAGTTTTGATTTAATTAGCCGCCAAGTTGGAGGCATCTTTTTATAAATTTAAATTTAGGATGGAATTTTGTCTAAGAAAAATATTTAAAGACAAAATTCCATCTCTTTTTAAAGGCAAATTTTAAGCCTTTTGCTCTTTTTCTCTTATCCTTAGCCCTAGCTCCCTAAGCTGTTCGTTGCTAGCGTAGCTTGGCGCCTTTGTGAGTGGGCACTGAGCGCGTTGTGTTTTAGGGAAGGCTATGACGTCACGGATTGAGCTTGCTTTATTTACAAGCATATTTAGCCTGTCAAAGCCGATCGCGATACCGCCATGTGGAGGCGCGCCAAATGTCAAGGCATCAAGCAAGAAGCCAAATTTCTCACGCTGCTCGGCTTCATCTATGCCAAGAAGCTTAAAGACCTTTTGTTGGATGTCATTTTTGTGAATTCTTATACTTCCGCCACCAAGCTCAAAGCCGTTTAGTACGACGTCGTGAGCGATAGATAGGATATCTTCAAGATCAGGCTCATCTATATTTTTTGGCATTGTAAATGGATGGTGCATCGCAGAGTAGCTACCATCGTCATTTTGCTCAAACATTGGGAAGTCAAGCACCCATAAAAACTCAAGTCTGTTTTGATCGATGATGTCCATTTGCTCAGCTAGGAAAATTCTAAATCGTCCCATATAATCAAGCACGATCTTTTTCTTACCAGCACCAAAAAATACTACATCGCCAACTTTTAGCTCACATCTTGAGACGATCTCGTCAAGATCGCTTTGCTCGAAAAATTTGCAAAGCGGGCCCTTTAAACCATCTTCTTTCATCTGGAAGTAGCCAAGACCTTGTGCGCCAAATTTACGTACAAATTCCTCAAATCTATTCATCTCGCGCTTACTAAAGATGTTGTCACCATTTGGCACTTTTAGCGCTTTTATGCGGTTTTTCTTCTTATCTTTTGCGATCCCGCTAAAAATTTCATTGCTTGAGCGCTCGAAAATATCGATCACATCGATCATTTTTAGATCATATCTAAGATCAGGCTTGTCTGAGCCGTAAGTCTCGGTCGCTTCTTTGTAGCTCATACGTCTAAATGGCGTTTTGATGTCGTGCCCGCAGGCTTTAAAGATATCTTTTAGCATTGTCTCAGCCATATTTATGATATCTTCTTGCTCAACAAAGCTCATTTCGATATCTATTTGAGTAAATTCTGGTTGGCGATCAGCCCTTAAGTCCTCGTCGCGGAAGCATTTTGCTATCTGAAAATACTTATCAAAGCCAGAACACATCAAAAGTTGTTTAAATAGCTGTGGGCTTTGCGGGAGCGCGTAAAATTGGCCTGGATACACGCGGCTTGGCACTAGATAGTCTCTCGCACCTTCTGGAGTTGCGCGTGTTAAAACTGGAGTTTCAAACTCGATAAAGCCCATTTTATCTAGGCTGTTTCTAGCTGCGATCGCTGCGCGAGAACGCATTTTAAAGATATTTTGCAAACGCTCGCTTCTAAGGTCTAAAAAGCGGTATTTTAGCCTGATGTCCTCATTTACACTCTCATCACCTATCATAAATGGTAGTGGCTCGCTTGGATTTTCGATGATGAGCTCGCTTACTATCACCTCTATCTCGCCAGTTTTTAGCTTTGGATTGGTTAGTCCTTCGCCTCTAGCTCTTACTTTTCCTTTTGCTTTTAAGACATATTCATCTCTTACTTTTGCAGCCACGTCGTGTGCTTCTTTGCTGTCAGCAGGGTCGCAAACTAGTTGTATAAGCCCGCTAACGTCTCTTAAATCGATGAAAACGACGCCACCGTGGTCTCTATATGTGTTTGCCCAGCCACAAAGTATTACTTCTTTGCCGATATCAGCTTTGCTAAGATCGGTGCAATAATGACTTCGCATAAAATGCTCCTTTGCAATGTTTTTTAGGCAATTATAATCGCTTTTTTCTTTTGAAAAGCTTTGTTAAAATAAAATATGTTACAATCATTTCTATGAAAAATGAACAAAAATTTAATACCACAAATGCCAAAAAAGTGGGACTTATCGCGAAAGATTACCCATTATTTAAGCAGGATTTAGCAAAGCTAGAAAAAATTTTAAAAAAGTATAACGCAGAAATTTTGCTTGAAAAAAACTGTGCAAAACAGGTAGAAAAAAGTGGCTTTGAGCTGATAAAACTAGCCAAAGAGTGTGAATTTCTTATCACGCTTGGCGGTGATGGCACGATCATCTCAACTTGCAGAAAGCTAGCTCACATCTCGCCACTCATCCTTGGCATACACGCTGGCAGGCTAGGCTTTTTGACAGATATCACGATAAATGAGAGTGAGAAGTTTTTTAAAGACTTTTTTGATGATAAATTTGAGGTAGAAACGCCTTTTATGCTTGATGTGACGCTTCATAAAAATGATGGCAAAACTGAGAAAAAGATAGCATTTAACGACGCGGTCATCGTTAGTAAAAATGGCGGTTCAATGACGCATATCGAGGCACTTTTAAATGAAAAGTATTTTAACTCATATTTTGGAGACGGCGTCATAGTGGCGACACCAGCAGGAACAACGGCATATAATATGAGCGCAAATGGTCCTATCATATATCCACTAAGTGAGGTCTTTGCGCTAACTCCCATCTGCTCGCACTCGCTCACGCAGCGTCCAGTCGTGCTTACAAAAAACCACACGGTCAAATTTAGAACAAATAGCGACGCCATTTTAGTAATAGACGGCCAAGACCGCTTTGATATGAGTAAAATTTCAGCCGTCAGCATGAGTCTGAGCGATAAAAAAGCGAGGCTGATACGCCATATTGGCAGGGATTATTTTCAAATTTTAAAAGAGAAACTTCACTGGGGTTATAATGATTGATCGAATTTTGATTAAGGATTATCTAAATTTTAAAAATGTCGAGCTAAATTTCAAAGAGGGTCTTAGCGTATTTACGGGCGTTAGCGGCGCTGGTAAGTCGGTGCTGATGAGTGCTATAATGGCTGTTTTTGGGCTAAAAGATAGCGAGGCAAGGCTAATAGAAGCTGACGTTGAGCATAAATTTGAGCTTGATGAGTTTGGCATAGAAAACGAAGAGGTCAATATTTTCAAGCTTTTAAAAGATAAGAGCACGAGGTATTTTATAAACCAACAAGCCATCTCAAAGAGAAATTTAGCCCAAGTGGCGCGCGAGCACATCAAATATCTCTCGGCAAAAGAGGCAAATGAATTTGAAAATGAGAAATTTCTAAATTTGCTTGACAGGCTTGAAATTTCAAAAAATGAGAAATTTAAAGAGATAAAACAAGAATTTGAAGAGGCGTTTTTAGAATTTTCTAAAATTTCAAAAGAGCTAGCCACTATCAAAGAGGAAGAGAAAAAGGTCGAGGAGCTAAAGGAGCTTGCCAGCTTTGAGATCGAGAAGATAAGAAGTGTTGGACCTAAAAAAGGCGAGTTTGAAGAGCTTATGGAGACTAAAAAAAGGCTTAGCAAAAAAGATAAGATAAATGAGGCGTGGGCTAGGGCTGAGCGGATATTTGAGCTAGAGCACAGCGTAAATGAGGCGCTAAGTATCAGCGACCTTGATAGTGGCTTTTTTGAAGATGCGATGAACGAGCTAAGAGTTGCGCGTGATAGCCTAAATATGGAGGAGCTTGACGATATCGACGTGGAGAGCGTGCTTGATAGGATAGAAGCTCTTAATGCCATCATTAGGCGCTATGGCAGCGAGGAGGAGGCGTTAGAAGCGCTTGATAAAAAGGAAAAAGAGCTTGCTAGATATGAAAATTTAAGCTTTGAAAAGAGCGAGCTTGAGAAGAAATTTGAAATTTTAAGCAAAAAGGCAAATGAGCTAGCCAGCACTTTAAGCAAGGCAAGGAGTGTAAATTTAAAAGAGCTTGAGACGATGATAAATTTATACCTAAAAGAGCTTTATATGCCAGATATTACGCTAAGGATCGAGGGCAAAAAGCTTGATATTTTAGGCGCTGATGAAATTTGTCTAAATTTAAACGAGACCTCACTTAAAAATTTAAGCTCAGGCGAGCTAAACCGCCTAAGGTTAGCTTTTATAGCCGCATCTAGTGAGATCACAAAAACGGGCGGTGATGTCATCATTTTAGACGAGATAGATGCAAATTTAAGTGGAAAAGAGGCGATGAGTATCGCAAATGTCTTGCTTAAACTTGCAAATTTCTATCAAATTTTTGCCATTTCGCACCAGCCGCAGCTTAGCTCAAAGGCAAATTCGCACTTTTTGGTAGAGCGCCACGGTGAGAGCTCAGTCGTAAGAGAGCTTGACAAAGAGGAGCGTGTAAATGAGCTTGCGCGTATGATAAGCGGTGAGCATATCAGCGAAGAGGCGATAAATTTCGCAAAAGGACTTTTAAAATAGCTTGAAATTTAAGTTTTAAATTTAAGCTTTGTGATTAGGTTTATTTGTTAAAATCCGAGCTAATTTAATAAAAAATCACAGGAATAATATGGAAAGAATTCTAGTAGTTGATGATAATAAGGCACTTGCTAAGCTAATCGTCATGCAGATGGAAAAGAGCATTGAGGATATGGCGATCGACGTTGCGTACGATTTTGCCGAAGCCCAGATGCTAATTAGCGAGCACGGCAAAGATTATTTTATGACTATCTTGGATCTAAATTTACCTGACGCACCAAATGGTGAGATCGTTGATTATGTCCTTGCTCAAGGGCTCTGTGCTATCGTTTTAACTGGTAGCATCGATGATAAGACGAAAGAATTTTTTATAAACAAAGACATAGTTGATTACGTCTATAAGGGCAACATGGATGATATCAACTACATCTTTCAAATGATAAACAGACTAAGCAAAAATAGACAATATAAAGTTCTAGTCGTTGAGGACTCATTGCCTTTTAGAAATATGATAAAAAAAATCTTAACTAGCCTTCAGTTTAAGGTTTTAGCAGCGGCTCACGGCGAAGAGGCGATGAGCTATTTTGCTGATAATCCTGATATAAATTTAATCATAACTGACTATAGAATGCCTGTTAAAGATGGTTTAGAGGTCTTAAAAGAGGTGAGAAAAGAGAAAGATAAAAACCACCTTGGTGTGATCGTGATGACATCTCCTAGCGAAAAGACTGATGCTTCGATATTTTTAAAAAATGGAGCTAGCGACTTTATAGCAAAGCCATTTTCAAAAGAAGAGCTCATTTGCCGTGTAAATAACACCATTGAGGCGATGGAGAATATAAATAAGATAGCAAATTTTGCCAACCGCGACTTTTTAACTGGCGCTTACAATAGAAGATTTTTCTATCAAGATATAGAAGAGTACGTCCAAGCAGCTGAAGAGCTTGATGAGCCTTATGCGTTTGCTATGCTTGATATAGATCACTTTAAAAAGATAAATGATACATACGGACATGATGGTGGCGACAAGATACTAAAATCACTCGCAAAGATACTAACTGACAACACAAAAGGAAGAGATGTGATCGCTAGGTTTGGTGGCGAGGAATTTTGTGTCGTTCTTAAAAAGATAGCAAAAGAGGAGGCAATTAAATTTTTTGTAAATTTAAGAGCAAAAGTGGCTGAAAATGAGGTAATCATAAAAGATAAGATCGTAAGAGTGACCGTCTCTATCGGCATATCTTTTGGAAAAGGTCACTGCGAGATAGATGATATGCTTGAAGCTTGCGACTCAGCGCTTTATGTCGCAAAAGAAAATGGTAGAAATAGGGTAGAAATAGCTTTATGATTATAGATACGCATTGCCATTTGGATAGTAAAGTTTATGATTTTGACCTAGAGCAAATTTTATCTGAAGCCAGAAATTTAGGGCTAAAAGGCTTTATTATCCCTGGAGCTGATATTAATGATTTACCAAAAGCGGCTAAAATAGCGCACGAAAAAAATGATATTTTCTTTGCCGTTGGAGTTCATCCATATGATAAAGAAAATTTTGATATTGAAACTTTAAGAGAATTTGCCAAAGACAAAAAGTGCGTGGCTATCGGCGAATGTGGGCTTGACTACTACCGCTTGCCAAAAGATGAAGAAGAAAAGCTAAGAGAAAAAGCGGATCAAAAACGTGTTTTTTTAGCTCAACTAAATTTGGCAGTTGAGTTAAAAAAACCCGTTATCCTCCATATTAGAGAGGCTAATGAGGACTCTTTTAACATCTTAAAAGAGTATGCGCCAAAGCTTGAAGCTGGGGCAGTTTTGCATTGTTATAATGCCTCGCCACTTCTTTTGGAGCTTTGCAAATTTGGGAATTTTTATTTTGGTATAGGTGGCGTTTTGACATTTAAAAACGCTAAGAATTTAGTTGAAATTCTGCCAAAAATTCCTTTTGATAGGGTATTGATAGAGACTGACGCCCCTTATCTCACGCCAGAACCAAATCGCGGCAAGAGAAATGAGCCGGCGTTTACGACATTTGTTGCTAAAAAGATAGCTGAAATTTTAAACCTTGAATTTGAAGTAGTTTGTAAAACGACTTCAGATAATGCCAAAAGGTTATTTAAGTGCTTTGCCTAAATTTTGGGCATTGTGCTTGCTTAAGATGCTAGCATCATTAAGCTTTGACACGAAAAAGGATAGAAATGAAAGCAATGCTTAAGATATTTTTATTATTTGCATGTAGTACCTTGCTACTAGCAAACGCCCCTGAGAAGAGCTCTTATGACACTCAGGTTAAAATTTTAAAAGAGCTAGACATCGATGCTAGCTTTATGAAAACTTCTCACTATGCAAAGATGAGACAAGGCATACAAAACTCACAGGTAAGAACATTTACAGATGCCTTGAAAAATGGCTATATGTATATACCAATGATTAAAGAGCAGATCAAAAAATCAGGCGTACCTGAGTCATTTTTCTACCTAGCGATGATAGAGTCAGGCTTTTCAAATCACACTGTCTCAAATGCTAAAGCTACTGGTATGTGGCAATTTATGGAGCAAACAGCTAAAATTCACGGCCTAAAAGTAGGACAATACACCGATGAGAGAAAAGATCCAGTCGAATCAACTGTAGCCGCTACAAACTATCTAAGATCACTGAAAAATCAATTTGGCAAATGGTACTTGGCAGCAATGGCATATAACTGCGGCGATGGTGCGTTAAAAAAAGCTATACAAAAAGCTGGCACAGACGATCTTGTAACACTTCTTGATGCTGAGAAAAAATACCTCCCAGCTGAGACTAGAAATTTTATCATTAAAATTTTAAGAGCGGCATATATTGCAAAAGATGCGGACTTTTTGATATCTAAAGAGTCGTCTTTACTAAACATAAATGGCGGATTAAGACTTACGAAAGTAAAAGTGCCAGGCGGTACAAATTTAGCTCAGATAGGCGACAGCATCGGTCTTAGCACAAAAAAGATGAAAAGCAATAACCCACATTTAAAATTTGTATTTACTCCTCCAACTTTAAAAGATTATTACGTTTATATCCCTGAAAATAAAAAGCAACTTTTCTCAGATAATTTCAAACCATTTAATGGCAAAAATAACTTCTATGCATATACAGTAAAAAAAGGCGAGACCTTGCTCTCTATCTCTAAAAAAACAGGCGTTAGCCACAGAGCGATCAAGGACTACAACGAGCTTAGCACAAATGCAGTAAGCTATAATCAAAAACTAATCATCCCTTTTTCTACTCAAAACAAATCTCACAACTATGTAGTTCAAACAGGCGATACGATCGCATCTTTATCAAAGAAATTTAATGTAAGTGAAAAAGATATAAAAGATGCAAATTCTTTGGCTAGTTCAAATTTAAATGTCGGAGCAAATATTGTCATACCGTAAGAGCCTAAATTTCTACTTAGGACTAAGTTTTACACTTCTAATCACTGGTTGTTCTTGGAGTGGGGCTCCATTTACTCCAATTGGCCCAACTAATGTAAGAGGCAACAACTCCGCCTCAGTTCAAAAAGCAACAATGAGACCATACACGATAAACGGCAAAACCTACTATCCAACCGTCGTAAGTGTCGGCGATAAAGCTAGCGGAACGGCAAGCTGGTATGGTCCAAATTTTCACGGCAAAACAACATCTAATGGCGAAGTTTATAATATGTATAATATGACTGCGGCGCATAAAACTTTGCCGATGAATACAATACTTAAAGTAACAAATTTAAGAAATCAAAAAAGCGTCATCGTGCGCGTAAATGATAGAGGACCTTTTGTGGCTGACAGGGTGCTTGACCTTTCAAAAGCAGCTGCAATGAAGCTTGATGTCATCGGCACTGGCACAGCTCCAGTTAGTATGGAGGTTATCGGCTTTAATGAAGACATCAATGCCGTTACAACCGCTAGCGCACAACCAACAAAACCAACAAGCACTGGCATAAAAGTGCCAAATCCAGTCTCTCCAACGGCCCCAGTTGGCGGCATCGTGATCTCATCAGAGCAACGCGTTGTGGGTGGAGATTTTATGGTACAAATTGGCTCGTTTAAAAACCTTGAAGGCGCAAACAGATACCAAAGAGAGCATAAAAGCATAGATGGTTATAGATCAGTCGTTAAGACATTTACGATAGATGGCTCAACCATTTATAGGGTATTTTTAAATGGCTTTAGAAGCGAGGACGAGGCTAGGGATTACGCAAGAAGCGGTAAATTCCAAGGTGCATTTATAGTAAGAGGTTAGGGCGTGAGAGAGGAAATTTTAGAACTAACTAGAAACACAAAAGAGACGCAAATTTCAATGAAGCTCAAAATTTACGGCTCTGGGATTGCAAAGATAAGCACAGGCATTGGCTTTTTTGACCATATGCTTGAGGCATTTACAAAACACTCTTTGCTCGATCTTGAAATTTCATGCAATGGCGACACGCATGTGGATTTTCACCACAGTGTCGAGGATGTAGGCATAGTTTTGGGGCAACTTTTAAAAGAGGCCTTGTATCCTTTAAGCGGTGTTGAGAGGTTTGGCGAGGCGAGCGTTGTTATGGATGAGGCGGCTGTTTTTTGCGCACTAGATCTTAGCAACAGAGCTTACCTCGTATATGAAAATTTTAATGAAAATGCCAAAGTTGGTGAGTTTGACACTGAGCTTGTGGAGGAGTTTTTTAGAGCAGTTGCTATAAATTCGGCCATCACTCTTCATCTAAATCAAATTCGTGGCAAAAACACTCATCACATCATCGAAGCAACGTTTAAATCATTTGCCGTAGCACTCCGCAGAGCGCTTGCCAAAAACGCAAGGATCGGCACTCCAAGTACTAAGGGCGTTTTATGATAGAAATTATATTTTTAGACGTTGATGGGTGCCTCACTGATGGCAAGATCATCTACAATGCAAACGGCGAAGAGCTTAAATTTTTTGATGTAAAAGATGGCTACGCGATAGAGAGCTGGCTAAAACTTGGCAAGAAAGTGGCTATCATCACTGGCAGAAAGTCGGCTATCGTTGAGCGAAGGGCTGAGGATCTAAAGATAAATCACGTCTATCAAGGCGTTGGCGATAAATTTGAAGTAGCAAGCGAGATATTAAAATTTGAAGGGCTTAGCTTTAAAAACGCAGCAGCTATCGGCGATGACTATAATGACTATAAAATTTTAGACGCAGTTGCTTGGAGCTTTAAGCCAAAAGATGCCATTAAAGAGCTTGATGTAAAGACAAAGCTAAAGCACAAAGGTGGCAATGGCGCTGTTAGAGAGATGATCGAGATGATCATAAAATCAGAAAATTTATATGACGAGTGGTCTAAGCGTTGGTTGTAAAAATTTTCTACTTCGTCGTGGCCATTTTTAGTGCAGTGATGATATTTTTAGCGGCTCAAGACCCATACCTAGCAAACGTGCTAAAGGTTGATACAAAGATATCAAATATGCAGGTAAATGATGTGGTTGATTATGAGATAAACTCAACTAAGATAAGCGGAGTTTATGAGAGTGACGAGCTAAACAGATATAGCGACAGGGATGAATTTTTAGACTTTAAAGCGAGAATTTTAAGGGGAAATTTAAGACATTTTCTAAGCTCAGACAAGGCTATCTCGCAAAACGATGAGATAATCTTTCAAAAAAATGCAAACTATGAAAACAATGATAGTTTGAAATTTAAAAGCGATGAAGTTATATATAACACAAAGACAAAAATAGTAAGATCAGAAGCAAATTTCACCATCACTAGAAACGGCGACAAAGCACTAGGTGATAGTGGCAGCTACGATCTTGGTAAAAAACAAACGCAGATAAAAGGGTTAAGGGCATGGGTAGAAGAAAAGCAGCGATTTTAGCGATGATTTTGGGCTTTACATTTTTAAATGCAGAGCAAGTTGAGATCACATCAAACGATTTTTTTGCTGATGAAAACAAGCAGATCAGCGAGTTTGTAGGCAATGTAAATATCAAAAAAGGCTCATACGATGAGCTAAAGGCAAACAAAGTCGTTGTGCATTTTGATAAAAAGCGCCAACCAGTAAAATATGTAGCCACGGGCAATGCTAGGGCTAAAATTTTCATGAAAGATAAGCACTATGAGGGTAAGGGCGATACGCTAACATACGAGCCAGCAAAGCAGACATACACAGTAACTGGCAACGGCTATTTGCACGAGGTAGAGACTGATAAAAATGTCTACGGCGATAAGATCGTGGTCAATCAAAAGGATGGCACATATAGCGTAAATAGCGACGAGAAAAAGCCGGTTAAATTTATCTTTCAAATAGAGGATAAAACCAAGTGATAAGAGCTTTGAGCGCTAAATTTATCACTTCAAGCCCAAGCATAAAAGAGGCTCCAAGCTTTGTGACAAGCGAGGTGGTCTTTTTGGGCAGGTCAAATGTAGGTAAAAGCAGCCTCATAAATGCACTTGTAAATCAAAAAAATTTGGCCAAAAGCTCATCGACTCCTGGCAAAACACAGCTTATAAATTTCTTTGAGGCTGAGTTTTGTGAGGAAAAAGAAGAGAGCGAAAAAGAGAAATTTAAACTCATCTTGGTTGATCTACCAGGCTTTGGCTACGCAAAAGTGGCAAAGTCAAAACACGACGAGTGGCGCAAAAATTTAGATGAGTTTTTGAAATTTAGAAGCGACATCAGACTTTTTATACATCTAATCGACGCTAGGCACTTTGACCTAGACATCGACGTGAACGTGGATTCTTACCTAAAAAGCTTTTTAAGAGCTGATCAGAAAATCTTAAATTTATACACAAAAATCGACAAGCTAAATCAAAGCCAGAAGAGTGCGATAATGAAATTTGACCCAAGTGGCATTTTGGTCTCGACACTCAGCAAAAGCGGCATCGACAAGGCACGGGAAGCTATCATAAACCACGCTCTTGGTAGGTAAAATGCAAACCATAAGCAGCTTAGACATTAAAATTTTTAAAGGCTTTTGGTGGGTCATTTTTTTGCTCTCTTACGAGATCGCAACTACGCAGTTTGGCTTCTTGCCACCACTTATTGGCATTTTTTTTACATATATGATTTTGGAGTATTCAAGAAAGCAAAAGCAGTATGATGAGTTTAAGCCCTCATGGTATTTTTCGCTCGTTTTCTTGGTCTTTGCCGAGCAAATTCATGGTTTTTATCTCTTTTCAACGATCATTGCATTTTTGCTATTTTACAACTTCGTGCTAGACTGGCTCTATACGACGATGAAGTGGCGAAACTGCCTGCTCATCATCTTTGTCGCCTCTGGCTATGTGCTAACTTTTCTTGTAAATAACCTTTTTGCCTACGTCTTAAACGAGCCAAATTTGACTTTTAGTGCAGAGTATCTATTTTTCATAGCGCTTGAAAGTGTGCTTGCTATCGTGCTTTTTAGGGACAAAGTGCTATGAGGATGCGTATCGTTTTTGGCGTGATCGCTCTTTTTTGGATCATGCTTTTGGGGCGGATTTACCACCTAAGTGTAAATTCTAACACCTACTATAACGAGATCGCCGAGCAAAATGCGATAAAAACTATCTACATCCCGCCAGTTAGAGGCATCATCTTTGATGCGCACGACAAGCCTATGGCGGTCAATCGTCTTGGCTTTTCTATCTATGTAAGGCCGCACCTTAGCGCAAACAAAAAGGTGAAAATTTTAGACGATGAGCTAGCCTATATCGGCTCGCTATTTGGTGATCTAAACGTCACCAAGCTTAAAAATGAATATATCAAAAACGACTCAGCTTACAACCAAGACTTCATAAACGTGGTCGAATTTGTTGATTATGATAAATTTTTGCCATTTTTTGCGCCTCTTTCTCTGCGTGAAAATTTAGAGATAAGACCCGCTTCAAAACGCCACTATCCATACAACGACTTAGCTTCTCACATCATCGGCTATGTCGGCAGGGCAAACCAAAAAGATATGGAAAATGACCCTTTGACAAAGCTTACAAACTATATTGGCAGAAGCGGCGTAGAGCGCTTTTATAACCCGATATTGCAAGGAATTCAAGGCTTTAAAAAGATCAAGGTAAATGCGCTAAATGAGGAGATCGAGCAGGTGAGCTATCAAGCGCCACAAAGTCAAAACATAAAGCTCGCCGTCGATCTTGAGCTTCAGCAGTTTGTCGCTGATGTCTTTGGTAAGGATGCAGGAAGCGTCATAGTTATGAGCTTAAAAGATGGCGCCATCATCGCAGCAGGAAGCTTTCCTGAGTATGATTTAAATCCTTTTGTACTTGGAATTTCTCAGGCTGAGTGGGAGGAGCTTGTAAAAAACGTCGATCATCCATTTACAAATAAGCTGATAAACGGCCTCTATCCGCCAGGATCTGTCGTAAAAATGGGTATGGCACTTGCCTTTTTAGACAATGGCATGAGCAAATATGATAGCTTTTTTTGCAGTGGCTCGTATGAGCTTGGAGGGCGTAAATTTCGCTGCTGGAACTCGCATGGTCATGGCACGGTTAATATGAACACGGCAATTAGAGAGAGCTGTGATGACTACTTTTACAAGGGTAGCCAAAAGATCGGCATAGACGCCATTGTGCCGATACTTGAGCGTATGGGCTTTGGTAGAAAAACAGAGGTTGATTTACCAAATGAATTTGTGGGGACCTTGCCAAGTAGGGAGTGGAAGATGAGGAAGTATGGCAAGGCGTGGTTTCAAGGCGAGACGCTCATCACCTCTATCGGACAGGGAAATTTTCTAGTCACGCCTATGCAGGTAGCTAAATACACAGCAGGCCTTGCAACTGGGCTAAATGTGACGCCACATTTTTTAAAGAGCATCGATGGCAAGGATGTTGATTTTACGCCAACAGATGATGCTTTTACGCCGTTTGAGAAGTCACAGCTACCTGCCATTAGGCATGCGATGTATGAGGTGGCAAATCACCCAAGAGGCACGGCAAATAGGCACTTTGTGGGAAGTCTTGTAAAGGTTGCGGCAAAGACTGGAACAGCTCAGGTCGTTGGTATCTCGCAAACTGAAAAGAAACGTATGAAAGAGGAGGATATGGCGTATCTGCAAAGATCTCACGCGTGGATGACGACCTATGCGCCTTTTGAGGACCCACAATACGTCATCACGATGGTTGTCGAGCACGGCGGTCACGGCGGTAGTGCGGCTGGTCCTAAGATCTCGCAAATTTATAACAAGCTAGTTGAAATGGGATACATAAAGCTAGATAAAGTTCAGACTGATAAAGATAAAAAACAATAAATTCTATCTCTAAAAAAAATTACTAAATATGTCTGTGTGTATTTGTTTGCTCTCAAAACGTGACCACCTTACAAAATAGTTCTTATAAGATAAAAATATAATTAATGATTAGCTAACTTATGATTGGCATGTATTCGTAACTTTGACATTAACTAAATAAACATTTAAATTTGTAATGAAGTAAGTAAAAATAGTTTTAAAAATTTTAGCCCAAAATAGGGCTAAAATTTATGGATTATAGACCTTCAAAAGGATTTGAAGCTACGTCTTTGCGATCAACTATGTAAGGTATGATAGCTGCGTGGCGAGCTCTTTTGATCGCTTTTTCTACCATCTCTTGGTATCTTTTTGATGTGCCAGTTAGGCGTCTTGGCATGATTTTAAATCTCTCTGACAAGCAATACTTTAAAAGTGAAGTGTCTTTGTAGTCTATAAAATCAATTTTTGCTTCTGTAAATTTGCAATATTTGCGTGAATATTTTCTTTTTTCTGCCATTTTTTATCCTTTAAAATTAAAACGGTATTTCTTCATTGTTGAAGCTATCAGCATCAACGTCTATATCAGGAACTTCTGAATAACTCTCTTGCTTTCTTTGCGGAGCAGCTTGCGGTCTAGCTTCTTGTTGGCGGTTATATTGGTTATTTTGATATCCGCCTTGCTGTCCGTAGCCACCGCTATTTTGGCTATTCATAGAGTATCCGCCTTGTTGCGTTTGGTTATTTGAGCCAAGCATTTCCATGCTTTCAACGGCGATAGAGTGTTTTGAGCGATTTTGTCCGTTATTGTCGGTCCACTGATCAAATTTGAGTCTTCCTTCAATAAGCAGCTTTGATCCCTTGTTGAGATATTGGTTTGCTATCTCTGCACTCTTGCCAAAAAATGATATATCAATAAAGCAAGTCTCATCTCTTCTTTCCCCATTTGAGGTGATTTTGCGTGTCACAGCTATACTAGAATTTCCTATGGCAACGCCGCTAGTAGTATATCTAAGCTCTATATCTCTGGTTAAATTTCCAACTAATACTACTTTATTGAACATTTTTTATCCTTGATTATTCTTCTGTAAATGTTTGCTCGTCTACTTTTTCAACTCTTGGCTCGCGTGGTGCTCTTGGCTCGCGAGGTTCTTTTTTAATAGTTTGCTTGATACCTTTGCAAAGTCTTTCCCAAGCTGCGATTTCGCGTTTGTTTTCATATTTAACGCTTAAAAATCTTATGATATCTTCTGTGATTCTTACGTTTCTTGTAAGCTCTGCAAGAAGTGCTGGTGGAGCTTTGTAGTAGATAACAAAATATGTTCCACGCTCATATTTTTTGATGGTATAAGCTAGTTTTCTAGTACCCATCTCAATGACAGTAGCGATCTCGCCGCCGTTTTTTGTTATGACTTCTTTTACGAAATCAACCTTAGCTTTAACTTCCTCTTCCGTCAATGTCGGCTTAAGAATAAATAAAAGCTCGTAATGTTTCATTTTTTCTCCTTATGGATATTTAGCTCACTTTGTGAGCAAGGATTTTGCATTAAGCAAGGGTGGATTTTAGCTTAAATTTACTTAATATTTGCTGTTGATATGAGGTGTTGGAGGTTTAAAATGGTTGATAAAACGAAAATTTCTTTATCCATTTTTGTATTTGTTTTTAGCTCTAGCTCGGCTAAATTTAGCGTTTTAAATATCTCCAAATAGGCATTTAAACTTAGCTTTAAGCTATTTGCTTTTAGTAAATTTGCCACATTTACAGGCGGCTGATAGCCGATCGCTTCGTCTAAATTCAAGCGGCCATTTATCTTGATGTAAGAGTAAATTTTAAACAGCCTAAAAAATGCTTTGTAAAGTGAGTTTAGAAGTAAAATTTCATTAAAATTTGGATCTTCCAAGTAGGTAAAAAAGTCGTTTTTTATATCTTTTAGAGCCATAAATTTGTTAAAAAAGTCATCAAAATTTATCCCGCCAAGTCCAAAAACTAGCCTTTTTACATCGTCTTGTTCGATGTGGGTGTTTAGGCTCTTTAGCTTTGTCAGCTCGCTTGCCGCAAGGTATAAATTTTCATTATGTGTAAAATAAAGCTCATAAAGTGCGTTTTTGGTTATATTTAGGCCTATTTTAGCTGAGCTTTTAGCTAGTAAATTTATAGCTTCATCTGGGTTTGAGGGCTTAAAAAATCTAGCAAAATTTGCCCCAAATGCCTTTTGCGTATCAAAAACTAGCTTCATATCGGCCTCATAAAGCTCAAATAAAAAGTAGTTGTCATGGCTTTTTGAGCAAAGCGAGATGAGCTCTTTTAGCTCTTTTGCCGGGATCTTTTTGTCGCTTTTTACATAGAGGATATTTTTGCCGCCAAAAAGCGACTGTTCGCTTAGGTGAGAGCTTGCTTGTGCGTAGTTGTACTCGTCAAAATAAAGGCTTAATAAATTTGCATCTTCGCTTGAGTAAAAGCTCAAAATTTCTTTGCCAAAAAGCTCTATCTGAAACTCATCTGCGCCAAAAAGCAAGAAGTAGTTGCTTAAATTTGCATTTGCTAAATTTAGCTCTAAATCCTTTCTATACATCGATCTTTCTTACCACTTTTGCAAAAATTTTAGCACTCGCGATATCAGCCTCTGTGATCTTTACAACAAGCTTTTGAAGTAAATTTGCGCTGTATCCAGTGATGAAAATCCTAGCTCCAACAAAATAATCATCAAGCTTAGCGACCAAGACATTTTGGTTTTCGCTCACGTAGCAACGCACCTCTTTGCCGATGTTTGCAGCTGCCCAGCGCGCAAATTTCCTATCCATAAAGTCGTAAGCTACCTTGTCGGCCTCTCTTTCAAGCTCGCTTAAGGTTGCACATGTGCTTTGGATGTTTAAAAGCAAGAAGTTGTAAAGCTTCTCATCTTTTGAAATTTTAGCCTTTAAAAGTCTGTGTAAGATAAGGTCAGAATAGCGTCTAATAGGGCTTGTAAAGTGCGTGTATCTATCAAATCCAAGCCCAAAGTGGCCTAAATTTTCACTTGAGTATTCAGCCTTTTTTTGAGACTTGATGATGAGCTTATCTATCTCTTCACGGTTGCCTAGTTCATCAGCCTTTGTTTGGATCTTTCTTATCAAATTTGCAAGGTCGCTCTCGTAGGTAAAGTCAAGCCCCAAAAGCTGCAAGTCCTCAAGCAAGGTATCTATCTTTTTAAAATCAGGCGAAGCGTGGTTTCTAAAAACGCCCTTTGTGATGAGCTTTGCTGCGGCTTTGTTTGCTAAAAGCATGCAGTCCTCAACAAGTCTGTGCGAGTCGGAGTCGCTTTCAAACCTAGTTTGCGAAATTTGACCCTCTTCATCAAGGCTCATTCTAAGCTCTTTTGTCCTAAAGTCAAATGCGTGCAAAAGCCTTTTTTTGCGAAGCTTCGTGGTGAGTTTAAAAAGTGGCTTGATCCATGAAATTTCACACTCTCTTTTACCTTCTAAAATTTCATCGATCTCATCGTAGTTAAAGCGCCTTTTTGAAAGGATGATCGCCTCAAAAAGCTCCTCTTTTTTTACCTCGTTATTTGCATCGAGTGAAATTTTAAAACAAAATGCAAGGCGCGGCACGTCTGGCTTTAGCGAGCAGATATTTTCACTAAGCGCGCGCGGCAACATCGGCACTGAAATGTGCGGAAAGTAGATAGAAAAGCCTCTTTTTTTAGCCTCGCTATCAATGGCGCTATACGCGGTCACATACTCGCTTACATCGGCGATTGCGACGTAAATTTCGCGCTTTTTTTCATCAAAATATATGGCATCGTCAAAGTCTTTGGCATCGACTGGATCGATCGTGCAAAACTCTAAATTTCTTAGGTCAACCCTGTTTGGATACATGCTAGCATCGACTTCATCGCCAAATGCCTTTGCTTCAAGCTCGCAAGCCTCGCTAAATTTATCATTTTTATTATAAATAGCAAGCGAAATTTTCTCATCGCTTAGCGGATCTTCTAAATTTCCTAAAACCTCAACTATTTCGTTGTTTAGGTTGTTTATCTTTAGTAGCGTCCCAAGCGGGAGCATCTTTAGGCTTTTTTGAGTTGCCTTTAGGGTTGTGCTTAGCCCAGTTTTTAAATTTACCCCTAAAATGGCCGCTCCAAAGCGTTTTGTATAGACCACGCTTGTCTCATTTGCAAGCTTTAGGCTCATCACTATCTTAGCACTTTGGCGTTTTTTCTTAAGTGGCAAAAGCTTTGCTAGCACGATATCGCCAAGGTGAGAGTTGTTTAAATTTTTATTTTCTACGATGATATCTTGCTTGAAGCGCTTGTCAAATGGCATGATAAAGCCAGTTGCGTTTTGGCTGATGTCTAGCTTGCCGCAGACATAGCCGTTGTTTAGGTAAAATTTATCTTTATGTAAGCTTACGGCACCAAGGTTTAGGAGATTACGCAAGATCTCTTTATCTTCGTTTGATATCTCTTTTTCTTTGATGCCAACGAGAAGTGATGTTAAAAATTCTTTCACAAATTGTCTTTGACTTTGCTAACAGCCATTAAAAATGTATCTCTCTCAAAGCCATATTCGTTTATAAGAAGTGTTGCGTTATTTACGCTCACATCGTCAAGCTGGTTAAAGATATTAACCGCTGTTTTTACTACTTTTAACGCTCTTGCATACTCTTTTATATGATCAGGTGCCTCTTCTGGAGTGTTTGAGTAGAGGATGGAATTTCCAAGCTCGATCTCTAAATTCCACTGCTCAAAAATTTTAGCTGTGACCTCTTCGTTTGTGATGTCCAAAATTTCTGACTCTAAAAGCGCAAGATCATAGGTAGATGAAATTTGTTTTAGCTTTGTTTTGAACTCAGCAACTTGGTTATTTTCTGTGAGCTCATGTGCTAAAACGATCTTGCCAACTTCAAGCATAAATGAAGCAGGAGAGAGAATTTCTAGATTTTTAGGTTTTATCTTTGAGTACCAGTGGTACATCAAAGCATTTTGCATGATTGAGATATTTAAAAAATCTTGTGCGGTAATGTCATATGGCTCTAAATTTATAGAAAAGGTCTTTTTAATGGCACTTGATAGCGCAAAACCGCGGATAGTAGCCATGCCAAAAAGTGAAATGGCTCTTGCGATAGTTGTGATCTCTTGAGAAAATCCGTAAAGTGGCGAGTTTGCTGAACGCAAGATATTTGCTGTTAGCATAGGGTCTTTTTCGACCACTTTTGTGAGGTCATTTATCGAGCTATTTTCGTCAGCATGTAGGCGCTGGATCTGTATGACAGTGTCGTCTAGTGGCGGAAGCGCTTTGATTTTTTTAAAGATTGATTCATTCATGTAAAGTGACTCTTTTGGTTAAAAATTTTGTCACATTATAGCAAAAAGCTGCAGCATAAAACTTAAAGATACTTTTTTGCTCTTTTTCAGCAACGTTTTTGTTGCTAAAATGTATAATCTCGCCAAAATTTAACAATAGGAGAAACAATGGCTATAAGTGTTTATTATGATAAAGACTGCGATTTAAGCCTTATTCAGAGTAAAAAAGTAGCGATTATTGGCTTTGGCTCACAAGGTCACGCACACGCTGAAAATTTAAGAGACAATGGCGTAAGTGTCGTAATCGGTCTTGCAAAAGGTGGCAAAAGCTGGGCAAAAGCTGAGGCAAAAGGCTTTGAAGTAAAAACTGTAAGCGAAGCTACAAAAGGCGCTGATGTAGTTATGATCCTAACACCAGATGAGCTTCAAGCTGAAATTTATAAAAATGAGATCGAGCCAAATTTAAAAGATCACGCTGCTATCGCATTTGGACATGGTTTTAATGTTCATTTTGGACAGATCAAAGCTCCAGCAAACATAGACGTCATCATGATTGCTCCAAAAGCCCCAGGACACACAGTTAGAAGCGAATTTTTAAGAGGTGGAGGCATACCTGATCTTATCGCTGTTGAACAAAATGCAAGCGGAAAGGCTAAAGAGATCGCTCTAAGCTATGCTTGCGGTATAGGCGGCGGTAGAACTGGCATCATCGAGACAACATTTAAAGATGAAACTGAAACAGATTTATTTGGCGAACAAGCTGTGCTTTGCGGTGGTCTTTGCGCACTTGTTAATGCTGGATTTGATACGCTTGTAGAGGCTGGATATGAGCCTGAGATGGCGTATTTTGAGTGCTTACACGAACTAAAACTGATCGTTGATCTAATGTATCAAGGTGGTATGGCTGATATGCGCTACTCTATCTCAAACACAGCTGAATACGGCGACTATGTAAGTGGCGTAAGAGTAGTTGGCGAAGAGAGCAGAAAAGCTATGAAAGAAGTTTTAAGAGAAATTCAAAATGGTAAATTTGCAAAAGACTTCATCCTAGAGAGAAAAGCAGGATATGTTAGAATGAACGCTGAGCGCGGCATAGCTGAGAGAAGCTTGCTAAATAAAACTGGCAAAAAACTTCGCGCAATGATGCCTTGGATAACTAACGGCAAACTTATAGATCAAAGCAAAAACTAAGCCTTGAGCGAAAAAAAGACTACAAAGAAGCGTCCTGTAAAAAAGAGTGCAGGTCGCTCTCATAATAAAATTTTCCTTGGTATCGGTGTCATCGCTGCCATTTTGATAGTGGCACTCATCGCAGCTCTTAGCATCAAAAACAAAGATGTTGAGCAGATAAGCAAAGTAAATGAGCCAAAGAGCGAGAAGCAAATTTCAAAAAAAGCTGAGCAAAAAGTTGTCAGCAAAGATAAAAAACAAGAGTACGAGAAGAGAAAATACCCTCTAAAATTTGATGAAGATGAAAATTTAAGTAAAATTTTTACCGATCCTAAACACAAAAGTGAGCTTGCTTTAAAGCCAAAAACTGAGCCAAAAGAGCAAAAAAAGATAACTCCTGAGATAAAACCTGAAGTAAAAGTAGAAGCTAAAAAAGAAGAGCCAAAAAAAGAGCAAAACGATACGAAAAATCTACTTGCAAATTTATATAAAAATATGCAAAGTAGCGTAGATGTAAGCCATGAAGCAAAGAGCGAAGAAAAGCCTGAGCAAAAGGTTGAGCAAGTAATCGAGCCATTTTACGCAGGTAAAAATGAGGCAAAAACAGAAACAAAAACAGAGCAAAACAAAAGCGCTGAAGCAAATTTAAGCATAAAAGAAAATTTAAAGCATAGTGAAATTTTAAAACCTGAGCCTACTAAAAAAAGTGAGGTTGAGCCTAGTAACAAAGCCAAGAAGCAAATTTACAGCGAAAAACCGCAAAAAGAGAGTGTGAAAAAAGATGACTTTGCAGTTGTGCCATTTACTCCAAATAGCAGTGTAAAAGGGCGCCGCGCAAAGCTTGTGCTAATAATCGATGATGTGGCGACATTTGAGCACGCTAGCATGGTAAAGTCAATCGGTCTAAAGATAACGCCGTCCATTTTCCCAGCGACAAAAACCCATCCAGATACGCCAAACATCGCTAGAACGTTTGAGTTTTATATGATACATCTGCCGATGCAGGCAAAGCACTTTGATAGCCCAGAGATAGGCACTCTAACGATCAACGAGAGCTTTGAAAGCATGCATGAAAAGATAAAAAAGATACGAAGAGACTTCCCGCGCGCAAAATATACAAACAACCACACAGGATCACGATTTACAAGTGATTATGACGCGATGGACAAGGCTTATAGAGCGCTGATAGAGCAGGGCTTTATCTTTGTCGATAGTAAGACGATCGCTCAAACAGCCGTGGCAAGGGCTGCTAAAAAGTATAATCAGCCTTACATTTCAAGAGATATATTTTTAGATGATGATCCATCGGCTAGTGCGGTTAGGCGAGAGCTTGTAGCTGCTGTAAATTTAGCCAAAAAAAGGGGCTACGCGATCGCCATCGGACACCCAAAGAAAAACACTATCGCAGTGATAAAAGCTAGCAAAAACAATATCTTAAAAGATGTAGAAGTTGTTTATCTAAAAGATATTTTATGAAACTTGAAATCATCCCAGAAGCGCTAAATAGGCTAAAAAATCCCCCAAAAGAGCTAAATTTCATAGGCGACACCTCGCTTCTTAGCATGCCAAAAGTCGCAGTCGTTGGCTCAAGAAAGGCAAGCGTTTATACAAAAGAGTGTGTCACGGCACTTTGCGCAGCGCTAAAAAGCGCAAATGTCTGCGTGGTAAGTGGTGGGGCTATCGGCGTGGATATCACAGCGCACAAGGCTGCCATGCCACGAACTATCGGTGTTTTTGCAAATGGGCTTGACATCATCTATCCAGCGCAAAACAAAGTTGCGATAAGAGAAATTTATGAAAACGGCTTGGCTCTAAGTGAGTATGACGAGGGCGAGCCACCGATCGCGTATAGGTTTTTAGAGAGAAATCGCATAGTTGTGGGGCTCGCGCAAGCTCTTGTGGTCGCACAAGCTGATCTAAGAAGCGGCTCGATGCAAAGTGCAAGGCTTGCAAATGAGCTTAAAATCCCTCTCTTTGTCCTGCCTCAGCGCATAAATGAGAGTAGTGGGACAAATGCCTTGCTAGCTAGCAAAAAGGCCGAACTTATCGATGATTACGTTAAATTTGCCTCACTTTTTGGCGAGGTAAAAGAGCAAGCAAAAGCTGATGATGAGATCTTGAAATTTTGCAAAAATGGCGTTAGCCTTGATGAAGCATTGGCTAAATTTGGCGAGATCATCTATGAGTACGAGCTTGACGGGCTAGTTGAAATTTCAAATTTAAGAGTAAAAAGCGCGCTATGAGAGAGAAATTTATGGCGATCGATGTTGGACTAAAGCGCATAGGGCTTGCTTTTGGCTTTGGCGAGGTCGTGACACCCCTTGAGCCAGTGCTTAGAAAAAATAGAAATCAAGCCGCAAGAGATGTGAGCCAAAAAGTAAATGAATACGCTCCAAACACGCTAGTAGTGGGCGTTCCGATCGGCGGCAGTAGCGAAGATGAGATGAGAAGGCGCATAGAGCATTTTGTCTCGCTTCTTGATGTGCAGGCTAATATCGTCTATCAAGACGAAGCCTTTAGCAGCAGCGAGGCAAGTGAAATTTACACAAATACAAAGCGAGATGGTAGGCTTGATAGCGTCTCAGCCACCATCATCTTAAAGAGATATCTAAAAATTTTATAAATTTCTAGCCACCACCCCTAAAGTCTCGTGCAAGCTATCGCTAGTAAATGGCTGTCTAAGCGTAGTCATCTTCTCACTTTTGATGCTTTTGGCTTCATCCTTGCTGATGATGACGATGTAGAAATTCTTAAGCTTTTGATAAGTTAGCATCTCATCAAGCCTTGCTTTGTCGCTTAGATACTCCTTTTGCACGAAGATGATGTCTGGCTTAAAAATGGCATCTTTTATGTGTAAATTTAAACTCTCGAAGCTCTTTTGTTTGCTGAGCTTTAGCCCCGTAAAGCTTAGCTCATGACTGAGCGTTAAAAATAAATTTTCATCATCGCACGCAATGATCGCATTTTTGCCTAGAAGGCTTGCTATCTCTACGCTTTGCCTTTTAAATGTCCCACTTTTTGGTAGCGGCACGCTTATGCTTATATTAAAGCCGTCCTCTGTTTTACTCATCTTGGCATTTAGCTCTTTTAGTAGCTCGCCAGCTTCTTTTACTAGTCTCTCGTTTGGCTTTTGCGGGCATGAAGTGCATCTTATATGTATGTCAAAATGCACTAAACTTAGGCTGTAGCTTACTAGAGTAAAGGATATGAGCAGTTTTGAGTTGCTTACGTCATTTAGGTAAAATTTGCTTAAATTTTTGATCGCGCCTATTAGCTTATGCACTTCAAAGCTTAGATAGCGTGGGTAGTTTGGGTTGTAGTTAAAGACGATGGCGTTGTTTCTAGCTGTTGCGTCCTTAAAAAGTGCCTCTAAAAAAAGCTCCATTTGCGCGACAAAATCGACATTTTTCATATCACAAGCATCCCATCGCCATAAGAGTAAAATCTATACTTTTCGCTAACTGCCGTTTCGTAAATCCTCATCGTCTCTTCAAGTCCTATGAAGCTAGTAACTAGCATGATCAGAGTTGATTTTGGCAGATGAAAATTTGTTAAAAGATAGTTTTGCCTGATCGGCTTATTATTTAAATTTAAAAATAGCTTGCAAAAGCCACTTGGCTGCTTGCTTCTAGCAAACTCTTCAACGCATCTAGTAACCGTCGTACCAACGCCAAGTATGGGCTTATTTGAGTTTATGAGCTCTTGAGCTTTTTCGCTTAGCTCATAAAACTCAGAGTGCATTTTGTGATCATTTATGTTTTGGCACTCCACGCCTTTAAATGTCCCAGCGCCCACGTGAAGCGTAATATAAGCGACCTCGTGCTTTGCCTTTATCTGCTCTAACATCTGCTCGCTAAAGTGCAGACTGGCTGTCGGAGCTGCGACTGCGCCGCTATTTTTGGCAAATATACTTTGATACCAGCTCTCATCGTCCTTTGTATCAGCCCTTTTGATATATGGAGGGAGTGGGACGTGACCGATCTTTTCTAGCTCGCTAAAAAGTCGCGCCGTATCTAAAATAACGCCATTTTTGGTGAAATTTACCACTCTTGAGCCATCATCATTTAGCTCAAGCACATTTACCTTTATGCTATCAGCAAAATTTAAAACGCTACCGACACTTACTTTGCCCCTTATATAGACGCTAAATTTATTATCATTAAGCGGTTGATTTAGCATCACTTCGCAAGCTCCGCCACTTTGTTTGTGTCCTAAAATGCGCGCTTTAACTACCTTTGTATTGTTAAAAATGACCGCCGCGTCCTCTGGGATGAGGCTGGCTAGATCTTTAAATTTATAGTGTTTTATCTCTTTTGTTTTTTTAAGATAAACAAGCAGTTTTGCCTCTTCTTTGGGCAAAACTGGCTCTTTTGCGATGAGCTCGTTAGGCAAAAAGTAGTCGTAGCTTGAGATATCGTTTATATCACTCATCGCCTGCGTCGCTGTTTGTGTCGCTATCTTGTTCATCATCGTCGCTTTTGCCAGCTCTTTTGGCGACTATGATAGAAATTCCATAAAGTCCGATGAGTGGCAGTGCCATTAAAATTTGAC
Source organism: Campylobacter concisus (assembly GCF_015229965.1). Taxonomy (GTDB): domain Bacteria; phylum Campylobacterota; class Campylobacteria; order Campylobacterales; family Campylobacteraceae; genus Campylobacter_A; species Campylobacter_A concisus_BD. The sequence goes on from NZ_JAAKZB010000001.1 coordinate 49,738, forward strand.
TTATAACATCTGGCGGTGTGACGATGGCTGCGAAGATAAAGATGACGACTACTGCGTATCTGAAATAATCTTTTAACATCTTGTCATCGACAAGGCCTATCTTTGCTAAGAAAAATGTAATGACTGGCAGCTCAAATGAAATTCCAAAGCCGATTAGTAGCTTTGTAAAAAAGCCCACGTACTCGCCGATGCTTGGCAGTGCCGTAAAGAGCTGACCGCCAAAATTTACCAAAAATGTAAAACCAAGCGGGATGACCACGTAGTAGCAAAACGCCGCCCCGCACGCAAACATAAATGAGGCTGAAAGCACAAATGGGATCACATATTTTTTTTCATTGTCATAAAGTCCAGGTGCGACAAATAGCCAAAACTGCCAAAAAATGATAGGCAAAGCAAGCACCAAGCCAGCAAAAAAGGCGACCTTCATCGCTGTGAAAAACGGCTCTTGGATTTGCGTAAAGATGATATTTGAGCCAGCTGGCAAGACCTGCTTTAGCGGCTCGCTCATCCATGCAAGCAGTGGATTCCAAAATGTAAAACAGATGCCAAAACAGACGAAAACGCTTACTATGCTTATGAAAAGCCTCTTTCTAAGCTCGATCAAATGGGGTCTTAACTCTTCAAACATTACGCCTCTTTTTTATCGTTTAAGATTGCATCTTTAACTAAATTTGTTGGATTTTTTATATTTTCTACCGTTTTTTTCGTGTCGCTTACGACGTTTTGTATGCTTTCAGTGACGTCACTTGCGCTTTTCTTGATCTCGTCAAGCTCTTCAAAAGTAAGCTTTTTTCGCACGCTTTGAGCGCTTTGGGTTATGCTCTCTTTATATTTTTGAGCGTCCTCTTTTAGCTCGGCTATCTTCATCTCTTGATCAAATGTTGATTTTGCGTCATTTATGCCTTTTTTAAACATTTTTAGAAATTTAGCGATCTGCACCATAGCGCTTGGCAGCTTGTCAGGGCCCAAAACTAGCACGGCGATCACGGCGATGACCAAGATCTCAGAAAAACTCATTCCAAACATTTTTGCCTCTGTTAAATTTTATTTAAGCTTTGTATTTTATCTTGACTTTGCTCAAATTTTTATAAATTTAGCCCTCTATAAAGAGTGCGATCTCGTCGCTTAATAAGAAATTTGGGTTGTAAAATTTGTCATTTTTAAAGAGTAGTTTTTCATTTTCTACAAGTAAATTTGCTCTTTTTTTCTGAGCTTCATTTAAGCGTCCAGCCTCTACGCCTACGATGCTTCTAAGCCCTAAAAATATATGCTCTCTTGCTAGCTCGCTTGGGCTTAAAATTTCTCTTTCTCTATGCGTTGGCTGCGTGATGTAGGCGTCTATGCTATTTTTGGCGTAGTATCTGGTGGCGTCCTTAAAGCCCACGCTAAAAGCCCCCACACCAAGGTAGTTTTTGCCTTGCCAGTAGCCAAGATTGTGCCTGCAAATTTGCCCAAAATTTGAAATTTCATATTGCTTAAAACCAGCTCGCTGGATCTGCTCTATTATAAATTTAGCCAAAGTGTCGCTATCTTTTTTATAGCTTTTTTTGCCAGCAAATGGGGTGTTTTCTTCAAGTGTGAGCGAGTAGGCGCTTAGATGCGTGATAGCAAGGCTTTTTAAATTTTCAACCTCAGCCAAAAGGCGCTTTTTGGTATCAAATTTAGTGTCATAGATGAGGTCTAAATTTATGCTCTTAAAGCCAGCTGTATGGGCATTTTCAACCGCTTTAAAAATTTGCTCCTTGCTGTGGATGCGCCCTAGAAATTTAAGCTTATCTTCAAAAAAGCTTTGCGCGCCAAAGCTGATGCGGTTTGCGCCTAAATTTTTTACATGCTTTAGCCAAGCTAAATTTGCAGAATTTGGATTTGCTTCAAGTGTGATCTCAGTTTTAGGTGTGCAAAGTTGAGCTAAAATGCTAAAAATCTCATCATAAAGCTTGGCATTTACCGCACTTGGTGTGCCGCCGCCAAAAAAAATGGTTGAAATTTCTTTTACATTTTGGCTTTTTAGCTGGAAATTTAGATCAAGGCAAAGCGCTTTAAAGTAGGCGCCAACCTTGCTAAATTCGTCATCGCTTGAGCCAAAGGCGCAGTAAGGACACTTGCTCTCGCAAAATGGCACGTGGATATAAACTTGCAAATTTCTCTCTTTTTAAAATTTTGGCGATTATAAGAAATTTGGCATTTAGCGCAGTTTAAAAGTAGCTTTCATTTATCTATCTCTTAACTCTTTTTCGTTATCATCTCAAATAAAATTTTTTTGGAAAAAACATGCAAAAAAAATATAGACCAAATGTAGCAGCTGTCATTTTGTCTAGTTCTTACCCTTTTAAATGCGAAATTTTAGTCGCAAAAAGGGTTGATATGGACGATATCTGGCAGTTTCCTCAAGGTGGCATAGATGAAGGAGAAAGTCCAAAACAAGCGCTAAAAAGGGAGCTTAAAGAGGAGATCGGAACTGATAAATTTGACTTCTTAGAAGAGTATCCTGATTGGCTTAGCTACGACTTTCCAGCAAATGCGTCAAAGAGATTTTATCCATTTGATGGGCAGACGCAAAAGTACTTTTTGGTTAGGCTAAAAAACGGTGCTAGCATAAATTTAAAGACCGAGCATCCAGAGTTTAGCGAGTATAAATTTGTAGATATCAACAAGGCTTTAGAGGGGATAAATCACTTCAAAAAGCCTATTTATGACAAAGTTTTGAGTTATTTTAAAGAGAAAGGATATTTTTGATGTTAATCGTTCAAAAATTTGGCGGAACTAGTGTAGGCACGCTTGAGCGCATCGAAGCTGTGGCAAATAGGGTCATAGAGACTAAAAACAGCGGCGCTGACGTGGTTGTGGTAGTTTCTGCGATGAGTGGAGTTACAAATCAATTGGTTGAATATAGTGAGTATTTCTCAAAGCACCCAGACGGCGTTGCTACCGATATGCTTTTAAGCTCTGGAGAGCAAGTAACCACCGCACTTTTGACGATTGCACTTAATGCAAAAGGCTATGCGTGCGTAGGACTAACTGGCGCAATGGCTGGGATAATAACAGATGAAATTCACACAAAAGCTAGGATAGAAAAGATAGACACCACTAGGCTAAAAGCTGAGCTAAAAGCTGGCAGGATCGTCGTCGTAGCAGGCTTTCAAGGCATAGACGATAAAGGCGATATCACGACACTTGGTAGAGGCGGAAGCGACCTTAGTGCGGTTGCATTAGCAGGGGCGCTTGAAGCTGATCTGTGTGAAATTTTTACCGACGTTGATGGCGTTTATACGACTGATCCAAGGATAGAAAAAAAGGCAAAAAAGCTAGAAAAGATAAGCTATGACGAGATGCTTGAGCTTGCCTCTGCTGGGGCGAAAGTGCTTCAAAATCGCTCAGTCGAGCTAGCAAAAAAACTAAATGTCAAACTAATCACAAGAAGCAGTTTTAACCACAACGAAGGTACATTAATAGCAAAGGAAGATAATATGGAAGCGGTTTTAGTAAGCGGTATAGCACTAGATAAAAATCAAGCAAGAGTAACTTTAAGAGGCGTAGTCGATAAGCCTGGCATCGCAGCTGAAATTTTCACAGCTCTAGCTCATCAAAATATAAATGTAGATATGATCATCCAAAACGTAGGACACGACGGAACGACAAATTTAGGCTTTACAGTGCCACAAAACGAGCTTGATCTAGCAAAAGAGACTATGCAAAAGCTCTCAGCTGCAAAGCATGTCGAGTATGACGATGCGATCGTGAAAGTCTCGGTTATCGGCGTAGGCATGAAGAGCCACAGCGGCGTAGCATGTCTAGCATTTGAGACGCTTGCAAAAGAGGGGATAAATATCCAGATGATCTCAACAAGCGAGATAAAAATTTCAATGATTGTCGATCAAAAATATGGCGAGCTCGCAGTTCGCGTGCTTCACGATGCGTATAAGTTAGATAAATAATGCAAGATTTTATTCAATGGACGCTTGAGACTATAAGAAGCGAAAGATATATGAGCTGGATGGAGGAGAAGCGCGTCGAATGGACGCCTTTGCTCGCATCTAGGCTTAAATTTTTGCTTGATAGCAAGGCTTTTATAGTCATCTGCGACGATGAGCGAGAGTGGTTTGAAAACTATCTTTTAAGAAATATCAACCGCACAAAAAGCGAGCGTCCGTTTTTGCCATTTTTCAGCCTAAGATCGCTCTATCCAGCCTTTGACAGCATCGAGACGAACGAGCAAAAGCAGCTTTTAAAAGATATGCTAAGTCTTGCCTTTCCAAATGGCTACATCTTTTTTTACATCGGCAAGAGCATAGATAAGCGTGCAAATTTAGCCAAGACTGATGAAAACAGCTATATGTGGCTCTTTGACGAGCAGGCGCAAAATAGCTTCACGCTAAGCTCGAGCGATGAAAACTTAGACATCAAACTTCTAAATTTATATAAACTTTTCGACAAGAGCATAGACGCCGTGCTCTTTGCAAAGGTGATGCTCTAAATGCTTAATAAAATCGTCATAACAAGCGATTTTGAAAATTTAAAAGCCAAGCTTGAAGCCGAGTTTGGCGTAAATAATCTAAGATTTTTTATAAGCGATGATTTTTTGCTTGAAAATGCAAAAGAGGTCATCGCTGAAGCTTACATCGCCGAAAAAGATGAGAAAATTTTAGTCATAGAGGCGAAGTCTTTTCGCACCGAGGCTCAAAACGCACTTTTAAAGATCATCGAAGAGCCTCCAAGAAACATCAAATTTATAATAGTAACGCAGAGTAAAAATTTACTTCTACCAACGATCAGATCGAGGATGCTCATAGAAAATAAGCTCACCAAAAAGCCAAAAATGAGTGTGGAGCTAAATTTAAAATCGCTCAGCCTAAAAGAGCTAACAAGCTTTATTGACCAAAAGATAGCAGAGGAGCAGGCGCAAAAATTTGGCAAAAACGAGCTAAAAGAGCTTGTCGGAGCCATCGTGACAAAGGCAGTTGATAGTGGGTATAAATTTAGCGGCGAGGAGATGGAGTATTTTTTCTCACTCATCAAGCTTGCCGATCTAAACGCCAAGTCTCACGCCGTTTTAACGCCGCTACTGCTTACTATCTTTGAGAAAGGACGACGTTGAAATTTTATAAGATAAATAACAAAAGCGACTTTAATGAAATTTGCAAGGCCATCTCGCCAAGTCCGGCTGGTGCGAAGCTTATGCACGAAAAGAGCGAGATAAATTTTATCTTTATCGATGAGATAAAGACCCCAGCGGCAAATATCCTAAAGCAAGATGCCCTAAGTGTTGGCGCCGAGCTTGTGACGCATAATGATACGATTTTAGGTCGCGAGAGCCTAAACAAAGCCTTGCTAATGGCGACAAACGCGCAGCTTAAGCAGTTAGCTAAAAAAGAGAAGCTGCAAGACTTTGGGCTTAAAAAGCTTGCAAATTTTTTAGAAACTAAATTTACAAAGCCCACAAAGCCACTTATAATGGGCGTTGCAAATATAAATAGAGATAGTTTTAACGAGCAAAGCCGCATAAATACGCAAAATGGCATAGCAAAAATAGAAGCGATGATAGAAGCAGGTGCTGACTACATCGATCTTGGCGGCGTTAGCTCAAGGCCAGGGAGCGAGTATTGCGGACGCGAGGAGGAGTTTAGGCGCATAAAAGATATCATAGAAGAAATTTACAAGCTAAATTTACACGAAAAGGCGAAATTTAGCCTTGATAGCTTTGATGAGTATTGCTTAGAATTTGCGCTAAATCACGGCTTTAAGATGATAAATGACATCACAGCAAACGCAAATTTAGCCACGCTTGCTGCAAGATACGATGCGCAGTTTTGTATGATGCACATGCAAGGTGATCCTGCCACGATGCAGATTGCGCCAAAGTATAACGACTTAATCGGTGAAATTTCAGACTTTTTTGAGCAAAAGATTGTCCTAGCAAGGGAGCTTGGCGCTAAAAAGATAGTGCTTGATGTTGGCATCGGCTTTGGTAAGACGGCTGAGCAAAATTTACTGCTTATTAAGCATTTGGAGCATTTTTTGAAATTTGGCTACCCGCTGCTAGTCGGTGCTAGCCGCAAATCAGTCATAAACCACTACTATAAAAGTGAGGTCAAAGACCGCTTGCCAGGCTCACTTTATCTGCACCTAAAGGCTTACGAAAATGGCGCGCAGATCATAAGAACGCACGATGTCGCCGAGCACAAGCAGCTTTTTAATATGCACGAGGCGATGAGCCAAGCCACGCTTTGGTAGGGCGCTTGCTAAAAAGAGGCTAGATGAGAAATTTATTGCCGCCACCTTGGATCAAATTTCCAAGTATAGATCCATTTTCCATCGGCTGGAGGATGGGCTGCGGCGAGGATTATAAGTTTAAATTTAATGGCTGGCTAAAAACGCTAAGCCAAGATGAAAAACGTCAATACGAACAGCTCTTCGTTGAGCCTGCGACGTGGCGTGGATACTGGGATGAGAGGATTGGAGGCGATGAAAGCACGCTTTTTATTAAGGGTGACTTTGTCATAGACCTTTGGGAGCGTGAGCCTAGATATGAGTTAAAATGGCTTAAAAAGCGCTATAACGCTGGCAAGTCGGATAAATTTCTCTTATTTTGGGGTCATCAAAAGAGTGCAAATTTAAGCGCAAGCTGTCTTAGCCAGTGGTACGCATCTAGCTTTTGGCAAGACGAGGTTCATTACATTTGCGCTGAGCAATATATGATGGCTAAAAAGGCTCAGTGTTTTGGCGATAAAGAGGCTTTGAAACAAATTTTATCCGTCAAAGATCCAGCGCAGATGAAGGCGCTTGGCAGGCAGGTGCGTGGCTTTGACGCTAGGGTCTGGGACGAGGTAAAATTTGGCGTCGTGCTAAATGCGAGCTATCTAAAATTTAGCCAAAATGCCCCTTTGCGTGACTTTTTGCTCCAAACTGGGAGCAAAATTTTAGTTGAGGCAAGCCCAGCTGATAAAATTTGGGGCATAGGTTTAGCCGCAAGCGATGAAAATGCGCAAAATCCTATGAAGTGGCGAGGGCAAAATTTACTTGGCTTTGCGCTGATGAGGGCGAGAGACGAGATAGCAAAGGTCTATAAAAATGTCCATTTATGTGACGCAAGAGAGCTAAATTTGGATCATTTATAAAGTATGTTTAAGATAAAATGCGGTGTAAATTTGGAGCAAAAATGACAAAACAAGAGTACGAAAAAGCGGTAGATACGCTAAATGTGTGGGCTAAGGCCTACTACGACGAGGACGAGCCACTTGCAAGCGACGAGGAGTATGACGCGCTATATCATGCGGTTTTAGCCTTCGAGCAGGCAAATCCTAGTGAAATTTCGCTATTTTCACCGACTAAGCGAGTGGGCGGAGGCGTAAAAGAGGGCTTTAGCAAGGCAAGCCACATAAAGCGCATGTGGAGCATGGAGGATATCTTTAACCTTGGCGAGCTTGATGCGTGGCTAAAGCGCGGCGATAAAGAGAATTTGACCTTTGTTGCTGAGCCAAAATTTGACGGAGCGAGCCTAAATTTACTCTACGAAAATGGCGTTTTGGTTAGGGCGATAACCAGAGGCGACGGCGTTACTGGCGAGGACGTGACGCAAAATGCAAGGACCATTAGCTCGGTGCCAAAGAGCATTAGCTACAAAGGGCTCATTGAAATCAGGGGCGAGGTCGTCATAAGAAAAGATGACTTTGAGCTATTAAACGCAGAGCGCGCAAAAGAGGGCGAGGCGCCGCTTTCAAACCCTAGAAACGCAGCTGCAGGAAGCCTTAGGCAGCTTGATAGCGCAGTCACTGCTAAAAGGAAGCTACTTTTCATACCTTGGGGCGTGGGCGAGCAGAGCCTTAGGCTAAAAGATCACAGCGAAGTGATGAAATTTGTGCGTGATCTTGGCTTCGAAAGAGATGATTTTTTCAAAATTTTAAAAAAAGATGAACTTGAGACTGCCTATAACGAGCTCTTGGCAAATCGCGAGGCAAAAAGTGTGATGATGGATGGCATGGTGATACGTGTAAATGACCTTGCGCGCTGTGAGCAGCTAGGATATACGGTCAAATTTCCAAAATTTATGGTGGCGTTTAAATTTCCAGCCATTGAAAAGGTGACTAGGCTAAGAGATGTCGCACTTCAAGTTGGCAGAAGCGGCGTAGTAACGCCTGTTGGCGTGCTTGATGAGGTAAATATAGACGGAGCCAATGTAAAATCCGCCACCCTTCATAACTTTGACGAGATCGAGCGCCTTGGCGTCATGAAAAACGACTACATCGGCATTATCCGCTCAGGAGATGTGATACCAAAGATCACAAAAGTTTTTAAAGATAGGCGAGATGGCAGTGAGCAAGCGATTGATAGGCCTCAATTTTGCCCAGTTTGCGGCTCGCACCTGCTTGATGAAGGGGTCTTTGTAAAGTGTCAAAATTTAAGCTGCAGGGCAAGAGTGGTGGGCTCGATAATCCACTACGCATCGAAAAAGTGCCTAAATATCGACGGCCTTGGCGATGCGATCGTAAATTTGCTATTTGACAAGGGGCTAATTGCCTGCATAAAAGACATCTACAGCCTTAAATTTGATGATCTCATGGCGCTTGAGGGCTTTAAAGAGAAAAAGGTAAATAACCTTTTAAATGCGATCGAAGCTAGCAAAGGTGCGGAGCTATCGCGCTTTATCACGGGCCTTGGCTGCGAGCACATCGGCGAGGTGGCGGCTAAAAAGCTTGCAAGCAGTTTTGGACTTGGCTGGCTTGATGCTAGCTTTGAGAAGCTTGTCTCACTTGAGGGTTTTGGCGCGGAGATGGCAAATAGTTTAACCGACTTTGCCGAGGTAAATAGGGACGAAATTTTAGCACTAAGCCAGATCGTGCAGCCAAGCGTGACGCAGGTGCAGAGCATCTCAAATGCGCTAAGTGGCAAAACGGTCGTGATAACTGGCACGCTAAGTCGCCCAAGAGATGAGATAAAAGCCGAGCTTGAGAGCTTTGGCGCAAAGGTTTCTGGCTCAGTTTCTAAAAAAACGGACTTCGTCTTAGCTGGCGAGGAGGCTGGCAGCAAGCTTGATAAAGCAAATGAGCTAGGTGTCCTGGTGATCGATGAGAGCGAATATGAGAGGCTAAAACTTGAGGTTTGATAACTACGTCGCAAGCGTTTTAAACATAAGCAGAAATAAGGCGAGCGAGCTAATAAAATCTGGCAAGGTGCTAACAAACGGGCAGATTTGCACTAAGGTTTCAAGCGAGGTTAGCGAGGCTAAAATTTCGCTACTTGATGAAATTTATGTTGGACGAGGCGCGCTTAAGCTAAAGAGCTTTTTGGAGGCGATGAAATTTGACCTAGCTGGCAAAAACGCACTTGATATCGGCAGCTCAACTGGCGGCTTTATGCAAATTTTGCTTGAGCGTGGTGTAAAGGGCGTGACTGGCGTCGATGTGGGCACTGATCAGCTGGACGCCAGCCTAAGGAGCGATGAGCGGGTGAAAATTTATGAGAAAACTGACGTCAGGGAGTTTGCAAAAGAGAATTTAAATAAATTTGATCTCATAACCTGCGACGTGAGCTTTATCTCTTTGGCTGAAATTTTACCAGCCATTTGCGAGCTAGCAAGCGAAAATTCGCTCATCATAACGCTTTTTAAACCGCAGTTTGAAGTGGGCGTTGGTGTAAAACGCAACAAAAAAGGCGTTGTCACCGACGCTAAGGCTGTAAATTTAGCGATGAAGCGCTTTGAAGTGCTAGCAAGCAGCTTGAAATTTGAACTGATAGCTTGCAAAGAGTGCGAGGTCAAGGGAAAGGAAGGAAATGCCGAATTTTTCTACGCTTTTAACAAAAGATAACATCACTGCCGTTGCGATCGGGCACTTTGACGGCGTGCACAGGGGGCACAAGCAGCTTCTAAAACAGCTTGGCGAGTTTGGCGGACTTGTCGTCATCGACAAAAACAAAGCCAACATAACGCCAAAACTAAAGCGAGCCGAGTACTCAAACTATCCTTGCTTCTTGTATGATTTTGAGAGTATAAAAGGGCTTAGCGGCGAGGAATTTATCGCACTTTTAAAGAGGGATTTTAAAAATTTAAAAAAGATCGTTGTTGGATTTGATTTTAGATTTGGCAGAAACAGAGCGTGGGACAAGCACGATTTGAAAAGGATTTTTGATGGCGAGGTGGTCGTCGTTGATGAGGTTTGTTATGACGGCATGGGCGTGCATAGCTCCTCCATCAGAGAGCTGATACGCCAAGGCAACATCGATGAGGCAAATAGGCTAATAGGCAGGGAGTACTCGATCGAGGGCAACGTGATAAAAGGGCAGGGCATCGGCGCAAAAGAGCTGGTTGCCACGCTAAATTTAGATATAAAAAGCTATCTTTTGCCGCGCGAGGGCGTCTATGCGACAAGAACGAGGATGGGCTCATACACCTATGGCTCGGTCACTTTTATAGGCAACAGGCTTAGCACGGATGGAAATTTTAGCGTCGAGACGCACATCTTAGACGAGGTCGCGCCAAAGGTGACAAAGCACGTTGCCGTTTGCTTCATAAAACGTTTGCGCGATAATAAGAAATTTAATAATCTTAGCGAGCTAAAAGAGCAGATAAAACGCGATATAAACGAGGCTAGGCAGTGCGTGGGCGTGTGCGATCTCTTTTTTGGAGAGACGATGAAATACTTTGACGGATATGGAGCTGGTATATGAGAGATGAAATTTTTAAAGAGCCTATAAGCAAGCAGTTTGAATTTGATGACTTTGTGGCGAGCGTTTTTGACGATATGATCTCGCGCTCGGTGCCATTTTACGACGTGAGCTCAAATTTAAATGCAAAGTTGCTGGCTAAAATTTTGCCAAAATCAGCAAAAGTGTGCGACCTTGGCTGCTCGACGGCAAATAGCCTGCTTTTGCTAAACAACCTTAGAAACGACCTCGTGCTAAGTGGCGTGGATAACTCTGAGGCGATGCTAGCAAATGCTAAAAACAAGGCAAAAGCGTATGGGGCTGATATTGAATTTATTTTGGGTGACATCTTAGAGTGCGAGCTAGAGGGCTTTGATGCTGTTTTGGCAAACTATACCTTGCAGTTTATAAGACCGCCAAAAAGGGCTGATCTGGTGCAAAAAATTTATAACGGACTAAATGAAAATGGCGTCTTTTTGTTTAGTGAAAAGATCATCTTTGAAGATAAAAAGCTCACTAAAAGCGTCATAGAAATTTACGAGGACTACAAGCAGGCGCAAGGCTACTCACGCTACGAGATCGCTCAAAAAAGAGAGGCGCTTGAAAATGTGCTAGTGCCATACACTGAAGAAGAAAATAGGAGCTTAGCCCTAAATGCTGGTTTTAAGCGTGTCGAGAGCACGTTTAAATGGGGAAATTTCATGAGCTTTTTGGCGTTTAAGTAAATTTAAAATATCTGCTTTTGTATTTAAATATAAAATTTAATCACAAACAGTGAATTTAAAATTTAGATTTTGCTTTGCAATGTCAGCATTTTTGAATAATGAAATTTAATAGTAAAGAAATTTAGCGGGAGTTACCCGCTAAATTTACTCATTTATCGCTACATTTCCGTGGTGGTGGAAGTCATCGTAGATGATCTTTGAAGTTTGGAATTTCTCGCGTTTTAGCTCGCGAACTCGTAAAAATTCCTCTTCATCGATCTTTTTGATCTGGATAGCTGCTTTAAATGTCGGAGTCTTACTGATGTAGTCCCAACCGCTGCTTGTTAGCTCGTTGCAAGAGCTCTCCCAGTAGTGGAAAGTCATCTGGATGATGCCATCAGGCACGATGTCAGTCACTTCAGCTTTTACGACGATGTAGCCGTATCTACTCCAAGCTTTGATAAAGTCGCCTTGTTTTAGCCCATATCTTTCTGCAAGCGCTGGGCTCATCTCAGCGATAGGTCCGATGCTATCTCCGCCCTCTTCGATAGCACGTGAGCGTCTTGTCATGGTGCCAACTGTGTATTGATAAACTTTTCTTGTAGTTAAAAGCTGTATCGGATACTCAGCGTCAGTCTTCTCATCGACTGAACCAGCCATGATAGGATACTCAGGTGACATATTCATCTTCTTGGCAAACTCAAGTTTTGCGCTCTCGATCTCATCAGCCTTATCCACAAATAGGCATGGCACAAAGCGACCTTTGCCATCAGGGGTAAAGAATTTCTTATCAAGATAGAGGCTTTGACCGCCCATATCATCTTCAGTTGGGCATGGCCAGTGAAGTCCGTGATATTTTTTAAGTCTATAGTAGCTCATGCCGCCGTAGCGTCTAGGGTCGCATTTTCTAACTTCTTCCCAAATCTCTTCTGGTGAGTTAAAGTTAAAGCCCTCTGTTGCGCCCAAACGACGTGCGATCTCGCAAACGATCCACCAGTCTTGTCTAGCATCGCCTGGAGGTGTGATGACAGCTTCGTTGTGCTGGACACGGCGCTCTGCGTTTGTGTAAAGACCCTCTTTTTCGCTACTTGCAACGCCAGGGAGTACCACGTCAGCTTTTAGTGAAGTCTCAGTTAAAAATAGATCTTGAACCACGTAAAAATCGACATTTGCGATGCCTTTTAAGAAGTGGTTTGTATTTGGCTCAGAGATGACTGGGTTTTCACCGATAGTCCAGAAGAAATGCACTCTGCCATCAAGGATCGCATCAGGTACTTCAGTTTTATGGATACCTATCTTTGAGTTTAAAAATCCAGGTTCTAGGTGCCACATTTTCTCAAACCAAGCTCTTTGCTCTGGGTCAGTTACTGAGCCAAGATTTGGGAAGATATTTGGTAAAACGCCCATGTCGCAGCAGCCTTGAACGTTCTCTTGACCTCTAAGTGGTAAGTCGCCTGTGCCAAGCTCGCAGATATTGCCAGTGATCAAGAATAAATTTGATACGTCGCAAACTCCGCCAACGCCGTGGTTGAAGTGAGTTACGCCCATGCCGTGAGTGATGACGGCTGGTTTTGTGGTGGCATACATTCTAGCAGCTGCTCTGATATCCTCTGGATTTAGCCTTGTGTATTTAGCTACAACCTCTGGAGCATAGTCTTTTACAGCTTCTTTTACATACTCGATGCCTATTGTGTGGTCTCTTACAAATTCCTCATTTACAAGGCCTTCTTCGATGATAGTATAAAGAAGTGCGTTGATAACAGGGATGTTGTGCTCAGGCTCTAGCTGCAAGTGGATGTCTGCTCTACTTGCAAACTCAGTCTTTATAGGGTCGATAACGATCAGTTTTGCACCGCGGTTTAGCGCTCTTTGGATGTGCATAGCTGCGATTGGGTGGCCATTTTCTGGGTTTGAGCCTATCATTAATATACAGTTACTATAAGTGCCAATCTCTGTAAAGCTATTTGTGGCAGCTCCGTTTCCGATTGTTTTAGCAAGTCCTGCTACTGTCGGAGCGTGTCAAATTCTAGCGCAGTGATCGACGTTATTTGTGCCTATGACTGCACGCATTAGCTTTTGAGCGACGTAGTTGTCCTCTAATGTACAGCGTGCTGAGAAGTTTCCTGCTAGTGAGTCAGGGCCGTATTTCTCTTTTGCCTCTTTCATCTTTTCTACGACAAGATCAAGCGCCTCGTCCCAGCTAGCCTCTTCAAATTCACCATCCTTTGAAAAGACTCCATTTTTCTTTCTAATAAGCGGCTTTGTAAGTCTGTCTGGACTTGCAACGTAGTCCCAGCCATAAAAGCCCTTTAAACATAAATTTCCTTGATTGACTGGATTGTCTTCGACGCCAGTAGCGGCACGAACGACGTTGTTTTCCACGTGCAAGGTTACTTGACAGCCTGTCCCGCAATAAGGACAGATGACTTTGCCTTCTTTCATCACTTTCTCCTTCTAATTATGCATTTTCTGCATATTTAATTTGAGTAATATTACTAGTGCAAAACTTAATCTTTTATGAAAAATTCTTTATTTAAAAAATAAATTTTAATTTTAAGTTATATTTTATATAAAATTTAAAAAGCCGAATATATAGGAATTTAAAAAATATGCTAAATTTGCATGAATTTCTAAAATTTATCAAATAAGAAATAAATTGTGTAAATTTGACACAGAAGCTGAAAGATGAAAAATTAAATTTAAATTTAGTTTGTGGCAAGATATTTAAACTATAAAAATAAAGAGAAATTTTGAAAGTAAAAGTGAAATTTAAAAGGAGAGCAGGTCGCTCTCCGTGGGATTATTTATCTCTTAAGCCAAGCTCAGAGATTAGTTTTGAATATGTAGTGTAGTCTTTGTTTTTAAGATACTTTAAAAGTCTTTTTCTTTGACCAACTAGTTTCAAAAGACCTAAACGTGATGAAAAGTCTTTTTTGAAAATTTTAAGGTGTTCTGTAAGTTCAGTTATTCTAGCTGATAAAAGAGCTATTTGAACTTCTGGAGAGCCTGTATCTCCCTCTTTTCTAGCGAATTTCGCAACTATTTGAGCTTTTTTAGCCGAATCCAAAGCCATGATGACCTCCTGATTGGTGAATTTTGGAAGAGCGATTATAGCATTTAAAACATAAAGTTAGATAAAATTACGCTTTTTAAAAATTAATGAAAAATGCAGTAAAAATTTAATAAAATTAGGGCTATTTAAAGAGTTAAGGAAGATAAATGCTTTTTACAAAGGCAAGCGAATACGCTCTACTTTCGCTTATTTTAATATCTCAAAAATCATCGCCAGTTGATGTTGATACGATCTCAAATGAGCTTAAAATTTCAAAAAGTTTTCTGGCAAAAATTTTACAAAATTTAGCAAAAGATGGAGTTTTAAAGTCATTTAAAGGAGCAAATGGCGGTTTTGCACTAAACGGCGAACCTGAAAATTTAAGTATAAAAAAGATAATCGAATGCGCCGAAAAGCGCGAACTAAGCGTCTTTGAGTGCTCATCTTCAGCGCTTGGTTGCCCATCAAATAAAGCCTCAAGCTGTCAAATTTGGTCGATGTTTAGTGGCCTTCAAGGCAAGATCGACGAGATGCTTGACGCGATAAAACTAAGTGACATCGTTAAGAAGTAAAGTTGGCAAAGCAAAAAAATAATATCTTGACTCTTGTCGCACCGTTTCTTGCGCCGATTGTCAAATTTAAAAGCCTTAGCATCGTTGGCATCATCGTTGCCATCCTTGCTATCATCATCGTGCCGCTTCCAAGCGCGGTGCTTGACTTTTTCTTGGCACTTTCGATCTCGATTTCAGTGCTTATTATTTTGATCTCGATCTACGTGCCAAAGCCGACTGACCTTAGCACGTTTCCAACACTCATTCTCATCATCACGCTTTTTCGCCTCTCACTAAACATCGCAACTACGCGTATGATCTTAAGTGAGGGTCACAACGGCCCAGAAGCGGTCAGTGAGATCATCTCAAGCTTTGGAAATTTCGTCGTTGGCGGCAACTTCGTCATCGGCACCATCGTCTTTTGTATCTTGGTACTAATAAATTTCATGGTCGTAACAAAGGGTTCAACCCGCGTGAGTGAGGTGCAAGCTCGTTTTACACTTGATGCGATGCCTGGTAAGCAAATGGCGATAGATGCGGACCTAAACGCAGGCTTGATCGATGAAAAAACGGCGCGTGAAAGACGTCAAGCCATTATCGGAGAGGCAAATTTTTATGGCGCGATGGATGGTTCGTCTAAATTTATAAAAGGTGACGCCGTCGCTGGTATCATCATCACCATCATCAACATCATCGGCGGCTTTGCTATCGGCTCGTTTCAACACGGCCTTGATATGGCGACATCGGCTCAGTACTACACGATCCTAACTATCGGTGATGGCCTAGTTAGCCAGATACCTGGACTTATCACTTCAACAGCGACCGCCATCATCATCACAAGGGCTAGCAAAGACGACGAGGACTTTGCAGAGGGCACGCTAAATCAGCTCTTAGGCGATTATAAAACCTTGCTGATAGTAGGCTTCATACTATTTATGTTTGCTCTTGTGCCAGGACTTCCAACCCTATCTCTTGGCTTTATAGCACTACTATTTTTGGGGCTTGGCTACATCATCAAGCAGACAAAAGACGGCGGGCTAAATTTAAGCCTTGCACCAAAAGAGAAAACTGCTTCTAAAAAGGCTGGCGGCGCTGCGCCAAGTGGGGCAGGGGCAGCAGCTGCGAGTGGTGGGGCTGCTAAGGCACCGAAAAAGAGCGACGAAGAGATCGCAAGAGAAGAAGAGACAAAGATAAATGATATCTTAAAGCTTGAAATTTTAGAGCTTGACCTAGGATATGGCCTACTAAAGCTAGCTGATGTGGATCTAATAGAAAGAATTCGCGCTATGAGGCGAAACATCGCTTCAAGCCTTGGCTTTTTGATGCCAAAGATAAGGATACGCGACAACCTCCAGTTACCGCCAAACGAGTACCGCTTTAAGCTAAAAGGCATCGTGATCGGTCAGGGCGAAATTTACGCGGATAAATTTCTAGCGATGGATAGCGGACTAGTGAGCGAAGATATAGAAGGAATTCCGACAAAAGAGCCAGCTTTTGGGCTAGATGCTCTTTGGATCGATGCTAGCGTCAAAGAGGACGCCATACTTAGCGGCTACACGATAGTTGATCCTGCAAGCGTCATCTCAACGCACATGAGCGAGCTTATAAAGCAAAACGCAGCCGAGCTTTTAACTCGTCAAGAGACGCAAAATTTACTAGACAAACTAAAGATCGACTACCCAGTCGTGGTCGAGGATACGCTAAGGATCGCACCTATAAATTTGATCCAAAAGGTCTTAAAAACGCTGCTTAAAGACAATATCCCGATCAAAGACCTGCTTAGCATACTTGAAGCCATCAGCGACATCGCCGAGGTTAGTAAAAATTTAGATATGATCATCGAGCACGTACGTGCAGCGCTTTCACGCGTCATCACCTCGCTTTATGTAGATGAAAAGGGACAGCTAAATTTTTATATCCTAGACACCGCCGCACAGCAAAAGCTCATGGACGCGGTGCAGTATAAAGACGGCGCCTATCATCTGATGATAAACGTGGCGCAGACATCCTCTATCGTGCAAGCACTTAGGCGTGAAAAAGAGAAGCGACCGATGAGCCAGCACGGAGAAATGGTGCTTTGCGTGGAGCCAAGCTTGCGCAAATTTATAGCAAATATCTGCGCAAATTTCGCCATCGATATAGTGGTGCTAAGCTTTGCTGAGATCTCGGCAAATACGCCATTTGAAACGGTTGGCGTCATAGAAATAGAAAATTTATAAAGGAAAAAGATGAAAATTTATCACCTCTCGCACACCGATCTTGACGGATACGGAGCGCAATACATAACAAATTTTTACTTCAAAGATGTGAAATTTCTAAACTCAAACTACGGCAGAGAGATAGATGATAAATTTGCTCAAATTCTATCTGAGATAGATGCATCAAACGATGATAAAAACGTCATTTTGATCACCGATCTAAATTTAAGCCTAGCTCAGTGTGAGAGCTTTGAGGAGATGATAGATGGTAAAAATATAAAGCTATTTTTGCTAGATCATCACCAAAGCGGTGCTGAGTGTGCGAGCGTTTACTCATGGTATTTTTTAGATAGCTCAAGGTGTGCTACAAAGATCACTTACGATTTTTTTGCGGGCATTTTTGGCAAAAACAAAGAGCTTGAAATTTTTAGTGACGTCGTAAATGCCGTGGATATCTGGCTAAAAGATGATAAAAATTTCGAGATGGGTAAGGTCTGCTTGGGGCTTGTGGCAAATGCTAAAGAGATAAATAAGGTGATGTTTGAAGCTGAAAATAACCTTTATATGGATCATATCTTAAAAGAAGCGAGCAAATTTTTTAACGAGAAAAACGACTATATCGGCCTTGATATGCAGGTGCATGCCATTAAAAAGTCATTTTTTAAAGAGGATAAAGACGATACGCTAAGCAACTTGATCTCAAACTACGTCGTAAAAAAACTTAGTGAAAATAAAGAGAAATTTAGCATAAGCTATAAAGATCATAAAGGAATTTTAACCTACAATGTCGGCAATGTTTCGGTTATCGGCAATGACTTTTTAGTGGCAAATCCTGAATTTGACTTCTTTATCGACGTGACAAATAAAAAAACGCTAAGCTTTCGCGCAAATGGCAAGCTTGATGTTAGCGCCATGGCAAAACACCTAGTTGGCGGCGGCGGACATGTCAATGCAAGCGGCGGGCTATTTGCAAATTTCAAAGATGGCTTTAGCTATGAGCCGATCAAGGCGCAGATAGTTGATCTGATAACTAAAAAAACACAGGAGGAGATATGAAAGAAGAAGAGGTAAGCGTAGAGGAGCTTAGCTACGAGCTTAGCATGGTGCTTGAAGCGATGTTTTACTATGCTGGCGTGAAAAAAGACAAGCTTGAAGAGGCGGCAAATCTCTATGTCGAGTGCATCGACGATGCGCTAGAAAACTCTGACGCTAGCGGTAGCGACGAGGTCATAGAGATAGTTGAATATATGAAAAAACACCATCCAAAGTTATTTAAATAAGGAGAAAATATGAAGAAAATTTTAGTTTTAGCGGCGGCACTTTTTGCGCTAAATGCTATGGCAAATGAAAATTTAGACAAGGCAAATGAGCTTTATGCAAAGAAAAATTTTAATGAGGCCTATCTTGCTTTTAACAAAGCTTGCGGCGAGGGCGAGAAGAAAGCTTGCACGATGAATGCGATCATGCTATTTAACGGCGATGGCGTGGCAAAAGATAGAGCACAGGCTGAGAAAATTTTTACAAAAATGTGCGACGAAAATGAGGGCATGGCGTGCGAAAAGCTAGGCGAAATGACAGCTTATGGCCTTATAAAAGACAAAGATGATAATGAAGCAAAAAGCGAAGAGAAGGCAAAAGCTTTGTTTAAAAAAGCTTGTGACAACGGCTACAAACCAGCTTGTGACTTTGTAACAAAATAGATCAAAAAGGGCTTAAAATGGGCTACAAACATAAAGATTTGATAGGAACTAGAGAGCTTAGCAAGGAAGAAATTTTATATTTTCTAGAGGCGGTGAAAGAGTTTAAGGAGCTAAATTTAAGCCAAGTTAAAAAAAATGACTACCTTCGTGGAAAGACCACGATCAACGCATTTTATGAAAACTCGACAAGAACTAGAACATCCTTTGAGATCGCAGCAAAGAGGCTTGGAGCTGATACGATAAATTTCAGCTCATCAAGCTCTAGTGTGACAAAGGGCGAGAGCCTAAATGACACGATGAATAACATGGCTGCTATGAGAACTGACATCATCGTGCTTCGTCACCCAAGCTCTGGAGCGGCAAAATTTGCAGCTGATAGAACAGAGGCTAGCGTCGTAAATGCAGGGGATGGCACAAATGAGCACCCAAGCCAAGCTCTGCTTGATCTTTTCACACTAAGAGAGCATGGCAAAATTTTAGATAAAAACCTAAACGTGGCGATCATCGGTGACATCGCTAGAAGCCGCGTGGCAAGGTCTGACATCTGGGCGATGAAGAAATTTGGCATAAATTTAAAGCTTTTTGCACCAAGGATGATGATGCCAAAAGACGCTGAGGTCTTTGAGTCTCAAATTTGCAAAAATATGGAGGAGGCTTGCGAGGGCAGCGACGTCATCATCATGCTTCGCATCCAGCTAGAGCGTGGCGGTGCGGATGTGGCATTTCCAAGCTCGAGAGAGTACTCGAAATTTTTTGGACTAAATAAAAATAGGATAAAGCTAGCAAAGCCTGACGCGATCGTGCTGCACCCAGGACCGATAAATAGGGGCGTGGAGCTAAACTCAGACGTGGCTGATGGCACGCACTCAGTCATACTAAATCAAGTTGAAAACGGCGTTGCTATAAGAATGGCGATACTAAATACGCTTGCAAAAAATAGGGGCTAACGATGAAAATAGCAATAATTAACGGCACTATCGTAAATAGCGACGAGAAATTTAAGGCAAATATCCTAATAGAAAACGGCAAAATAGCCAAAATCGGAAGTGAGAAATTTGAGGCAGATAAGGTCATCGATGCTACAAATAAGCTAGTCATGCCAGGACTTATCGACATGCATGTGCATTTTCGCGATCCTGGTCAAGAGTATAAAGACGACATCATCTCAGGCTCGCAAGCGGCCGTAGCTGGAGGAGTGACAACCTGCCTTTGCATGGCGAACACAAATCCAGTAAATGACAACGCTTCAATCACAAGGGCGATGATAGAAAAGGCCAAAAACTGCGGACTGATCGATCTTTTACCAATCGCAGCCATCAGCAAAGGGCTTGGGGGCAACGAGATCGTCGAGATGGGCGATCTTATAGAGGCTGGCGCAGTTGCATTTAGCGACGATGGCTTGCCAGTTACAAGCTCAAGCGTGATGAGAGCAGCACTTGAGTACTCAAGTATGTTTGGCAGCTTTTGCATAAGTCACTCAGAGGACTGCTCGCTTTGCAGGCAGGGCGTCATGCACGAGGGCAAGGTCTCGGCCATACTTGGGCTTCGTGGCATGGCGAGAGAGAAAGAGGAGATCGCAGTGAGCCGTGATATGCTACTTGCAAAGCTCACTAAAGCGCACATCCACATCGCTCACGTAAGCTCGGAGTACTCGCTTAAGATCATTGAAATGGGCAAAAAAGAGGGCATAAACATCACTTGCGAGGCCACACCTCACCATTTTAGCTTTAGCGACGATGAAATTTTGAAAAATGCCTACGATACAAATTTCAAAATGTCACCGCCACTTCGTGAGATAAGCGACGTAAAAGCGGTAAGAGATGCGCTAAAAAGCGGACTTATAGACGTTATCGCGACCGATCATGCACCACACCACACAGACGAAAAGATAGTGGAATTTGACAAGGCGCCATTTGGTATCATTGGACTTCAAACTCTTGTGCCACTCACTCTTAAGCTTGTAAATGAAGGCGTTATAAGCTTAGAGCGCATGGTGGAGCTAACATCTACAAATGCGGCTAAGATGCTAAATTTAAAAGATAAAGGCAGGCTTGCTGAGGGCATGCTAGCTGACATCGCTGTGATAGACCCTGAGATCGAGTATGTTTATGATGAGAAGATAAACCGATCAAAATCGGTAAATTCTCCACTCTTTGGCAAAAAGCTAAAAGGCGCAGCGACTACTACTATAAAAAGTGGCAAGATCGTTTATGAGTTTGGAAAATAGTCTAAATTTGCTCGCGTTTGCGGGCGAATTTGCTTTAGATGCTTTGAGATATAAAATTTGCTAGAAATTTCTAGCAAATTTTACTTTTTTATGAGTTATATTTTTTAACGATACCGCGAACGACTTTTTCTATAAAAAGCGCAGAAGCTACTTCGCAGTGCTCTCTTGTAGAGTGAGGTGAGTAGATGTTTGGTCCAATAGAACATGCACTAAGACCTGCCTTTTTCTCTAAAAGCACTCCACACTCAAGTCCAGCATGCACAGCTGTTATCCTTGCATTTGGCTTATAAATTTTAAGCTCTTCTAAGATGTCGTTTGCAAATTTATCGTTTATTGGTTTCCAAGCTGGGTTTCTGTCTTTTGAAATGACGCTAAAACCAACCGCTTTTGCAAGCTCTGAAATTTCAAATTCCATCCTATTTAGCCCATCTTTGCTCATTGATCTTGCGAAAAATTCCCAAAATTTATAGATAAGAAATGTAAAAAGAATACGCAATAAAGAAGAGGAGAAGATAGGGTGGTGACATTGAATTTGACAAATTTGCGTTTGGCTACTGGAGCCACCATTTATAGATATTTTGGTAGCTAAGATAGATGCTCGTTAAGATAAGCGGAGCAAAACCCTATATAAATAGGTAGAATGAAATTTATTTGATAGCCTTTTTGGCTATAAAGTTTATAAAATATCCAAATTTCAAGCCAAAAATACTAAATTTTGGCTCTTTTTTCTCTTGCTTTTTTGATCTTATTTTTAACTACATGAAATTTTGAAGCTGCAGCCGAGCATAGATCCTTGTAGGTAGCTAAAATTTTTGGCTCTTTTTTAGTGCAAATAACTGCAAAAACGCTCTCAAGGTCGATTCTCTCTTTTTGTGTTAAATTTTCCATCTATTTTCCTAGCAATTTTCTCATCTTATTGACAACAAATAATATTTCATCATCGTCAAGCTCACATAGCAGTTTGCAAACAGCAGCAGCAGCTTGTGGCTTTGAGTTTCCAAGTCTCCAGTCCTGATATGTCCTCATAGGCACGCCAAGATCCTCTGCCATTTTTGCTTGTGAAATTTTCTTACCGATATTTTTTGCCTCAATTGCATTGTGAAGCAAATTAAATATATCACTTGTTTCAATCATTGAAGAATTATACGTTATTTATCATTAAATATACCTAAAATATTATATAAATAATGTAAAATAGTATATAAATATCAATATTAAGTATTAAATATACTAAAAACTATTTATAATATACGTTAAAACGTATAAAAATCTTTTAAATTCTTGAATAAAATTAGAAATTTTGGGTTTTATGTTGAAGTTAAATTTTTTATTTTGCTTTAAATTTTATTTGTTTTTACGCAAAGCTTATAATATAGGCATTAGAAAAGTTTAGTTATATAGGCTAAATATATATAAATAAATTTTTTTAACTTATATACTTGACATTGATAAACTAAAGTTGTATAATCCGCTTAGCAATTAAAAAGAAAGAGTGCTAAAAGTGAGTAAAACAAATAAACGCGATTTGATACTAAATTCTATCATTGAAGCCTATTTGCAGGACAATGCGCCTATTGGCTCAAACGAGCTTGGCTCTCGCATGAGCGTGGCGATACCGGCATCTACGATACGTGTTTATTTTAAAAAGCTTTCAGATGAGGGCGAGATCACAAAGCTTCACATCAGTGGCGGCAGGATCCCAACTATCGCTGCGATGAGAAGATATTGGAGTGAAATTTTTACTGAGAGCGACATAAATTTAGAGATAAATGACCCAAGAAGCTTAAAGATGCTCTGTGATGAGTTTGAGCTTTATTGCATGATTTTTGGCACGATCGATAAGGAGTTGCTGGAAATTTTAAATTTAAATGATAGATATTTGATTTTAAATTTTAGTGGCGATGAGATCGTCATCAAATTTGACGCTAGGATGTATAAATTTTTAAACAACCTTATCGGAGTTAGTTTAGACAAGCTTGAGCTTATCTGTTCTCAAGTTGGCTTAAGCGAACTAAAAAACAAGATAAGAGAGCTTAAAAGGACTAAAATTTACTTCCAAGAAAACGAAATTTTAGCCTTTGATATGTTTAAGGATAGACGCTTTAAGATGGTTTTTGACCCAAGTTTTAGCTTGCAGATGGATGAAAAACTTACATTTTCTCCTATGTTTGACGAAAATTACATGGGGCTTAAATTTAAAGCAAACTACCTTGGTAGTGAGGCGCAGATGATCTGTGCTGGCAGTGTTTATACTGATTATGTGAAATTTATAAATCTAATAAAGGAGGCCGCGTGAGCGAAGAGGTAAAAGAGCAAAATCTACCTGAGGTTGAGCCTATGCAAGAGGTAGCTAGCGATAGCGTAAATTTAGATGCACTTGGCGATATCTCAAAAGTGGAGAAGCTCGAAAAAGAGCTTGGCGAGATCACTGATAAATATTACAGAGCAAATGCTGAGTTTGAAAATATCAAAAAGCGTTATGAAAAAGAGAAAGCAGACGTTGCAAGCTATGCAAATGAGAAATTTGCAAGGGACTTGTTACCAGTCATTGATGCGCTCGAGATCGCTGCAAATTTTGATCCAGAAGATGATGAATTTGCTAAAAAGATCAAAGAGGGCATCTTGATAACGATAAATCAGTTTAAGAAATGTTTTGAAAAGCATGGCGTGAGCGAGATCGCAACTGATGCCGAGTTTGATCCAAATGTGCATAATGCCGTTTTAAGGGTCGATAGCGAGGAGAAGCAAAGCGGTCAGATCGTGCAAGCTTTACAAAAAGGCTATATGATAAATGGTAGGGTTTTGCGCCCAGCTATGGTCAGTGTGGCAAACTAAATTTAAAAAATAAATCTAATAAAGGAAAAATATGTCAAAAGTTATAGGTATAGACTTAGGTACAACAAACTCTTGTGTGAGCGTTTTTGAGCGTGGCGAGAGCAAGGTTATCCCAAACAAAGAGGGCAAAAACACAACTCCATCTGTTGTTGCTTTTACAGACAAAGGTGAAATTCTAGTAGGTGACGTCGCAAAACGTCAAGCAGTTACAAACCCTGAAAAAACGATATATTCTATCAAACGTATCATGGGTTTGATGAGCAATGAAAAAAATGCTGAAGAGGCAAAGGCTCGCTTGCCATATCACGTTGTAGATAGAAATGGCGCTTGCGCGGTTGAGATCGCTGGTAAGGTCTATACTCCGCAAGAAATTTCAGCAAAAATTCTTATCAAGCTAAAAGAAGACGCTGAAGCATATCTTGGTGAAAAGGTAACAGACGCGGTTATCACTGTGCCTGCATACTTTAACGATAGCCAAAGAAAGGCTACAAAAGAGGCTGGAACTATCGCAGGGCTAAACGTACTTCGTATCATCAACGAGCCAACAGCTGCGGCGCTTGCTTATGGTCTTGATAAAAAAGAGGCTGAGAAAATTTTAGTTTATGACCTAGGTGGTGGTACATTTGACGTTACAGTGCTTGAAACTGGCGATAATATCGTTGAAGTTTTGGCAACTGGCGGTAACGCATTCTTAGGTGGTGATGACTTTGATAACAAGATCATCGACTGGCTAGTAAGTGAGTTTAAAAACGAAACTGGTATCGATCTAAAAGGCGATATCATGGCACTTCAACGCTTGAAAGAAGCAGCTGAAAATGCTAAAAAAGAGCTAAGCTCAGCTCAAGAGACTGAGATAAATTTACCATTTATCACAGCTGATGCGACTGGCCCAAAACACCTTGTCAAAAAGCTAACTCGTGCTAAATTTGAAGGCATGATCGACTCACTTGTGGGTGAGACTATCACTAAGATAAATGAAGTCATCAAAGATGCAGGTCTAAGCAAGAGCGACATCAAAGAGGTCGTAATGGTCGGTGGTTCAACTCGTGTGCCACTTGTTCAAGAAGAGGTTAAAAAGGCATTTGGCAAAGAGCTAAATAAGAGCGTAAATCCAGATGAAGTCGTGGCTATCGGTGCTGCGATCCAAGGTGCGGTTATAAAAGGCGACGTTAAAGATGTGCTACTTCTTGACGTTACTCCACTTAGCCTTGGTATCGAGACACTTGGCGGCGTGATGACAAAGATCATCGAAAAAGGCACAACTATACCAACTAAGAAAAGTCAAGTCTTCTCAACTGCTGAAGATAACCAAAGTGCCGTTACTATCATGGTTTTACAAGGTGAGCGTGAGTTTGCAAGGGATAACAAATCACTTGGTAACTTCAACTTAGAGGGCATCCCAGCAGCTCCAAGAGGCGTGCCTCAAATCGAAGTTGAATTTGACATCGACGCAAACGGAATTTTAACCGTTTCAGCAAAAGATAAAGCGACTGGCAAAGCCCAAAATATCACTATCTCAGGATCAAGCGGTCTTAGCGAAGATGAGATAAATAGCATGGTAAAAGATGCTGAGCTTCACAAAGAAGAGGATAAAAAGCGCAAAGACGCAGTCGAAGCTAGAAACCAAGCAGATGCTCTTGTTCATCAAACTGAAAAGAGCATGAGCGAGCTTGGCGAGAAAGTCCCAGCTGAGGATAGAAGCAACATCGAAGCTGCGCTAAATGATCTAAAAGAGGTTCTAAAAGATGAAAACTCTTCAAAAGAGCAAATCGATGCAAAGGTAGAAGCTCTAAGCAAAGCTAGCCACAAACTAGCAGAAGCTATGTATAAAAAAGATGAAAACGCTGGTGCAAACGGCGGAAATAACAAAAAAGACGACGACGTCATAGACGCTGAAGTCGAGTAAAACTTCTAGAGCAGGGCAACCAGCCTTGCTCTTTAAATTTAACTTATAAATTTAAACTTCTAAACACTTCTTAACACACTTACAACATCATCTTATAAGACAAAAAATATAAATTTCTAAAATGTAAAAATTTGCCGCACTCAAAAATCAAGACCTTTTAACGATCTCCACCCATCTATCAAGCTCTTGTTGCTCGGCTTTTAGCGTGCTACTTTCGCCGTGTCCTGGGTAAAGTGCGAAGTCGCCCTTTAGATTTTTACATTTTTTTAAGCTTTCTAGCATCTCATCTTTATCTGAATATGGAAAGTCCCAGCGTCCGATGCTACCTTTAAATAAAAAATCTCCACTAAACATCGCATCTTCTATCTCTATCATCGAGCAGCCTGGAGTGTGCCCTGGAAAATGGTGAAATTTAAAAGAAAAGTCATCCACTACAAAGCTCTCATCGCCTTGAGCCAAAACATCTGACACAAAGGTGTTTTTCATATAGCCAAAAATGTCACTCTCGCACATAAAAGCGTCAAATTTATTGATATAAACTGGGATTTTTAGCTCATTTTTTAGCTCGCTCACGTCGTAAATATGGTCAAAATGCCCATGAGTGCAAAGTATTGCCTTTAAATTTTGTGCATTTTGCAAAACCCACCCTTTTGCCCCATCGCCTGGATCTATCACCAAACTTGAGCCATTTTTGGTAACGATGTAGCAATTTGTCCCAAAATCGCCAAAACTTTTATGCATTACTCTCATTTCTTACCTTAAATTTATCATTTCTTAAATATTTACATCTTTTTACTTAAACTTAAAGAAAAATTTTAAATTTAATTAGTATAATTTTTGCAAAAGGAAGCAAATTTAGGCAAAGGGACAATGAAGGGGTATCAAAAAATAGAAGAAACCTTGGTTTTTAGCTTAAAAGATAAAACTAAAGGTAAAAATCTACTATTAGGCGTAAGTGGCGGTATTGATTCTGCTGTAGTTGCGACACTTTGTGCGAGAGCAAAGCCAGATGAAACTCATGCACTCATTATGCCAACAGCATCATCAAACAAAGAAAATATGGACGACGCCTTAAATTTATGTGAAAAACTAAACATAAAATATAAGGTTTTATCCATTGAGAGCATTTTAAATGCCTTTTACGAAACGATAGATGTAAATTTAAGCAATTTAAGAAAAGGGAATTTAGCAGCTAGAGTTAGAATGAGCTTGCTTTATGATTATTCATCTAGTATAAACGCTCTAGTCATCGGCACAAGCAACAAAAGTGAGCTTATGCTTGGCTATGGCACGATATTTGGGGATTTGGCATGCGCGATAAATCCTATCGGAGAGCTTTATAAGAGTGAAATTTTTGAATTTGCAAAACATCTTGGTGTTGATGAAAATTTTATCAAAAAAGCACCTTCGGCCGATCTTTGGGATGGGCAAAGTGACGAGGGCGACATAGGTTACAGCTATGCTGTCATTGATGAAATTTTACAAAATTTAGAAAATAACAAGGAGCAAGCCATCAAAAAGTTTGGATTAAAAGCGGTCTTGGATATAGAAAATAGAGTTGTGTCAAACAGGTTTAAACGACAAATGCCGTTGATAGTGAAAATTTAAAAGGATTTGATATGAGAGAAATTCCGTTTTACAAACCGACTATCACTGAGCGCGAAAGTGAGCTCATAGGGGAGGCTTTGCGTTCTGAAAATGCTACTGATACGGTTGCTAAATTTGAAGAAAAGATCAAAGAGTACTTTGGTGCGAAATTTGTAGTCACTACAAACAATATCGCAGCAGCACACCACCTAGCGCTAAGTGCGATGGATACAAAGCGCGGTGACAAGGTCATCTGCTCAGTAAATGCCTTCCCTAGCGTGGCTCAGGCTGTTAGACATTTTGATGCTGAGCCTATCTTTGTTGATATCGATGAAGAGGACTTTAACATCAGCCCAGAAGCCCTTGAAAAGGTGCTAAAAGAACAAAATCACAAAAAACTAAAATGTGCTTTTATCTCACACATCGCTGGACAAAGCGCTAGGCTTGATGAGATAAAGGCTATCTGCGAAAAATATGGCATCGTCGTTTTAGATGATGCAAACCGAGGCATAGGACTAACATACAATGGCAAAAAGGTTGGTTCAGACTCGTTTTTATCATGCTTTCAGACAAACTCGCGCGTGCAAAATCCTATCTCAACAGTTGGATTTTTCACGACAAATGACGAAGAGGTCTATAAAAAAGCAAAACTACTTCGTAACTACGCCCTTGTAAATGGTATAGATAAATTTGGTAGTTTAAGCTACATCTACGACGTCGTTGATATCGGTTTAAAATACGACATAAACTCGATAAATGCGGCATTTTCTATTGCTCAGCTTGAAAAGACAGACGAGCTTATAAAACGTAGAAAAAAGATCGCTGAAATTTACGATAAAGAGCTTAAAGAGTGTCACAACATCACAACTCCAGTCAAAAAACGCGAGCACATCTATACTCAGTACATCATCAAGATAAATAAAAACCGCGACAGCTTTGCTAGAGAGCTTTTGGAGCGTGGAATTCACACTTCGCTGCACTACATACCGATACATTTGCTAAGTTATTATAAAAATAAATATTCGCTTAAAGTAAATGACTTTCCAAATGCTCTAAAAGCATATCAACAAGTCTTGTCGCTACCTATCTATCATAGTTTGAGCGACGAAGAGGTGCAATACATCTGCAATACGGTAAAAGAAATTTCTAAATCACGTGTTTAAGAAATTTAACATCCTTTTACACTCTTGGGCGAATGACTACTTCTTTCGCCCAAATTTCTTTCAAATTTTACTAGCATTTTTACTTTTGCCACTAAGTCTTATCTACACTTTAGTAGTTGTTTGTAAGAAATTTAGCGCACAAAAAAAAGACTTTGGTATAAAGATAATTAGCGTTGGAAACTTAACCCTTGGAGGAAGCGGCAAGACCCCACTTTGCGTCGCTATCGCTAAGAATTTCGAAGGCGCTTTTATCATCCTTAGGGGCTATAAAAGAAAAAGCAAAGGCATGCAGGTAGTCGCTCGTGATGGCGAAATTTTACTTGACGTGGCGGCAAGTGGCGATGAGGCGATGATATACGCTACAAGCCTTAAAAACGCAAATGTGATTGTAAGCGAAGATAGAAAAATAGCCATAAACTACGCCAAAGAGCATGGCGCAAAGTATATCTTGCTAGACGATGGATTTTCTAAATTTGATATAGCCAAATTTGACATCTTGGTGCGTCCAAACCCAGAGCCAAAGCTAAAGCTTTGCCTGCCAAGCGGGGCTTATAGATATCCATTTAGCTTTTATAAATTTGGTGATTTTATAGCGCATGAAGGGCAAACTCACTTTAGAAAGAGTGAAATTTTAAATAAAAGCGAAAAAATGGTGCTAGTTACCGCTATAGCGAACCCAGCCCGCCTTGAAGCATTTTTTGGCGAGTGCGTGGGACAGGTCTTTTTCCCTGATCACTACGACTTTTCAAAAGAAGAGCTAAGCGAAATTTTACAAACCTACGGCGCGACCTCGCTTTTGATGACGCAAAAAGACTATGTAAAGGTAAAGGATTTTGGGCTGAGAGTATCGCTTATCACGCTTGAAGTTACGCTAAGCAAGGAGTTTAAAAAGGTTTTGGCGAAGCAAATTTAAGCCCATTTTGTTATAATGAGCCACTTTTTAAAAGGAAAATTTAGATCAAAATGAGAATTTTAATCACCTCAGTCGCAAAGAAAAAAGAGGCAAAAAAACTAAGCAAAAAGCTCGTGAAAAAGGGTTTTGCAGCTTGCGTGAGTAGCTTTAGTGCAAAGAGCATTTATCTTTGGCAAGAGAAGCTTTGTGATGAAAAAGAGCAAATTTTACTCATAAAAACGGACGTGAAATTTAAAAAAGTAGCTAAATTTATAAGAAAGCACCACAGCTACGAAACCCCAGAAATTTTGGCACTTAAGCCAAAAGATGTTTTTAAAAAATATGAAAATTGGATAAAAAAATCAACCAAAAAAGGCAAAAAATGAGACTAACACCAACTAGAAGCGTAAAAGATGAAAATGTAAAAAATGTAAATTTAAGCACAGCCATGCTTAGCCCAAGCTCCGCTCACGGCGGACTTTACGCGCCAAAGAAGCTACCAAAGATCACAAAGGCAAAGTGGCAAGAGCTCTCAAGCCTAAGCTACGAAAAGCTCGCACTTTACATCATCTCGCTATTTAAATTTGATGTATCTGAGGCATTTTTCAAAAAGGCGGTCAAAAGATATGCAAGCTTTGATGATCCAAAGCACCCAGTCATTTTTAAAAAAATAGATAAAAATTTATACGTAAATGAGCTCTATCACGGCCCAACTAGGGCATTTAAGGATATGGCACTTCAGCCTTTTGGCTCGCTGCTTAGCCAGCTAGCAAAGGAAAGGGGCGAAAGATACCTTATCATGTGCGCAACTAGCGGTGACACGGGCCCTGCGACACTTCAAACCTTTGCAAACGATGAAAATATAAAGGTCGTCTGCCTCTATCCAGATGGTGGCACGAGCGAGGTGCAAAAGCTTCAGATGCAGACCATGCAGGGTGAAAATTTAAAGGTTTTTGGCATAAAAGGCGACTTTGACGACGCTCAAAGGGCGCTAAAAACGTTGCTTGCAAATGATAAATTTAAGGCTGAGCTTAAGAAAAAGCGCCTTAAACTAAGTGCAGCAAACTCAGTAAATTTTGGAAGAATTCTCTTTCAGATCATCTACCACGCTTACGCTTACGCAAATTTGCTAAAACAAAAGGCACTTAAGGCAAACGAGAGCTTTGACATCATCGTGCCAAGCGGAAATTTCGGCAATGCACTTGGGGCGTATTACGCTAAAAAAATGGGCGCAAAGATCGGCAAGATCAAGATCGCCTCAAACGCAAACAACATCTTGACGCAGTTTTTCACCACTGGCGTTTATGATCTAAGAGACAAAAAGCTGGTTAAGACGATAAGCCCGGCCATGGACATTTTGATAAGCTCAAACGTCGAGCGATTGCTATTTGATAAATTTGGAAGCGTTAGAACTAATGAACTCATGCAAAGCCTTGCAAAAAACAAATTTTATAAGCTTAGCAAACAAGAGCTTGAGGCGCTAAAAGAGGACTTTGAGGCTAGCTGGTGCGATGATAAGGAGTGCGAGGCATATATCGCAAAGCTCGCAAAGGACGGCTACGCGATCGATCCGCATACGGCTACTTGCTTTAAAATGGTGGATGCTGGCCGCATAAATGTCATCACATCGACCGCGCACTGGGTGAAATTTACTCCAAGCATGATTAAAGCGTGCCAGATCACAAATACAAAAGATGAAAAAGATGCGCTGGCAAAGACCGCTAAAATCTTAAATGATAGCGTGCCAAGCTCGATAAACTCGCTATTTAGCGCGAAAATTTTGCATAAAAATATCATAAAAGAGGACGAGATCGAAAAGTGCGTCCTAGAATGGATCGAGCGATGATAATCATCCCAGCCCGCCTTGCCTCAACAAGGTTTAGTAATAAAATTT
The DNA here is from genome assembly GCF_015229965.1 of Campylobacter concisus. Taxonomy (GTDB): domain Bacteria; phylum Campylobacterota; class Campylobacteria; order Campylobacterales; family Campylobacteraceae; genus Campylobacter_A; species Campylobacter_A concisus_BD. Next base: position 81,085 of record NZ_JAAKZB010000001.1, read on the forward strand.
TAAAAGAGATAAACGGCGTGCCGATGTTTGTGGCGACGGCTCTTAGAGTAAGCGGTGTGGATGATGTGGCGGTTGCTGTGGATGAGCCAAGCGTGCTTGATATCGCTAAGGCTCACGGCATAAAAGCGGTGCTAACTAGCAAAGATCATCAAAGTGGCACCGATAGGATAAACGAAGCGGCGCAAATTTTGGGGCTAAATGGGGGCGAGATCATCATAAATGTTCAGGCTGATGAGCCATTTATCGAGCCTGAAAATATCGCTAAATTTAGGGTATTTTGCGAGCAAAATAAAGGGAAAGCATTTATGTTTTCTTGCTATAAAAAGATGGACGATGAGTTTGCGGATGATAAAAATTTAGTCAAAGTAGTGACTGATTTTGAGGGCTATGCGCTTTACTTTTCAAGATCAAGGATACCATTTAACAGAAGCGAGTGCAAAAGCTACAAGGCGCACCTTGGCATCTACGGATACAGCGTAAAAAGTCTAAAAGAGTTTTGCGGCCTCTTACCTTCAAGCCTTGAAAACACCGAGAAGCTCGAGCAGCTGCGTGCCCTAGAAAACGGCAAAAAGATAGCGATGCTAGAGGTTGAAAGTCAAAGTATCGGCATCGATAGCGAAGAGGACTACCAAAGAGCGCTTGCTAAATTTGGCAAATGAGCCTAAATTTGCTCTGCTTTGGCGTCTTTGCTACGGCAGAGCAAGTTCTAAATTTTTATAAATTTGAGTAATGGTTTAGCTGATTTTTTTTGTCTTTGATTTTGCGGTCTTGCTCAATTTTGCCCTGTTATTGGTTAAATTTATTGCAAACTTCATATTTTAAATTTACTTGAATAATTTTATCTATTTGCTGAGATGTTCTAAATTGCAAACTTGACTGAAGTTTTTTGATTCGCGGTCTTGTTTGTGCGTGAGATGAGTGAAATTTGATTGCATTTTGGTTGAATCCTAAGGCTAGGTTAAATTTATTGTAAGCTTTGCGGCTTGGGTCGTTTTAGCAAATTTTATATTTGCTGAGATGTTTTAAAATTTCATAAATTTAAGATAATCGTATGCTTTACTTAGTTTTGTTTTTGCATTACGGTCTTGTAGCACGCGATTTGGTGCAAAATTTGATTAAATTTTGGTTGTTTTACTATCCTAGAACCAAACCAAATTCGCTGATATTTTTTAAAATTTGATAAATTTAAGATGATTGCAAGTTTTGACTTTGCAATTTTACTCACGTCGCCGCACGATATAAATTTGGTAGCTGATTTTACTTAGTTGCCACTTTTCTAGCTAGTTACAAGGTCTGAAAAACCTAGAGAAATTTGGCTGATAAATTTAAAATTCCAGCCAAATTTGCCTTTGCAATCTAAATTTTCTCAAGCTTTGCTATGAAATTTTTAGCATTTATAAAGCCGATCGTCCTAAGCGCTTTTTGCTCTTCGCCGTCTTTAAAAAGTAGAAGTGCAGGCGGATCGATGAGCCCAAAATTTCTCAACATCTCATCATTTTGCGCCCCGCCACTTGTCACATCGATGCGAATAAGCGTAAAATTTGCCAAAGCATTTTTCACGCCAGCGTCCTTAAAAGTGATGTGCTCTATCTCTTTGCAGCTCGCGCACCAGTCGGCATAAAAATCCACAAGTACTGGCTTGCTCGAGCTTTTTATCATCTCATTTAGCTCGTTTAAATTTCTAGCTTGTTTGAAATTTAGCTCGCTCTCGTTTTTGGCTAAATTTAGCCCAGAAAGTGGCGAAAAGGCATCTTTTGAGCCCAAAAATGCGCCGATAATTAGCATGAGTGAGTAGATAAAAACTAGCACGCAAAGTGCTTTTTTAAATTTAGCCCAGCCACTATTTGCTGCCTCAAACGCTCCAAGATAAATGGCCGCAAATACGCCTATGACGCCATATCCTAGTAGCTCAAAAAACGCTCCAAGCACGCGTGCTAGGATCCAAACGGCCATGATGAGCATCAAAAAGCCAAAGAGTTTTTTAACTTCATCCATCCAGCCGCCAGGTCTTGGCATGAGCTTGCCAGAGCTTAGCCCTATCACAAGAAGCGGCACACCCATGCCTAGCCCCATGACAAAGAGCATGATGCCCCCGTAAATGGCGTCTCCACTTTGCGCGATGTAAAGAAGTGCGCCTGCTAGCGGTGCTGCCACGCAAGGCGAGACGATGAGCGCTGAGGCAAAGCCCATGATGAAAACACCGACGAGGCCTGAGCTGTTTTGTGACTTTTTGCTGATTAAGTTTTCAAATTTTGACGGCAGTTTGATGTCGTAAAAGCCAAACATACTAAAGCTTAAGATGATAAAAATGGCCGCAAATGCGCCGAGCACGTAGATGTTTTGCAGAGCCCCTGCGATGCCAAAGCCAAGTAGGCTTGCTCCAACGCCAGCAAGCGCGTAGGCAAGGCTCATCGCAACGACATAAACTAGCGAGAGCAAGAAACCTTTTTTGGCATTTAGGCTGCCACCCTTTGAGACGATGATGCTTGATAAGATCGGTATCATCGGAAAGACGCAAGGTGTGAGCGAGAGCAAGAGGCCGTAGCCAAAAAATGTCGCAAGCGAGATAAAAAAGTTTTTGCTACTTAGCTCGTTTGCGATGTTTTGATCTTCTGAAAGCTCGGTAAATTCAGGATTGGTTTCATCTTTTTGCTCTTTTTCAAAGGCTATGATGCTAAATTTGCCAAATTTCTCAAAAATGTCATAAATTTTAGTTTGCGGGCGGTAACAGATGCCATTTTTAGCACAACCTTGATAGCTTAAATTTAGCCTAACACTACTATTTTTAAGATGCTCTTTTACTAAATTTAATGGGATAAACAGTGAAAAATCTTTTGGGTAAATTTCATATTCGCCGGTGTTTTCGCTCTTTGGCATATTTAGGAGGCTGTTTATCTTCTCTTCGCCAAGTTTAATCTCAAAGCTATCTTTGTAAAGGTAGATATTTTCACCAAATTTAAACTTGATCTCAACACCTTGTTCATCGATACTTGGGCTTAAAACAAATGCCTTACTAACGTCTAAAACCTCGGCAAAAAGCGAGCTTGCAAACAAAATGAGAGAAAAAATAAATTTAAAAAACATGCTAATCCTTGCTAAATCAAAAGAGATGATTTTAGTCTAAATTCTTAAATTTATTCTATTTTATAGTAAAATCGTGAAAAAGCGTGAAATTTTTAAAAGGAGCGATGATGTCAAAAGATAAAAAACACCAAAAGAGCGATAAACTTGGCTACGAAGAAGAGCTAAGACTGCTTCAGATAGAACTTTTAAAATTCCAAAATCATGTCAAAGATAAGGGGCTTAGAGTGCTTATGCTAATGGAGGGGCGAGACGCAGCTGGCAAAGGTGGCACGATAAAGCGCTTAACAGAGCATCTAAATCCGCGCGGTTGCCGTATCGTGGCGCTTACAAAACCAAGCGACGTCGAGAAGACGCAGTGGTACTTTCAAAGATATGTGACACATCTGCCAAGCGCTGGCGAGATCGTCATCTTTGATAGGAGCTGGTACAACAGAGCTGGAGTTGAGCCAGTGATGGGCTTTTGCACGCAGGCTGAGCATAAGGAATTTCTGCGTGAAGTGCCAAAATTTGAAGAGATGATCATAAACTCAGGCATCATTTTCTTTAAAATTTACCTCTCTATCACAAAAGAGGAGCAAAAAAAGCGTTTCAAAGAGCGTTTAAACGACCCACTAAAGCAGTTTAAAATCTCTCCAGTAGATCAAAAAGCACAAGAGCTTTGGGATCAGTACTCCATCGCCAAATACTCGATGCTACTTGCCTCTCACAACAGCATCTCGCCGTGGGTGATCGTCTCAAGCGACAATAAAAAAGAGGCTAGGCTAAATGTCTTTAAATTTATCCTAACTCATGTCGAGTATCCAAAAAAGATAGATGAGTATCTAAAATACGACAAAAGTGTCGTAAGAGATGGAAGCGAGGAGATCAAGCGTATAGAAGAGGGGCTAAATAAGGATAAGCTAAAGAGCATAGATTAAATTTATTTGGGCTTGGTTGTAAAATTGTGCTTTAAATTTATGGCCAAGTTTTGCTAAAGCCACCACATAAGTTTTGCCAGAATGACCATTGCTAGACAAAGCACAAGAGCTATAAGGTGTGAAAATTTACCAAACGGATCTGGTTTTTTTAAAATAGTGACATTAAAAACAGAGATGAAAGTGATAAGACACATTAGAAGTAAAACTGCAATCTTTGCTAGTAAGAGCTTTTGAAAGTTGCTTTGCCACCAACCATGCTCGCCTCCAAGATAGTCCTTTGCCATGTATGCCCCACTTATCAAAAGTAGTAAAAATGCCGTGCCAAAAACCTTTGCACTGCCTTTTGTGTAAGCCTTTTTGACAGCTTCAAGAGTTTGAGGACTTATCGTTTTTTTAGCAAATGGATATATGCAAACATCAAAAAACACATATCCTATAAAGATAATGGCGCAAACTAAATGCGTAATGAGAGAAAAAAGATACATTTTTTTGCCTTTTTTGTTTGGCATTATATTGGGTTTATTTGAAAGGATTGCTGATTTGGATTAAGTATTGAGAAGTTTATAAGATCCGAGCGAAAGCTCGCTCGGATAAATGTTTTTAGAAGCTATATTTTGCTTCAAATCTGATACGATCTTGTTTGTAGCTTTCGCCGTCTTTTTTGTCTTTAGCAGCTGCATACCAAGAAAGGAATGTGAGTTTTTTGCTGTATTTATAGCTAGCATCAAGAGACCATTCGTTTCTTTTTGCTCTCTCTTTGCCAAGCGCATAGCTTGTACCTTTACCTTGAGTATATCCAGCACCAAAGCCAAATTTATCTATATCATATCCAGCATTAACAAACCAGTAGTTATTATCACCTGTGATATTGTTATAGTATTGACTACCATTACTCATTACACCATTTAAGATCTTAGTTGGGTTGATTAGACCACCATTTGCATCAAGAGTTACAAATGAAATTTTGTTATTGTCTTTGTTTTTGGCATCGAAGTCTAAATAACCAGCGTTAAGTTTAGCACCAAATAGTTTTGTGCCAGCTTGGATAGCCCAGAAATTTGCATCAGCTACTAGATCGTAGTCTGATTGATTATGAACATACTGTCCTTTTAGATTTAGATTAACATCATCAGTTACATTAAAGCTTACACCAGCTTCAGCACCATAAAGTGTAGCTACTTCTTGAACGTTTGCAATAGCTATTTGAAATGCTACAGGGTCATAGTTACCAGCTGCACCTAAATAGTATATATTACCAGGAGCATCGCTGATAACTCCTGTAAGTGTTTTTAGTAGAGGACCATCTATTTCATAGCCATCGTTTTGCACTGCATCAAATGCAGCTGCTGCTAGAGTAAGACCTGAAACATCAGTATTTACTACTTTAATACCTGTGCCTGCTATATCTTTATCATCATAGAATGTTCCTAGTAGCTGCTTACCAGCTGTAATAGTAGTATTGCCTACCTTATAGCCTAAATACATCTCATATACACCAAACGATCCAGTTGTGTCTGTTTTGTCTGTGCCTTTGGTAACGCCATCGCCTGAGTTATCTTTTGCTTCATATCTTAAATTTAAAACGCCAAAGAAGTTGTCGTCTATAGCAGCTTTAAATGCTGTTTGCATTCTAAATACGTGTCCAGCATTGCTACCTTTTTCTGTTCCTGTGTTCGCCGTTGATTTTTTAGTGTAATCGTTTGTATAACGATATCTTGCAAATCCTGAAAGATCTACGTTTTTTATAGCTTCTTCAAGTGGAGTTGCACTTGCAACGCTTGAAAATGCACCTAAAGCAACCAAAGCAGCTAAGCTAACTTTTGTAAGTTTCATCTAAATCTCCTTTTGATAAAAATGTTTTGAAAGGATATTATCATAGAAAATTAATTTTATAGCTTAAATTTCGTTAAAAAAATCAAAAATTATTACCGATCGTTTACCAAAATAAGATAATAAGATAAGATTTGTCTTTAAAAATTTGAGTTTATTTGAAGTTAAAAGATGAGAATTTATATCTCATCAGTTAAATTTAGACGTTGTTTTTAGCCTGCGCCTCTTCGCGCTCTTTCTTTTGTCTTATAGCGGCTTCTTTTTGGATATTTTTTTGCTGAGCGACAAAGATATGCTCTTCAAGTGTGACTAGCTGAAAGATGCCCTCAAAGATCTTGATCTCTTTTACGTAGCCTATCACTTTTACCTCTCTTTTTCTACTCTCTTCAAACCTTGCTTGTGCGTCAAATTCAACCACATCGCCAAGTTTGAGCGGTCCAAAGAAATTTATCCTAGCACCGATGCTAACGCAAAATTCTTCGTTTATAGCTAAAAGTGCTGCGTAGTTTGCCCCCATGAAGACAAAACCGCTATGTATGAGCCCCTCAGCGTCACTTACCATGTCAGCCGTGGTAAAAAATCTAGTTTTTGCGTGATTTTTCTCAAGTAAAAATGCCGTTCCACTAAAATTTAGCTTTGTTAAAGGAGCTGTTTTTATCTCATTTCTTAGCGGGTTTTCGTCCTCTGGGAGGATTATTTGCGACTCGTCTTTTGCTTCAAAAATATTTTCATCTGCCATATTTATCCTTAAATTTTAACTCTTACATAGGCTCTTTTTGGGGCTGGATAGCCCTCGATGGTCTCTGTGCTGTCATCTGGGTCTAGGAAATTTCCAAGACTCTCTCCGTCTATCCACTGCGTTTTTCGCTGCTCATTTAGATCAGTCGCCTTTGTCTCAAGCAGGGTAAAGTCCTTAAATTTAGCCCTCTCACACCAGTTACAAAGCGCACTAAGCGTTGGTACAAAGTAGATATTTGGAATTTTTGAGTACCTATCTTTTGGGCTTAGCGCAAAATCGCCATCCATATCTATATACATCGTATCTAAAAATAGCTCGCCGCCAGGATTTAGCGCGGTTTTTAGCTCTTTTAGCATCTTTATAGGATCGCTTCTATGGTAGATGACACCAAGGCAAAAAATAGTATCAAATTTCGCTGCGTATTCAGGCAAGCTCTCTACTCCAAGAAGCTCATAGTTGATATTTGAGCGGATAAATTTATTTAAAAAAGCAAACTGCAAATATGTATGCACGCTAGGATCAAAGCCAGTTATGCTTTTTGGGGCGTACTCAAGCATCTTAAACATATAATATCCATTGTTGCAACCCACGTCAGCCACACTTTTGTTAGCTAAATTTAGATGCGGGGCAAGGATGTTAAATTTAATAAAACTTTGCCACTCGCTATCTATATATATATCATCAAGTAAAAATGGCCCTTTTCGCCAAGGCTTTAGGCTAAGGGCGAGGTTGTAAATTTCATCTTTTTTGGCTTGGTCTAAATTTTTAAATTTGACATTTACGCTATCAGAGAGGCTAAATTCGCAATCAAAATTTGCTAAATTTTCTATTTTATTTAAAATTTGCTTTTGCTGCTCGTTAAATTTGCTAAGATCCACGCTATTTCCAGTCGACGATGTTGTGCGGACACTCTTTTTGGTAGGTGCCAGTCGCGTCATAATACTCTTTACAATCATTATAATATTGAGTCGAAACTCCACGCTCGTTCATATAAAGACAACCGTTGCAAAATAGCGCTATAAAGCCTAAAAATATAATCTTTTTCATGTGGCGGATTTTATCATAAATAAAAATTTTATGCTAGAATAGCAGGCAGTTTTAGAGCCAAGTTTGGCTAAGATTAAGCAAAAGGCATTTTATGCAAAGAAGAGATTTTTTTAAATTCAGTAGTTTTTTAGGTGCAGCAAGTCTGCTTCCAAGTGTCACTCTAGCTAGCGACGAGCCAGCAAACCCAGTAGTTAGAAATTTTGATGTAAATTTCAAACACCAGATACTTGAAAAGGGCAAAAGCTCGAGAATTTGGCTACCACTTCCGCTAAGCACCACTTATCAGCAACTAACCCAAGACTACGTCATAAACACAACCGCTAAAAACGTCTATATCTCAGACACGCTAATACCAACAATGTATGGCGAATTTGAAGAAAATGAGCAAAGACCTATTTTAAATATCCAGTTTAAGATCCAAACAACAGAGCGCAATACCGACTTTAGTAAGGTAAATTTCGATCCAAATGAGAAGGTCGATCCTGCTGTTTTGGAGTTTTTAAAACCAACTTCACACATCCCAACTGACGGCGTCGTAAGGGCAAAAGCACTAGAGATCGTTGGAAATTTAAAGGGCGATTTGGAGCGTGCAAAAGCGATATATACGTGGGTTGCAAACACTATGCAGCGTGATAACAGCGTCATTGGATGTGGCACTGGCGACGTTAAAGCCATACTAGAAAGTGGCAAGCTAGTTGGCAAATGCACTGACATAAACTCAGTTTTTGTGGGACTTTGCAGATCAGTCGGCATTCCAGCAAGAGAAATTTTTGGCATTAGAGTTGGTCAGTCTAGATTTTCAGATCAAATGGGTAGCGCAAAAGACGGCGTAGCTAAAATTTCAGGCGGACAGCACTGCAGGGCTGAGTTTTACCTAAAAGGCTATGGTTGGATACCGGTTGATCCAGCTGATGTTACAAAGGTAAGACTAGGTGAGAAATTAACAAACGACGACGCTAAGATTGTAGCTGTTAGGGATTATTGCTTTGGTAACTGGGAGATGTGCTGGATAGGCTTTAACTACGGACGTGACTTTATCTTAAAGCCAACCCCAGAGCAAACACCGCTAAATAACTTTGGCTATCCATACGCTGAAGTCGATGGCAACACACAAAACTACTATTCGCCAAAAGAATTTAGCTACGACTACGTCTCAACAGAGCTAAAATGAGAGCCTTTTGGCTGATACTAACATCCATAGGTAGTGCTATCGGCGCTACCTTGTGCTGCTTGCCGGCACTTCTTTTCTTGCTTTTTGGCACATCTTTTTCATTTCTATCTTGGACACAAAATTTATACGAGTACCGCGTCCCTTTAAGCGTCGTGGCGGTTATTTGCTTTGTGATCTCTGGTGTAGCTCTGTTTTACAAGCCAAAAAGCTGCAACCTAAGCTATAAAAAGAAAAAATGGATACTTATATATATACTTTTTGGAGTGATTTTGCTTTTACTTCTTACATATCCGGAGCTTTTAGGAGAAATTTATGCGTAAAATTTTAGTTTTAGCCCTTTTGGTGGCTGCAAGCTACGCTGAGAAAACGATAGAAATTTCAGTACCCAGCATGCACTGTCCGCTTTGCACGGCGATAGTAAGAAAGGCCGCACTTAGTGTTGAGGGCGTAAAAAAGGCAGACGTGTCGCTAAAAGAGCGAAAAGCTGTCGTTATAGCAGATGACAAGGTCGATGAAAAAGAGCTTTTAAAAGCGGTCGATGCGACTGGCTATAAGGGCGAGATAAAATAAATTTAATGGAGGCAAATATGTCAAAGAGCGAAGTTCTAACGAAATTTGAGACACTTGCGACGATACCGCACTGCAGTTACGATACTGATAAGATGCGTGATTTTCTGGCTAGCTATGCAAAAGACAAGGGCTGTGAGGTCGTGGTCGATAGCTTTGGCAACGTTCATGCATTCAAAGGCAAGCCAAAAATTTGCTTGCAGAGCCACTACGATATGGTCTGCATGGGCGATGCGCCAAAGATCGAGATAGTTTATGGCGATGATGGCTACATGAGAGCTAAAAACTCATCTTTGGGTGCTGATAACGGCATAGGCGTAGCTATCATGATGCAGATGATAAGTGAATTTGATGACATTGAGTGCCTCTTTACAAACAACGAAGAGGTCGGCATGGTCGGAGCTGCTGGCTTTAGCGGCGATCTAAAAGCCGATAAGCTTTTAAATTTAGACAGCGAAGAAGACGACCGCGTCACTATCGGCTGCGCTGGCGGTGTAAATTTGTTTGCTACTATCGCGCTAAATAGCAAAAAAACAAAAGAGAGCACGCTTTACGAAGTAAAAGTGAGCGGCCTACCAGGCGGTCACTCTGGCAATGAGATACATAAAAATATCCCAAATGCGATCAAGGTTTTGGCTACATTTGTGACTAAAAATGGCTGCAAGCTTGTTAAATTTGAAGGTGGCGAGCGAAGCAACTCTATCCCAAGTAGCGCAACTGCGCTTGTGTTAAGTGATAAAGAGCTAAAGAGCGAGTGTGAAAATTTAAGCGTGAAAAAGCTTGGCACTGGCGAAGAAATTTTAGAAAATGGCGAGAAAATTTTAGCTTTAATAAACTCATTTTCACAAGGCGTAAGAGCTTACAACTGCGAGCTAGGCATACCGCAAGATAGTGTCAATCTCTCTTTGGCAAAGATCAAAGATGACGGCACACTTGAAGTGGAGTTTTTCGCAAGATCAATGAGTAAAGACGGGCTAAATAGGATGGAATTTGAAATTTCTGAGCTTGCAAAAGCGGTCGGTTTTAACGTCATTAGTAAAGACAGAAACCCTGCTTGGAAGCCTATAAATGATAAATTTGCAAACGATATCTTAGAAGAGCTTAAAATTTATAAGCCAGAAGCAAGGATAACAGCCGTGCATGCTGGACTTGAGTGCGGAGTGCTTTTGGAGAAAAAAGCGGGTCTTAGTGCATGCTCTATTGGACCAAACATCTACTCACCTCACTCTACAAGGGAGCACTGCGAAGTTGCCTCTGCGCTTTTTATAGAAAAAGTCGTTCGCGGTATTGTTAAAAAATATAACTCATAAAAACAAAATTTGCTAGAAATTTCTAGCAAATTTTTCTATATCACCTTATCCTTGCTTTTACAAAGATCGCTTAAGATACATTCAAAACAAAGCGGTTTTTTAGCCTTGCAGGTGTAGCGCCCAAAAAGAACCATAGCTTGATGAAGCTTACCAAGGTCGGTTTTAAAGGCAAGAGTTAGATCCTCTTCAGTCGCTTCTGGCGTCTTTGCACTGCTTAAACCGAGTCTATGTGATACTCTAAAAACATGAGTATCAACAGCCATTACATTTGCGTTTGTAGCCTCTAAAAGCACGACGTGAGCGGTCTTTTGCCCAACTCCAGCAAGCGCTTTTAGCTTCTCTTCATCAAGTGGAATTTCTCCGTTATAGAGCTCGACCACGCTGTTTGCCATCTTGATTAAATTTACGGCTTTGTTGTTAAAAAAGCTGCATGAGTTTATCATGAGTTTTAAACTGGCTAAATTTGCACTTGCTAGCTCAAAAACATCTTTATACGCCTCAAATAGGGCAGGGGTGATCAAATTTACCCTTTTGTCTGTGCACTGAGCTGAGAGCATGACGCAAACAAGAAGTTCATATAAATTTCTAAATTTAAGCTCGCTTTTTGCGTCTTTAAACTCTTCTAAAAGCCTTCTTTTTATCTCTAAAATATCTTTTTTTGTTCTCATTTGGCTATTTTACCTAAAATTGCAAGTTAAACGAAAAGTTACCGCATTATTTGATATAATCTTGCCCATAAAATCAATTTTTTAAAGGATTTATATGAAAAAATTTTTGTTTCCAGCAGTTTTAAGTTTAGCTGCAGCTGTCACTCTAAACGCAGCAGTAGTTGCAACAGTTGATGGCGATGCTATAAATGATAGCGATATCTCAGCACTTTTATCAGCGGCTATGCCAGGTTTTGACGCTAGCAAGCTTCAACCAAATGAGAAAAAACGTATAATCGACGATCTAATCAACAGAAAACTTCTTTTAAAAGACGCAAAAGCGACAGGCATTGAAAAAGATGTTGATTACATCAAGGCTGTAAAAGCTGCACAAGAAGGCATTGCAGTTGAGCTTTATATGAGAAAATTATTTGACGGTATAAAAGTAAGCGATAGCGATTTAAGAGATTTTTACAACAAAAACAAAGCTAGCATGAACCAACCAGCTCAAGCAAGAGCAAGACATATCTTAGTTGAAGATGAAAAAACAGCAAATGACATCATCGCTCAACTTAAAAATTTAAAAGGCGAGGCTCTAACTAAGAAATTTGCAGAGCTAGCAAGCCAAAAATCAATCGACAAAGGCTCAGCAGCACACGGTGGCGAGCTTGGCTGGTTTGGTCAAAGCCAAATGGTAAAACCTTTTGCAGACGCAGCATTTTCAATGGCTAATGGCACAGTTTCAACTAAGCCAGTTAAAACTCAGTTTGGCTACCATGTTATCTTAAAAGAAGATGGTAAAGCTGCTGGTACTGTAAGCTTTGAACAAGCAAAACCAGAGATCGAGCAAGCTGTAAAAATGGAGAAATTCCAAGCTGCTGTTAGACAAAAAAGTGAAGCTCTACGCCAAAAAGCAAAGATAGAATACAAATAAAATTTGGAGGATAAAATGGGCGTTTTAGATATCGTAAAACCTGGTGTTTTAAGCGGAGATGATGTAACAAAACTTTATGCTTATGCCAAAGAGCAAGGTTTTGCAATACCTGCTGTAAATGTCGTAGGCAGCGACTCAGTAAATGCTGTTTTAGAAGCGGCAAAGGTTGCTAACTCGCCTGTTATCGTTCAGTTTAGTAATGGCGGTGCAGGTTTTTACGCTGGTAAAGCCTGCGAAAACGCAGCCGTTCTTGGTGCGATCGCTGGAGCAAAGCACGTTCATCTACTTGCCAAGGCTTACGGCGTGCCAGTCATTTTACACACAGACCACGCTGCTAGAAAGCTTTTGCCTTGGATAGATGAGCTAGTAAAAGCAAGCCATGAGTATAAAAAAACTCACGGCGTGCCACTTTTTAGCTCTCATATGCTTGATCTTAGTGAAGAGAATATCAACGAAAATTTAAGCACATGCGAGAAGTACCTAAAAGAGCTTAGCGAGCTTGGCATCAGCCTAGAAATAGAGCTTGGCGTCACTGGTGGCGAAGAAGATGGCGTAGATAACACAAGCGTTGATAACGCGCTTCTCTACACTCAGCCAGAGGACGTCGCGCTTGCTTATGAAAGACTAAGTAAGATAAGCGATAAATTTAGCATCGCAGCTAGTTTTGGCAATGTTCATGGTGTCTATAAACCAGGCAATGTTGTGCTAAGACCAGAAATTCTTAAAAACTCACAAGCCTATGTGGCAAAGAAATTTAATACAAAAAGCGACAAACCTGTAAATTTTGTATTTCATGGCGGTAGTGGCAGTGAGCTAAAAGATATCAAAAATGCTGTGAGTTACGGCGTTATCAAGATGAACATTGATACTGATACGCAGTGGGCTTTCTGGGACGGTGTGCGCGAGTATGAGGCTAAAAATAGAGCATACTTGCAAGGCCAGATCGGCAACCCAGAGGGCGATGATAAGCCAAATAAAAAATACTACGATCCAAGGAAATGGCTAAGAAGTGGCGAGGAGAGTATGGTTAAGCGTCTTCAGACTGCTTTTAGCGACTTAAACTGCCTAAATAGGAACTAATCCTATGCAAAATCAAAATGATTTTAGTGAGCTAAGCGTGCCAAAAGAGCGCCAAGCTCACTCTTTCTTTGTCTTTTTTAAAGTTATCTTTATCCCTTTAGCTATCTACATCTTGGCGATACTAGCGTATCTTGGCGTTATAAATTTTCAGATGAAGCTTCATACCATCATGATGATGGGCGTTATACTCTTTGTCGCTTTTATATTTTCACGCCATAGTGCCTTGGTAGCTTACTCAAATTTCTTAGCAAATGCCAAAGACTACAAGATAAGGCTAAAAGAATTTATCATCGCTCATCTCTTTGAAATTTCAGGCGTCAAAAAGGCAAACGCTAAATTTGAAGATTTTTTCGAGAGCTATACAAGAAATTTTAGAAATGACAATCTAGCAAACATAGGCCAAGCAGTCTTTCCTATGCTTGGAATTTTGGGCACATTTATCAGTATCGCTATCTCTATGCCAAGCTTTAGCTCAAGCACTGCAAATGGCCTTGAAAAAGAGATCGCTATACTGCTAAATGGCGTGGCTACAGCGTTTTATGTATCGATTTACGGCATATTTTTGGCGCTTTGGTGGATGTTTTTTGAAAAGATCGGCATTAGCAAATTTGAGAGATTTTACAGCGAGCAAAAAGAGCTAAGCCGTGAGTTTTTCTGGCAGGAAAATGAGCTAAATGCAAATTTCATGAAAGCAAGTGTGGGCTACTTTAAAGATAGTCACGACGCCTTTAAAATGGTGCTTGATGATAAATTTATAAAAGAGCTAAGCGAGCAGACAAATGAGAAATTTAACAGCCTAAAAGAGCTTTGCGAGGTTGAAAAAAATATCATCAATCAAAGCAAGGCAGAGCTTAGCGCAAATTTAAAAATGCTAAATGAATCTGGGCTAAAACAAGATGAATTTGTAAAAATCCACTCCGATATATTAAAAGCGGTTGGTGCGTTTTCTAACGCCTTTAAAGATATGGAGGTTAAAATTTTAACCGAGCATGCAAAGCTTGGCGAAATTTTTAGTAGAAATTTAAACGCCACAAAAGAGAGCCAGCTTAAATTTGAGCAGACTATCAAGAGTTTTGATGCCATTTTAAAAGAATTTTCTCTCTCTTTGATGAAAGAGCAAAACGAGGCGTTAAAGGCATTTAGAACCTCGCTCGTGGAGAGTGCGACGATATTTAAGGCAGCTTATGAGCAAGAGGGTAGGAGCTTGGAGCGCGAAAAAGAGCGTGAGAGCCTCATTGCTGAGCTTAAGAAGAATATAGACGAGATCGATAAAGAAGCAAATTCTGTAATAGAAAAAATCGAAAATCTAGTGCAATGAAAATAGACAAAAATAACGAAGATCAATCGAGCTTTTGGGTTTCGTACGCAGACTTGATGGCGGGTCTGCTCTTTGTTTTTATGCTGCTAATCGGCGCTGTCGTCGTAAAATACGTCCTAACTCAAAACACCCTTGAAAATAAAGAGCAAGCTATCATAGCAGCTTTAGCAAATTTAAAAGACGCTCAGGGCAAGAATTTTACCCTTGAAGAGCTAAATGACGCCCTAAAAAGCGAGCTTTCAAAGATAAGCGACGAAAACATAAATTTAAAAAAATCAAATGAAATTTTTGTCATCCAAATAGACGCCCTAAAAGAAAAGCTAGCCCAGCTCATAGAGGAAAACAAGGATGCAAATGCGAGCATCAAAGAGCTAAATGCTAGCATTTTTGATCTAAACCAAAAGATGATCGTGCTAAATGATGAAATTTCATCAAAAGATAGAGCGCTAAGCGACGCAAATGTAAGCAGCGAGAAAAATTTAGCCAAGATCGCCTTTTTGCTCGAGCAAGTAAGCAAAAAAGAGGCTAGATATGACGAGCTTTTAAGGGATCTAAACGTCACTCGTGACAGGGTCAAAAACCTAACTGGCATAAGGGTAAAAGTGATCTCCGCCCTAAAAGATAGGCTGGGATCTAGCATCGAGATCGACCCAAACTCAGGCGCGCTAAAGCTTAGCTCATCAGTGCTTTTTGATAAGGGCAGCGCGGTCTTAAAAGAAGAGGTCAAAGAGGAGCTAAAGGCCACGCTTAGTAAGTATTTTGACGTGCTTTTAAATGATAAAGAGATCGCCTCAAACATCGATCAGATCGTCATAGAAGGCTTTACGGATAGCGATGGAAGTTACATTTATAACCTAGAGCTTTCGCAAAAAAGAGCCTACGCGGTGATGGAATTTATAAACTCATTTAGCGATGATGCGCGCCTTAGAAAGCTGCTTGTTGCAAGTGGCAGAAGCTACAACGAGCTAGTTTTTAAAGACGGAGCCGAGGACAAGGACGCTTCAAGGCGTATAGAGATCAAATTTTCACTCTCAAACAAAGAGGCTATCAACGAGATAGAGAAATTTTTGGAGTTTAAGGGTGATTGATAAAATTCGCTTAAGAGGGCGAGAATTTTGGCTTTTAAGAGATGATTTGCTAGGTGAGTTTAATGGTAACAAAGCAAGAAAGCTGGAGTATTTTTTAAAGGCCGATCTTAGCGGTATCAAAGCCATCGTATCTCACGGCTCAAGCCAGTCAAACGCGATGTATAGCCTAAGTCTTTTTGCTAAGCTAAAAGGGCTTAAATTTTACTACGTAGTCTCTCATCTTAGCTCAAATTTGGAGCAAAATCCAGTTGGGAATTTCAAATTTGCACTTGAAAATGGCATGGAAATTTTTGTAAAAGAGGAGCGTGAGAAATTTGCTAAAGAGCTAGCAAATAGCCAAAACGCGCTATTTATAAACGAGGGTGTAGCGCAAAGTGAGGCCGAGCTTGGCTTTATCACGCAGGCAAATGAGATAAATGAGTGGAGCAAAAAAAGTGGCATAAGGCCTGATATTTTCTTGCCCTCAGGCACTGGCACAAGCGCATGCTACCTAGCAAAGCACACCGATCTTAGGGTTTTTACAGCTCCTTGCGTAGGGGATAGCGACTATCTAAAAAAGCAAATTTACGAGCTAGATAAAGATAGCAAAGTGCAAATTTTAAATCCCCCAAAGAAGTATCATTTTGGAAATTTATATAAAGAGCTTTATGAAATTTGGCTTGAAGTGTGCAAAAGTGGCGTGGAGTTTGAGCTGATTTACGACCCAGTGGGCTTTATGACGCTTTTTGCAAATTTAGACAAGCTTGGTAGCGAAATTTTATATATCCACCAGGGCGGAATTTTGGGTAACATTACACAAAAGCAAAGATATGAGAGAAAACTAAAAATAAAGGATCATAAATGAAGTTTTTACACAGCAGCGACGCTGACTTTGAGAGTAAATTTTCACAGCTTGTTAGGCGAAGTGACAATGACATGAGTGCCGTGATGCCAGTGGTTACAGGCATTATAGACGAGATAAGAAAAGATGGCGATAGTGCGCTTTTTGCCCAGATAAGTAAATTTGATAAATTTAGCGTCACAAGCAAAAACGACATAATAATCGACGTAAAAGAGATGGAGGCGGCCTACAATTCGCTAGATAACGCCCTAAGGGTGGCTCTAAATTTAGCACACGACAGGATAAAAAGCTATCATGAGCGCACAAAACCAAGCGACTGGACCTACAAGGACGAGCACGACATCTTGCTTGGTGCAAAATACACTCCAGTTGATCGCGCTGGTCTTTATATCCCAGGCGGCAAGGCGGCATATCCTAGCTCGCTTCTCATGAATGCTATCCCAGCAGTCGTTGCAGGCGTAAAAGAGATCGTAGTTTGCACCCCAGCGCCAGGCGGCAAGGTAAATCCTCTGCTTCTTGCAGCGATGCATCTATGTGGCATCAAAACAGCCTTTAAAATAGGCGGTGCAAGCGCGATCGCAGCGATGGCTTACGGCACAGCGACCGTGCCAAAGGTCGATGTCATCACAGGACCTGGCAACATCTACGTAGCGACTGCTAAAAAGCTAGTTTATGGTGACGTAAATATCGATATGATCGCTGGTCCAAGCGAGATAGGCGTGATCGCTGATGATAGTGCGGACCCTCGCCACATAGCGATCGATCTACTCTCACAAGCAGAGCACGACGAGATTGCGAGTGCCTTTTTGATAACGCCAGTGGAGGCCTTTGCAAGGGCAGTGCAAAGACACGTGGAGGACGAGCTAAAAACTCTAAAACGCGAACCAATCGCTAGTGCTAGCATGAGAAACAAAGCTGCTATCATCGTCGCAAAAGACTTGCAAGAGTGCTTTAAGCTAATGAACGAGCTTGCTGTGGAGCACCTAGAGATCGCTACAAACGACTCTTTGAGCTATATGGACGAGGTAAAACACGCTGGAGCGATATTTTTTGGACACTTCACGCCTGAAGCGATGGGCGACTACATCGCTGGACCAAATCACACCTTGCCAACTGGCGGAAGTGCGAGATTTTACTCGCCGCTTGGAGTTGAAAATTTTATGAAGCGAAGCTCTATCATCTCAGTTAGCAGAAAAGGCATCATACACCTTGGCAAACCATGCATGCAGCTAGCCGAAGCCGAAGGGCTAACAGCTCATAAAAGATCAATCGCCGTGAGGTTAGAGGATTAAAAAAATGAAATTTGATTTTAGAAAATTTAAAATTTTCTAAAATCTTTTTAAAAATATTTTTTACTTTAAGAAATATTTTTGCAACTTTTTATGAAATTTATAGTAAAATCCATCACGAAACTAATAAAAAAGGAGTTGATATGAAGTTAGGAACTTATACTGCAAACCAGGCTTCAGGAAACTATTATTTAGATCAAGCTAAAAATAGCGAGAAAAAGGCGCTAAACGCCATCTCTGCAAATAGTGAGATCAGAGCATCAGGTGCAAATTTGCAAATCGCAGAGAGCTTACTTTCGCAAACAAATGTCCTAAATGAGGGCATGGCAAATGCAAACGATATGATCGGTATGCTTCAGATCGCCGACTCAACGCTTTTAAATTTAAGCGAGAGTGCGGATAAGATCGGCGAGCTATCAAGCAAGCTTTCAAACCCAGCTCTTTCAGCGAACGAGCAAAAGGGCATAAAAGGCGAGATAAATGCGCTTAAAAATGCGATGAGCGACAGTGTAAAAGAAGCTAAATTTAACGGCAAAAACGTTTTTGACGCCGAACTTGGCTTTTTTACAGGTGAGGGCACAAAAAATATAAATTTAAGTACAAATGCTCTTTTAAATGTTAAAGAGGATGGCTCAAATTTTGGCGATATTTTGAAAAATATAAATTCACTTCGCTCAGAGATCGGCTCGACACAAAATGCTGTATTTAAGGGCATGAACGCTCTAGCTGCTAGAAGCGTAGCAAATGCTAATAGCGTAGAAAATCTTGATAGTAGCGATATAGCAAAGAGCTTGGAAGAAAATTTACAAGCAAATTTAAAGCTGCATGCTGCCTCTTTGGCTAAAGCTCACGATACTACGAGCTTGGCTGCAAAACTAGATAAACTTCTAGGCGAATAAATTTTTACCGGTCTTGTGCCGGTAAAACTCTTTTTTATTTTTTATGCTTTACTTTTTGATTTTAGAATATATTTGCAAATCAAAAATTTGATATTTCTCGTTTGAAATTTTATAACAAGTGTGCCTCTTTTGCTCTATTGCTATATCAAGTGTACCCTCAAAACGAAGGTTAAGTTAATTATGCTTTAAGATGAGAGCTATATGTAATGTTTAAAACAATTTTTTGTTTGTGTAAAGTTATATTAGATATCAAAGTTATAAAAAGGATAGAAAAATGTGATTAATTCGTGGCTAGAGTGACTTTTGTTCAAAATCAAAATGGTGAAAATTTCTTTACATTATTTTATGGTATTTGCGCTATAAAATTTCAATGAAAAGCGCCCATTAAATATATAGATGCTATAAATTTCTCGAAGAAAAGCTATCTAAGCAAAAAGAATATTTGTCAAAATAGGATACAGACACATATAAAAACATTAAATTTTTACTTGTATCTTTTGGTGCTTTGGTTGCGAGAATAGCTTGATTTTAGACTGGAGTATAAATTTAGAATTAAAAGAGTTTAGGGCAGATGCCCAAAAGGGCAGGGCTTGTTAGCCCTCTATGTAGTTTTTGAGTTTTCTACCAACTTTTGGGTGTTTTAGTTTCTTGATAGCCGAGCTTTCTATCTGGCGGACGCGTTCACGAGTGACGTTTAGCGCCTTTCCGATCTCTTCAAGTGTGCGGTCGCTCTCATCTTCAAGCAAGCCAAATCTCATCGAAATAACCGCTTTTTCGCGCTCATTTAGCTGTGAAAGCACATCGTCGATTTGCTCTCTAAGGTCACTTTTTAAAATTTGATCTATCGGTGATAGAGAAGTTTTGTCCTCGACAAAATCTCCAAATTTACCGTCTTCTTCGTTTGCGATTGGTGCTTCAAGGCTGATAGGCTCTTTTGTGATCTTGATCACCTGTTTTACCTTATCGACGCTTAGTCCGACCTCTTTTGCGATGACGCTTACATCAGGCTCTTTTCCTTCTTCTTGGAGGTATTTGCGGTTGATTTTGTTGATACGATTGATCGTCTCTATCATGTGGATAGGTATCCTAATCGTCCTTGCCTGATCAGCGATCGCGCGTGAGATAGCCTGGCGTATCCACCATGTGGCGTAGGTTGAAAATTTATAGCCTTTTCTATATTCAAATTTATCAACCGCCTTCATAAGGCCGATGTTGCCCTCCTGGATGAGATCAAGAAATGGCAAACCCCTGTTTGTATAGCGTTTTGCGATACTTACGACTAGACGGAGGTTTGACTTAGCCATTCTAGCTTTTGCTTCGTCTGAAATTTTCTTTCCACGCTTGATCTGCTCTAAAATCTCTTTTAGTCTTGCTGGCTCAAGGTCAAAGCCCTGTTTGCTAGCCTCTTTTGTCGTAAAAAGCTTTTTGATCTCGACATAGGTTGAGACCATCGTAGCCTCTGGCACGCGAGCCGCGATCTCTTCTTTGCTAAGCTTGATGATATCTTTTAAGATGCTTTTGTGATTTTTCTTTAGCTCGTCACTAAACATTGGCAAGCGATACTCCAAGCGCTTTAGCTCTCTATCAAATTCGTCGTCGCTTTTAAGAGCTGTCTCCATTGATTTTACGATCTCGCTAATTAGCTTACTTGTTGGGCCAAGGTCCATCAGCTTCTCTTTTAAAATTTTCTTTTTAAACGCAAGCGTCATCTTTGAAGCTGTATCGTCGCTTTCAACTTTATCTTGCTTGTTTGCGGTCTTTAGCCACTCTTTTTTAGCTTTTTCAAGAGCCTTAAAGCTTTCTATAACTTTTTCAGCGCGCTTGTCGTTTTTGGCTGATTTTTTAGGAGCTTCGTTCTCTTCGTTCTCCTCATCCTCTTCGTCTATATCCTCTTCGCCATCTTCATTTTCATTTTCGCTCTCGTCTTCAAAGCTTTTAAAAAGCTCTTTTACGCGGCGCTCTCTGTTGATAAGTGGCTCTTTGTAATCAAGTATGAAATCGATCAAAAATGGCACCGAACAAAATGCGTCGATGATGATATCTTCGCCAAGCTCGATCCTCTTGCTGATCTCTACCTCTTCGTCTTTTGTAAGAAGTGCGATCTGACCCATCTCTCTTAGATACATCCTTACTGGACTATCTGATCTTGACCACTCTAAAAGGTCAGTTTCGCTTGAAAGATCGAGGTCTTCGTCGATATCTTGGTCGCTTTTTTGAGCGTTTTCTTGACGTTTTTTGGCGTCAGCTAAATTTCTAAGCTTTGCAGCCTCAGCAGATGTGATGAGCTGGACTTTGTTTGTTTTTGCGAGTTGTTCTATCTTTTTTACTACAGTAGCCGTCGGAGCTTTGTCTAATAATTTTACTAATTTTTCGTATGTCAAAAAGCCTTTTGCATTTTCAACAAAAAGCTCTTCTATTTGAGAAAAAGAGTCTTTTGCGGCGCTCATAAATTTCCTTTCAAATCGTATCATTGTGATTTAAGTGTTGGTTAAAAGAAAATGGATTATACCCAAAATTTTTTAAAAGTGTATAAAAAGAAAGTTGGAACGATGATTGCTTAGTAATTCTAAAAAATCAAATTTTGATTAGGAAATTTTATGCAAAATGGTTATTATCAAGCCACTGCTGGCATGGTAACGCAGTTTAACAGACTAAATGTCATCTCAAACAATCTTGCAAATGTAAATACGATCGGCTACAAGCGAAACGACGTAGTCATCGGCGACTTTGCGAGAATTTTTAAAGAGACGCAAGATGAGCTTCCGCTTAAAAATCACACAAAAGACGGAGCTAAATTTCTAAATAGAACGCTTGATCGTGTGCCACAAGTGAGTGAAGAATACACCGACTTTAGCGCTGGTGGCTTTAAATACAGCTCAAACACACTTGACTTTGCGATAAAAAGAGAGGACGCTTTTTTCTTAGTTGATACTCCAAATGGCGTAAAACTAAGCAAAAATGGCTCTTTTAGCCTTGACGCGGACGGATATATCGTCACAAAAGAGGGTTATAGGGTGCTGCCAAGTGGCTATGAGGCGCAAAATCCTGGTCAAAGAGGCATTCAAGTGCCACAAGGCGAGGTGCTAACCGTTGATAAAAATGGAAATTTATACTCAAATAACAATCAATTTTCTAAATTTTACATTGCCCAACCAAGAGAGATAAGAGATCTAAAAAAGGTCGGAGACAATCTCTTTGAAACGAGAAATTTTGACGACATAACCGAGCTTGACGAGGCTGATAGCGTGATGCAAGGCTACGCTCAGATGTCAAATGTAAATCCAGTCTTAGAAATGGTGGGTCTAATAGAAACCCAACGCTTAGTTGATATGTATCAAAAGGTTATGACAAGCCACATGACTGACCTTAACCAAGATGCTGTTCAAAAACTAGCCCTAAAAGCTTAATAAAAGGATAAAACTATGATGAGATCACTTTACACTGCGGCCACTGGCATGATCGCTGAGCAGACGCAGATAGACGTAACCTCACACAACATTGCAAACGTAAATACCTATGGATATAAGAAAAATAGGGCTGAATTTGCCGATCTTATGTATCAAGTCATGGAGTACGCAGGCACGGCGACAAGCCAGACTACCACAAGCCCGACAGGCATCGAGGTTGGTCTTGGCGTGCGCCCAACAGCGATAAATAAAATTTTCTCTCAGGGCTATTTTAAAGAGACCAGTAACAACCTAGATATGGTCATAGCTGGCAACGGCTTTTTTCAAATTCAACTCCCTGACGGCACGACGGCTTACACTAGAAATGGCGCATTTAAGCTTGACGCAAACGGCACGATCGTAAATAGCGACGGATATCAGCTCATCCCTCAGATCACTGTCCCTGCAAACGCGACGCAAATTTCAATAGGCACAGACGGCACCGTCTCAGTGCTTCAAGCTGGCGAAACCGACATGGCTCAGATAGGTCAGATCGAGCTAGCAAATTTCATAAACCCAGCCGGTCTTCACTCGATGGGTGATAACAACTACCTCCAAACAAGCGCTAGTGGCGACGTGGTGGTAGGTGTAGCAGGCCTTGATGGACTTGGCACCATTAGACAAGGCTTTGTCGAGATGAGTAACGTGCAGCTTGTTGAAGAGATGACTGATCTTATCACAGGTCAGCGCGCATACGAGGCAAACTCAAAGGCGATAACGACGAGTGATTCGATGCTAGAGATAGTAAATGGACTTAAAAGGTAGGTGATATGGACGCGACTTTGGCTATTGTTGGACTTATACTCGTTGCTTTTACGCTTGATGTTTTTTACTTTTCAGATAGGACCCCAAAGGGCAAGGGTCCAAAAGGGCAGGTGCATTAAATTTATAGGCCATTGTAAATTTGGCAGTCTTCGTCGTTGCCCAGCTCGCAGGACTTGCCAAAGTACTTTTTGGCTAAATTTTTATCGCCTTTTGCTTCAAAATAAATAACCCCAAGGTTGTGGCAACCATCCCCAAAGTCCATTTCGCAAGCTTTTGTGAAGAGTTTGCTAGCTCTTTTTTGATCTTTTTCTACGTATTTTCCGCTATGAAGCATCATACCAAGGCTATTGCAGCCAGCAGAGTGGCCCAGATCGCAGCTCTTTTCAAAGAGCTCTTTTGCCTTTTTGGCATCTTGCTCTACGCCATTTCCGTCATAGTATAAAAGTCCAAGGCCGTAGTATCCGTCGCCATCTTTTAGCTCGCAAGCTCTTAAAAATAGCTCTTTTGACTTTTGATAGTTTTTATCTAACGTATAGACAAAGCCAAGCCTTGCGCAGCCAAAGCCGTCATTTAGCTCGCAGCCCTTTTGGTAAAATTTGGCTGCATTTTTGTTATTTACATCTTTTATGTAGTCCATGTCGTAGAGCACGCCCACACTACTGCAAGCGTCTGCGTGTTTTAGCTCGCAAGCTTTTTTGTAAAACTCGCCCGCTTTTTGGTAGTTTTTGCTCTTCTCAAATTTATTACCAAGTTCAAAGCAGCTTTTAGCATCTTCGTTTTCGCACCTAGACTCAAGCGTTTTTGTCTCTAAATTTGCGCCCCACAAAATCACCGCAGAGGCTAAAAATAAAACGACCTTTTTCATTGTCTGCCTTTTTAAAAATTTAAATAAGTTTAGATAAAAAGCTTTAAATTTATAGTAAATATGCTTTTAGGATTAAAATTAATACCCAAGTTTCTCTAATAAATTTCTCACATCACAGCCCTTTTTAAAGCCTAGCTCGCATGATCTTTGAAAGTAGCTTTTTTGTCCTCTTTTTTGCCGTTATCTAAAAGCGCGTAGTTTAAAAAT
This sequence comes from Campylobacter concisus, assembly GCF_015229965.1. Lineage (GTDB taxonomy): Bacteria > Campylobacterota > Campylobacteria > Campylobacterales > Campylobacteraceae > Campylobacter_A > Campylobacter_A concisus_BD. Next base: position 105,129 of record NZ_JAAKZB010000001.1, read on the forward strand.
CTTGCATATCTATTTAATATGATAGTTTGATTAAGCTCGCTACCCACGTCGTTGTAGCCATTTAGATAGATGAGCGCAGCGCTGTAACAACCCTCTTTCATATCATTTTCGCAAGCTAGTAAAAATATCTCTTTTAGCTTTTTAAACTCTTTATCATCGCTTGATGAGTTATAAATTTTTACAGCAGCCTTGTAACAGCTTGTTAAATTTGCTCTTATATCGCCCTCGCTTTGGCACATCTCGTTTAAATTTTCTGCATTTAAAAGCACAATGAGAGATAAAAACAAAATCAAATTTTTCATAAACGCTCTTTAGTGAAAATCTCTAACTATCTCGCAAGCCTCTTTAAGGCCTAGTTTGCAAGCTTTTTTAAGCTCTTTTTCTGCCAGCTTTTTATCCTTTTTTGTCCCTATACCATGATAGTAAAAGTATGCAAGATGTTTGCACCCACTTGCGCTATCTAGCCTGCACGCTTTGTTGTAGTATCTAAACGCCACTTCATCATCTTTTTCTACGCCAAGTGCGTCGTCGTAAAGGCTGGCTAGGTTATTACAAGCATCGGCAAAGTCAAGCTTGCAAGCTTTAAAATAGAGCTTGTTAGCCTTTTCATACTCTTTTTGCTCTTGATATAAGCTCGCTAGGTTGTAGCAAGAGATGCTAAAGTCGCTATCACAAGCCTTTTTGTAAAGCTTTACCGCTTCTTTGTAGTCGCGCTTTACGCCTGGGGTGTTGTGGTATAAAACCGCTAGGTTGTAGCATCCTTCATAGAAATTTTGCTCGCAAACTTCTTTGTAAATTTTTGCAGCCTTTTTGTAGTCTCTTTTTACGCCGCTGCCGTTATTATATAAAACTGCGATGTTAAAACAGCTTTGTATAAAAGCTAGATCGCAACCCTTTTTAAAAGCTTCTAAAGCCATTTTGTATTCTTTCATCTCTTGATACTCAACACCAAGGTTGTGACAGGCAAATTTATTGCTCTCATCGCAAGCTTTGTTAAGAATTTCTAGTGATTTTCCCGCGTCTTTTTTTACGCCAAGTCCGCTTTTATAAAACTCAGCCAGATAGATGCATGCGTCTAAATTTTTAACCTCGCACTCACTTTTGTAAATTCCAAATAGCCTTTTATACTCATCATCGCTGTATCTGCGGCTAAAATCAATGCAGTTATCCTCGATATTGCAGCTATTTGCTTGAGGGATTTTGATCTTTGGATTTGTTGTTAAGGCTATTAAATTTAGTGTTAAAAATATTAGTAAAACTATCTTTTTCATAGAAATTTTCTTTATAAATTTTGTTGTTATTTTATAAAATTTAGTTTTAAAATGCGAGCAAGCAGTTAAATTTATAAAAGCAAAAACGCCTCTTTAAATTTAAATTTTTAAATTTTTGCTAACATTTTGGCTTTTATTAAGGTAAAAATTTGACATTTAACTACGTTTTTAAACTATCCATTCCTATCTTTATGGGCTATTTTCCGCTTGGTGTCGCCTTTGGCGTGCTGGCAAAGAGCATGGGAGTGAGTGCATTTATCGCCATGGCGCTTAGCATGCTTGGATACGGCGGAGCAGCGCAGTTTATGATGCTCTCACTTTTTAGCGTCGGCACGAGCTATGTTGAGGTCTTTATCGTGAGCTACCTTGTAAATTTGCGCCACACTTTTTATGGAATTTCACTTTTAAAAGAGTATAGCGGGATCAAATTTAGGCTTTTAAACATCGCTTTGCTAACAGATGAGACCTTTTCGATATTTAAAAATTTAGGGCTAAAAGATGCAATGGATCGCAGTTTTGTCTTTACCTGGCTAAATCTCTTATCTTGGTCTTACTGGGCGGCTGGGACGCTACTTGGAGCGATACTTGGTGACTTTATCAAGGCCGATACAAGGGGACTTGAGTTTAGTTTGACCTCGCTTTTTATAGTGGTCGTCATCGAGATGTTTAAAAATGATAAAAACTACCGTGTGCTCTTTGCGGCGGTCTTTTTTGGCGTGCTTGGAGTGAGCCTGTTTCCAGCTAAATTTGTGCTTGTTGGCTCGATGGCGCTTTGTTTTATATTTTTGCTTTTGTTTAAGGATAAAATTTGATAAGTGTAAGCTCAAGCGAGATGGTGCTTTTTGTAGCGGTGCTTTTAAGCGCACTAGCTACTTTTATAACGAGGGCGACGCCATTTTATGCGTTAAGAAACTATAAGCCAAATCCTTATTTAGACGCCATTGAGAAGCACATGGGTATGATGATAATGGTCGTTTTGGTCTGCTACGGGCTAAAAGATACGAAATTTAGCGAGTTTCCATATGGCTTAAGTGAGATAGTGGCGGTTTTTACGGCTGTTTTGGTGCATTTGAAATTCAAAAATGCCCTTCTTAGCATAGTTGTCTCAACCGGAATTTATATGCTTATGATAAGAATTTTTTAAATAAATATAAATTTTAAAAATTAATAAATTTTTTAAATATATGACGTTATAATGCTCTAGCAAATTTTAATGCAAAGGAGTTAAAATGCGTTTAATCTTTAAGGCGGTGTTGCTCATGATTTTAGGTACTACTTTGGCGGTTGCTAAGCCAACCATCTACATCCTAGCTACTGGTGGAACGATAGCTGGAAGCGGCTCAGGTTCGCTTGATTCAAGCTATACTTCTGGAACTGTTACGGTCGATAAACTAATAGCAGCCGTGCCAGATATCAACAAGATCGCTACCATAAAAGGCGAGCAAATTTCAAATATCGGCTCACAAGATATGAACAACGAAGTTTGGCTTAAGCTTGCAAATAGGATCAATGAACTTCTAAACAGCGGCAAAGCTGATGGTATCGTCGTTACTCACGGCACAGACACTATGGAGGAGACAGCTTACTTCTTAAATTTAGTCGTTAAAAGCGACAAACCAGTTGTGCTTGTAGGTGCGATGAGAAATAGCGGCTCACTAAGTGCTGATGGCCCACTAAATTTATTTAACGCTGTAAATGTAGCTATCAGCAAAGATAGCGTAGGCAAGGGCGTTGTAGTCACTATGAATGACGAAATTCACGCTGGTAGAGAGGTAACAAAAACTAACACAACAGGCGTTGATACATTTAAATCACCAAACAGCGGCAAGATCGGCACAGTCTTTTATGGCAACGTAAAATACTATATGAATCCGATCAGAAAACACACAGCAAGCTCAGCTTTTGACCTAACTGGCGTAAAAGAGCTTCCAAGAGTTGATATCATCTACTCTCACGCAAATGACAACCCTGACTTTGTAAATGTGGCTGTTAAAAACGGCGCAAAAGGCATCGTTAGCGCTGGTCTAGGCAACGGCAACCCTTACTTTAGCGTGTTAGAGGCTCTTGGTGAGGCTTCAAAAGCTGGCGTAGTGGTAGTTCGTGACTCACGTGTGGGAAGTGGCGAGACAACTATGAATGGCGAAGTTGATGACGCAAAATACGGCTTTTTAACAAGCGACAACCTAAACGCTCAAAAAGCTAGAGTGCTTTTGATGCTTGCTCTTACAAAAACAAGCGACAAAGCTAAAATTCAAGAGTTTTTCTTAACTCACTAAGCTTAATTTTAGCGGAGATATCGCGAATGCTTTTAAGTGAGCTTTGATTTTTCTCATTTAGTAGAAAAATTATGCGTAACATTTAAAATCATCTCACGATATCCGCTCATGGCGGATCTATTAAATTTATAGCTCCGCCCTCTCTTTTTTCAAATTCACATTAAATTTTAAGGCTCTAAAATGGGGATTGTTGCGCACTACTATGCCTACTCGCAAGATGATATAGAAAAGATCAAAAATGGCGGCGGCGGCGAGCTTTTGGACGAATACGACTTGAATAATTTGTGGGACGCCATGTGTAAGATGCTAACTGGTAAAAATTTCAAGCAGAGGCTTAAGGCTGGTGATATTTTTAGCTCAAATGAGCCTTTTAGCTGGGCTATTTTTGGGCGAAGTGCCTTAAATGAAGAGCTAAGCGAGATGATCTCTTACACAAATGCCGCGGATGTAAAAGAGGTGGCTGAGACGTTGAAAAATGTTGATATTAGCGCATTTTTAGCAAAGATAAATTTAAAAGAATTTGCTAGCTCAAAGACATATCCTGATATCTTTGGGCGGCAGAGCGAATTTGAAGATATAAAGGCGAGTTTAAAAGAGCACTTCGCTGGGCTTTTAAGCTTTTACCAAAATGCCGCTGACAAAGGGCTTGGCGTGCTGATAGTAATAGGCTAAATTTCTAAATTTTTAGTGGGCTATTTTGTGGTTTAAATTTAGTCAGCTTTTGTGGCAAATAAATTTATAGAGCGCCTTTATATCAAAAGCTAAATTTATGTAAAAACATACTTGATAAATTTGCCATTTAGCCTGCGAAACAGATACAAAATCGCCTTTGTTTTTGCACCAAATTTATTAAATTTATATGCCTAGCACCAAAAGTCAAATTTTTCACGTCCAAAAGCAGGCTAAATTTGCCAATAAAGCGCTCTTTATCATAAATTTATAGATTTTGATTTAGCATTTCATTAAAATTTCAAGGCATCTAATGAATTTCTTGCTATTTTTTATCACCCTTGCGCCCATCTCGATGATGCCAGGCATCAACATGACTTATGCGATGAGCGTTGGCATGAGCCTTGGCTACAAACACTCGTTTTTCGTGATGGCTGGGCAGCTTTTAGCGATTGCTTTTGTATCGTTTAGCTGCATGCTTGGTGTGGGCGCAGTGCTACATCACTTTGAGTACGCATTTAAGGTGCTAAATATCATCGCAGGCCTTTATATGCTCTATCTTGGCGTGATGCTATTTTTTGGCAAGGGCGAGCTTAGCATCACAAATGTCTCAAATTTGCCAAGCAAAAAGCAGATGTTTATAAATGGCCTCATCGTTAGCGTTTCAAACCCAAAGGCGTGGATATTTTTCTCAGCCTTGCTACCTACATTTTTGGACAAAGACGCCCCATTTAGCCTCACTCGCATGTGCGTTATCACCGTAACGCTCGTTTTCATCGAGTTTTGCGCGCTAAATATCTACGCACTTGGCGGAGCTATGCTAAAGAAATTTTTACAAACGCACCTAAGGCTACTTGAAATTTGCACCGCCATCATCGTCTGCACGATCGGCGTGTTCTTGCTTTTTAGATAAATTTATCCCCCTTTTATCTAGCTTGGTTAAAATTTGTCCAGTTTGCACTACATTTTTAGCAAAAGGATAAGAGATGAAAAAATTTCTATTTATATTTACAAATCAGCCATATAGCGGCACAGACAACGCTTACAACGCACTAAGGCTAGCTAAAACGCTAAAAGAAAAAGGCGAAGAGGTTAGAATTTTTCTAATGAACGATGCGGTCGACCTTGCGCGAAATAGCACCAAAAAGCCGGAAAACTACGACGTAGATCTAGTAGCGATGCTAAAAGAGCTTTACGCTGGTGGTGCGATGCTGAAGGTTTGTGGTAGCTGCCAAACAAGGTGCGGTTTGCATGTGGGAGAGCCTTATTTTGAGGCTGAGGTGAAAGGTAGCATGGATATCTTGTCCGAGTGGGTGAGAGAGTGCGATCAGGTGATGACATTTTAGAGCAAAAAGGAGAATTTATGAGTTTGACATTTAGTGTAAAAAATAAAAAGAAGCTACTTGGCGGATACGCAAAGGCGCTAAGTGAGCGTGAAATTTCAGCTCTTGTTGAGGGGCTTTTCTTTTTTAACAGCGAGCAAGAGGAGCCAAGCGCAAATGAGCTTGGCGCTGACGTGATGATAGCAGGTGTGTGGCAAAAGAGCGTTCGTGGCTTTGAGCTAAACTACGAAGATGGCTGTTATATCGTGCGTGTTTATACTCCAAGTGGCGTTGGCGACTGGCAGATCGCGCTCGAGCTACTCTCAAAGCTCTCGGCTCAAACTGGCTCAAAAATAGAGTGCGACAACGAAAAAATTTATGATAGCGAGCAAATTTTAAAATTTGACTATGAGGCTGACATCATGTGGGGGCTTGAAGCTCTAAAAGACGCAAAAGAGAAAAATCAAACGCTTTACATCTCTGGCGTGGAGCGAGACGTGGCGTTTGACGCGGTTATGGTAGATGAAATTTTTGCAAGTGCCAGTCCTGCGGCTAAATTTGATGAGATGATGAGACAGGTTCAGTATCTTGACGCATACAGCGCAAAAGAGCATCTCTATCAAGATAAAGACGGCAACGAAATTCTTGGCACATATACACTTAGTGAAAATTTACCGACCATCTTGCCTTATGCTCCATCTCCGTCGTGGCAGGCACAAGAGGCGCTTGGGGATCGCAAGGTCTCACGCTGGGTGCTTACGCTAGTTGTGGGCGTGGATGATAGTGACGCGCATGTGCTTGATGAGTGTGAATATGGAGCATTTATGGCAAATTTACCAAAAGAAAAATACCATTTCATCGACGCTGCAAACGTGCTTGTTGAGCCACTTAGTGAAGATGAGATGAAAGAAATTTTACAAAAGGCCAAGGCATAAATTTGGAGTTTTAAAGGCTAGTATTAAAATTTTCTTTATAAATATTTTTAGTCAAATTTTCATAATTAAGTTTTATTTTATGCGTAATTGACGTATAATTTACGCCAAGAAATTCAAAAAAGGAGCAAACAATGAAAGAAATTTCTAGGCGAAATTTTATGAAAATGGGTGCTACTGGTGCATTGGCGCTTGCTGCTAGCAGCGCAAATGCTGGAGTTTTAGAGGCGAAAGATATTAAATTTGACGAAGAGTATGACGTCATCGTCATAGGCACAGGCTTTGCAGGCTCGATGGCTACTTTGCAAGCGCTAAAACGCGGTAAAAAAGTGCTAATGATCGAGAAAATGGGACGAAGTGGTGGCAACTCAGTCATAAATGCTGGCAATATGGCTGTCCCAAATAATGAATTTCAAAAAGCAGCAGGCATAAAAGATAGCAAAGAAGCATTTATCGCTGACTGCCTAAAAGATGGTCAAAATTTAAACCATGTCGATCTGCTTGAAGTCATCTATGACCGTGCAAATGACGCTTTTGAATACCTAAAAACGCTTGGCGTTGAATTTACTGGCAAGGTGATCTCAGCGAGCGGTCACTCTATAAAACGTGCTGTTCAGTCTAAAAACACAAGTGGCGCAGGATACGTTTTGCCTATGCACGATGCGATCGATAAAAATCCAAATGCCGTGACAAAAAGAAGGACTAAATTTGATGATTTTATCATCGATGAAAATGGCAGGGTTGTTGGCATAAAATGCAGGGAGGATTATAGATTTGATCATCAGCTTGCAAATGATGATAAAGAGAATAAAACTGGCACGCCAAAATGCTTTAAAGCAAAAGATGGCGTCATCCTAGCCGCAGGAGGCTTTAGCTCTGATAAGTGGTTTAGGATGCAGCAAGTGCCGTATCTAAAAGACAATATCGAGACAGTTAGCCAGCCAGGCGCAACCTCTGGAGCACTAGTAGCTGCGATGAAGCTTGGAGCAAACCCTATCCAACTTAGCTGGATCCAGCTAAATCCATACACAAACCCAACTGAAAGAGGCTTTGGCACATCTGCACTTTTTACAAATCACTGCGCAAATGACTACGGCCTAAGCGTCAATCCAAAAACAGGCAAACGCTTTATGAACGAGCATGCAGGTCGTAAGGTAAAGAGCGATGCAATCTTTGCTTGTATGGCGCAAAGCGATAAAAACGATAACTATCCAGTAAATATCTGCGATCAAGCAGCCGTTGATGCAAACAATATCGCTTATACAAAAAAGGGCGTTGAAGAGGGCTCTATAAAGAAATTTAACACACTTGAAGAGCTTGCAAAAGCTTATAATATCCCGCTTGAGCCATTTTTGGAGACTATTAAAAATTTCAACGAATATGTCAAAAATGAAAAAGATCCTGAGTTTGGCAAACCTTTGACAAAAGCTGATGTAAATGGCATTGGCATTACAAAAGCCCCATTTTACGCGAGTGAGACTACGCCAAAGATCCTTTACTGCATGGGCGGTGTCGAGATAAATACAAAAGCGCAAGTCATAAACGCAACTACTCACGAGCCTATCGCAGGTCTTTACGCAGCTGGCGAGATCACTGGTGGCGTGCATGGAGCAAGCCGTCTTGGCACGATGAGCATGGCTGATTGTATGGTATTTGGCATGGTTGCTGGAGAGAATATCTAATTTATTTTTATTTAAATTTAGCGGTTTAAATGCCGCTAAATTTAGCTTGCAAGAGCGCTTTTGATTATTTATTTAGCTTCTTTTGGTTAAAATCAGCCCAAATTTACAAAAACTAAAGGTTAAAAATGAAACAAGGCAAAGTTTGGAAATTTGGCGATAATATCGACACCGACATCATCATCGCCGCAAGATATTTAAACACTTCAGACGAAAAAGAGCTAGCAAAACACATCATGGAAGACGCCGATCCTAAATTTAGCTCAAAAATAGCAAAAGGCGACATCATCGTAGCTGGCGAAAATTTTGGCTGCGGTAGCTCAAGAGAGCACGCCCCATTAGCGCTAAAAGAGGCTGGCATAGCGGCTGTTGTGGCTAAAAGCTTTGCGAGGATTTTTTATAGAAACAGCTTTAACACAGGGCTTTTGATACTTGAGATAAAAGAAACTGACGAGATAAACGAGGGCGACACGCTAAAGATCGACGTAGATAACGGCGTCATCGTAAATGAAAGCACAAAAAAAGAGTATAAATTTAACGCTATCCCGCCATTTATGCAAGAGCTTTTAAACGCTGGCGGCCTTATAGAGTACGCAAAAGCGAAGATGAACTAAGGGGCGGCGATGAAAAACTATAAAATTTGCGTTATAAAAGGCGATGGCATCGGCCCTGAGATCATCGACGAGGCGATAAAGGTTTTAGACGTAGTTAGTGCCGAGTTTGGTATCAAATTTGAGTACGACTACAAGCTTATGGGTGGTGCAGCATACGACGTTTTTGGCGAGCCACTGCCAGATGAGACGCTAAGCTCAGCGCTTAGTAGCGACGCTGTGCTTTTTGGAGCGATCGGCGGCGAGAAATGGGACAGCCTGCCAAGACACTTAAGGCCAGAGAGCGGGCTTTTAAAGATCAGAAAAGAGCTAGAAGCTTATGCAAATTTACGCCCAGCCATCATCTTTGACGAGCTAGTGGATGCTAGCACGCTAAAGCCAGATGTGCTAAAAGGCGTTGATTTTGTCGTGGTTCGCGAGCTAACTGGTGGGCTTTATTTTGGACAGCCACGTGAAAAAGGCGAAGATAGAGCGTTTAATACGATGATTTATTCTAAATTTGAGATCGAGCGCATCGCAAAGATCGCCTTTGAGACGGCTATGCTTCGCAAGAAAAAGGTCTGCATGGTCGATAAGGCAAATGTCCTTGAGACAAGCCAGCTTTGGCGCGAGGTGACTAGCGAAGTGGCAAAGGGCTATCCTGAAGTAGAGCTTAGCTTTATGTACGTCGATAACGCAGCGATGCAGCTAGTAAGAGCGCCAGCAAATTTTGACGTCATACTGACTGAAAATTTATTTGGCGACATTTTAAGTGACGAGGCAAGTATGGTTTGTGGCTCGATAGGACTTTTACCAAGTGCTAGCATGGGCGGTAAAGTGGGAATTTATGAGCCTATCCACGGCTCAGCGCCAGACATCGCAGGGCAGGGCATAGCAAATCCGATCGCGACCATTTTAAGCGCAGCGATGATGCTAAGATACGCATTTGGCGAGAGCGAAGCAGCGGACGCGATAGAAAGTGCCGTAAAAACAGCGCTTGCAAAGGGATATAGAACAAAAGATATCGCCGCTTTTAACGCAGTTGAAATTTGCTCAACAAGCGAGATAGGCGACGTTATAGCAGGATTTATCAAAAATGAAAAACACAATCACTGAAGCACTGATCTACGAGGCTCAAGGGCTAAAAGACGATGCGCTTGAAATTTATAAAAATATCTTAAAGCAAGACCCATCAAACAAGGACGCCCTTAGCGCGATAAACCGCCTGAGCGGACTTCGCAAGGAGCGCGTGATAAAAAACGAGCAGATGAAAGAGTTTTTTATCAGGATGAAAAGTGACGAAGAGATAAATGAATTTAAAAGGTGGTTGATAAGATTATGAAGCTTGATGATATCGCTAGGATGGCTATTAGTGAGGTTAGCGCCGAGCTTGAAAAGATAGAGGCACTGCAAAACAAAAAGCAAGAAGAGCTTGAAAGGGAGAATTTAAAAAAAGAGCTTTTGGCTATGGAGGCTAGTGAGCAAGAGGCGGCTGATGAGCCAGAGCTTGAAGCAAGTGAGCAAATCGAACCAGAGCCAAAGATAGCGCAAATTTCGCCAAAGAACAGGGAGATAAGCGAGGAGGAAATTTTCTTATCAAACCTTGCTGAGCGCATCGAGGTGCTTTTTGAAGGGCTTAAACAAACTAACGAGCAAGACCTTGGCCAAAGGCTCGAGCTAACGACTAAATTTTTAGAATTTACCCTTGCAAACATCGAAAATAGACTACAAAATCTCTCAAAATAATAAATTTGAGGCAAAAACTGGTACAAGCATTTACAAAAATAGCGAGCTAGACTTCTTTAGATCGCTATTTGCTCCATTTAGCAAGCGTGTCTATCTAGTCGGTGGCTGCGTGAGAGATGCGCTTTTGGGACGAGAAATTTATGACTTCGACATCGAAGTTTATGACATCGAGCCTCTCAAATTTGACGAGCTGATGGCTGTCATAAAGGCTAGTGGTGTTGGCAAAAGCTACTTCATCTACAAATACAAAAACTACGATCTTGGTCTGCCACGAAGCGAGAGTAAGACGGGAAATTCGCACAAAGACTTTGCCGTAAGCTACATAAATGATCCAAGCCTTGCAAGCCTTAGGCGTGATTTTACGGTAAATGCCATGATGATGAATATCTTTAACGGCGAAATTTTAGACTTTCATGGCGGCAAAAAGGACCTTGAAAGCAAGACACTAAGGCACATCGATAGTGAGAAATTTAAAGAAGATCCGCTAAGGGTGCTGCGTGGCGTGCAGTTTAGCGCAAGGCTTGGCTTTAGCTTAGCTGACGAGACGCTAGAGCTTATGAAAACGCTTGATTTAGCGCATCTAAGCCGTGATAGGATAAATACCGAGCTCATTAAATTTTTTAGGGCAAAGGAGCTTGAAAAAGGGGCGTTTTATCTTTTTAAGCTCTCTCTTTTTGAGCAAATTTTTGGCGTTCAAATTCGCAAGAATGATGAGTTTTTGAGCGAACTTAAGAGTGCTAGAAATTTCGTGGATGATGAGCGGCTATTTTTATATATGCTTTTTGGTAAATTTGAGCTTGACGCAAAGGAAATTTTAGAGAAAATGCGCCTGCCAAAGAGCTACTTTTCTATCTTGAAAGAGCCCTATTTTAAAGATATGCCAAGTGACAATGAGCTACTAGAAATTGCTCTAAATATGCCACTAAAATCATGGCTAGGAGCTTATAGCAAAGAGCGCATAGAGCGCGCAAAAGAGCTTGGAGTTTATGAAGCTAAATTTGACGCAAAGGTCGATATGAGCGAGATCTTATCGGCTGGCTTTAAAAATGAGATGATCGCCGCTGAGATAAAACGAAGGCAGTTGCTTGCTATCACAAAGCACCTTGAAACTCTTGCAAAACGCTAAATTTATAGATAAATAAAATTTAAATTTTAAAACTCTTAAAAGCCCATTTTGGCTAAAATGAGCCAGTTTATAACACTTTTTAAGGCAAGAAAAACTTATGTTTAACATAGTCCTAGTCCATCCTCAGATACCGCAAAACACCGGAGCTATCGGCAGAATGTGCGTAAATGCAAATTTAAAGCTTCACATCGTTAAGCCAACCGTGTTTGACCTGAGCGAAAAGGCTGTTAGACGTGCTGGGCTTGATTATTGGAAAATCTTAAAGCCACAAATTTGGCAGAGCCTAGATGAATTTTTGGAGGCAAATTTAAGCCACAAAGAGCGATTTTTCTTTGCTACGACTAAGACAAATAGACTTTACTACGACGCTAAATTTGAGCCAGGAGATTTTATATTTTTTGGGGGAGAGAGCACTGGATTGCCAAGGGAATTTATGGATATAAATTTCAAAAATGCCATAACGATCCCAATGGGAAAAGAGGGCAGGAGCTTAAATTTAGCTATGAGTGCTGGCATCATCGCGTATGAGGCGATCAGGCAAAACATCTCTAAATTTGACTTTAGGAGCGAGGTTTGAGAGCGCTCTTTGCGTTAGTCTTTGCCGTTTTGATGGCGTTTGCTAGCGAGATAAGCATCGCAACTTATAACGTGCAAAATTTATTTGACTGCAAGGACGATGGCAGCGAATATCCTGACTTTAAATCTAGCACTTCAAAGTGGGATTGCGAGGCGGCCAGCTCAAAACTAAAAAGAACAAGGCAGGTTATAGACGCCATAGATACCGACATCATCGCACTTGAAGAGGTCGAAAACGAGCAGGTTTTAAAGGCTTTGGTCGGTGGCAGCGAGTATAAATTTATAGCCTTTAGCAAGGCAAAAAACTCTCCAGTTGGGCTAGCTCTTGTGTCAAAAATAAAGCCAAGTGGCAGTGAAATTTTTGAAGTGCCAAATGTAAAAACTAGAAACATTTTAAAGGTTGTTTTTGAGGTGGAGGGTAAGAAATTTAGCGTTTTTGTTAATCACTTCCCAGCTTATAAAAACGGCATAAATATGCAAAAAAAGGCCGAAAGAACGCTAAGAGCAGCTCTTATTGATGAACAAAACGCCATTGTTTTGGGTGATTTTAACTCACCTTATGGGCAAAAATCCATCTTAAACGATATCATCGCAACTCGTGGATATTACGATCTTTATAGCTTTTTAGCTCCAAAAGATAGATACTCTCATGCAGTCCATGGCAAAAAGCGAGCCATTGATCACGTTTTGCTCTCGCCTAGCTTTATAGCAAATGGCGATCTAAGCTACGTTGATGGCAGTTTTGAAGTCTTTAAGCCAAGCTTTGTGCTTGATGAGCATGGTTTTGCAAAGAGCGATCTTTATTCAGACCACTTTGCGCTTAAATTTAAAATCTCAACCAAACCAAGTCCTGTTAAATCAAACGAAAATTTAAAAAAAGAAGCTAAAAAAGTAGATGATCAAAACTATAAAAAAGCTGACATAGAGACGCTTTTTGAGCATCCTGAGGATGTGCCAGTACTAGTTGAAAGAGCTGTTGTCATCTTAAAAGATAAGCATGGCTTTATCATCTCAAAAAATCGCCGTGGAATTTACGTTTATGATCCTAAAAATAGCGTCGGCGTGGGCGATGAGCTTGACATTTTGGTTAGGCGAGTGAAATTTTACAAAGAGGCGCTTGAAGTAAGCTCTTATGAGATCATAAATGAGCATGGCACAAGAGATGTGAGCGAAAATTTACTTGATAGCTCAAAGTTAAGCATTGCAAGAAGCGGCGATGTGATCGCTAAAATTTCAGGCAGGCTAGAGGGTGGCTACTTGCATACGCCACATGGTAAGATCAGAGTTTATAGCAAAAAAAGACTAAAAGATGGTGAGTATAGCTTTGAGCGGGCGAGGGTGAAAATTTATAAAAACGAAAAAGAGATCGTTGTGGAGTAGATGGTGCAAATTTTAGATATTTTTATGATCGCAGCGTTTGTTTTGTTTGTGATATTTATGATAAGAGGTGTCATTTTGCAGGCGCAAGAGAAGGAGAGAGCAAGAGAGATGATAAGAGAAAAAAGAGAAAATTTTAATAAAAAGAGTGAGATATGAAAGAGTTGTTACTAGAGATCGGAGTCGAGGAGCTTCCAGCGATACCATTTTTAAGGGAGCTGCCAAACATCAACGCTAAATGGCAGGCTGTGCTTGAAAAATACAACATCACAAGCGAGTTTAAATTTTATTTCACGCCGCGTCGTTTGGTCTTTTTCCATGAGAAATTCCCGCAGGCTCAACCAGATAGCGTGGCTAGCTTCGTTGGTGCGCCAAAGCAAGTAGCGCTAAAAGACGGAGCTTTCACAAAAGCAGCACTTAGCTTTGCAAATAAATGTGGCATAAGTGAGAGCGAGCTTAAATTTAAAGAGATAGACGGCAAAGATGTGCTTTACTATGAAAAAGAGGTGAAGGGCGAGCCGGTTGCTAAGATAATGGGCGACATGGTCGAGGAGTTTTTAAAGAGCCTTAGCTTTGGTAAGTCTATGCGTTGGGGCAACGGCGAATTTGAGTTTATCCGCCCGATAAGATCATTTTTATGCTTGCTTGGTGATGAGGTCATTAAATTTAACAAATTTGGCGTAGAGAGCAGTAACTCTACCTATCCTCACAGAAGCATCAGCTACGACAAGATAAAAATTTCAAATATAAAAGAGTATTTTGATGGCTCAAAGAGCCGTGGCGTCGTGCTTGAAGCGGACGAGAGAGAAAAAATAATCCTTGATGAGTTTGAAAAGATCAGCCAAAAAAGCGGGCTAAAGATCGAGATAGATAAAGACTTGCTAGCTGAAGTCGTGGCGATCACTGAGTATCCAACAGCGCTTCTTGGCTCGTTTGAAGAGGAGTTTTTGGAGGTGCCAAGCGAGGTCATTATCACATCGATGAAAGAAAATCAGCGCTACTTCCCAGTCTTTAAAGATGGCAAGCTAGCAAATGGCTTTGTGGTCGTTAGCAACGCCATAACGCAAGACTACTCACTCATCATCAAGGGCAATGAAAAGGTGCTAAGAGCAAGGCTAAGCGATGCGATGTTCTTTTGGCAAAGCGACCTTAAGGCAGAATTTAGTCCAGAAAAACTAAAAAATATAACCTACCTAAAAGAGCTTGGAAGCATCTATGAAAAAGAGCTTAGAGAGCTAAAAGTGGCTAAAAAACTTGCTGGCAACTATGGTGAGCTACTTAAAAAAGAGGCTGGTGAGTACGGGGCTAAGCTAGAGCGAGCTGTGATGCTAAGTAAGGCTGATCTTACAACTCAGATGGTTTATGAATTTACCGAGCTTCAAGGCGTCATGGGTGCTTACTACGCAAAGGCTAAAAATGAGGATGAAAACGTCGTTTTGGCTATAAAAGAGCAGTATTTACCAGACGGCGAGGAGGCGCAGTGTCCAAGCAAGGTCTTTAGCTCGGTTGTGGCGCTTTCAAATAAGCTTGATACGCTAATGGGACTTTTTAGCATCGGTAAAATCCCAAGCGGCACGAAAGACCCATACGCTCTAAGACGCGCGGCAAATGGCGTGATAAAGATCGTTTTGGCGCATAGTTTGAAATTTAACGTAAAAGAAATTTTAGAAGATATCGCAAAAGAGTATAAAAAATTTGATGTTGAAGTGCTTATAAATTTCATCCTTGATAGGCTCTATACCTTCTTTGATGCAAACGCTTCTATCGTAAAAGCGTGCATAAAAAGCGGCGAAAAGGACATCCTGGAGCTAACTAAGATGATAGAGGCGCTTGCTAAAATTTCAAGTGAGCCAAATTTTAGAGAGAATTTCTCGACATTTAAGCGCCTTGCAAACATTATAAAAGATGATAAATTTAGCAAGGTCGATGAGAGCCTCTTTGAGATAGATGCTGAAAAGGCATTAAATGACGCGTTTAAAGCTGTCGATGAGAGCCTAGCATACGAGCCAAGGCTAAAAGCGCTATTTGCACTAAAGCCGCAGATAGATGAGTTTTTTGACAAAGTTATGATAAACGTTGAAAACGAGAAAGTGCGAAATAACCGCGTCGCAATCATCGGTCAAATTTATAGCGAGATACTAAAAGTAGCCGATATAAAAGAGATCAGCTTTTAAATTTACGCCAGCCTCGGGCTTTGCCTAGGCTGGCTTTAAATTTACTACCTAAAAATATCAAATTCTGGCTCGTAAGCCTTAGTTTTTACCCCAAAATATCCAAGAACTGAGCTAAAGATAAAATCATGCGAAAGACTTTCGTCTTTTCTAGCTTTTAGCCTTTTTAAAAGCTCGCTATCGCTTGAAAAGATGATGGCTGGGATGTGCTTTTGCTCATCTGGAGCGATAGAGTAAGGCAGGCCGTGTAAATATATGCCATTTTCGCCTAGGCTCTCTCCGTGATCTGAGAAAAAGAACATGGCAACCTCAAATTTATCTTTTCTTGCTTCAAGGGCGTTTATCAGCTCGCTTTGTAGATAGTCCTCATATAAAATGGTGTTGTCATAGGTGTTTGCTATCTCATCTGGCGTGCATTTGTTTAGCTCGGCGGTGTCGCATGTTGGGGTGAATTCTTTAAATTTGCTTGGGTAGCCTTTGTAGTAGATAGGGCCATGTGAGCCTTGCAAATGTAGCACGATAAAGGTAGTGGAATTTGCATCTTTTATGACCTTTTTTGCCTCATCAAATATCACTTCATCAAAGCCTTCTGCTCTGTGCTCTGAGGTGTGGTTTTGATCAAGATTGTCGCAAACCACTACTCCTATTTTTTTCGCATCCGCCACTATTGTTGCCAAAAAAGTATGTTTTTATGCCAAGTTTATTGATGATATCAACTAAATTTTCACGAGCTTTAGCTTCGCGGTTACTAAAATTTTCTCGCTTTAAGTCTGAAAATAGGCAAGGCACACTAGTCTCTGTCGCAGTCCCGCATGAGTAAAAATTTGTAAAACTTACCACATCTTTTTGCTTGGTGAATTTGTTTGTATCGTTTTTAGTGTAGCCATTTAGCGAGTAGTTTTTGCTTCTTTGTGTCTCACCAACTATCAAAACTAAAATTTTCTTTTTATCGTTAGTAAGAGTTGCGTCATCTGCCACGTAGGTAAAAGGGAGCGGTTTTTGTGCCAAAGACTTTGCTAATCTTATGCCAGAGTAGATGGGATAGTATGGGAGTAAAACGCTTATGGTTGAGGCGTTGTGGCTCTTTAAAAAATGGTATAAAAATTTTAGACATGAATGCAAAGATTATAGCTGCACTTGCAAAGCACTAATGACTATTTTTACCCTTGATCTAAGCGCACTTTTAAAACTGCCATAGCTAATCTCTATAAGCGCAACATATATTCAAGACGTTTAATAGCATGCCTTTATCTATAATGACGCCATAAGTTTGCATAAAGTAAGCAGAGATGCTGCTAATCATGATGAGAAAGATAGCAAGAGGTTTTAACAAAAATGGCATAAGCAAAATGCAAAAAGCTCCCGCAAAGAGTAAAAGAAAAAATATGCTATAGAGCAAAAAGCAGTATAGAAAAAGATAAAGTGTCGCCCGATAAAAACCCTAAAAACACGCCTTTGAATAAAAATATGTAGTTTATGAAAAACATATAAGCTACAAATAAAATTAAAAATTTAGCAAAGCTTATATGTCTTATTTTGTCGACGTTTAGCATTTCTAGCCACATTCTTTCAGCGGCGTGATGATAGAGCTAAAATGTAAATGGCTAGAAATTTATAAAAGAAGAATTATTTTTTCTTTTTCTTGCTTTTTAGTTTCTTGTTTTTTGACTTCTTTTGAGGCTCAGCCTTTTTCGCCTTTTGGCTATCTTTTACACTAAGTTTTTCTTTGACCTTTTGCATGTCGTTAAAGCCGATACCTTGAACCTTCTCAAGCTCCTCGACACTTGTAAATTTATGAGCTTTTCTATACTTTATGACGTTTAGTGCCTGGCTTTTGTTTAGTCCAAGGCTCATTAGCTCGCTCTTGCTAGCTGTGTTTAGATCAGCGCCGTATGCAAGGCTTGCAAGCGCTAGACAAAGTAAAATTTTTAATCTTTTCATCTTATCTCCTAAAATAATAATCCATCGTTTTCTTGATCTTGAATGATGTCATTTGTTGGCGTATTTTGCGGCAACGGCGAGTCGTTCGTGTAGTACTCATCAGCGCCGTTGTAGTATCCTTTATAAACGCCATCAGGCTGCTCAAACGCACGTCTTAGGGTAGGGTAGAGCTTGATGTAGCCCTCCATAAATTTCTTAAAGACCGGTGCAGCTGTCCTGCTGCCGCCCTCGACCTTTTTCATAGGGCTGTTATCGTCGTTTCCGTACCAGATGATGGCCTCGATATCAGGCGAATAGCCGCAAAACCAAGCATCGATGCTGTTGTTTGACGTGCCAGTTTTGCCAGCGATCTGGATGCCATTTACCTTTGCGTTGCGTCCGGTGCCGTTATTTACGACGTTTTGAAGCAAGGTAGTCATCAAAAATGCCTGCTCAGGTTTTAGTACCTGCTTCTTTTGAGGCTCGTAGTCCATCGACGCGCCAAAGCTATTTTCTATATGCTTAATGAGCGTAGGCTCGACCACTTCGCCATCGTTTGGAAACATCGAGTAAAATTTCGCAAAGTCAAGTGGCGAAATCCCAAAGCTACCAAGTGCGATTGATAAATTTTCAGGGATGTCGTTAAAGCCCATATCCGTAAGCTGTTTGCGAACCGAGCTAAGACCAAGATCGTTTAGTAAATTTATGGTTGCGAGGTTGCGAGACTGGGTTAAGGCTGATTTTATCGTGATGTAGCCTTGAAAACCACCGCTATAGTTCTTTGGCGTCCACTCTTTGCCATTGCCCATGTCAAATGTCCTAGCGATGTCAGCTACTTGAGAGACGACTGAGTAGCCGCTATCAAGGGCTATTTGATAGATAAATGGCTTAAAGCTAGATCCTGGCTGGCGCTTGCTTTGTGTCGCTCTGTTGTAGCTACTTTTTGCGTAGTCGATACCGCCAATTAGAGCTAAAATTTGTCCGCTTTGTGGATGAGTGACGACGATAGCGCCATTTAGCATCTCTGGATTTGCTTTTTTATCTCTTTTTAAAATTTCATTGTAGCCATAGACTAGGGCGTCTTGAGCAATCTTTTGCACGTTTAGATCGACGGTGCTTTGTATCTTGTAGCCGCCAGTTTTTATATCGTCAAATTTCTTTGAAGCCTCTTTTATGATCTCATCAACCACGTAAGGGGCTTTATTTCTTGTGAGCGTATCGTCAAAGACTGCTGGCTCTTCAAGCACGCCCTTGCGGTACTCGTCCTCGTTTATCCAGCCGATGCTATACATCCTTTCAAGAACCCTGTTTGCGCGGCTAAGCGAGAGGTCGAGGTGCTTTGTAGGATCATAGGTGCTTGGCGCTTTTGGCATGCCAACTAGCATCGCTATCTCTTTTATGCTTAGCTCATTTAGCTCTTTTCTAAAGTAGCCCTCTGCAGCCGTTTTGATGCCGTAGTAACCATGCCCAAAATATACGTGATTTAGGTATCTTTCAATGATGTCCTCTTTGCTAAGCTCGCTTTCAAGCTTCATAGCAAGCACAACCTCTTTTATCTTTCTTGTAAATTTCTTCTCGCGGCTTAGGGCTAGGTTTTTTATGAGCTGCTGAGTTAGCGTAGATGCGCCTTCTACCAGCTTTCTAGCTTTGATATCCTTTATCGCTGCTCTTGCCATGGCTTCTACGTTGATACCGCCATGCTCAAAGTAGCTCGTATCCTCGATAGCCACGAGCGCTTCGATGACACGTGGTGGGATGTCGTTATATTTGACGTAAATTCTATTTTCTTCAAAGATATTTGCGATGAGTTCGTTGTTTCTATCAAAAATTTGTGTCGCAAGCTTTGGCTTGTAGTCGATGATGGTATAAGCGTCAAATCTCACCTGCGAATAAAAGTATAAAAACGCTCCACCAAGTGCGATGGCAACTACAAAGATAAATGCCAAGATATATTTCATAAAAATGCCTTTAATATTTTTAAATTTAGCCCCATTGCCGTGCTTGTCTCGCCGTGCTGGGAGGTGATGTATTTTTTATTAAAATTTTCTATCGTCATGGCTCCAGCTTTGCCTCGCCACTCGCCACTTTCTAGGTAACTTTTTAGCTCTTGCTCGCTAAATTTAGCAAATTTATATGTAGTCTTGCTCACATTTATAAGCTCAAATTCGCCTAAAAATATCATCGCCGTATATACGCTGCACTCGTTGCCGCTTTGTAAATTTAACATATCAAGCGCTTCGTTTTCGTCCTTTGCCTTGCCTAAAATTTGATCCCCGCACGCCACGCAGCTATCTGCAAAGAGTAAATTTAAAAGCTCTCCATTTGCCTTTAAAAACTGCTCCTTTTTTGCCTTAACGACGTTTTGGACATAAATTTCTGGCTTTAGGCTCTTTGCTATCTTGCTCTCATCAAAGTCAAAAGAAATTTGTTTAAATTCTATGCCGGCATTTTTTAGTAAATTTGCCCTTGTTGGCGAGCTAGAGGCGAGTACTATCATCAAAAATCCTTATAGCTTATGCCAAGATAAAGAGCGCCAAGCGAGACTAATAAATTTAGCGGCGTAAAATAATAGATGATGACGATGAGGCTCTCGTTTAGCTCGATCATCTCGTGTGACCTAAGCGCTTTTATGGCCGTTTTGTATTTATAAAAAATGTAGCCTAAATTTAAGACCAAAAACAGCTCTATCGCCCATTTTGTCGCAGCTGCTGCGCTTGCCATAGGATTTGCCGTTTTGTTACACTCAGAGCCATATATCATCACCAAGCTAGTTACTGCGATACAAAGAACGAGCGTGAAAATGGCGATACCAAAGCGTCTTATGATGTGAAGCAAGATGTGGTAGCGCTCTTTATCTTCAAATTTGCTTTTGACAAAGTAGCTGCCAGTGAGCACCAGACCAGCTTGCAGCCCTATAAAAAGAGCTACGAAGCTAATGTGCAAGAAGATGATTAGTTGATCAAATTTAAAAAAAGCGATCTCTTGATGAATCATTTTTCTAAAGCTTGCTTTGCATACTCAAGTGAGCTTTTTATGGCTTCGTCTATGGCTAGAGCGTTTTTGCCGCCAGCTGTTGCAAAGTCGTCTTTTCCGCCGCCATTGCCGCCTAGAATTTGCGCTGCAAATTTAACCCAAGCGCCAGCTTTTAGTGGAGCATTTTTTACGCCAGCTGCAAGAGAAATTTTACCCTCTTCATCTGTTTGGATCAGTAAAATAGCAGCCTTTTCGTGCCCATTTTTAAACTCATCTATCAAAGTTTTTATGTCGCCACCATCGATGTGTGCCACACAAAGCTTGGTATCATTTACATTTATAAAGGCTAGCTCCCCAGAGCTTTTAGCGTTTTTTAGCTTATCTTTCAAGCCTTTTATCTCGCCTTTTAGCTTTTTAATGGCATTTAGTGGTTCTGTACTTTTTAGCTCATCTTTTAGCTCTTCAAGCTCAGCTCTAAATGACCTTGCTAAATTTAGCGCAGCCCTTGAACAAACAGCCTCTATACGCCTAACGCCAGCACTTACGCCACTCTCTTTTGTGATGAAAAATGAGCCGATCTCATCTATATTTTTTACGTGTGTGCCGCCGCAAAGCTCTTTACTGACGTCACCAAAGCTCACGACTCTTACCTTATCGGCATATTTTTCGTTAAATAGTGCGATCGCACCGCTATTTTTGGCGTCTTCAAGGTCCATAACCTGCGTTTTTGCATTTGCACCGTTTAAGATCCACTCATTTACAAGGTTTTCGACCTTTGAAATTTCTTCACTAGTGAGCGCCTTTGGATGAGAGAAGTCAAACCTTAGCCTATCTGCCTCGACGTTTGAGCCAGCTTGAGCGATGTGTGTGCCAAGCACGCTTCTAAGGGCTGCGTGAAGCAAGTGTGTAGCGCTGTGATGACGCGCGATCTCCGCTCTATCGCTAGAAACTTCAAGCTCAACTTCATCGCCAACTTTTAGCGCCGCGCTAGTTTTTACTAAAGATAAATTTAGCCCGTGGAATTTTTGCGTATCAAGCACATTTGCTTTGCCTATTATCTTGCCGCCATCGCCGCACTGGCCGCCACTTTGAGCGTAAAACGGTGTGACATCAAACATCACCCAGCCCTCTTTGCCAGCCTCTAAGCTATCTATATTTTTAAATTCCTCATCAAGCAAGGCTAGAATTTTACTTTTACTCTTAAGCTCTTCGTAGCCTATAAATTTATTTTCGCCAAATTTCTCAAGTAACTCTTTAAAATCGCCCTTCGCGCTCTTGTCGCCACTGCCTTTCCAAGCAGCTTTTGCACGTGCTTTTTGCTCGCTCATAAGCTCATCAAACCTTGCCTCATCGACCTTTAAGCCCTTTTCTCTAAGCATATCAGCCGTTAGATCAAGTGGGAAGCCAAATGTGTCATAGAGCTTAAACGCAGCCTCTCCGCTAAAAATTTCTTTTGTATTTTTTAGCTCACTTTCAAATAGTTCAAGTCCGCTTGCGATAGTCGCTAAAAATCTCTCTTCTTCAAGTTTTATCTGCTCTTTTACAGCTGCTTTTTTATCGTTTAGATAGGTGTAGTGTCCGCCCATAAGCTCGCAAACTTTATCGACAAGCTTATACATAAATGGCTCTTTTATGCCTAGCAAGTATCCATGGCGGATCGCACGACGTAAGATGCGGCGAAGCACGTAGCCACGGCCCTCTTTGTCAAATGTAGTGCCTTGAGCTAGCAAAAATGTGACTGAGCGGATGTGATCGCTTATGACGCGGTAGCTAGCGCCACTTTCATAGACGTATGGCTTGCCACAAAGCTTTGCCACTTCGTTTATGAGTGGCATAAAAAGTGTGCTGTCGTAGTTGCTAAATTTGCCTTGTAAGATAGCAGTAACGCGCTCAAGTCCCATGCCAGTATCGATGCTTGGCTTTGGTAGTGGGCTTAGTTTGCCATCCGCGCTTCTTTCATACTGCATGAAAACAAGGTTCCAGATCTCTAAAAATCTATCTCCATCGCCGCCCATGTAATCTTCTGGTGTGTTAAAGTGTTCAGCCCCTTGATCGTAAAAAATTTCACTGCAAGGGCCGCATGGTCCAGTATCGCCCATCTGCCAGAAGTTATCATGATCGCCAAAGCGGTAAATTCTCTCTTTTGCGATGTGAGTGCTCCAAATTTCAAACGCCTCATCGTCGCTTTCGTGAACGGTTACATAAAGCTTATCTTTTGGTAGTTTTAGCACCTCTGTGACAAATTCCCAAGCGTAAGCGATCGCCTCTTTTTTGAAGTATTCGCCAAAGCTAAAGTTGCCAAGCATCTCAAAAAATGTGTGGTGGCGCGCTGTGTAGCCGACGTTATCAAGGTCGTTGTGCTTACCACCAGCTCTTATGCAGGTCTGACAGCTAGTGCGGATAGGTGGTGTTGGGCGTGGCACTTCGCCTGTGAAAATGCTCTTAAATGGCACCATGCCAGCATTTGTAAAAAGTAGTGTTGCATCGTTTGGCACGAGTGGTGCAGAAGCTACTACTTCGTGACCTTTTGATTTAAAAAAATCAAGATATGCCTTTCTTATATCTAAATTTTGCATTTTTATCCTCGTTAGTTTTAAAATTTTGCTTGATTTTAGCCAAAATTCGTTTGCGAAATTCTAAAAAGAGAAAAAATAGTGATATTTTGAAAACTATCTCTTGTTTTATCTATTTAAAAGCGATTTGTAAATAAAATAATTAAAAATTTCTAAAGTTTTAAAGGGTGAATGTGAAGCTAAAAATCGGCATTATCGGCTATTGCAGCACAGGTAAAAAACATTATTTAGAGCTTAGACGCTCAAACGAGTTTGAAATTTGTGGCATTTTTGACAAAGACAATGTTGATGAGTTTTGCAGAGCTGATTTTTATACTGATTTTAAAGAATTTATAGAGGTTGCCCAGCCTCAAGCAGTCGTGCTTTGCTCGCCAAGAGAGGAGATGGTGGAGGCATTTTGCCAGTGTGCAAAATACTGTCAAAATATCCTCATCTCACGCCCAGTTTTTAAAAGTATCGCCGATCTTAAAGAGATAAAATATGCCGCCAAAACAAATAAAACTAGGGTTTGCACAGGCATTTCAGAGCGTTTTAATCCAACTATCTTGTCGCTTAAAAAAGCACTTTTAAAAGAAGAGGAAATTTATAGCATATCAATCGCTCATTTTAAGCCACTTTGCGACGGAAATATCATAAATGAGCTCTCAGTTTCTGACATCGACCTAGCAAAAAATATCATAAATTCTGAAGTCAGCGACTTTTACTACACTCAAACAAACAAGACAAATGCCAAAAGTGCCGATAACGCGGCGATAAGCTTTAAAAGTAAAAATCAAATTCTAGTGCATATCACAAACTCATTTTGTGGCTCACTAGAGCGCTTTAAGATAGAGGTAAATGCGAAAAATGGCGTCTATTTTGGCGATCTCATCGATCACAAGCTTCATCAAGTGAGCGAAAATGGACAGATGAATTTAAAGATAGATACAAATAATAGCGAACTAAAAGCGCAATACGAGGCCTTTTACGATCTTTGCCAAAGTGGCGAGAGTAGCGAACTTTCAAACATCGATGACGCGATAAAAATAAGAGAACTATTTTGATGAAAAAAGCTCTTTTGCTTTTAAATATGGGCGGTGCAAATAGCTTAGATGATGTCGAAATTTTTTTAACAAATATGTTTAATGACCCATATATTTTGGGTATAAAAAATAAATTTTTAAGAAAATTTGTAGCTTTCATGATCACAAAAGGCAGGCTAAAAACCGCGAAGCACAACTACGAGCAAATAGGCGGAAAGTCGCCACTTTGCGAGCTTACTGCTAAGCTTTGTGAGAAAATTTCAAGTTTGCAAAGTGAATTTGATGCGGTTGATTTTGCGATGAACTACACTTCGCCATTTGTAAAAGATGTGCTTAAAAAGTATGAAAAATTTGATGAGATAGTGCTTTTGCCACTCTACCCTCATCACTCGCAAACTACGATAACTTCGAGCTTAGCTGATTTTAAAAAGGCAAAAGAGGAGCTTAAACTAAAAGCTAAAATTTCACTTTGCGAGCCATTTTATGATGATGACGCTTACAATAAGATCATTATCTCTCATATCCGTGAAGCGATAAATGATACCGATATAAGCGATATTAGCCTCATCTTTTCAGCTCACTCTTTACCTCGCAAGATCATAGAAAAGGGTGATATCTACGAAAAACACATAAACGAACATGTGCAAATTTTAGGCAAAATACTAAAAGAGCAGGGGCTAAATTTTAAAGATGTGAGCCTTGCTTATCAGTCGCGTCTTGGCCCTGTTAAATGGCTAGAACCATCACTAAATGAGGCTTTGGCAAAGTGCGAAAATAAAAAAGCACTTATCTATCCGCTCTCTTTTTGTATAGATAACTCTGAGACTATTTTTGAGTTAGTTATCGAGTATGCCAAGCTTGCAAAAGAGCTAAATTTTAGCTTTTACAAAGTCGCCCAGTGTCCAAATTTTAGCGATGAATTTGCCAGTTTTATCCTAGAAAAATCAAAAAACACTAGAGAATTTAGCCTTTAGGAATAAATCTTGCTTATGAAAAGCATCTCAAATTTAAAAGGAGATGTATGAAGGTTCAAAATAACGATATTATCGATTATTTGTTGCAGTCAGGCTCAAGCAAAGCTAAAGATAAAAAAAATAGTTTTGATGAAATTTTAAGTCTAACGCTTGATAAGATCACAAGCGAGGCAAAGGTTTCAGATAAGCTTGAGCAGTTTAAGAAAAGGCTTACAGAGATCGGTGCTGCTGGCTTTATGAATGAGCTAAATTCAAACAAGATAGAAGAGAAAATAGCTCAGAAAAAAGAGGAGCTAACTGAGCTTTTAAGCATAAATGATCCGACCAAAACGCAGGATCAAAAAAATGAGCTACTTAAAATCATGGATAAAATTTTAAGTGACTACCGCAAAGAGCTAAACATGGCGCTTACGAGCCAAACACTGCTTGAGAAGCAAAATAGCCTTGGCAAAAATACAAATAATTCTGTAAATTTAAGCTCTGTCTTAAATGAACTTGGACTTGCATAAATTCTGGATTTAGGCCGCTTGCCTAGATCCAAATTTCTACTTTAAACTCTAAATTTGAATTTAATATTTATATCTTAGAAGTTAAATTTAATCTAATGCTGGTTTTTGCTTTGCTTTGTCGTTTTTAAGCTTGTCTTTTTTGGCTTCAAACTCAGCTATGACATTAGGATCTGGGAATAAATAACCATCTTCAACCATTAGATCAACGGCCTTTTTAAATGTCGGCAACGCACTTTGCGCACCAAAGTAGTAGTAAGGTTTTTTAGGGTCTCTTGCCAAAACGCCTATGGTGTAGCTGTTGCCTCTTGTGTCATTTACGAAGCCAAAAAACGAGCCGTTATAGGTATTGCTATATCCGCCTTTGCCAGAAGCGATGTGCGCGGTGCCAGTTTTACCGCCTATCTCAAGACCTGGCGTAAATGCCTTTAGACCAGTACCTTTTTCAACTGTTTTTATCAAAATTCTCTTCATTATCTTTGCGGTCTCTTGCGAGATGACCTGTGCTGGCTCTGCTTTTGGCAGATCGTAGCGCTTGCCGTTTCGCTCCAGATATGCCACCATGTGTGGCGTCACCTCGATGCCTTTGTTGTTAAATGTGTTATAAGCTTTTAAAAGCTGCATAAATGTCGCTTGAAGGCCGTATCCGTAGCTAACTGTTGCCTTATAGGTCGATGAGTTTAGCTTGGTAACCGTTGGCATCATGCCTACTTGCTCGTATGGCAGGTCGATGCCAGTCTTTCTTGAAAAGCCAAAATTTAAAAGCCCTTGATAAATTTGCGGACCATTTAGGCGTTCTACTAGCTGGATCATACCGATGTTTGAGCTGTGCACGATGATGTCTTCAGCACTCATAAAAGGCTCTGGATGGGTGTCCTTGATGATTCTTTTGCCTAGCTGATAGCGGCCGTTGTAGGTATTTACTAGCTCAAAAGGATTTACCTTTTTTTCTTGAAGTAGTATGGAGAAGATAAATGGCTTAAAAACCGATCCAACCTCGTATGCATACTCGCTTGCGCTTGAATTTAGCGCGCTGTAATCTTGCTTTCTTATGTTTGAGGGGTCGTATCTTGAACTAGAAGCTAGTGCTAGAATTTCGCCATTTTTGCTATTCATTATGCAGATGATTAGCTCTTTTGCGTCTAGAAATTCACGTTTTTCATCTAAAATTTGCTCTAACTTGGTTTGAAATTTAAGCGGTACAGAAAGCACTGCGTTGTAGCCATCAACCCTCGTTGCTAAATTTGAATCGCTAGTTAAGATTATATTGTTGCCAATATCGCGTGGGCCAAGGATTTTGGCGTTTTGTATCGGAGCTAGGTAGTCCTCGTAGTATCTCTCAAGCCCTTTTACGCCTTTGCTTTTGGTAAGTGCGTCGCTCTCTGTTTTGCTCACATAGCCGATAGCTGGCGTTAGGGCGTCTTTTGACATAAATTTGCGGTTTTGACCGCTCTCCATTACGCGCATACCTTGAAATGAGGCAAGACCTGTTTTTGGGTCAAGATATGAGATCAAAATGCCCTTACGGTTTAGCTTTCTAGAGAGCTCCTGAAGATAAGTAGCGCCCTTTGCATCGATGCTGTAAGAGAGCGTGACAAGACCTTTTGTGCCGTTTATGATCTTTCTTACTTTGTTTGGATCGTCACCGCTGTAAAGCGAGTAGAGCTTGATAAACATCTCTTTTTTGTTTGGGTCGATATTTCTGGTGTCAAGCATTACTTTGTAGAGTTTTTGGCTTGATGAGATGCTAAAGCCATCTTTTGTGACGATGTTGCCGCGGATCGCGGTATTTACGTCGCTTGTTTGAAGCTTAGGAAGCTTTCGCTCGATGCTCGCTCTATAAAATATAACAAGCACAAAGATTGAAATTCCAAAAGTAATTAATAAAAAAAGTATGGTTATTTTTGATTTTCTGGAATTCATTCAATGGCTTAAATTTGCGTTCTTGAAATTTCTTTGTATGCGCTTAGCGCTTTGTTGCGAATTTCTAGCATAAGCTTCATACTAGTCTCTGCTTTGCCTATCGCGATAGCTGCTTGATGAAGGTCTTTTACCTCGCCAGTTGCAAGGTCTGCGATGGCTTTATCAGCATTGATTTGAACCTTGTTTAGCTCTTTTAAAGAGTCGTTTAGTGCGTTTTCAAAGCCGCCTTCTTCGCCTGCTTTTGCTATTTTGTTTGAATTTTCGTTTTTATTTAACTTATCTAAATTTATACTATTTATCATTATGCTTGTCCTGAAATAAGTGATATCGCACTTTGTGCTATTGTTTTTGCGTTTTGAAATGACGCTACATTTGCTTGATAGGCCCTTGTCGCCTCAAGCAAGTCAGCCATCTCGATGACTGGGTTTATATTTGGAAATGCGACGTAACCATTTGCATTTGCGTCCGGGTGGCTAGGGTCGTATTTTAGTTGAAAATCCTTGTCATCGCGCACCACTTTATCTACGATCACGCTAGTTAGGGCAGGGTGAGCGTTTTTGGGTGAGCTTGGATCGTCTAGTGGATTTTCATAATCAAGCAGACTTTGTGAGTTTTTAAGTTGATCGTTTAAAATTTTATCAAAGTTCATCTCTTTAAAAATGACCTCTTGCCTTCTGTAAGGGCCGCCCTCAGCCGTTCTTGTGGTTTGAGCATTTGCTATATTTGAGCTGATGACGTTCATTCTGAAGCGTTGCGCGCTTAGTCCATATCCGCTAATATCAAAATCATTTAAGTATGACATCATCTCTCCTAGTTCTTAGCGCTTGCATCTATTACGCTTTTAAAGATATTGCCCTGAGCCTTGTAAGCGCTATCAAGGGCGTTTATCATAACTGTGTTTTTGCCCATTTCTGTTGTCTCAACATCAAGATCAACCGTATTTGCGTCATTTCTAGCCATGTGACCATCACGCAAGAAAATTTGAGCTGTGTCACTTTTTGGAAAATCAACCGCAGCCATGTGCGCTTCGTTTGTTTTAGCTAAATTTAGTTTTTTGCTCTCTGAAACGTTATAAATTTCATTTGCTTTTTCTCTTAAAACATCTTCAAATCTTACATCTCTAGCCTTGTAAAATGGTGTATCAACATTTGCAAGGTTGCCAGAAATGAGCTTTTGGCGTAGTTCTCTGCCTGCAAGGGCTGATTCGACAAGGGGGCTAGATTTTGATCTATCTAAAACAAACATTTAAAATCCTTATAAATTTTCACATTTTTATAAGCAAATGATGTTCCAAATATAAGGCAAATTTATTTTGTTTCATAAATTTTTGCCAAATCTTCTTTCATTTTTGTGACTTTTATGCCGCCAAGATAGTATTTTACTCCGTATTGTCCGCTATCTACGTCTGTTAAAATTTGATATTCGCCGTTTTTGATCACCACTTTAAAAGGTAGTGCGATCTCATGTTTGTATTCGATATCTCTTACGATCTGCTCGGCAAGCCTGTCATTTATCTTTTGATCGTTTGTTATGAAGTAGTAGGCGTTAAATTTTTGCATAAATTCATGCAAAACATACTCATTTGTGACATTTTCAAAGTGAGTTAGTCCGATTAGCGTAAATTTATCTTTGTTTTCAAGCTGATATTTTGTAAGCTCGGCTGCCTCTTTTTGGCAAGGCGGGCAAAATGTGCCAAAAATGTCGATCATTAAAACTTTATTTTCATCATTTTTGATAGCAAAACCATGATCTTTTCGAACCAAAGTAAGCTCCTTACCGCTTACATCTACAAGTTTGACCTCTTCATTTAGGCTAAATTCTTTAAAATTTGCACTGCTGCTCTCATCTTCGCCGCACCCAAAAAAAGCAAATAAAGCGATTATTAAAACAAGTAAATTTTTCATCTTATCCCTTAAACATATCTTTTTATGGCAGCTCTTGCCTCTTTGTCTGCCTCACGTCTTTTTAAAGTCTCGCGCTTGTCGTGTAAATTTTTACCTTTTGCAAGGGCCAGCCTTGCTTTTACGATATTTTTATCGCTTAGATAAAGTGCCAAAACAACCAAAGTAAGCCCATCTTGTGAGACTTGACCGAAAATTTTATCGATCTGCTTTCTGTGCATCAAAAGTTTTCTGGCTGCTCGCTCATTTGGACGAAATGTGCTGTGTGTGGTTTCAAGATAGCTGATATGAGCGTTTAGTAAGAAAAGCTCACCCTTTATGACGCGCACAAAGCTATCTTTTAAATTTGCTCTGCCAGCCCTTAGAGCCTTGACCTCGCTGCCTTTTAAAACGATGCCAGCTTCAAAGGTCTCAAGTATGCTAAAGTCATGCAAAGCTTTTTTGTTTTTTGCTAGATCTTTTATCAAAATTTTACCTTTTATTTTACGCTAAATACGCTACTGCCGCTGCCGCTTAGAAATTTATCCCTAAACTCGTTCATCTGTGGATAGAGCTTAAAGCATGGGGCAAAAAGATCGTTTAGCTCCTCGTTTTTATAAATTTCAAGTAGCTCTTTGCTCTTTAAAATTTGCATCTTTTTTGCAGCATTAACGTCTATGTATTGTAAGAAATTGCTTCTAAATTCTTGATAAACCGTCGGTGTGGAGCAAAAAACATTTGGCGTGAAGATATTTAAATTTGGCACTTCATCGTCAAATTCTTCTATGATCTCGCCTATGCCGCTTACATTTGCTGCCCTATATCCGCTTACAAAAAAGGCCACATCTGCGCCGATTTTAGAGGCTATTTGCATCAAATTTTCACGTTTTATATTTAAATTTAGCTCGTCATTTACCATAAGTAAAAAAGTGGCAGCATTTGAACTGCCTCCTCCTAGACCAGCACCTATTGGGATTTGTTTGTTGATGATGATTTTTTGAGAGCTAAAAAACTCATCTAGCTCATTTGAAAAGCCAGCCTTTTTCAGCTCATCTATCGCTTTTTGTATGATGTTATCTTTTATCTCTTTGTTGTCGCATTCGATAGCAAAAGAATTTGACCTTTTAAAATAAATTTCATCAAAAAGCTGCTCGCAAAGAACAAAACGTGACAAAATTTCGTGGTAGTTGCCTCTGGTGCCAACTACCTTCAAAAATACGTTGATCTTTGCAAAGCTTTTCATTTCTCGATTTTTTTCGCAAGCTCGTGGATATCGGCTTCGCTTGCTTTTTTAGTGGCGTGGATATTTTCGTTTTTGATATCGTTTGCCAGCTCGCTTCTTAGTATCATTGTGTTGCGCGGAGCCTCGATACCAAGCTTAACGGTGCTTTTTGAGATACTTACTACGACGACTTTTATGTCGTTACCTAGTAAAATTTCTTCGTTTTCTTTTCTTGCTAAGATTAACATTTTTCTACCTTGTTTAAAGTGTAATTTATAGTATCATCCATGATTTGGATTACGCTCATAAATTTATCATAATTTAGCAAATAAATTCCTTGTGTTTGTGTTTCAAAATCGTTAATTTTTAATTTCTTGCCGTAAAGTATGTTGTTAATATCCCCAAAATACGTGTTTTGCTCAATATTTAAAAAATTGCAAATATTTAAAAATTTTTCATTTTCATAGCGAAATTTACCCTCACTTACCCTCTTTAATGAGCTTAAAGTTACATTATAACCAACTTTTTGCCCAAAAATTTCTGTATAAGAGCGGATGTAACTCCCCTCACTTACACTTAAACGAAGTGTCAAAAAAGGGTGTGAATAATTCAAAATTTCACTCTCATAAATTTCCATTATCTCTGGCTTTAGCTCAAATTCTTCGCCACTTCTTGCTAGCTTGTAAGCTCTTGTGCCATTTACATGTTTGGCGCTAAATTTTGGTGGGACATAGCTTATCTTGCCGATTAGCTCGGCTCTTATAGCTTCAATTTTTTCTAAATTTAGTTCTTTTACATTTGAAATTTCAGTGATATTTTCATTATCTATGCTAGGACTGCTCGCCCCAAGCCAAATCGTCGCCTCATAGACCTTTGGGTTTTTATCTAAAAATCTAAAAAATTTTGTATATGAGCCAAAAGCGACTATCAGACAGCCACTCGCAAATGGATCAAGCGTGCCTGAAAATCCAGCCTTTTTAACGCCATATTTTCTCTTTAGTCGTCCTAAAAAGTGGTTTGAGCTCATGCCAGCAGGCTTGTTTGCCACGAAAATGGCGTTCATACGGCCTTTTCCACGAAGCTTGACATGATCTCTCTTACATTGCCACCAAAATTTATAGTCAGTTTAAATTCTTTTTTGATCTTACTAACCGCGCTCACCCTGCCGATACCAAAAATTTTATGCTTAACAAGGTCGCCTTTTTTAAATTCATTGCTTTGTTCGATAACCAGCGAGCCATGCGTTATACCGCTCTCGCTTAAAAATCTACTCTTATTTAGCCTCGTGCGCTGACCTTTGTAAAAGCGCGAATTTGCAAAGCTTAGGCTAAGTGTCCTTTTGGCTCTTGTTATCGCCACGTAAGCGAGCCTGCGCTCCTCTTCGATGTCGCTACCATCGCCAATGAGCGGAAAAAATCCCTCTTCAAGGCCTATTACAAAAAGGTGCTCAAACTCAAGCCCCTTGCTAGCATGCACGCTCATGATGCTAATAGCCTCATCGCTAATGCCGTCTTGCTCGCTTGTTAGCGTGATCTCGTTTAAAAACTCCTCCAGATCAAAGCTTGGATTTTGCTTGATCTGGTCTTTTAAAACAGCGTAAAATTCGTCGATGTTTGCTGCTCTTTCAGCGCCATCTGGCAAGCTCTCGTAGTATTTTTTCACGCCAAATTTTGCTTCAAATTTATCTATTAGATCAAAAACCGAGCTGCTTTCTTGAAGCTCTTTTAGGTTGTTTGCAAACTCAAGAAGGGCTGATTTTACCTTTTTACTAAAGGCTTCATCGTTATCAGAGATGTTTGAGATTGCTTCAAAAATGGAAATTTTGCCCTCAAAGGCCATTTTTTCGAGCTTATCAAGGCTCACTTTACCAAGTCCTCGCTTTGGGCGGTTGATAATGCGTCTTATTGAAAAGTCATCGTTTGGATTGTTTATCAGTCTTAGATAACTTATGATATCTTTGATCTCGGCTCTTTCGTAAAATTTAACGCCGCCTACCATTTTATAAGCGATCTGTTCTTTGTTTAGCCCATCTTCAAGTGAGCGAGAGAGCGCGTTTATGCGGTACAAGATCGCGATATCTTTTGCCTGCACGCCTTTACTTAAAAGCTCTTTTATATTTTTTGCGATCTTGCCAGCCTCGACGCTCTCATCAAAGCTCTCTATCAAATTTACGGCTTCGCCTTCGCCCTTTGTGCCCACAAGCTTCTTGCCAAGGCGGTTGCGGTTATGATCTATCAGCTCGTTTGCAGCCTTTAGTATCGCCTCGCTAGAGCGGTAGTTTTTCTCAAGTCTGATGATCTTTACATCTTTAAACTGATCTTTGAAATTTAAGATATTATCTATCTTTGCACCGCGCCAGCCATAAATACTCTGGTCATCATCGCCCACTACGCAGATGTTTTCGTGGCATAGACAGAGTTTTTTTAGCAGTTTATACTGAAGGTCGTTTGTGTCTTGATACTCATCGACCATTATGTATTTGTAGCGGTTTGAAATTTCTCTAGCAAGATCTTCGTTTTCGTCTAAAATTTTATACGTAAGCCCTAGCAAATCGTCAAAATCAACAAGGTTGTTCGCCTTTAAATAGTCCTCGTACTTTTCATAAATTTGCGCTGCTTGCTTGTAAAAGTTATCCTTGCTCTTGTCAAATGAAGAGAAATTTGCATTTTTATAGACCTCTTCGACGCTTAAAAGTGAGTTTTTATAGTTTGAAATTTCACTTGATAAAATCGCAGTGGCGACTGGGCTTTCAAAGCTTTTGATGATGCGCTTTTTATCGTCTGTGTCGATTATGACGAAGTTATTTTTTCTGCCAAGCTTTTCTATGTAGAGCTTTAAAAACAAAAGTCCAAATTTGTGAAATGTGCAAAGCAGCGGCGAGTAGTTTTTGCCACTTTGGCTTAGCATCGCCATGGCTCTGCTGCGCATCTCGTTGGCGGCTTTGTTTGTAAAAGTAAGAGTTAGCGTGTTTGCCGCGTCTATGCCGACCTCGCCGATGAGATAGGCAAGCCTAGTCGTGATAGTCTTTGTCTTGCCGCTGCCAGCACCTGCTAGTATGAGCATCGCCCCATCTATGTGGGTGGCTGCTTCGCGCTGGGCTTCGTTTAAATTTGATAGTAAATTTTCCATTTTTCGCTTTTTAAATTTTCTTTTGATTTTAGCCAAAAATGCTTAAAATTACTATTTTTTCTTAAATATATCTTTATTTTTTGGGTTTTGCAAAAAGACTGAGGCTGATTTTTTAGCGTGATCGACTTGCTTCTCTTTTGGCTTATAAATGGAGAAATTTACAAGGATCGGGCTATTTTCAACCAAAATTTGAACCACCGCGCCAAGTGGAAATGATACCACTGAGGCAAAATTCTCACTACCAAAGCCAGCCTCAAAGCTAAGCTCATCTTGCGTTAGCCTCGCACTCTCAAGCGTGTAGCCACCAAGTGAGAACATAATGACTGGCATGCTAAAGCTGCCACTTATCTCATCTGGCAAGCTAGGCTCAAAGCTAACTAGAGGCAAATTTGCCATAACTGAGAAATTTAGCCCCTTTTCAAGCAAAAAATCAATGCACTCATAGACATGCATCTTCATCAAAAGCGCAAATTTCTCGTCGTCTAAAATTTCGTCTAACATCTTAATCCTTTGAAATTTCTAAAAACTCATCTACTAGTTTTTTGACCTCGTTTATGCCGATCTGCCAGAAATTTTTATCATCTATGTCAAAGCCAAATTTACCCACAAGCTCCCTTGGACTGAGGCTCCCACCAAGGCTCAAAAACTCGGTGTAAATTTCGACAAAATTTTTGCATTTGCCGCTTTTGTAAAGCCCAAAAAGTGCAAGTACAAGAAGCTGCGCGTAAGAGTAAGCGTAGCAGTAAAATGGCGTATGGATGAAGTGTGGGATGTAGCTCCACCAAATTTTGTAGTAGTCATTTAGCGTTACGCTTTTGCCAAACATCTTTTTGCTCTCTCTTAGCCAAATTTTATTTAGCTCATCTAGGCTGATCTCGCCTTCATGTGCGTGCACGGCCTTTTCAAAGGTGGTGAAATTTATCTGGCGGTAAAGCGTGGCAAATATGTCCTCGATCTTGCCAGCAAGCAGTGAAATTTTCTCTTTTTTGCTAAGGTTTTCTTTTACGTGGTCAAAAACTAGCATCTCGCAAAAGACTGAAGCTGTCTCAGCCGTGGTTAGTGGGGTGTCTGAGTTTAGGTAGCTTACACTATATGAGAGCTTTTGATGCACAGCGTGACCAAGCTCGTGAGCTAGCGTGAAAAGGTCTCTTCGTTGGTTTGTGTGATTTAGCAAAACATAAGGGTGAGTGTCGCTTGATCCTGAGTGAGAAAATGCGCCACCTCGCTTGTTTGGCGCTGGATAAACGTCGATCCAGCCGTCATTAAAGGCACTTTTGGCTATATCGCCAAATTTAGGTGAAAATGTCCCAAACGCCTTTAAAACTATCTTTTTGCACTCATCAAATTTATACTCGCCTTCGCTGCTAAGAGGTGCGTATCTATCGTAGTCATAAAGCTTTTTAAGGCCTAAAATCTCTCTTTTGCG
The DNA here is from genome assembly GCF_015229965.1 of Campylobacter concisus. Lineage (GTDB taxonomy): Bacteria > Campylobacterota > Campylobacteria > Campylobacterales > Campylobacteraceae > Campylobacter_A > Campylobacter_A concisus_BD. The sequence continues at coordinate 140,412 of NZ_JAAKZB010000001.1, forward strand.
CTCGTAAAATTTAGCGACTAGATCAAAATTTTTCTCCGTTACAGCAATTAGCGAATCAACGCTTTTTTTACTGATTTGATTTTCAAGGTGTCTTGGCTCTTCAGGAAGCTTGAAATTTCGCAGCTCGCAGCTCGTTTTTAGATCAGTTTTTATCATATTATATATGTAACCAAGGAGGTGCTGGTGCTTGCTAAGCTCGTTTGAAAGGCTTTTGGCGGCCAGTTTTCGCACGCTTTGGTCGCTCTCATGAAGCTTGGCTAAAATCTCTTCTTCATTTAAAAGCTCGCCTTTAAATTTAAACCTCATCTTGCTCATACTCTCATCAAAAAGCCTTGAAAAGCCCTCAGCTCCGGTGCTTGCCGTGCGAAGCAAGACTCTCTCTTCTGCAACGCTTAGCTGGTGCGGTTTTGCTTTGGCGAGGTTGCTTAGATAGTAGCCATATTTTTTGGAGCTTTTTATGATCTCTTCTTGTTTTTTAGGGGCAAACTCATTAAATTTGATCTCAAAAAATATCAAATTTTCATTTGCTTTTGTCGCTATCTCATCGATCTTTGCGTAAAATGCGCCCTTGCTTGTATCTTTAGCAAAATTTAAAAAAGCGTAAGTCATTACTTTTGAAATTTTAGCTATCAAGCTTTCATATTCGCAAAATGCTTTTAAAAACTCGTCTGTTTTTAAATTTTCATAAATTTCAAGGTATTTATCTTTAAATTTCTCGCACTCTTTTTGTAAATTTAGTGCGTTTTTTTCGCACTCTTTTTCGTTTGCAAAAAGTGCTTTTAGATCCCAAATTTGCATATTTATCCTTTAAATTTTTGGGACATTTTACAAAAAAATGGATAAAAGTAAAATTTCAGCTAAAATTTAGCTGAAATTTTACTGAGGATTATTCTGAAGTCTCTGAGGCTACGGCTGTAAAAAGCACGTCTGATGAGCTATTTAGCGCAGTTTCAACTGAGTCTTGGATGACGCCTATCGTAAAGCCAACTGTGACAAACTGCATAGCGATATCGTTGCCGATGCCAAAAAGTCCGCACGCTAATGGCACTAGAAGAAGCGATCCTCCAGCCACGCCAGATGCGCCGCACGCACCAAGGGCTGAGATGAAGCAAAGAAGAAGCGCATCGCCAAATGTAACTGTGATAGATGGGATAGAATTTACCGCAGTAAGCGCTAGGATGCTAATGGTAACTGCCGCACCGCCCATGTTTATGGTGGCTCCTAGTGGGATAGAGATCGAGTAGAGCTCCTCTTTTAGTCCAAGCTTTTTGCAAAGCGCCATATTTACAGGGATGTTTGCAGCTGAGCTTCTTGTAAAAAACGCTGAGATCGCGCTCTCTTTTAGGCAGATCATCACAAGTGGATAAGGATTTTTCCTAGTTAGTGCAAAAACCATCGCTGGATAGACGATAAATGCCACTACAAGCATCGCTCCAACAAGAACTAAGATAAGTTTTAGATATCCTGCAAGTGCCTCAAATCCAGTGTCATGAATGCTGATAGCAACCATACCAAAGATACCAAACGGAGCTAGTCTGATGATAAATTTAACGATATGAGTTACGCCGTCGCTTATATCTTTAAATACTTTTTTGGTCTCAGGTGTAGCATATCTCATAGCGATACCACCACCTATCGCCCAAGTGATGATGCCTATATAGTTGCCGTTTGCTAGGGCGGTTATCGGATTTTCGACCATTTTATAGATAAGATCTTTTAGCACGTTTGTGATGCCTTGAGGTGCTGACATATCAGCGCTTTGCAGACCTTTTAGCGGTATCTCGATAGGAAATAAAAAGCTAGCAATAACCGCCACAACAGCTGCTAAAAAGGTGCCAACAAGGTAGAGTGTGATGATCTTTTGCATGCCTTTTGTATGGCCAAAATCTTTTAAAATGATAGAGGTTGCAACTAAAACAAATACAAGAATAGGTGCGATCGCTTTTAGAGCGCCTTTAAACAAATCTCCTAAAACCGAGGCTGAAGCAGCGATAGAATCAGCCGAACTAGCCTTTTCTTTGGCCTCATCAAGCTGTTTTGCTTCATCTTGGCTAAGGCGAGTTTTTATGACTTCATCTACGCTTAAGCCACTCTCTTTTTGGATGGTTTGAATTTTAGCTGAGATTTGATTGTAAGGGGTTGCTTGATAATGTGTGTAAAAGCCAACTAGGGCACCTAGGATGATACCAACTAAAATTTGAACGATCAAATTTCCGTCGGCGTATCTTCTTGCAATGTTTTTAAACATATTCATTTGACACCTTAATAAATTAGTTTTTTGTTGATTTTAGCTAAATGATTTTTAAATATAAAGAAATTTAAAAAGATTAATTAGCTTTTTATATAGATTTGTTACAATTGCACGAAAATTTAACCAAGGAAAAGGACTAAAATGTATCTATTTACTTCTGAAGTTGTAAGTCCAGGTCATCCAGATAAATGCGCTGATATCATCGCTGATAGCATTGTTGATACTATTTTAACGCAAGATCCAAATGGACGCGTCGCAAGCGAAGTTTTTGTAGCTGGAAAAAATATAGTAATAGGCGGAGAGATAAACTCAAAGGTAAAACTCTCTTATAAAGACTACGAAAAGATCGTAAAAGATGCTCTTGCGCATATTGGATATGACGGAAAGAGCAACTTTACAAAAGAGCAGTGCTTGCATCCAGACGATATCGAAGTCAAAGTTTGCCTAAATCAACAAAGTCCAGATATAAATCAAGGCGTTGATCAAAGTGACGGCGAGATTGGAGCAGGTGATCAAGGCATTATGTTTGGCTTTGCGAGCTGCGAAGCAAAAGAATTTATGCCAGCAGCTATAACTTATGCAAGAATGCTTTGTGAAAAAGTCTATAAATTTGCCAAAGCAAACCCTGATAAACTTGGTGTTGATATAAAAACACAAGTTACGATTGATTACGGCAGCAAAGATAACTTTGAAAACTGCAAACCTCAAAGCATCCACACTATCGTCGTTTCTGCGCCTTGCGTGGAGAGCATGAAGATAGAAGAGCTTCGCGCACTAATACAAAATTTAATAGACGAAACTGGCCTTCCAAAAGAGCTATATAATAAAGAAAAAACGATCATCTATATAAACCCAACAGGCAGATATGTAAATCACAGCTCGCTTCACGATAGCGGCCTAACAGGCAGAAAACTAATCGTTGATAGCTTTGGCGGATATAGCCCAATAGGTGGTGGCGCTCAGTCAAGTAAGGACTACACAAAGGTTGATCGTAGCGGACTTTACGCAGCACGCTGGATAGCTAAAAACATAGTCGCTGCTGGCCTTGCTAAAAAATGTATCGTCCAAATAAGCTACGCGATCGGCGTTGCAAAGCCAACTTCAGTTAGTGTTGATACTATGGGAACTCACGCAAACGGCGTAAATGACGATATGCTTTCAAATTTTGTAAGCGAGCATTTTTCTCTAACGCCTCGCTGGATAACTAATAAATTTGGTCTTGATAAGCCAAGTAAAGAGACATTTTTATATGCTAAAGTAGCTGCAAAAGGCCAAGTGGGAAATGCAAAATACCCTTGGGAAAAGCTTGATGCAGTCGATACTTTCAAGGCTTTATTAAAAAAATAATCAAAAAAGTGGCTTTATCTAAAAGCCACTTTAAATATCCCTTTTAAAACTCATCCAAAAACGCTTTTTTAGGCTTTATGATCTCGCTTTTTGAGCCATTTACGCTGTGATAGACCGCTTTATTATACTTTGTGGCAAGGTGTTTTATAAGAATCCTTTGAAGCACAGGTTCGCTACTTGGCACAAACCAGCCGTTGTTTGTGATAGCCACGACCACGTCAAATTCGCCCTTATAGAGCTCCTCTCTTGTTGCCTCGTAGCAGATAGCGTTTCTGATCTTAACTCCGTCTATCTCATAGTCGCTAAAATTTTCAGCCTTTTTAAAGTCGCTAGCTCCGCCAAAAAATATCTTATTTACTGCATCTTGCATGAAATTTGGCAGAGGAATTTCTTCTCCAAATGGCACTAAAAATTTCTTATCCATTCGCCTTAGAGTGCCATCTTGAAACAAAAATGCAGAGTTATAAATTTGCTTATTTTCATAAGCAAGCGCACCAGCTACGATGGTTATCTTTTTTGAAAGCTCTTTTAGCTCATCAACAAGCAGTGGCTCATTTGTCATAAACAATGGAAACGCACTCTCAGGAAGCACGATGAGACGTTTTTGCTCGGCTATGGCGCTATTTATCATATCTAAATTTTCATTTGTAAATTTCATGCGCAAGCTTTTATCCCAGCGCACTCTTTGAGCGACATCGGTATTTACTAGCTCCACGTCAAATGGTAGAGTCTTTGCCTCGTTACTTTTAAACTGCAAAGCGGCGATGAGGCAGATAAAAGCTAGGAAAAATTTTAAAATTTTACCTTTTAAACTCAAAGAAATGGCTGCTAAAAATATAAATATAAGCCCTCTAGTATTTGGCTCAAAAGCGCCTAAAACAAGCGTTGCTTCAAGGTTAAACCAGTTAAAACCAAATGGATGCACGTAGCTTATTAAAAATAGCAAAACGGCTCTTAGTGCCACAAAGCTTGGAAAAGAGGCTATCCAAAACAAAAGTCCATAAACAAGGGCTACAAAGAGGATGACAAATGGGATAAGCCAGACAAGCTCATAGTAGATAAAACTAAAGCCAATCCAGTAAAACCACAAAATCCCAGTGAAAAATCCAGCTGCGAAAAAGCCAGCTCTGCTTAAATTTATGATGACGAAAATTCCAGCTAGCGTGAGAAAAGGTGAGATGAAATTTAAAATTTGATTTTCAGCCATAGCTAAAAAAATGAAATTAGAAAGCAAAAAAGCACCGACAAAGGCTTTTATTATAATTTTAGTGCTAAAATGTCCGTTTAAAAATCTTACAAATAAGGAAATCCATGCAAAACGCTGATTTTTTAACATCATTACTACCTCTTGTTGTGCTTTTCGCCATATTTTACTTTTTGGTTATCAGACCTCAACAAAAACAACAAAAAGCCCACGCAGCAATGCTTGCAGCTCTTGACAAAGGCGATAAGATAGTAACTAATGGCGGACTTATATGCGAAGTGATTAAAGCCGAAAATGATTTTATCAAAGTTAAACTTAACGATGATGTAATCGTTCGTGTAGCACGTGAGTTTGTAGCTAAAAAGATCGAAGATAAATAATGCGTAACGCAAGAGTTACATATAGGCTGATTATCTTAATATTAGCCTTGGTTTTTGGTTTTGGCTTTTCGGTGCCATCTTTTTTTCAGACTCAAAGCGGAGCTAAAATTTCGCTAGGACTTGACCTTCAAGGCGGTCTTCATATGCTTCTTGGTGTTGAAACTAACGAAGCCATCCACTCTAAGATCAAGTCAATCGCTGGAAGCATAAATTATTATGCTAAAAAAGAAGATGTGCTCATTGATAAATTTAAGATAAAAGAAGATAGTGTTGATTTTGCGCTACTTGATAGTGACGAAGCCCCAAAGGTTGATAAGGCTTTGGCTGAGATAAAAGGGCTTGATATCAAAAAAGATGGTCTAAACTATCATATCACTCTTACAGAGCAAGAGAGACTTGATACGATCGAGTATGCGATCTCGCAAGCTGTTGAGACCATTAGAAACAGGCTTGATCAGTTTGGTCTAGCTGAGCCAACAGTCGCTAGACAAGGCAAAGATAATATCCTAGTCGAGCTTCCTGGCATAAAAACCGAAGAAGACGAGCAAAGAGCGAGAGATCTTATCGCAAAGGCTGCTCACTTGCAGCTTATGGCAGTTGATGACAAAAGACAAGATCAGGCTAATACAATGAGCGAAGCTGAGGCTGAAAGCTATGGTGACGTAATCTTTAAAGATGCTAAAAATGATCGCGTAAAATACGTTGTTAAAAATATCCCTGTGCTTGACGGCTCTATGCTAACTGACGCAAAAGTTGCATTTTCTCAGCAAAATAACCTACCGATCATAAATTTCACACTAAATTCAGAAGGTGCTAGAATTTTTGGTGATTTTACTGGCGCAAATGTCGGTAAAAGGCTTGCTATCGTGCTTGATGGCAAGGTATATTCAGCTCCAGTTATAAATGAAAGAATAGGTGGTGGCAGTGGCCAGATCAGTGGTGGCTTTACACTTGACGAGGCTCACGACGTAGCGATCGCGCTTAGAAGTGGCGCACTTTTAGCACCTGTTAAGATGCTAGAAAAAAGAAGTGTCGGTCCATCTTTAGGACAAGAGAGTATAAACCAAAGTATGGTAGCTCTTGCTGCTGGATCTATTTTAGTCGTGCTATTTATGCTAGTTTATTATGGAATTTCTGGCGTTTTTGCAAATATCGCGCTAGTTGCAGACGTCGTTATATTAGTCGCTGTCATGGCGCTTTTTGGAGCGACGCTTACCTTACCTGGTATGGCTGGTATTGTGCTAACTATCGGTATGGCGGTTGATGCAAACGTCATCATAAATGAGCGTATACGTGAGCTTTTGCGTGAAGGCGTGGCGATAAGGACAGCCGTTCAAAAGGGCTATGAGCACGCTATGAGTGCGATCATCGACTCAAACTTAACTACTATCATCACAGTTGCTGTGCTTTATGCTTATGGTACTGGCCCAGTTAAAGGCTTTGCTGTGACAATGGCGATAGGTATCATGGCTTCGATGCTAACGGCCATTTTAGGCACACATGGCATGTTTGATGCAGTCATGGACAAGATAGAAAAAAGCGGAAATACCAGACTTTGGTTTGGTTATAAAAGGAGCTAGGGATGCAAATTTTCACTAAGGCAAAAGTTTATGATTTTATGCGGTTTAGATTTGTGTCACTCGCACTTTCTATATTTTTATTTGTTGGTTCGATCTTTTTACTTGCAACAAAGGGCCTAAACTACGGCATCGACTTCTCTGGCGGTACGCTTATCCAGTTAAAATACGACACCAAAGCGCCACTTGATAAAATTCGCGACGCTTTTGGCACAAATGAAGTGCTTAAAAACGCCTCTGTTACTGAGTTTGGAAGCGAAGATGAGGCTGTTATTAGATTTTCAGGATCAAGTTCAAATTTAACTGGTGACATCGGCACTGAGATAAAGCAAATTTTAAAAGATACTGGAAATTTTGAAGTAAGACGTGTTGATATCGTTGGTCCAAAGGTTGGTGACGAGCTTAGGCAAAAGGGCTTGATGGCTCTTGGAATTTCACTAATTGGCGTGCTTCTTTATATCACATTTAGATTTGAGTGGAGATTTGCGCTTGCTGCGATCGCAACTGAAATTCACGATATCGTTATAACTGTTGGTGCTATTTCACTATTTGATATCGATGTAAATTTAGACACTCTAGCGGCTGTATTAACGGTGCTTGGCTACTCGCTAAACGATACGATCATCATTTTTGACAGGATAAGAGAAGGCATAAAAGAGAGCAAGAGAACTGATATCGAGGGCGTTATCAACGAGTCAGTTTCAGCCACACTTTCAAGAACTATCCTAACTTCAGCCACTACGATGATGACTGTTGTTGTGTTATTTTTATTCGGTGGAGATATGATACATGGATTTTCATTTATCCTTATCGTTGGTATAGTTATAGGAACGATCAGCTCGATCTACATCTCATCACCATTTCTTATCTGGTTTAAATTTAGCATCGAACATTTTAGAGCTAGAGAGGCTGAGAAGCAAAGGATCAAAAAAGAGCGTGATAAAGAGCGTGCTATGTTTGAAAAAGGCGTTGTGTAAGGAGGGATAATGAACTGGGGAAAAGTTATCTACATATTTTTTGCGCTGATGAGTCTTACGACTACGGCGGAGTTTTTATATGATAAAAACGAGATCGCCCTTTTTGTGGCAGCTAGTATAAATTTGGTTTCAACTTTGCTTAAGATCGGTGTTAAAAATTTACTTTCAGCTGAGCTTTTTGCTAGCTCGCTGGTTGCTGATTTGCACCTTATACCAGCTTTTGTTATTTTGCAAGTCTCTGAAAATGCGACACTTAGCTATTCGTTAGCTATTGGCGCAGTCATTGCAAATATCTTTTCACTAGCCTTGGTACTAATAGAATCAAGCAAATCACAAGAAGAATTTTAGGAGAAAAAATGGCTGAGAAGAGAAAATATGAGCCTTTAAAGATAGAAAAAAAATGGCAAGAAATTTGGGATAAAAATGATGAATTTGAGCCAAAAGACGACCTAAGCTTGCCAAAAAAATATATCCTAAGTATGTTTCCATATCCAAGCGGACGCATACATATGGGGCATGTGAGAAACTACTCTATCGGCGATGCGCTGGCTAGATCATATAGAAAAAGTGGTTTTAACGTGCTTCATCCTATCGGTTTTGATAGCTTTGGTATGCCAGCTGAAAACGCAGCCATAAAACATAAAATTCACCCTAAAATTTGGACTTATGAAAATATCGACTATATGAAAAAAGAGCTTGCAAGCCTTGGCTTTTCTTTTTCTAAAAAGAGAATTTTAGCCACATCTGACCCGCTTTACACAAAGTGGGAGCAAAGCTTTTTTATAAAGATGTTTGAAAAAGGGCTTGTTTATAGAAAAAATGCCATCGTAAATTGGTGTGAGTACGATCAAACCGTGCTTGCAAACGAGCAAGTAGAAGACGGTAAATGCTGGAGATGCGGTAATGATGTTGTGCAAAAAGAGCTTCCAGGATACTACTTCAACATCACAAAATACGCTAGCGAGCTACTTGAAGATCTAAAACTTCTTGAGGGTAAATGGCCAAATCAAGTCATCACAATGCAAGAAAACTGGATCGGCAGAAGCTACGGCTTGGAGTTTAAATTTAGCCTTGATGAGGCCTCAAAAGAGACTTTAGGCGGTAAATTTGACGGCTTTGAGGTATTTACAACAAGACCTGATACGATTTATGGTGTTAGCTACACAGCCCTTGCGCCAGAGCATCCTATCGTAAAAGCGCTTCTTGAAAGTGATAAATTTGATGAAAGTAAGAAGGCAAAGATAAAAGCAATACTTAATCAAAGCCCAAGAGAGCGTCAAGCAAGCGATAAAGATGGAGAATTTTTAGGAATTTACGTCGTTCATCCACTCACAAATGAAAAGATTCCAGTTTGGGTTGCAAATTTCATCCTAGCTGACTACGGCAGTGGCGCTATTATGGCTGTCCCTGCGCATGATCAAAGAGACTTCGAGTTTGCAAGTAAATTTAATCTACCTATAAAACCAGTCGTAAAGCCGCTTGAGGGTGAGAGTGACGGCTCTAAGGCGTATTCAGAATACGGAGTTGCTATAAATTCTGGGCTTATAAACGGCCTTAGTTCAGAGGATGCCAAAAGCTTTATAATAGAGAAATTTGAAAAAGATGGTCTTGGTAAAAGGATCACAAACTACAAGCTAAGAGACTGGGGAATTTCTCGCCAAAGATACTGGGGTGCGCCAATACCAGTCGTGCACTGCAAATGCTGCGGCGTAGTGCCAGAAAAAGAGGAAAATTTACCTATCGCGCTACCTGAAGATGTCAAGATCACAGGCGAGGGCAACCCACTTGATAAACACCCAACTTGGAAATTTACAAAGTGTCCAAAATGCGGTCAAGACGCGATCAGAGAGACCGATACTATGGATACATTCGTAGAGAGTAGCTGGTATTTTGCTAGATTTGCAAGCGATGAGAAGAGTTGGGAGCAAAAAGCGCTTGATGAAAAAAGTGTGAATTATTGGATGAATGTAGATCAGTATATCGGCGGTATCGAGCATGCGATCTTGCACCTTTTATACGCTAGATTTTTCCAAAAGGTCTTAAGGGACCTTGGCTATCTAAGAGACGATGAGCCGTTTGAAAATTTACTAACTCAAGGCATGGTCTTAAAAGATGGTAAAAAGATGAGTAAAAGCAAGGGCAACGTCGTAGATCCTGATGATATCATAAATAGATACGGCGCCGATACGGCAAGGCTTTTTATCCTTTTTGCTGCTCCTCCTCAAAAAGAGCTTGAGTGGAACGACAGCGCAGTTGAGGGTGCATTTAGGTTTTTAAATAGGCTTTGGGAGAAGGCGCAAACTATCAAAAAGATAGATAAGCTGCCTGAGATAGATCACGAAAGTCTAAATAAAGATGAGAAATTTGCAAGGCTTAAAATTTATGAAGCGCTTAAAAAATCAACTGAGGTTTTTGGCGATACGTTTGCTTTTAACACTTTAATCGCTGCTTGTATGGAGGCACTAAACGCTATAAATGCGCAGGATAATGAGAACGTAAATGCTGAGGGCTTTTTTATCATCTTAAATTTACTAGAGCCTATCGTGCCACATATCGCAAATGAGCTTAGCGAAGAGCTTTTTGGCAGAAAGAATTTTACAAAGATAGCTGTAAAAGAAGAGGTCTTTGTAAAAGATAGCATCGCTCTTGCAGTTACAGTCAATGGCAAGAAAAGGGCTGAGTTTGAAGTAGCAGCGAGTGAGAGTGAGAGTGAAATTTTAAAACAAGCTAAGCAAAATGTGGCTAAATGGCTTGAAGGAAAAGAAATTTTAAAAGAGATTTATATAAAAGGCAAATTAGTAAATTTTGTCATTAAAGGATAAATTTTGAGATATTTTTTAGCGTTTTTTATTGCTATATTTATCTGCGGATGTGGCTATAAACCAGTTTCAAAGATCTCGCAGGATTTGGTTGGAGATAGAGTTTATGTTGATGTTATCATCAGCAAAGAAGAGCCAAAAAATAGTGTCTGGATAAAAGATGCAGTAAAAGAGGGCATGGTCGCAAGGCTGCATAAATCACTATCAAGCAAAGATAGCGCGGATACTTCGATAATAGTTTCGGTAAAAAGTTTAAATTACGAGGCGATCATCTATGATGAATATGGCTATATCACATCTTATAAAGCTCTTTTAACTCTAAACTATGAAACCAAATTTAAAGATGGTCGTGTCATAGATATACCTGCTACTGGCGAGTATGATTTTAGTGTGGCAAGACGTCAAAAGAGCGTAAGATACGCAGATAGCGTCATTAGCGATACTCAAAAGTATGAAGCTATAAAAGAGGCCTCAAAAGAGGCATTTGATGAGTACATCGCAAATTTAGCTGTAAAAGGATATAAAAATGGCAGCAGTAACCGTTAGTCAAATAGTCAAGGAAGCCTTGAGCGAGATAAAAGATCGCCATTTGATGCTAACGCCAGAAAATTACACCGAAGTTTATAATGAAATTTCTAAAAAATATGGCTTTACTACCGAAGAGAGCAAAAAGATAGAAAAATATATCTCAAGGCTTGGTGATGACTATAAAGCGCAAGCTATAAGCCTTCATATAAAAACGGTCGATGAGTTTGTAGCTTTTATGACCGCTAGGCTCTCTCATGGTGCTAAAAATGGCACAGCACAAGTGGTTGATGATAAAAAGTTAAAGTCACTAAACGCCTTTGCAAGAAGAATCCTCCAAGCTATCTCTATGCTTCACAACAAAGATGCAAAAGCTCTAGCAGAGCAGGGCATGCAGCTACTTGCTAGAAGATATGATGAGAAAAATCTTGAAGAGATGTGCCTTAAATGGTTTGACTTTGTAAGCTCTTACGATGCTGAATTTTTGGACTTTTTGAAATATTACGGCGTGAGAGACTTTGACGATCTAAAGACTATGAGCGCTGAGCTTGAGAAATTCTTATCTCAAAAAAATGAAAATGCAGAAGAAAATGCTTTAGTGGAGCTTTTAAATTTTGCGCTTGAGCCTTCTATCACAAAGGAGCTTGGCGAAGAGCTTAGCAGCATTAGAAGCGTTTTGAAGCAAAATCCACAAAGCCTAAATAGCAAAGAAATTCAAGATAAGATAAAGACCTTTGTTGATCGCAGGATAGAAGAGGATAGAAGCGAGATCATCGAAAAAGTGGGCTCGATAAATAACATCTTGCAAAACATAGGCGATAGAATTTCTGACATCGCAGCTAGCTCAAAAAGTAGCTCAGCTAAGGCGCAAAGTATCAAAAACGACCTTAAAAAGGTAAATTTAAATGAGAATAGCATCGATCATGTAAAGAGCATGCTTATCGAGATCGCAGGTGCGCTTGAGATCGAGAGCAAGGAGCTTGGCCTTGAGATGAACAGCAAGCAAGCGACCATTTCTGAGCTTCAAAACAGGGTCACAAGCCTAGAAAAAGAGCTTGAAGCTGCTAAGCTTGAGAGCAAAGAGGACTTTTTGACAAAAGTGGCTACAAAAAGAGCTTTGATGAGTGAAATTCAGCGTATCGAAGAGGCTTATAAGCGTTACGGCACGGACTATTCGATCTGCTTTGTTGATATTGATTTCTTTAAAAAGATAAATGACACCTACGGACACGAGGCTGGCGACGTGATCCTTTCAGCCGTGGCTCAGGTGCTTAAGAAAAATGCTAGAAAGGTTGATTTTGTCGGTAGATATGGCGGCGAGGAATTTGTCATTTTGCTACCAAGTACAAGCCTAAAAGATGGTGTTAGATTTGGCGAGAAGCTAAGAAGTATGATAGAAAATTTCAAATTTATCTATAAAAACGAGCGTATCAAAGTTACCATTAGCTCTGGTGTGGCGACAAGAAGTGCAAATTTAAGTGACACGATGACACTTGAGGGCGCTGATAAGATGCTCTATCTTTCAAAAGAGGGCGGCAGAAACCAAGTCATGCCAAAGATAATCGAGGAAAAATGAGCCTAGCTAAATTTCTTGATGGCAAGCCACTTTACTACAAAGAGATCGACTATGGTAGGATCATAAGGGCTTATGATACGATCAAAGGTCATCTAAAACCTTTTAAGATAATCCACATCATCGGCACAAATGGCAAAGGTAGCACAGGCCGCTTTTTAGCACAAATTTTAAGCCAAAATGGTGCAAAAGTAGGCCACTACACAAGCCCACATATATTTAAATTTAATGAGCGATTTTGGCTAAATGGCGAGGTCGCTAGTGATGAAATTTTGGAGGCTGCTCACGAGCGTTTGCAAGCTCTTTTAAGCGACGAGTACAAGATAAAAACGAGCTATTTTGAGTATATGACGCTGCTTTCTGCGGTGCTTTTTGAGGGTTGTGACTACTTTGTCTGCGAGGCTGGCATGGGCGGCGTGCTGGATGCGACAAATGTCTTTGAAAAAGAGCTAAGTATCTTTACTCCGATCGGCTTTGACCACACGGCGATATTAGGCAATAGCTTAGAAGAAATTTCACGCACGAAATTTGAAGCCATGAGCAAAAGAACTATTTTAAATGATGAGATGAACGAGATAAGTGTGGCTATCGCAAAAGAGATCGCAAGCGAAAAAGGCGCAACTCTGAGCTTTCCAAGAGAAATTTTAACCAAAGAAAATTTAAACGAGATCGCGAACTACGCAGATAAATTTAATCTTCCAGAGTTTTTGCGCTCAAATTTAACTCTAGCCTACGCCGCAGCTAAAATTTTAGATAGCAGCATAGATATCAAAAGGCTTGGCGCTTTATCGCTTCGAGGCAGATGCGAAAAGATCGCTTTAAATTTATATGTGGATGTCGGTCACAACGAGCTTGGTGCAAAGGCTGTGGCTAAGAAATTTAGCCAAGAAGAGTTTAGCGGCAAGAAGCTAACGCTAGTTTATAACTCATTTTTGGATAAAGATTTCAAGGCGGTTTTGGCAGCTCTTAAGCCAGTTATTGATGGCGTGCTGCTTTATCACTACCACTGCGAGGGCAGGGAGCTTGGCGGAGAGCTCATAAACAAAGCGCTAAACGAGCTTGAAATTTCGCATAGAGAGTTTGAGCCAAGCGATATGAATGATATAAAAGAGGCAAAAAACGGCAAAATTTACCTAGCATTTGGCTCGTTTCACCTAGCTGAAGCCTTTTTAAAAGAGTACTATGCAAGCAAAGGTCTATGAGTATCTTTTAACGCACGCCCCACAAATTATCATCTGCGAAGATGACAAAGAGGCGGCACTTTGCGCTGATGCGGCCAGTTTTGCTGGCTTTAGCGCATTTAAACTACCTGATTTTAGAGCTAAAAAAGGCGATGATCTAAGAAGCTTTAACGAAGAGCTCTTTGAAATTTCATCAGTTCTTAGCAAATACTATAAATTTGATGGCAAAAAGATCATCATAAGCCCATTTAGCACGCTTTTAAACCCACTTCCAACGCAAAAAAACCTAGAAAGCTCAACGATCAAGCTAAAAGACAATCTAAATTTAAACGAATTTGCCGACTTGCTCATACGCTTTGGCTACGAGTGCGTCGATATCGTTGAGAGCGTTGGCGAGTTTAGCATACGCGGCGAAGTGATCGACATTTACGGCGTAAATATGGACGATCCTGTTAGAATTTTACTCTTTGGCGATGAGGTGGAGAGCATTAGAAACTACAACACCGCCACGCAAATTAGCAATAAAGCTGAGCTAAGCGAAGCCGAGATCGTGCCATTTATCGCAAATTTGAGCAAAGATGAGTTTGAAAAGGTTAGCCAAAAGATCGAGGATATGCAAAGCGACGCTTTGGTGAGCGATCTAAATTCACTTGGATTTTGGGCGATAGATAGCTTTAGCGACTACTTGAAAGAATTTGACTCAAAGCTTGTTAAAAAGATCGATTTTGAAATTTATGATGCGCCTGAGGAGAAATTTAAGGACATTGAAATTTTGCCTGAGCCAAAGGTCTATAAAGATCTAGAAGTTACTTTAAATTTTGACTTTTTTGAGCTAAACAAAAGCAAAAGCATAACCGTTCTTTCAAGAAATGAGGGGCTTTTTAAGGGCTATGAGCTTGATGGCTTTGCCAACGTAAAGCTTGAAATTTCGCCCCTTGTGGTAAATTTAACCTCAAGCGACAAGATCGTAGTCTCTCTAAATAAATTTGAGAAAAAAAGGCGAGTTAAACGCTCAAGCCTCGTGGTCGATGAGCTAAAAGTAAATGACTACGTCGTGCATGAAGATTATGGTATAGGCCGTTTTTTGGGGCTTGAAAAGATCAAGGTTTTGGGTGCTACGAAAGAATTTGTAGTAATTGCCTACCAAAATGATGACAAGCTTCTTTTGCCGGTTGAACATCTAAATTTGATAGATCGCTACATCGCTCAAAATGGCTCTATGGCGGTGCTTGATCGCTTAGGCAAGGCAAATTTTGCCAAGATAAAAGAGAAGGTTAGAGAAAAACTCTTCGCGATCGCCTCAAAGATCGTAGCGATGGCGGCAAAAAGGGAGCTAATCGCTGGTAAAATTTTACAAAAAGAGGATATCTCTTATCTAAATTTCGTCCAAGACGCTGGCTTTTCATACACGAATGATCAGCAAAAAGCGGTAAATGATATAAAAGATGAGCTAAAAAGCGGCAAGGTGATGGATAGGCTGCTTAGTGGCGACGTAGGCTTTGGCAAGACCGAAGTTGCGATGAATGCCATATTTACCTGCATAAAGTCAGGCTTTAGCGCATTTTTCTTTGTGCCAACGACGCTTCTTAGCTCGCAGCACTACAAGACGTTAAGCCAGAGATTTAGCAAATTTGGCATAAAGGTCTTTAGGCTGGATCGCTTCTCAAGTGCCAAAGAAAAATCAAGCTTGCAAAAAGCACTAAAAGAAAATGAGCCCATAGTTTGCGTGGGTACGCATGCGCTTCTTGGCGTAAAGGCTGAAAATTTAGGGCTTATCGTTGTTGATGAGGAGCATAAATTTGGCGTCAAGCAAAAAGAGCAGCTAAAAGAAATTTCTCAGCACTCACACATCTTAAGTATGAGCGCCACGCCGATACCAAGAAGCCTAAATATGGCGCTTAGCAAGATAAAAACATATAGCATTTTAGCCACTCCGCCAAGCTCGAGGCTGGATGTGAGAACGAGCGTGAGAGAGTGGGACGAAAAGGTCGTCAAAGAGGCTATCATGCGTGAGCTAAGACGCGGCGGGCAGACCTTTTACATCCACAACCACATCGCAGACATCGAGCAGACAGCAAATGAGTTAAGAAAAATTTTGCCAAAGCTTAGAATTTTGATACTTCACTCAAAGATAAATGCGAAAGTCGCTGAAGATGAGATGATGAAATTTGAGCGGGGCGAATATGACTTGCTGCTTTGCACCAGCATCGTTGAAAGCGGCATCCACCTGCCAAATGCAAACACTATAATCGTAGAAAATGCTAATAAATTTGGCATGGCTGATCTGCACCAGCTGCGTGGTCGCGTGGGCAGAAGCGACAAGCAGGCTTATTGCTACTTCTTGGTGGAGGATAAAGATGCCATTAGCAGAGACGCTCTAAAACGACTTGTCGCACTTGAAGGCAACTCATTTTTGGGCGCTGGCTCGGTGCTAGCCTATCACGACCTTGAGATAAGAGGTGGCGGTAACATCATAGGCGAGGCGCAAAGCGGTCACATCGAGGCTATCGGCTACTCGCTATATCTAAAGATGCTAGAAGATGAGATAAACAAGCTTCTTAATCAAGACTCCGCAAAGCTTGACAAGATCGATCTAAAGCTTAGTGTGAGCGCCTTTTTAAATCAAGAATTTATAAGAGAAGATAGGCTAAGGCTTGAAATTTACAGGCGCCTTAGCAAGTGTAAAGAGGTCGCTGAGGTCTATGGGATACAAAGCGAGCTTGAGGATAGATTTGGCAAGATAGATACATTTACAAAGCAGTTTTTAGACCTTATCATCATCAAAATTTTAGCTCTAAAAGCTGGCATAAAGACGATCTCAAACAGCGAACAAAATATACTAATAACAAAAAATGATGACGAGAAGATCAGGCTAAAGTCACGTAGCAAGGACGATGACGATGTTTTGGCTGAAATTTTGGTCTATCTAAGAAAGGATAAGAAATGATAGATTGGGGTGTGAAATACGCAGCGATTTATAAGAGCACAAAAGGGATGTTAAAGCCAGTTGAGGATATCGATTTTGTCGATATCGACTCACTTTATGGACTAGAGAAACAAAAAGAAATTTTGCTAAAAAATACTAGAAATTTTATAGCGGGCGATGAGGCAAATCACGTGCTTCTTTGGGGTGAGAGAGGATGTGGTAAGTCAAGCCTTGTAAGGGCTGTTTTTACTAAATTTTATAAAGAGGGACTTCGCATCATCGAGATTGGCTGCGAGGATCTAAAATATCTTGGCGACATCATCGATGAGATCAGAAAAAGTGAGTTTAAATTTATCATTTTTTGTGACGACCTAAGCTTTGAAAATGGCAGCAATGAGTATAAATTTCTAAAGCCTATCATGGATGGCTCGATCCAAAAACCGCCTAAAAACGTCCTTTTATACGCCACTTCAAACCGCCGCCACCTAATAAGCGAGTTTAAAAGCGAAAATGAAAACTCAGAGCTAATAGACGGCGAAATTCACTACAGCGACGCTACTCAGGAGAAAATTTCGCTCTCGGACCGCTTTGGCCTTTGGATCAGCTTTTATCAAGGCAACTACGATGAGTATTTAAAAATGGTTGATTTTTACTTTAAAGACTACACTGGCGACAAAGATGAGCTTCATACGCTTGCTAAAAATTTCGCTACCCTAAGAGCTAGCAGAAGTGGCAGGACGGCAAAGCAGTTTTATCTAACATTTAAAGAAAATTTCAAATGAGATCAACTGATCTGTTTTTAGCTCTGCTAAATCACAAAAGTAGAAATTTTGATGATCTAAAATGGCCAGGTGAGGGCACTTTTGAGGTCATTTTGGGCGCTATTTTGGTGCAAAATACCAACTGGAAAAATGTAGAAAAAGCTCTAGCTAATCTAAAAAAAGCAGGCAAAGATAGCCTGCAAGGCATTTGCGAGCTTGAAAACAGCGAGCTTGCCACGCTCATAAAGCCAAGTGGCTTTTACAACACAAAGGCAAAACGGCTAAAGACGCTTTGCCTAGCTATAAAAAATGAATTTGAGAGCTTTGAAAATTTCAAAGAAAACGCAAGCCGCGAGTGGCTCATAAGCGTAAAAGGCGTTGGCGCAGAGACTTGCGATGCGATACTTGCTTATGCTTGCGGCAAGCCATATATGGTCGTTGATGCTTATGCGCTTAGGATAATGGCGTATTTTGACTACATTTTTGAGAGCTACGACGAGGCGGCTGAGTGGTTTAGCTCGCTTGATTATGATGAAATTTATAAATTTCTTGATAGCGAGAAATTTGACGAGGTTGAAATTTTAAAGCTCTATCATGCGCTTATTTTGGAGTTTTGCAAGGAAAATTTCAAAGGTAAAATTTTAAGCCAAAGCGGACAAGAGGTGCTTGATAGCATTAAAAATTAAATTTTTATTTTAAATTTAGCGTAAATTAGGACTTTTTATGTTTTATTTTAAATTCTATGCTAAATTTACGAGAAATTTATTTTAGGAGAAGTGATGATCTACGATAACATCGTAAAAACGATCGGTAATACACCTATCGTAAAGGTTAAAACAGGTGCTGACGAGGCTGAAATTTACGTAAAATTAGAGTTTTTTAACCCAGGCGGCTCTGTAAAAGATAGGATCGCATTTAATATGATCACAAAAATGTTAGCTGATGGCACGCTAAAACATGGCGACACTATCGTTGAGCCAACAAGCGGAAATACAGGTATCGGCGTAGCTATGTGCGGTGCTGCACTTGGCTTTAAAGTGATCCTTTGCATGCCTGAGAGCATGAGTATCGAAAGACGCAAGATCGTTGCAGCTTATGGCGCTCATCTTGAGCTAACTCCTGCAGCTGGCGGTATGAAAGCAGCGATCGCAAGAGCTACTGAGCTAGCTGCTCAGCCAAATCACGTAATGCTAAGCCAGTTTGAAAACAAGTATAACCCACAAGCTCACGAGCTAACAACAGCTGCTGAGATCGTGGCTGATTTTAGCAAGCTTGATGCCTTTGTAGCAGGCGTTGGCACAGGCGGCACGATAAGCGGCGTGGCAAAGGTTCTAAAAGAAAAAGGCTATGACACTAAGATCATCGCAGTAGAGCCTGAAGCATCACCAGTTTTAAGTGGCGGCAACCCAGGACCACATAAAATTCAAGGCATCGGAGCTGGATTTTTGCCAAATACAATGGATATGAGCCTAGTTAGCGAAGTAGAAAAAGTAAGCAACGATGACGCACTAAACGCAGCTAGAGCGATCGCAAAGAGCGATGGCTTGATGATAGGCATAAGTGGCGGCGCTTCTTACGTGGCTGCAAAAAGAGTGGCTAAAAGACTTGGCGCTGGAAAAAAAGTGCTTTTCATAGCTCCAGATAACGGCGAGAGATACCTAAGTACAGAGCTTTACGGAGCGTAAAAATATGTGGGAGAGTCTAAAAGAGCTAGTTCAAACCGTCCGCGAAAAAGACCCATCGGTGCATAGTTGTTGCTTTTTGGCGATACTTATAAACACTCCTGGCATCCATGCGGTTTTATTTCACAAAATTTCTCATTTTTTATATGAGAAAAAGTGGTTTTTTCTAGCTAGACTCATCTCGCAAATAGCAAGATTTCTAACAGGCATCGAGATCCACCCAGGGGCAAAGATTGGTAGGAGATTTTTCATAGATCACGGCATGGGCGTGGTTATCGGCGAGACGGCTGAGGTCGGTGATGATGTGATGATGTATCATCAAGTGACACTTGGCGGCACTGGCAAAGAGTGTGGCAAGCGCCATCCAACCATTAAAAATGGCGTGACTATCGCCGCTGGCTCAAAGATACTTGGTGCTATAACGATCGGTGAAAATGCTAAGATCGGTGCAAACTCGGTTGTGCTAAAAAACGTCCCAGCAAACGCAACTGTCGTTGGCATACCAGCAAGAGTTGTCAGGGTAAATGGGACAAAATTTGAGCCAGAATTTATCATTTAAAATTTAAATTTACTCCCACTGCACTATAAAAATGCAAATTTTTGATACGGCAAATTTACTATCCATAATGTTGCCAGCGTTTTTTAGCTTTGCACTGCCTATTATAATATTTGTCATTTTAATAAATTTGATAACAAAATTTATTAGGCGAAAGCTACATCAAAAATCTTACGTAAAATTTAACCAAAGAAATATAGCTGATACGTTTAGTGCAAAAGAGATAGCAAAAAAATTTGGCAAAAACGCAAAAGATGTAAATGAGGTTTTGTTAAATTTGGGCTTCATAAAAAAATGTGACAACGGCTACAACGTGACAGATGTTGGCAGATACTATGGCGGCATGCAAAATTTCTACATGGGCAAAGCAAGTGTTAGGTGGGACGAGAGGCTACTTTGTAATGAAAATTTCATAAACGAGATAGTAAAAGCTAGCGAAAAATCTAGCAAAAAAGAGCAAAAAGAAGACTTTAGAGAGAAATTTAAGGCAGACTATAGAACTAATGACGGTCACTATGTAAGAAGTAGGGCAGAGCTAGTTATAGCAAACTGGCTTTTTGCTGAGGGTATGGCTTATGAAAAAAGAGTGCCGATAAAAGAGGATATATATTGTGATTTTTACATACCAAAAGGCAAGATTTATATAGAATTTTTGGGATATGAAGATGATGAGGCATATCTAAAAAGAAAAGAGAAAAAGATAGAGCTTTATAAAAAATACAATTTAAATTTAATAGAGATAGATAACGATAAGATCGGCAATTTAGATGACTATCTGCCAAAAGAGCTTTTGAAATTTGGTGTGAGTTTGAATTTGTAGAAAAAGGGGCGAGCGCCCCTGTGATTATTTTAAAGTTTGGATGTATTCAGCTACTGCTTTTGCATCTTCATCGCTCATTGGAGTAGCGATAGGTTTCATCATAGCACCAAGACCAAATTTATTTGCTCCTGTTTTGTAGCCTTTTAGAGCTGCTTCGATAGCTGCTGCGTCAAGTGATGTTAAAGCTGGGACTTTGTTATTGAAAACTTTTTCAGCTTTAGCGCCATGACAGGCAACGCATTTTTTATAGATTGTAGCGCCATCTGCAGCGAAAGCAGCAGTTGAAAGTAGAGCTGCAACACTTGAAACGATTAGTAGTTTTTTCATTTGTCATCCTTTTTAAAAAACGTGCCGGCATTATAATACAAAAATGTAAATTTGCAAGGGGCGGGTTAAAATATTTTGGCTATAATCACCAAATGATAAAAGAAACAGCCAACAAAGCACTTTTTTTAGACCGAGACGGCGTCATAAATGAAGACGCTGGATATGTTTGCGAGATCAAAGACTTTAAATTTATTGATGGCATTTTTGATGCGCTAAGAGAATTTGCTAAGGCTGGCTATAAGCTCTTTGTCGTGACAAATCAATCAGGCATCGGCAGGGGCTACTACACGCAGGAGCAGTTTGACGCTCTAAACAAATTTATGCTTGAAAGCTTTAAAAAAGAGCAGATTTTTATCACCAAAGTCTATTTTTGCCCGCACGCTCCAGAGCAAAAATGCACCTGCAGAAAGCCAAATCCAAAAATGATACTTGATGCTTGCAAAGAGTTTAGCATCGACCTTGAAAACTCGCTCATGATAGGCGATAAGCCAAGCGACGTCGAGGCTGGTAAAAGAGCGGGTGTGGGCAGAAATTTCTTGCTTGATGGCATAAATTTTAAAGATGTAAGAGATGTTTTAAATAAGCTAAAAAAGGAAAAATCACTATGAATTTAAACGGAAAAAAGATAGTTATAACTGGCGGCGCTGGCTTTATCGGCTCAGCTTTGGCGCACTATTTTGATGAAAACTATAAAGACGCTCACGTGCTTGTCGTGGATAAATTTAGAAACGACGAGACATTTAGCAATGGCAACCTAAAAAGCTTTGGACATTTTAAAAATTTACTTGGCTTTAAGGGTGAAATTTACGCTGGCGATATCAACGATCCTAGCACGCTTGAGAAGATAAAAAGTTTTCGTCCAGACGTCATCTACCACGAGGCAGCGATCTCGGACACGACCGTAAAAGAGCAAGACGAGCTAATAAAAACAAATGTAAATGCCTTTGTAAATTTGCTTGACATCTGCGAGAGTTTGGGCGCAAAGATGATCTACGCTAGCTCAGGGGCGACTTATGGCAACGCAAAGAGCCCGCAAACCGTTGGCGAGTGCGAAGCGCCAAATAACGTCTATGGCTTTAGCAAGCTAAGCATGGATAATATCAATAAAATTTACGCAAAGCGCGGCGTGAGCGTGGTTGGGCTGAGGTATTTTAACGTCTTTGGCAAGGGCGAGTTTTTCAAAAATAAAACCGCCTCGATGGTGCTTCAGTTTGGCTTGCAAATTTTAGCTGGCAAGACCCCAAGGCTCTTTGAGGGTAGCGACCAGATCAAACGCGACTTTGTCTATATAAAAGATATCATTGAGGCAAACATAAAAGCGCTTGACGCGCCAAGTGGCGTTTATAACGCAGCTACTGGCAAGGCTAGAAGCTTTCAAGATATCGCTGACATCTTGCAGCGTGAGATCGGCGTAAATTTAGGCAACGAATATATCAAAAACCCATTTATCGGCTCATATCAATTTCACACAGAGGCCGACGTAGCCCCAGCTCGTGAGGCATTTGGCTTTAGCGCGACTTGGAGCTTAGAAGAGGCGATAAAAGACTACTTGCCAGAGATAAAGAGAATTTATAAGGAAGAGATAAATGGCTAAGAGAGTTAAAATTTTAGTCGTCGGCGATCTCATGCTGGACCACTATATCTGGGGCAGTTGTGAGCGCATATCGCCTGAAGCCCCAGTGCAAGTTGTAAAGATAAATAACGAAACCTACACACTTGGTGGCGCTGGCAATGTGGTGAGAAATTTACTCTCTCTTGGCGCAAATGTGAGCGTGGCTAGCGTCTTAGGTGATGATGAGGCTGGCAAAAAGATAAAAGAGAAGCTTGCTGAGCTAAATGTAAAAGATGAGCTCATCCTTACTGAAAAAGGGCGTGAGAGCTCGATAAAAAGCCGCATCATGGCATCTCATCAGCAAGTTGTCAGGATCGATAAAGAGAGTGTTGTCAAGATAAATTTAGAAGATGAGCTTGTCTTAAAGGTCAAAGAAAATCTTGCAAATTTTAAGGCCGTCTTGCTAAGCGACTACGGCAAAGGCGTGCTTAGCGAAAAGGTCTGCCAAGAGATCATAAACGAGTGCGTGAGGCTAAATATCCCAGTGCTCATAGACCCAAAAGGCAGCGACTACTCAAAGTATAAAAACGCAACCCTTCTAACGCCAAATAAAAAAGAGGCGAGCGAGGCTACAAATTTAAAGATAAAAGACAAGGCCGAGCTTGAAAAGGCGATAAAACAGCTAAAAGACGAGCTAAATTTGACCTATTCGATCATCACGATCTCAGAAGAGGGCATCGCGCTATATGACGACAGGCTGCACATCTTTGCGGCAAAAGCAAAAGAGGTCTTTGACGTCACTGGCGCTGGAGATACGGTGCTAGCGTCACTTGGCTACATGCTAGCAAATGGGGCTGATATAAAAGAGGCGATAAAGATAGCAAACCTCGCAGCAGCCGTCGTCGTGGCAAAGATAGGTAGCGCAACGGCTAGCTTTAGCGAGATCGAACAGCTGCTGAATAGCTCATTTGGGGCAAATTTCGAGCACAAGCTTAAAAGCGTCGAGGAGTTAGAGGAAATTTTGAGCCAAAAGGGCAAGAAAAAGGTCGTTTTCACAAATGGCTGCTTTGATATCTTGCACGCTGGACACGTAAAATACCTAGCGCGCGCAAGGGAGCTTGGCGATCTTTTGGTTGTCGGGCTAAACTCGGATACTTCAGTTAAGAGACTAAAAGGCGAGGCTAGACCTATAAACTCGCAAGATGATAGAGCCTGCGTGCTAAGTGGGCTTGGATTTGTAGATTATGTCGTGATATTTGATGAGGATACGCCATTAAATTTAATAACAAAGATAAAGCCTGACGTGCTTGTAAAAGGGGCTGACTACAAGGGCAAAGAGGTCGTTGGCAGCCAGATCGTAAAAGAGGTCAGGCTGATTGACTTTGTCGAGGGCAAAAGCACAACAGGGATAATAAAAAGGATAAAAGATGCTAAAAACGATGATAAAAAATGAGCTCGAGGCTCACCAAAAGACCTTTAACGAGCATGTAAATTTGATAGGTAGCTTGGAGCGTGCTTGCCAGATGGTGGCTGATACGCTAAAAAATGGCAAAAAGGTGCTAATATGCGGTAACGGCGGCTCTGCGGCGGACGCTCAGCACTTTGCAGCCGAGCTAACTGGCAGATATAAAAGCGAGCGTCAAGCGCTCCCTGGCATCGCGCTAACTACTGATACTTCGGCACTTACGGCCATTGGTAACGACTACGGCTTTGACTATGTTTTCTCACGCCAGTTTGAGGCCTTAGCTCGCTCTGGCGACTTGCTCGTAGCGATCTCAACGAGTGGCAACAGCAAAAATATCCTTGAAGCTATAAAAAGTGCCAAGAAAATGGGCGTATCAGTGCTTGGACTTAGTGGTAAAGGTGGCGGCGCGATGAATGAAGGGTGTGACCTAAATTTAGTCGTTGGCTCAAGCGATACTGCAAGAATTCAAGAGTCGCACATATTTTTTATACACACGATCTGCCAGGCCGTAGATGAGGCTTTTAGGGGCTAAAATGCAAGAAGCGATGGATAAATTTTTAAGTGATCCTTGCCAGCAAAATGAGATAAATTTGATATCGGCTTTAAAAAAGGCTACTTTTTTTGCTCCGGTGCTTTTAAACCAAGCGCTCGCAAAGCCTGATGGCGGCGTAGTTTATGAGGAGGAGGGCTCAAATATCAAATTTATCCTACTTGAAGATGAGGGCGAGAAGCTTAGCTATTTTCCGGCATTTACAAGCAAAGAGGCGATGAAGCTTTGGCGAAACGACAGCGAGCAAGAGAGCATTGAGATAGGGTTAAAAGAGTATCTTGCGATGCTAAAAGAGAGCAGTTATGCTGGCGTCGTGGTGGATGCTTTTAGCTATGACTTCGTGCTAAAAAGAGAGCTTATAGAAAAAATTCTAGCCTAGTGCGTAATAAAATTTATAAAATTTTACGTATTATTTTATGCATACGGCTTTGATGAGGTAGATTTTGAGTTGCTGGTCTATTTAAATTTGTTTTATGGGCTGGCTTTTGCTGTGATCTATGAATTTGGCTTTTTGGACGCATTTATTAAAATTGATATTGTAGATGAGCTAAATTTAATTTCACTACCTCGTTTATAAAATTTGGTTTCATATATCTTTGTTATTAGTAGCAAAATTAAATTTAATATACGACATTAAAGCCAAAAGATTTAAATTTAAGTCTGAAGATCGGCGGCTATCTTGTAACAAAGATATGTGGATTAATTTAGAGTTTTATTGCTTGAAAAATTTATATCACAGATGGTTTTTGTTGTTGTGGTGCGCGGTTGCAATTTAAAGCAGCCATAAAGTTAAATTTATTAGTTATTGCCCTAAATTTGGCTCTTGATAGATTAAATTTGACTTTTAGTATAGAAAATTTGCAGGTTTAGTGCCACATTTGCCAAGATTAAAGCGGGCATTTACTTGAGAGCTTGAGTAAATTTGCTGCTTAAGGCTTTAAAATTGACTTTTTAGATCAAATTTGTAGCTAAATTTAAGCCCAAAAATAGTTGCAATAAAATAAAAATAAATAAATTTACCGATAGAAATTTTAAATTTTGCAGACTTAACGCTTTAGTGTGAATATCGTAATACTCTAAATTTAAATGCAAAAGCAGTTTATGTTAGAGAAAAATAGCTAAAACCAAATTTTCAGTTTTTCTCTAAATACCAATGTTAGTGAGTGCTCTAGTTTAAGGATTGAAGCAAAATTTAGTTTTAAATTTGATCTTTGTAGATTAAATTTGCAGATAGAAATTTTAAATTTTTGCAGACTTGTTAAGATTTATAGAAAATTTGGTGATAAAAATTTTAAAATTAGCCTTTGGCAGATCAAATTTACAGCCTGAAACGCTCTATTTGCTAAAAAATTTAGAAAGATTTTCTATTTGAACGCCGTTTACAAATAAATAGCCTCTATTTATCGCTGGTAGCTTTAAAATTCTAGCTTTTTCTTTAAATATTTTTGGCATTATGGCTTTGCAAAATGGTGTCACTAAGATAAATTCATTAGCATATCCAACGGCGATCTTGCCACTTAGCACCACGCTTGTTTGCTTTGCTAAATTTGCGTTTAGCTCATATTTTTGAGTCTTGCTTAAAAGCACATTTAGCTCTTTTGCCGCCATATCGACGCCCCGAACCACGTTACTATCATTTTTTATAATGAAAATTTCATCATCTATCTTTGTAATATTTGGCAGTAAATTTTGTCTATCAGCCTCCAAAAACTCAAAGCTTTTCTTCACGCCACTAAAATACTCGTCCAAAAACGGCTCGCTAAAATTTAGTCTCACAAAGCTTCTTTTAAGCTTGCCTTCTAAATTTGTCTCATCGACAAAATAGCGCAAACCTCGCTCGTCAAGGTAGTTTTGAAGCTCTTTTTTGCGTAAATTTAAAAGCGGTCTAACCAGCCAAAAGTGCTTTCTCCTCTCAAGCTCGCTCATACCAAAGAGCTCTTTTAGCCCAGCGCCCTTGCCAAGCTGCATCAAAAACCACTCAAATTTATCGTCAAATTGATGCGCTAGGATCAAATTTTCATAACCAAATTTTTGGCAAATCTCACCAAAAAACTCATATCTCGCTTCGCGCGCGTTTTTTTCAAAATTTGACTTATCTAAATTTACGCTTTTTATGTAGATTTTTTTACCAAATTTACTGGCAAGCTCTTTGGCGCTTTCAACCTCAAATTTACTCTGCTCTCTAACGTTGTGATCGACTATGGCTAGATCAAACTTGACCCCAGCTTCTTGCAAAATGTAAAAAAGTGCAGTGCTATCGATGCCGTGCGAGAAGGCAAGCAGGTTTGCGCCCAAGCTTAGCCTATCAAGCACATTTTGGCTTATCATTTTGCTTTTTTGATGATGGTGGCGACTAGTTTTTGATCAACCACGTCGCTGACCTCACAAAGGTAGAGCGAGCCTATCTCAAGCTCTTTTACGTCGCTTTCATTGATCAAAATTTCGCCATCTATATCTTTGTCCCAGATATCTTTTTTGGCAGCGTAAAACATCTCACCCTCGCTGCTAATGCCCTCAAGCGATGCGTAAATTTGCTTGCCAAGCTCTTTTTGCAAGCTCTCATTTATCGCTTTTTTGGTGATCTTTTCTATCTTGCTTAGCCTTTTTGAGATGATTTTGGCTGGGATTTGCTCCATTTCAAAAGAGGCTGTGTCCTCTTCTTTTGAGTAGGCAAAGGCGGAAATTCTATCAAATTTAAACTCTTCTAAAAACTCGCAAAGCTCCTCAAAATCCTCCTCGCTCTCGCCCGGGTGTCCCACGATGACGCCAGTTCGCAAGAATGAATTTTTGGCATTTCTCATCAAATTTAAAAGCTCTTTTATCTTTTTAGCGCCACTTCCGCGCTTCATTATCTTTAGCATATTTTCGCTGATGTGCTGGATAGGCATGTCAAAGTAGTTGTGAAAGATAGGCGAAGCGATGATGCGCGAAATGAGCTCCTTGCTGGTCGTGCTTGGGTAGAGATAAAGTATCCTAGCACTTCTTACGCCTTCTATCTTTTCTATCTCGTCTATTAAATTTATTAGCCCGTCGCTAACGCCCTGATCGCGCATGTATGAGCTTGAGTCTTGGGATAAAAAGCTAAAGTCGTAGTAGCCTTTTTTGACCAAATTTTTAACCTCATTTACGATGTTTTCAAGCGAGCGTGATTTTAGTTTGCCCTTAAATGTCGGTATCGCGCAAAAACTACATTTTTGGTTACAGCCCTCTGAAATTTTGATGTAGGCGTGGTAGTTTGAGCCAGTTATCACGCGCTCTTCATTTGCCTGCAGATAAGTTTGCGGGCTAAATAAATTTTGCTTTTTCAAGATGATCTCATCGATCTTGTCATAATCAGCCACGCCGGTAAAGAGATCGACCTCAGGTAGCTCTTTTATTAGCTCATCTTTGTAGCGCTGCATAAGACAGCCAGTCACTACCAGCAAAGAGCCATTTTTACGAGCTTCATGCATCTCAAGTATGGTTTGGATGCTCTCTTCTTTGGCGGATTTGATAAAGCCGCAGGTATTTACGATGATGACGTCAGCGTCGCTGATATCGTCCGTGATATCGTAGTTTTGCAAGCGCCCAAGCATGATCTCTGAATCAACTAAATTTTTATTACAACCAAGCGAGATTAGATGAAGTTTTGGCATTTTTAGATCCAGATGTTGTCTATTAGCCTAGTTTTGCCAACATAGGCGGCTACTAAGATTATTGTGTTGCCTTTTTCTACCTTTGAAATTTCATTTAAATTTCTATCCGTAACCGCAACGTAATCAACCTTTAGTGGCTCTAAAACTTCAAGCATATTTGCCTTGAGCTCACTCGCGTCTTCTTCGCCATTTTGGATTAAATTTTGTGCTTTATTTAGCGATCTTGAAAGTCTTAGCGCGTTGCACTTATCTTCGTCGCAGATATAGACGTTTCTGCTTGAAAGTGCTAGGCCGTCTGGTTCTCTAACGATATCGCAGGCAACTAGCTCGATGTTTAAGAAAAATGTCTTTATCATGTTTTGCACGATGATGAGCTGCTGGGTGTCTTTTTTGCCCATGTAGACGCTATTTGCACGAGTTAGGCGAAATAGCTTATTTAACACTCTTAAGACGCCGTCAAAGTGCCCTGGCCTAGTTTTGCCCTCTAAAATGGTCGAAAGCTTCTTTGGAGCGACGATGAGCGGCTCATCTTCAAAGTAAAGCTCATTTTCGTTTGGGATGAAGATAGCGCTAACGCCGTTTTGCTCGCAAATTTGGATGTCGCTTTGCTCTTTTCTTGGGTATTTTTCCAGGTCTTCGCCTGGTAGAAATTGAGTTGGATTAACAAAAGTTGAGACGATGCTTATCTCATTTTCGCTCACGCATTTTTTTATAAGGCTAACGTGTCCGTCATGAAGTGCGCCCATTGTCGGGACAAAACCGATCTTGCCGCTTGCGTTTGAGACGAAATCCTCAAGTTCTTTTATAGTTCTTATGATCTGCATATTTGACTCTTTTTATCTAAATTTTAACTTGGCATTGTAACAAAAAAGGATTAAAAGGGCGTAAATTTAAAAATGTAAGCAACTTTTGGCTAAAATCGGCAAAAATTTATGGAGAAAAACTTGGATAGTTACGAATACAACGAGCTTTTAAAGAAGCTACAAACAAAAGTTGAAAACATAGGCTCTATCGTAAAGCCTGACGAGATAAAGGCTAGGCTAAAAGAGATCGAGGCGACCGAGCAAGACCCTGACTTTTGGCAAGATATCGCTAAAGCTGGGGCGCTAAATAAAGAAAAGACAAAAATTTCAAACATGCTTGCTAAATTTAGTGACGCTCATCAAGCAGTTAGCGACGCAAAAGAGCTCTTTGAGCTAGCAAATTCTGAAAATGACGAGGAGACTATAAATTCTCTCTTTGAAGATGCTAAAAATTTAGATGAAAAGATAGTAAATTTAGAAATTTCTATGCTTTTAAGTGGCGAAGATGACGGCAAAAACGCGATCGTATCGATCCACCCTGGAGCTGGTGGCACTGAGAGTAACGACTGGGCGAGCATGCTTTATAGGATGTATCTTAGATTTTGCGAGCGTGAGGGCTTTAAGGTCGAGACTCTGGACTTTCAAGAGGGCGAAGAGGCAGGGCTAAAGGATGTGAGTTTTATCGTAAAAGGCGAAAACGCTTATGGATATTTCAAGGCAGAAAATGGCATCCACAGGCTCGTTCGCACAAGCCCATTTGATAGCGCAGGACGCCGTCACACGAGCTTTTCTAGTGTCATGGTAAGCCCTGAAGTAGATGATGATATAGAGATCGAGATCGAAGAGAAAGATCTAAAGATAGACACTTATAGAGCCAGTGGCGCAGGCGGTCAGCACGTAAATAAGACTGAATCAGCCATCCGCATCACGCACATACCAACTGGCATCGTCGTGCAGTGCCAAAATGACCGCAGTCAGCACAAAAACAGAGCCACAGCGATGAAAATGCTAAAGTCACGCCTTTATGAGCTTGAGCTGATGAAGCAGCAAGAGGCTAGCAACAGCGTCGAAAAGAGCGAGATCGGCTGGGGTCATCAGATAAGATCATACGTGCTTTTCCCATATCAGCAGGTAAAAGACAACCGCAGTGGCGAGGCATACTCGCAAACTGACGCGATACTTGATGGGGATATCAAAAAGATGATAGAGGGCGTTTTGATCGCTCAAAAGGCTGAGGCGTAGGAGCTAAAATATAGCTAGCTGTTAAATTTATGTGTTAAATGCTATAATCACTCAAAAATAAAAAGGAAGAGAATGCCAAAATTGGATGAGGCTAAAGAGCGCTTAGGCATGCTAAAATTTTGGCTAGGAATTTTTGTTACAATTTTGGTTGGCCTTATAAGTTGGATTTTTACTCACTATAAGGACTATGCCGACAAGCTAGAATTTTATAGTGTTTGTATGTGCGCAGCTCTTTTATTGATTTTGATATTACTTGGCAATACAAAGTCTAAAAAGATATTAAAAGAGATAAAAGAGTTAAAGAAATAAAGGATAAAAATGGGAATTTTTGTATCTGTTCTTATGATAGCAAGTGTGATTTTGATCGGGTATTCGGCTCTAAATTCTGTCGAAACTAATTAAGAGCTAAAATTTCATCTCTTTTAGCTTTGTGCAGGCTTCTTCTTTGCCATGGTAGCAAGCCTCGTCAAGATAAATTCTAGCTTTCTTATAGTCATTTTTACCTAGGTAGATAAGCCCTAGATCATAGCTGGCCTCGCTTGAGCCAAGGCTTGTGGCTTTTTCGTAAAAATATATCGCTTTTTCTAAATTTTTATTGACCACAAGGCCGTACTCATAGATATATCCAGCGCTTCTTAGTCCGTCTATGTTGCCGTATCTGCCAGCTGTCTCAAACCAAAAAAGTGCCCTTAAGATATCCTTGCTAAAGCCTTTGCCGTCACGAAAACAAACGCCAGTTTGCTGCATGGCTAGGACGTTGCCATCTTTTGCGTAGTCGTAAAATCTCTTGCAAGCTTTTTGGTAGTTGCCTTCGTTATATAGATAGATGGCGTCTGCTATCTGCTCTACTTCAGGATCAAGTGGTGGCTGGCTAAGACCTAAATTTTGCGAGATTTGCTCTGCTGAACAGCCCCAAAATAGCAAAATACTAAATAGAAAAATGATAAATTTTTTCATATTTGTCCTTGAAAATTTAGGCGATTTTATCGAATTTTATCTTATAATGATCGCAAATTTAAGCAAAAAGGAACGATATGGATCATAACGCACTTTTGACACAGCTTGGCTACAACATAGACGAAACGACCACTGAGCATATGCGTAGAATTTTAAATAATACTGACGGCCTTTTGCCAAAGAGTGTGATCGAGCTAAACGATCATCTAAAGCCACACCTTTGCTTTGTAGCGATGAGCGGGAGTGAGGATAGGCTAAAGATAAAAAACGTCGCAACCGTCAAAGAGATAAAAGAGCTTGTTGATGAGATTATCAAAAGCTGGGCAAATAAATACAAAATGGATATCAAAAAGATAAACGAAACTACATACTACATAATAGGAAAAATTAAATGAAATATGACATTGTTATTATTGGATTTGGTAAGGCTGGCAAGACGCTAGCTGTAAAGGCTGCTGCGCTTGGCAAAAAGGTCGCGCTAATCGAGAGATCGCCAAAGATGTATGGAGGCACTTGCATAAACGTGGGCTGCATACCGACAAAGCGTCTAATCACAGCTGCAAAAGAGGCGATATATGCAGATAATAGCGTTGAAAACGAGTATTACACGCTTAGCATCGAAAATAAAAATAAGCTAATCTCAGCTTTAAATTCTAAAAACTATGCGATGCTAAATGATAAAGAAAATATCGACGTGATCGACGGTGTTGGCTCGTTTAAAGATCAAAATAGCGTCCTAGTTACAACCTCAAGTGGCGAGCAAAAAGTCGTTGAAGGCGAGTTTATCATCATAAACACTGGCTCAAAAGAGGCGTATGCGCCATTTGAGATAACAAACTCAAACGTCTTTTCAAGTAAAACCTTGCTCGATCTAAAAACTATGCCAAAGCATCTTGTCATCGTTGGCAGTGGATTTATCGGTATCGAGTTTGCGTCGATGTTTGCAAATTTTGGCTCAAAAGTGACCATCGTCGGACGCTCAAAACTGCTAAAAAACGAAGATGAAGACATAGCTAAAAGCGTAAAAGATGCGCTAAACGTGCAAGGCATCGAAATTTTAGAGGGTTGCGAGATAGAGAGCTTAAAAGATAATGCGCTAAATTTTAAACAAGATAATGAAGATAGGCTCATCAAGGCAGATGCGTTCTTAGTAGCGCTTGGCAGAGTGGCAAATTTAGATGATCTAAATTTAAAAGCAGCTGGCGTCGAGCTAAATGAAAAAGGCTTTATAAAGACAAATGAGCACCTTCAAACAAATGTGTCAAACATCTATGCAGTGGGCGACGTGCGCGGCGGAGAGCTTTTTACCTACACTAGTTTGGATGATTTTAGGATAGTTTTCTCGCAAATTTTTGGCGATAAAAAACGCACCACACAAAACAGAAGCATCCATGCAAATGTGCTATTTACCGACACACCGCTAGCAAGAGTTGGCGTAAATGCAAAAGAGGCTAGCAAGCTTGGGCTAAATTTCAAGGAGCTAAAACTTAGCATGGCAGCAGTGCCAGGAGCAAAGGTGCTAAATCACGATGTGGGCATGCTAAAAGCGATCGTTGAAGCAAGTAGTGGCGAAATTTTGGGGGCAAGCTTTCACTGCATCTACGCAAATGAGATCATAAACGAGATCGCGATCTCGATGAATTTAAAAGCAGATGCAAATTTCTTTAAAAACCAAATTTTCACTCACCCAAGCATCAGCGAAGCCCTAAATGACTTGTTTGGACAATACTAAAAGGATAAAAATGAAAAAATATCTACTACTTTTAACTGCTCTATTTTTCACAGGTTGCTTAAACGTCATCGGCATCGGGGAGACGCCAAAGCAAGATGACTCGTGGCAGCAACCAAAGGACGAAAAAGTGGTGCAAAACAAAGAGCAAATTTCAAAAAATGCTATCGATCTTTTAACACCAAAGTGCGAAAGCGGCGATGCTGAAGCCTGCAATGACTTGGGTGTAAATTTTGAGCTTATGAAAGAGTATGACAATGCCTACGCAAACTACAAAAAGGCTTGCGATGCGAAAGTGCAGCTTGCTTGCTCAAATCTTGGCACGCTCTATGAAAACGGCCTTGGCGTGAAAAAAGATCCAAAAAAAGCGGTCGAAATTTATAAGGATAGCTGCAATAGTGGCGGCGTACAAGCTTGCTATCATCTAGGCAACGCCTACCGCAAGGGCGAGATCGTAAAACAAGACTACTACCTAGCGATGGAAGCCTACACAAACGCTTGCAACGCTGGGGATCTGCCAAGCTGCGCAAATATCGGTGCGATGTATGAGCTAGGTCTTGGCATGAACAAGGACGAAAAGAGAGCTTATGGGATTTACAAAGTCGCTTGCTTTCGTGGTCTAAACAAGGCATGCCCACAGATGAAAAGACTTGGCGCAAAGCTTGGCATGTAAGTAGGAAAATAAGTGAAAAAAGTTTTAAATTTCGGGCTTATCGTAGCTGCTAGCTTTATGCTAAGTGGCTGCTGGTCGTGGCAAAAGATGGTGAGCTTTGGCTTTTGGCAAAGTGATGAGGAGGCTAGGGCGGAGCGTCTTGAGCTTGAAAAAGAGAAGATGGTGCAAAACTGCGAGAGCGGAAATAGCATCGACTGTAACAACCTAGCTGTAAATTTTAGCAACGAAAAGGACTTCGTAAAGGCAAAGGGCTACTACGAAAAGGCTTGCAATGCTGGGCTTGCGACTGCTTGCTCAAATTTAGGACAAATTTATGAGCAAGGGCTAGTTGATGAGCAAAAAGATATCGAAAAGGCTCTAAAGCTTTATAAACTAGCTTGCGATAGTGGCGACGGTGTTGGCTGCTACAACGAGGCAATGGGGCTAAAGTCCTACATCGAAAGCGAAAATTTAAAAACTCATAAGATAGATAGAACCAAGGCTGAGGCTAGGGTGCTAAAGCTTTTGGCAAAGAGCTGCGAGCTTGAGTATGCACAGTCGTGCTTCTTGCTTGCAAAGCTAAGCGGCGATGAAACAAAGGCAGACGCACTTTATAAAAGAGCCTGCCAACTTGGCAAATGCGTGGATAAAAAGTAAGAATTTGTGTAGCTTAAATTTATAAAAGCTACACAAAGTTAAATTTAGTTTGATCCGCTAAGTCTATATCCCACGCCTGAGATGTTTTTGATGAGGTCGGCGTCAGTTTTTGCCCTTATCTTTTTGATAGTCATTCTAAGAACTTCATTACTCATCGACTTCTCGCTCCAGACATAGTTTTCTATCACTTCGTAACTTACAACTTTTTCTATATTACTCACGAGCAAAAAGAAGAGTTTTGCCTCATTTTTTTGGCATCTGTACCTCTTCACTATTTTTGAAAAGCTGCTTGCTCTTCATATCGTATTCGTAAATTTCTTTAAATTTGATCCTGCTTTCAAGAATATCTTTTGTCGCCATTATGATCGTGGTTTGAAGCTCCTCGATCTTAAATGGCTTTCTAAGGTAGTTGTAAGCTCCAAGCTCTATGGAGGTTAGCATGTGCTCGCTCGTATCAAATGAGGTAATGATGATAGATCTTACGTGTGGCGCTCGTTTTCTTATCTCATCAAGCATTTCAAGGCCGTTTAAATTTGGCAAATTTATATCAGTGACAACGATATCAAACTCATCTTCAAAGTATCTTTCAAAGCCCTCAAGTCCGTCCTTGGCACAAACTATTTTTTTGCAGTAAAACTCCAAAGATTGCTTTATAGCAAGGCTTGTACTTTCGTCATCCTCCACCAGCAAAACCGATACGTCTTTTAACTTTTGCAGTATGTTTATGTCTAGCAACTTATCTCCTTTGCTATCTTTAGAGTAAAAATGGTTGGATTTTTTGTTCTGCTTAAATTTAACTCTCCACCACACTTTTTAATAGCTATCAGCCGTGAGATATATAACCCAAGGCCACTACTCTTTTTAGTGCTTTTAAAAGGCTTAAAAATTTCCTCTCTTAGTTCATCTTCTATGCCATTTGCATTATCTATCACTCTGATCTCATAGAAATTTCCACTCTCTTTTATGGCTATGACTATCTTTGGGTATTTTAGCCTTCTGCACTCATTTAGAGCTTGTTTTGAGTTTTGTATAAGACAGGTGATGATCTGTTTAAATTCATTTAGGTGATTTTTGCATTTTAGCTTTTCGCTGTTTTTGCAAAGCACTTTTATCTGTACCTTTGAATGCTGTGAAAATAGTATAAATATAGTCTCATCTATCGCCTCTTTTATATTAAATTCCTGCACCTCTTCTTCTACTTTGTAGAAATTTTTAAACATTATCATCGTATTTGTCATATAGTCTATATTTTTTAGTGAGCGATCGATATTGTCGTAGAAAATTTCGTCACTTAGTCTGCCAAGTCTTTTAAACTGAACTAAATTTCCTAAAAATATGCCAAGGGCATTTAGTGGTTGTATCCATTGGTGTGAGATAGATGATATCATCTGGCCAAGCTCTATCATCTTAGCTTGCGAAAAGAGTAAAATCTCATACTCTCTCTTTGTCTTTTCTAAAAGTTCGGTTTGGTTTTTTATCTTTTTATTATAAAAATAGACTAGGCATAAAAAGAGTAGGGCACTAATTATATAAATGGCTAAATTTCTTATGAATTGTAAATTTATCTTTTTATATATCTCATCTTTTGGGGTCTTTGCTATCAAGATCAGTTTGGAGTTTTGCAAGGGTTTTATGGTAAATATCTCGTTTTTTGTTTCATAGTTTTGTGTTTTAGTTAAGTCTAAATTTTCTATATCAAATTTAGCTTTTTTAAGCTCCAAGCTCTCATCTGGATGAAGTAAGATGTTTTGGTTGCTATCTATCAAAAATAGATAACCTCCGTCATCAAGGCTGAGGTCTAAAATTTCGTTTTTTATATCATTAAATGATAGTATCCCACACAGCACACCTTTGATCTCTCTATCTTGCTTTATGCTTTGACAGATCGAGATGACTGAGGTTTTTAGTCCTACATCTTTATATGGCTTTGTGACGTAGATTTCATTTGTTTTTATGGTGTTTTGATACCAAGGGCGAAGCGTTGGATCATAGTTTTGTGGTGCTTTAAAGTCACCGCTTGAGAGGGTTTGCCTATCTTTATATCCAGCATAAACGCTTGAGAAATTTGCTATTTGTGTGCTTTTATTTAGTATATCTTTTATGATTACCCCATCTTTGTTGTGGTCTAAATTTGAGATAAGAGAATTTACTGATTTTAGGCTGAGCTTTTTATTTTCGATCCACTTTTCTATCCTATGGCTCGAGCTTTTTAGGATGTTTAGCTGCTCGTTTATCAAAATTTCTTTGACAAAAGAGCGGTTTAGTATATGGCTGGCTACCATTAAAGATAAGAAGATGATGGAAAATATAATAAACAGCTTGTTGTTATTAAAATTTCCCATCATGCTTTGCCTTTGCTACCAGTTGCCAACTGGTGGATGTTTTATCTCATATAAAGTTTTGCCAAGATCGTTGTGTCCGACATTTTTATGACAGCTGACGCAGTCAAGTTTGTTTTTCGCATCGTCTTTAAATTTGCTATAAAGAGCGTGCATATCAGTTATGTTGGCATTTGATGAATTTTTATCTAAAATAGTTTTATGGCAGCTTAAGCAGCCACTGTCATAGACAAATTTGGCTCTGTCTTTTCTATTTTCTAGCCATGGCTGATCTTTGGCGTCATGAGTCATCATATAAGCTACTTCGCTTATGCCATTGCTAGCTTTTTTAAATACATAGCCTATATAGCTGTCGTGTGGTAAGTGGCAGTCTGCACATTTTGCTTTAAAGCCGTTTTTACTAGCGCCACCGTGAACATCGTTGTGATAGGCTGTCACCATCGGGTCCATCCATTTGTGACAGAGGGTGCAAAATTTATCATCTCCTGTCGAATTTACTAGTGCAGAACCACCAAAAAAGATGATAAAGGCAAAAACTGCAAGTAAAATTATTTTTATGCTTAAATTTTTCATATCATCTCCTTAAGGCACCAAAAGTTTTTTCATACTATCTTGTGAGTGACACATCACACAAAAATTTCTTGATTGTTTATGTGTCGAGTGACAAAGGTCACAGTCCATGTTTGGATAGTGTGGGCTTTTATGCACATTATCGTCATAGCCTAGGTGTCCAGTTTGAAGAGCTAGCTTTTCATAGCTATTGTGGCAGCTTAGACACTCAGAGGTCGTTAGCTTTTTATACTCTTTTGGGTCACTCTCTTTGTGACAGTTTTTGCATTCAAAATGCAAGCTCTCATGCGCCTTAAAAGGGTAATTTTCTTTGCTATATTTTTCTACTTCTAAATTCGCAGCACTAAGGTTTAAGGCAAATAAAAGTGTTAAAAAGAAGGCGTAAATTTTTAGCATTTTTTCTCCTTTTTAGCTAAATTTGCTGCATTTTTGCCAGCTATCCTGCCAAATACTATACAATCAGGTATCGCACAGCTACCAAGTCTGCTAGCTCCATGAGGGCCGCCTACAGCTTCACCTGCTGCAAATAGTCCAGCGATAGGCTTATCTTCTGTGTTATAAACTCTTGCCTCTACATCTATCTTTACGCCGCCCATTGTGTGATGCACCTTTGGTATGGCGCGCCATGCGTAAAATGGTGGCTTTGTAAGATCTGGCACCATATCTTTAAATTTGAAAAATGGCTTGTTAAATTCTTCATCTTTGCCGTTATGGGCATATTTTGTATAGTCATCTATGGTCTTTTTTAGCCCTTCATAAGGGATGCCATAAAATTTAGCTAGGTCGTTAATATTATCAAATACTCTTATAACGCCTTTATCCACGCCTCTTTGCACGTTTGCTTTTGTAGTGCCCATAGCGCCTATGCTATCACAGATAACTACTGGATGAGTTAGACTACCATCTGCGTTTTTGTGAATTTTAAGGATAGCATCCGATCTTATCTTTCTATCGGCTAACTCATTTACAAAGCGCTTTCCAGTTCTTGCATCTACCATTACGCCATAGCTAAATGCAGGTATGGCAAATACTGGAGCTATACCAAAGCCCTCTTCATCAGGACTTCCCCATGGTCCAAGTTGTATCCATTTTAGATCAACTGTTTGCGCACCATTTTTCATCATCACTTTTAAAGCCTGCGCAGTTGCGCCGTAGTGGTTTGTACAGCCAAGATCTGGTGTGATGGTGTTATCGACCTCTTGCCTAAATTTAATATCATAAGCAAAACCACCAGTTGCCATGACGATGCCACCATTTATCTTATAAAATTTGACATTACCACTCTTGTTGTCAGCTTCGTCCTTGCTCTTGTTAAAGTCAAAGTCGTAGTTTTCTCTTACCTTTGCGCCTATTATCTTGCCGCTATCATCTTTTATAAAGTCATCTAAGATAACTCTAGTTCTTATAACCGCACCATGCTTCATAGCGTACTCTTGAAGTGGTATGGTGATCTTACCGCCTGAGTTTATCTCTGGCCAGATAGTTCTTGGCACAGAGTGGCCGCCAAACTGACCAAGCGCATCTCTATAATAAACGCCTCTTTTAAGCGTCCATTCATAAGCGTCGTTGCCATTTTTGGCTATCACTTCTACAAGATCAAGTCTGTTTAAATTTAAACCAGCTTTTAATATATCTTTTACATAAAGCTCGTATGAGTCTTTTACTCCGCGAGCCTTTTGAAAGCTTGAATTTACAACTGCAAAAGCTCCGCCATTTATAGCTGAGTTGCCGCCAAGTACTGGCATCTTATCTATCATAAGCGTTTTTGCACCTTCTTCTATGGCTTGACAGGTCGCAGCACATCCAGCAAAGCCAGAGCCAACCACCAAAACATCCCACTCTTCATCCCATTTGATCTCATCGCCAAGTGCCTCTAAGGGCACAAGGCTAGCTGAGCCAAGTAAGGCAAGGGTATTTAAAAAGTCTCTTCTCTTCATACCTTATCCCTTAAAAACTATAGCTCAGCCCAACTCCAACTTGCGTGATAGTTGGAAGATATGGCTGTGCCTTAAATGTTTGATCATAGACCACAAAAGCTTTTAGATCTGGTGTGATAGGGTAGCTTAACCATGCACTAAATTCATTT
The DNA here is from genome assembly GCF_015229965.1 of Campylobacter concisus. Lineage (GTDB taxonomy): Bacteria > Campylobacterota > Campylobacteria > Campylobacterales > Campylobacteraceae > Campylobacter_A > Campylobacter_A concisus_BD. Next base: position 179,555 of record NZ_JAAKZB010000001.1, read on the forward strand.
TGTTTGTAGTCTTTGTTGTCATTTTGCATTTTATATGTGGTGGTTCCATAAAGTGCAGTTAGGCTTAGCCTTTCTATCATTGTCGAAAGCATAGTGTAGTATGTCCTTGCATCGCGGTTATACATCGCATCACCCTCTTCAAAAGGCACGATCTGGTCACCACCAATATTCATACTTCCCCAGCCATTTTTCTTGCCAGATCTTGTGTGAGCAAGAGTTAGCTTGCTATCTTTGTAGCTTACGTATCCTAAAACTTCAAAAGCCTTGCCATCATCTAAATTTGCTCTTTCTTCTTTGCTTTGCGCGTAGTGGATCATGCCGCCAGCGCCAAAGCTCTCGTTTATCTGTCTATCATAGTTTAGTTTTGCGCCAACTGCTTTAAACAAGCTTGGAGCATATAGTCCATAAACTCTTGCACTAAGGCTATCATTAAATTTATATGTGGCACCAAGCCTATAAAGACCTTTTTTCTCGTTTAGTCTTTTAAAACACCACATCTCTTTGTAGTAAGCTCGTCCTTTTGATCTTGTATAAAGTGCATCTAGCTCTAAATTTGATATAGAGTTGTTTGTGATTCTAATGCCATCATTTATCTTGCCAACCCAATCGGTTATCATCTCTTGACGGCCTATCTTGACGCTTGTGTCATAAGCTTGGTACTGGAGGTATAAATTTGATAGTAAAAACCTATCTCTTTCATAAATTCTCTCAGTTGAGTCACCTTTGCCGTGTTCTGTGTCAAATTCTCTGTCACCCTCATAAACTGGAGCCGCTCCTCTAAAGCCAACTACTGCTTTAAAGTTTTTATAAAAATCGCTCTCATAGTTTAGGCCAACTGAGCCAACCGCCCAAGAGGTGTTGTTGTAATATGTGCTTTTTTCACCTTCATTTACATGTCTGCTTTCAAAAAACATAGTAACATCACCACTTGCTTTGCCGTTTTTTAAGGCTTCTATCAAACTTTCGCTCTGACTAAAAGCAGAGCTAGCCAAAAACATGGCTAGAATAAGACTCTTTTTCATACTACTCACCTTTATAATTTTTTAGAAATTTAGCTGAGTTTCTAAAGTCATCTGTGTAAGGTCTATCGACATCTACAAATTTAACTATCTCTCTATATTTTTCATAAAGATATTTTGTCTTTTTAGATAGTTTTAAATTTTTATCTTTTTGTAAGCGAAGGTCGATAGCTTGAGCTGCGTGCATAAGCTCCATGCCTAAAATTTGATAGTAGTTGTTTAGCTGTTTTTGGAATTTTTGCACAACATAAGGTGCATTTGTAGCCACGTCTTCTATTTCGCCTGCAACTGGTGTGTAGTCAAGTGAGGCAGGATTTGCTAGAAATTCGTTTTCGCCTGCAAGTGAGACAAATGGCTTTTGCATAGCGCCAAATGCATGCACAGTTTTATCTGTTCCTAAAAATCTTGTTAGGTGTGTAAAGCCGTCATTTGAGAGTTTTATCGTTCTTAAAGCACTCGCTTTTGAGTTGTGAGCTAGTACGATAGATGCTTTTTCAAACTCAGCTACCCATATCAAAGGCTCGAAATTTGACGTAGGCACGACAGCTCCACCTTTTGTAAATAGCTTTGTCTCTTGAAATTTATCTGTTTCAGGTGATTTTTCTAGTGAAATTCCAGGATTATCATCTGATGTATTTAGCTGAATTTTCATAAGGCCACTAAGCGTGTCAAGTGAATTTTTAAAGGTTGCAAAAAAGTAGCTAGCATCTCTGTAGCTTAGTGGATCTTGTAAGGCTCTTTCGCTATTTTCATCAAATAGATAGCTATCTTTTAAAGTCTCTCTTAGATCTTTTGCTACTTCGGCAAAGTCAGGAAATGGGCGTAAATTCGCAGCTTCTTTGCTAAATGGAGCGATGTTGCCATTTAGTGCTTCAAGGCTTAGAGCAAAGACTAACTTTGAAATTTCTAGAGCGTTTTTAGCATCTTCTATTGCCATGCTAGCAAGTGCTGCTGAGTAGGCGTTTGAGCTTAAAATACTAAGGCTATCTTTGCCAAATGGAGAGAGTTTTTTAAGACCAGCTCTGCTTAGCGCCTCACTAGCACTCATCTTTTGACCTTTATAATAAACATATCCTTCGCCAAGCATCGCAAGACCTACGTGACCAAGTATGGTGATATCAGCCTCGCCCATTGAGCCAGAACTTGGCATGGCTGGGATGATATCTTGGTTTAGAAACTCTTTATATAGTTTTACGACCTCGCTCTGTACGCCTGCACCTGCGTGCAAGAGGTTATTTAGCCTTGTAGCAAGGACTGCTCTAGCTGTTTTTAGGTCCATATCTTCACCGACACCGCCGCAGTGAGCGTGGATGAGACCTATGTTAAACTCAGTTGAGGCTTTAATCACTTCTGAGTCTAAATTTCCTTTAGCATCGACAAATTTCTTATCTTTGTTTAAGCCAACGCCAACTGTTAGACCATAAATTTTTTGACCATCTTTGGCAGCATTTAGTAAAACGTCGTGAGCTTTATTTACTTTATTTAAAGCATCTTTACTAATATCTACCATAGCTCCATTTGAGATAAGTACTATATCTCTTGGTGTTATGTTTTCACCATTTAGTGTGATGGTTTGAGCACTTACACTAATTGCCAACACAGCTGCTAAAGAAAATAGCTTTATACTTTTCATCTAATCCTCCTAAAATAAATTTTAAAGAGAATATTAAATAAAAATAATTTCTAAAAAGTAATTTATTATTAAATTTTATATTAAGTTAAAAATAAAAAATATGTAAATTTATGGTCTGCGTAGATGAGTTTTATTTTTGTGATTTACTTCAACCCAAAAACTTTTATGTTAAAGGTAGTGTGAATTTTGTCGTTTTCGCCTTTCATGACGATAGGAAATTCAGCTTTTATAATGCTATCATAGCTGCTAAGCGCATCTAAAAAGTCATAAAATTTTTGTGGGGTTTTTAGTGAGCTAGTGACATTTAGGCGGTATCTAAAGAACTTCTCAGTTGCGTTATTCTCGCCTTCTTCTATCTTGCTAAGGCTCACTTCGCTAAAAAATTGCGATGCGAAATTTATAAATTTATCCTTATCAAAAGCTGTATCATAGGCCAAGATGATAGCGCCATCTTTTTGTCTTGTCGCCTCAAGTGCTTTAAATTTAGTTTCAAATTCGTTTTTTACCTTCGTGTATGATGAGGTTTGCGAGTAGTTTTGTCTTGAGAGGCTTTTAAATTCTTTTATGTTTGGCACGATAAAGCCAAATATCATAATGAAGCAAACTATGATAAAAGCAAATATAAAAAGTAAAAGCTTTACAGGGTCGATTTTTTCTAAGCTCGTATCTTTTTTACTCATTATATCCCTCAGAATTATCAATCTTATTTGTGCTTATAAAGCCGTACCAGCCGTTTTTGCTCTGATAAAAGCTTGTATTTGACGTGGTGAAAATCGACCTTAGCGGCGAGGCTAGGAGCTGGTTAAAGACATCTTTTGTTGGCGTTATACCGCGGATGATGAGCGAGTTTTTATCCATAAAGACCTCTTCAAGCGTGATGCTATCAGGCACAAGGTCAAAAAGATTGTGCAAGCTTTGTTTTAGGATAGAATTTGACGTAAAGATGTCGTTTGCCGAGTCTATCTGTACGGCAAGTTTGGCTGAAATTTCATCCGTGGTGACTATCTTTTGGCTAAGCTCTTTTTGCTCGTTTGCTAGAAATTCTATATTTTTCTTGGTTGAGTAGTTTTTATAAACGATGAAGAAATTTGCTACCAAAAGCACCACAAAGACAAAGCCTATGAGCGTTAGCCAAAGCTTACTAAAGATAGATAGAAGCGGTCTTGGTTCTGGAGTGATGAAGCTAAATTTCATAGTGTTATCTCTTCTTGCATGATCTCGTTCATGATGTGATTTGTGTTGATCGGATAGCTTGATGTCTCTACAAATAGCTCTGATTGTAGGTATTGTAAAAAGGTTGCGCTTGTTTTTGTGTTTTCAAAAACGATGATCTGCTCGATAAAATCGCCACCGTAGATTGGATTTTCATAAAATTCTTTCATAGCCTTTGCAATGTAATCAAACATCTTCATATCGCGCCCAAAGATCGCTACTGATTTCTCGACATTGGTCGAAGCTGGCATGTTTAGTTCGTAGTTTAGATCTTCAAATTCTTTTGGCTTATCGTCGCTTAAAAAATCATCCAAACTCTTAAAATCATCAAGCGCCGTTGCGCCATCTTCTTCTTTGACGATGAGATTGTCGATGTCTGTTATATCCTCTTCTTTTAGGCTTTCGATCTCTTCGTTGCCCTCTTCAGCGTCGCTCATATTTAAAAACGTCGAGAGTTTCATCTGCTTGTCTTTAAATATCGCAAGTGCAAAAGAGTGCGAGTGGATGTAGAGATATAGCGTAGTTTTAGGTGAAATTCCACGCTTTAAAAGCTCGTGAAAGAGCAGGGCGATAGGCGAATAGATAAGATCGACGCTGCCTTGTCCAAAGAGGTTTTTATGTCTTCTTATAGCGTTTAAATTTGCATATATGCTCCAGCTATCTTGCATCACAAGGCTGGTTAAATTTTGCGTGTTGATGTTAAATTTTTTATACTCGTCAAAGTTAGCAGTAGGCAGCGCACCTTGCGAGTCGTCGTTAAAAAAGAGCGAAACATAGACGCCAAAATATGCCTTTTCTTGCTCCTCTATGTATTTTAAAACTTTTTCATCGACATTTTCGATGCTTATGTCGGTAAATTTAGCATTTATGGTTTTTATAAGCTTGCCATTTCTAAAGACCTGACCGTAAAATATGCACTCGTTGCCCTCGATCACGGCGCTTAAGAAAAGGTTTGAAAAAAGCTTTTTGATGCTAAAAGGCATAACTCTCCTAAATTTAGTGCATTATTTTTGGTATGTTAGCTAAAAAGGGATTAAATAAGTTTAAAACAGCTTGTTTTTTAGTTTTGCAAACGCCTCTTTCATCTTCAGAGCTTCGCTTTTTAGCTCCTCATCAAGCAGTGCAGAATTCTTTAAGCTTTCAAAATCCTCTATCATCACATCACACATCATTTTGATGCGCTCATTATCAGCCTTACTGACGCCATTTTGGCTCATTTTTTTGATGCGTTCAAGATACTCTTTGCCGTTTTTTATGTATGAGCTAAATTTTATCGCTGCCTTGCTTTGATTAAGCGTGGTGGCGGCCATTTTGTTGTAGGCGTCAAGATCAAGGGCTTTTTGGCTTAAATTTAGAGCCTTTTCATACTCTTTGCTCTCGTAGTAAAATTTCGCTTCAAGAGCGAGCTTGTAGGAGTTGTCGCTGTAAAAAAATAGCCCAAACAAAGCCACTATAAAAATGGCTATAAAGATAGAAATTTTATTTTTCATAAATTTCGTCCAAAATTTCTCTTATCTCATCGCTTATTTGCGGATTTTTATGCGCATATTTTTTCCACCAAATTTTTAAATTTGACCTAAAGTCCTCTTTGTTTTGTTCTACGCTCTTGCCCCCGTCATTTTGCGAGGCTTGCCAAAGCTCGTTTTGTATCTTCTCTTTTGCCTCTTTTTGTTCTAAATTTGCCACGCTAAAAGGTGCTGAGAGACTAAAATTTATAGTTGAAAATGGCTTTGGAAGTATCATCTTATCCCAGCTTTTAAACTCCCAAAACGAGTTTGCTTCGAAATTTAGAGCATAAATTTCGCAAGATGATTTTTGTGCGATCACCGCAGCTCCGTCTGCGACGCTGTGTCTTGGTCCGCGTGGGCCATCTGGTGTGATGATGACGTCGTGGCCTTGCTTTATCTCTCTTAGAGCTTCTATAAGCGCCCTTGCACCGCCTTTTGAGCTGCTACCTCTAATGGTGCCGATGCCAAAAAATTTGATTATTCTGGTGATGAGCTCGCCATCTTTGTGGTCGCTTATTATCACCTTGCCTTGTTTTCTGTTTTGACTGCTCCACCAGCGTCTGTAGGCAAAGCTCATAAAGCTAAGTCTGCCGTGCCAAAAGACGACGACGCAGCCATTTTGTGGCAATAAATTTGGAGTGTAGTTCTTCTTGCAAGTTAGAAAAATGAGCCACATTAAAATGTAGATGAAAAAGACGCCAACATTTAGAGCGACCTTTTCAAGGGTGTTTTTAAATTTGCAGCTCGCCATACAAAATCATTCGCTTTGGGTTTGTGATCTTTACTTTTTGCGTAGTGCCAAGAAGCTCTTCGCTGCCATCAACTTGAACTAAAAAGTTGTTAAAACTTCGCCCAGCAACGCCGCCATTTGCTCTTAGTTCTTCAAAATATACATCAAAAATTTTATCTTTTTGTGTTGCTACGATCTCGTCTAAAATTTCGCTGTGGCGATTTTGCAGGCGCGTTAGCCTTTCTGATGCGGTTTTATCGTCTATTTGATTTGTAAAAGTAGCTGCCTTTGTAAGCGGACGAGGCGAATACTTAAAGCTAAAAATTTGTTCAAATCTAACTTGCTCAAGCACGTCCATCGTATCTTCAAATTCGCTTTCGCTCTCGCCTGGAAATGCGACGATGATATCAGTTGAGATGCTTACATCTGGACACATCTTTCTAAGTCTTAGCGCGCGGTCTAAAAACCACTCTTTTGTGTATCCGCGCTTCATCTCGTGCAAAACTTTGGTGTTTCCGCTTTGAAGTGGCATGTGCATAGACTTGCAAATTTTTGGGTTATTAGTGAAAATTTCAAGAAATTTATCATCCATGTGAAGCGGGTGCGGACTTGTAAATCTTATCCTCTCAACGCCCTCTATCTCGCTTATCTTCACTAACAGGTCGCTAAAATCGATATTTTCTTGCGCGCCTGAAAATCTTTTGCCGTAGTTATTGACATTTTGCCCTAGTAAAAATATCTCTTTTGCACCGCTTTTTGCGGCCTTTTCTACCTCTTTTAGGATGAGGCTTGAAGGGATGGAAATTTCATCGCCTCTGGTGTGTGGGACGATGCAGTAGGTGCATTTTTTATCGCAGCCGATCGAGATGTTGATATGGCTTTTATATGGAGAGCCTCTAAATTCGCCAAATGCGTATTCGCTCTCGTCGTGGTTGATGTCGGTTGAGATAAATTTAGGCGTATTTACCGCCTTTGTGATCTTGCTAACATTTCTAGCGCCAAGGACAAAATCAACATAAGGCGCACGCTTGAAAATTTCACTACCCAAATGGCTTGCAGTGCAGCCGCAAACGCCTATTTTAGCACCTCTTTTTTTGGCTTTTTCAAAGGCTCCGACCTCGCTAAAAAGCTTATGAACTGGCTTTTCACGAACTGAGCAGGTATTTATAAGGATTAAATCAGCTTCTTCGATGTTTTGTGTTAAGGAGTAGTCTTCTTTTTGTGAGAGCTCGGCTATGATATGCTCGCTGTCACGAACATTCATAGCACAACCTAGAGTTTGGATAAAGAGTTTTTTACTCATTAAAGTATATGCACTTCATACATATAATCGCTATCATCGAGCCCGTATTTCACGGTTCTGTGATAAACGCTTAGCCCTTTTTCTTCAAAATGCTCGACTAATGCGATTAGTTGTTTGTGCGTGTTTTCTTTATCAAAATAGAAAATTTTCTGACCCTCTTTTTCGACAGCTGCCTCTATCTTTTCTAGTGAAATCGTTTTTGGTTTTGCGTCTAATTCGGCTCTTGCAAGTTTTAGCTCCATTTTTAATCCTTTCAAAATCTTAAATTTTAATCGGTCAATATACCCAAATCATCATAAAAAAAGGATTAAATAAAAGTTAATAACAAGCTTAAAGTTATTAAAAGTATGGCTTATGTATAATTTCAAAACTTCACGAAAAATCCCCGAAATTTATCGTCACAATGGAGAAAAAATGGAAAGAATATCAGACATTATAGAGTCGATTGCAAATGAGAAAAATTTAGAGATAGAAGATGTAAAAGAGCGCGTCATAAGAGCCTTGATAAACACTGCAAAAAGGGTTTATGGCGAAAATTATGAGTATGACGTGAGCATCGATGCGAATAAAAATTTAAAGCTTTATCAAAAAATTTCAATCGTAGCAAACGACGATGAGAGGCTTGCTGAAGACAATGAGCACTTTTTAAGCTTAAAAGAGGCTAAAAAGATAGATAGTGGCGTAGAGATCGGCGATGAGCTCACTTACGAGCTAAGCCTTGATAACCTTGGTAGAACCGCAGCTCAAACGCTTCACAAAGAGCTTGAGTATCACATCCAGCGCCTAGTCGAAGAGAAAATTTTACAAAAATATAATGAGATGAGCGGTCACATGGTCTTTGGTCCAGTTGTAAGGGTCGATAACGATGAAAACACATTTATCGAGATAGACGAGCTTCGTGCTATCTTGCCACGTAAAAACCGCATAAAAGGCGAGAAATTTAAAGTAGGCGACGTGGTAAAAGCGGTCATTAGAAAAGTTTTTACAGATAAAAATTTAGGCATAAAGGTCGAGCTTTCAAGAACTTCGCCTAAATTTCTTGAAGCGCTGCTAACTTCAGAGGTGCCTGAGATAAAAGATGGCGGTATCATCATCCAAGGAAGTGCGAGAATCCCTGGCGAAAGGGCTAAAGTAGCACTCATCTCAACCACTCCAAACATCGATCCAGTCGGCGCAACTGTTGGCACAAAGGGCGTTAGGATAAATGCCGTAAGCAAAGAGCTTCACGGTGAGAGCATCGATGCGATCGAATACACCACTGAGCCAGCGATCTTGGTAGCTCGCGCTATGGCACCTGCGATCATTACATCTGTAAAGATCGAAGAAAACAAGGCGATCGTGACACTTGCGAGCGAGCAAAAGAGCAAAGCTATCGGCAAAAATGGCATAAATATCCGCCTTGCAAGCATGCTAACTGGCTATGAGATCGAGCTAAACGAGCTTGGCTCAAAAACTAGCAGCAGTGGTGAAAATGGCGAAATGGTCAAGGATCTAAAAGCACTCTTTGGTGATAACTAATGAAATTTCAAATAAGAAAAGCGACTAGAGGCGATATAGACGTGATCTGCGAGCTTGTAAGAGAGCTTGCGAGCTATGAAAAGATGAGTGATCAAGTCACTTTTACAAATGAAATTTTTGCAGACTCCATCTTTAATAAAAATCACGCAAAAGCCCTTATCTGCGAAAGCGAGGGCAGGGCTATTGGCTATGCTATCTACTTTTACACATTTTCTACATTTTTAGGGCTTGGCGGGATGTACCTTGAGGACATCTACGTCAAAAAAGAGTTTAGAAATCAAGGCATCGGCAAGGCATTTTTTAAATTTCTAGCTCAAATTTGCAAGGATGAAAATTTAAAAAGGCTTGAGTGGTGCTGCCTAAACTGGAATGAGCCAAGTATCAAATTTTATGAAAGTATGGGCGCTAATAATCAATCTCTTGAGTGGAGAACCTACCGCTTAGACGGCGAAAATTTAGAAAATTTATTAAATTTATAGCTTATTTTAAAAGCATGATAGTTGGCTAAAAGCTCAAATTTGCTTTGAAATTTGAGCTTGCGAATTATTAAAATTTATATGTATATCCCATATAAAGACCGAGGTTTGTCTCTTTGGTATCAATCATATCAAATTTGCTGATCTTGCCGTAGTCAGTTCTATCAGCTTTTAAACCAAATTCAACTGCATTGTTTTCATTTATAGAGTATTCGGCACCAACTCTTGCACCTAGTATCCAGCCGTTTGTGCTAGCACTTTCCATCGGATTTTCAGCATCGCCACCCCTTAGCTTAAGCTTTGAAAAACCAGTGTAGCCACCAAGAACTAGTTTAAGATCTTTTGCTACGCTTGGAGTGTAGTCAGCTCCAACTATAAATTTATGAGTTTTCCACTCAGCTACGCTTTTATCTTCGTCATTTGCTGTTTTCTTAACTTTAAAATCATATATGTAAGCACCATAAACTCTAGCCACATCAAAGTCATAACCAGCTTTTATACCAAGACCTGGTTGAGCTTTTTTAAATTTGATCTTTGAGCCGTCATCGCCTTTTACAGTAAGCTTTGATCCAAAAGAGTAGTCTCCTTCAACTCCTACAAAGGCTCCTTGCGCTAAAGCGACGGCACTAGCTAGGCTTAAACCTAAAGCAACTTTTAAAACTACATTTTTCATTTTTACTCCTTATTTAAAAAATGTTACGTGGCTATTTTAAATTTTCTTATATTAAATAAAGTTTAAATATTAAATGAAATTAATAAAAAATATAAAATAATTCAATTGTTTTCTTATCAGAATAAAATTTATAAAATCACTCAAAAAGAAGGAGTGTAAAGTGGCTAAGATGACAAAACGTGATATGGCTTATCATTTGGACGTTGATGTCGCAACGCTTTACAACTGGCGAAAACACAAGCCCAACCTTTATCGTATCGTGATGCTTGGATTTAAATTTGATGAGCTTATAGAGCAGAGCAAAAAGACTTGCAATGAGCTTTGCGAATATGAAAATTTAATCAATCAAGATATAGAAAAATTTAGTAAATAATCGTTTAAAAATCGTAATCTCTTTTATAATTAGAAGTGCTAGAAAATTCAAAATTTCTAAGATATTTTTGGCTAGATATTTTAAGTGAAGAAATTTGAGCTCAAAGCAAGCGCTTCAAGCTCAGTTAAATTTACTCGTTTAGGATAGAGAGAAGCTCTTTATTGTCTTTTGTTTTTAGCATCTTTGCGTATAAGAATTTAAGCGCTTCTACGTCGTCCATTGTCGCGATCGCAGAGCGAATAGCCCAAATTTTTTGAAGCTCATCAGGCTTTTGAAGTAGCTCTTCTTTTCTTGTGCCTGATTTTAGCACGTTGATGGCTGGGTAAATTCTGCGGTCTGAGATGTTGCGGTCAAGCACGATCTCGCTGTTTCCAGTGCCTTTAAACTCTTCAAATATCACTTCGTCCATACGTGAACCAGTGTCGATAAGTGCTGTTGCGATGATGGTTAGTGAGCCGCCGTGCTCGATGTTTCTAGCTGCGCCAAAGAAGCGTTTTGGCTTGTGAAGTGCGTTTGCATCCACGCCGCCTGTTAGCACCTTGCCGCTTGGCGGGGTTACTGTGTTGTAGGCACGCGCTAGACGGGTTATGCTATCAAGCAAAATGATGACGTCTTTGCCCATCTCAACTAGACGTTTTGCCTTTTCGATGACTAGCTCTGCTACGCGGACGTGATTGAGTGCTGGTAGGTCAAATGTCGAGCTAAATACCTCGCCTTTTACGCAGCGCTGCATATCGGTAACTTCTTCTGGTCTCTCATCTACTAGAAGAACCATGAGCTGGGCTTCTGGGTGATTTTTAGCGATGCCGTGAGCTAGCTCTTTCATAAGCTCAGTTTTACCGCTTCTTGGAGGCGCGACGATGAGACCACGCTGACCCTTGCCAATAGGCGTGAAAAGGTCGAGTACACGGCCTGTTAGCTTCATCGGATCATACTCTAAATTTAGCTTTTCAGTTGGGAAAAGTGGGGTTAGGTTGTCAAATAGTGGCCTCTCTTTTGCGTCTGCTAGAGGCATGTAGTTTACCGCTTCGATCTTTAAAAGGGCGTAGTATTTTTCCTGATCTTTTGGCTCTCTTACTTGGCCGGTGATGATGTCGCCCACACGAAGTGCAAATTTGCGGATCTGAGAGTTTGAAACATAAGCGTCGTTTGAGCTGTCGCTTAAATTTGCATCAACAGCCCTTAAAAAGCCGTAACCCTCGTTTGTGATCTCTAAAATTCCAGTAAATAGTATAAAGCCGCCTTGTTTTGTCTGGGTTTTTAGTATCTCAAATATCAAATCCTGCCTGCGAAATTCGCGTGGATTTTCGACGCCAACACCATTTGCGATCTGCACTAGCTCGTCTAAGCTAAGCGTTCTTAGCTCTTCGATCTTGTGTCCATCGACTGGTACGTGGGTTCTTGATGCTTGATGTTTTTTTGTAGTTTTTGTGTTTTGAGCAGCACTTTGCTCGGTTTGGTTATTGTTTTCCATTTTTCCTCTTTAAATGCGGGGATAAGATTGCAGAATTCTGGGCTTCAAAAGTTTTTTGAAAGTTTTGGCATTTTATAAAAATAAAACTTTGTTGTCAAGAAATGCCACAGCCAAAGTCGCTAAAGTAGGCAAATTTGCAGGCAAAATGACCTGCAAATTTAAATCAGTGTTCGCTCTTTAGCCCAGCACCGCACATCGAGATGATGCTTTTACCCTCTATCTTGTGCGATTTTGTGTAGCTTGCGTAGGCGGCGTAGATCGCTGCTGTGGTGTGCTCGACGTAAAAGCCACGACTTGCTAGGAAATTTCTAGCTGGCTCAATATCCTCTTCTTTTATCGTGATCACCTCGCGCTCGCCCACGTAACGGCTAGCTAATATCTCAGCGCCACGAGCAGGTTTTGCGATCGCTATGCCCTCAGCCAAAGTTGGCTCTGGCTTGATCTTGATAGGCTCGCTTGTCGCCCCTAAAAATGGCGCGCAATTTTCACTTTGAACGATGAAAATTTTAGGTAGTTTTTTGATCACTCCTGCTTCATATAGCTCATTTAGCGCGATCTCGCAGCCAAGTAGCAAGGTGCCGTTGCCAACTGGTAAAAAGAGATTTTCAGGGACAAAGCCAAGCTGCTCGTAAATTTCATATATATATGTTTTGGTGCCTTGGTAAAAAAGCGGGTTAAACACGTGGTTTGCGTAAAAAATTCCCTCATCTTTTGCCCTTTTCCTGCAAGCATCTGCCGTCTCATCGCGCGTGCCGTCAAAGACAACCGCCTTTGCGCCGTAGTACTCAAGCATCTTTATCTTTTTCTCGCTTGTGCCTTTCGGGACGTAAATTTCACACTCTATGCCAGCTCTAGCAGCGTATGCAGCGACCGAGTTTCCAGCGTTTCCGCTGCTATCTTGCAAGATCTTTTTGATGCCATGAGTTTTACAAAACCAAATAAGCATCACCGCACCTCTATCCTTGAAAGAGAGCGTTGGCATCGCGTAGTCCATTTTAAGGTAGAGCGAGTCATCAAATTTCACGCTTTTTGTTAGCCCCTCGCCGAGGCTGATGTCGCGCCAAAGCTCGTTTTTGATAGGGAAAAACTCTCGGTATCTAAATAGGCTAAACTCGTGCTGATCGATCAAATTTAGATCAAATTTGGCCGCTTTAAACTCCAGATCATAAAGCCCGCCGCACTCGCACGCAAATATAGGCGTCTCAAAACTAGCACTCTTGCCGCACTTTGAGCAGATAAATTTAGGCATTTTTGCTCCTTTTAAATTTTTCTATCAAGTATCGCTGTAGCTTCGATCTCTAGTAGGCAGCCAAAGTGAAGTTTGTTTGTCGGCACTACGACGCGAGCTGGCTTGTGATCGCCAAAAAATAGCGCATACTCGTCATCTATCTCGTCCCAAAAGTCGATATCTGGCGTATAGATGCGGCACATTAAGATGTCGTTTCTCGTCGCATTTGCCAGCTTTAGCACGTTATCAAGGTTTTTTAAAGCCTGCCTTGTTTGCGCCTTTAGCCCCTCTGGGATCTGCCTGGTCTCTGGGTCCATACTAAGCTGGCCTGAGATGTAGAGGATGCCGTTGTGCTCGGTCGCCAAAGAGTAGTGAGCCTTTTTCTTTTTTGAAATTTCGGTTTCGTAAATTTTCATATTTTCTCCTTAAAAATTTAAAAAATTATAGATAAAAAATTATTATTACCACTTAAATTTCATAAATTTTCATAAAAAATTATATTTTTCTTATCGAAAATTTAAAAATATTTTGGCTAAACTTAAACAAAAACAAAAGGCGCCTGATGCATCCTATATTAAAGGCATTTATCCCAACGGCAAATCTCATACAAAAAAGCTCGCCATTTGCCTGCGAAGTCGTGTTACACGACCTTTCAAACCCGCAGCGCTCAGTCGTTTACGTAGCTGGCGACGTCACTGGCAGAAAGGTCGGACAAAGCTTTGATCACCTTGTAAGCGAGGTCTTAAACAGCAAAAATTTCAAAGACGACTACGTGGCGAACTACTTTTTCACCAAAGATGAAAAGATTGTGAAGTCTTCAACCGCCTTCATAAGAGACGAGCACGGCGAGATCATAGGGGCGATATGCGTAAATGTCGATGCGAGCGTGGCAAAGAGCCTTTTTGAAGTGACTGGGAATTTCTTAAAGACGAGTGAAAATGAGCCCAAGAGCGAGCAAAATGACGATGTGACAAAGATCGTCTTAGGCTTGATCGACAAGATCATCGCCAAAAACGAGGGAAAGAAGCTTAAAAAAGAGCAAAAGCTAGAACTCGTTGGCTTTATGAACGAAAAGGGCATTTTTAACATCAAGGGCGCTATCGAGGTTGTGGCAGCCAAGCTAAACGTCTCAAAGATCACGATATATGGCTATTTAGACCAGCTTAAAAAGAAGCGTCCGTGAAGTGTAGGTGCGCTCACTGCAAGCAAAGCTTTGACGAAAGCGCGATGATAGAGGCGAAAGGCGGGCTTAAGTTTTGCTGTGTTGGCTGCAAAGGCGTCTATGAAATTTTAAATGAAAGTGGCCTTGGCGAGTTTTATGAACGACTTGGCAAAAACACGCTAAATCCTGCAAGTAGCGGTGCAAATGTCAAAAATTTAGCGGCAAATTTTAGCGAGCTAGTGACAAAAGAGGGCGAGTTTTCTAAAATTTCGCTTCTCATTGACGGCATAACCTGCTCGGCGTGCATCTGGCTACTTGAAAAGGCGCTTTTTAGCCTGCCTGGTATCTTGGAGGTAAATATCAACTCGCTTAGCCAAAAAGCAGTCATCGTTTACGATGAGCAAGAGCTTTTGGTGGAGCAGATAATTGAGAAAATTTACGCCGTTGGCTACACTCCAAAGGCCTACGCGGCGAGCCAAAAAGAGGACGAGCTAGTCAAAAAAAGGCGAAATTTCTACTCAAAAGCGCTTGTTGGCGTCTTTGCCACGATGAATATCATGTGGCTAGCGATCGCGCAGTATGGCGGTTACTTTAGCGGTATCAGAAGCGACGTGAAGGACCTGCTAAGCTTCGCGCAGTTTGTGTTGGCAACGCCTGTGCTTTTCTACACTGGCAGCGAGTTTTTTAAAGGGGCGAAGATCGCCATTAAAAACGCCTCGCCAAATATGGACTTGCTCGTTATCACGGGGGCTAGCATAACCTACATTTACTCCATTTTTGCGATGCTTACAAGAAGCGGCGAGAGCTATTTTGACTCGGTTGCGATGATCATAACCTTTGTTTTTATCGGTAAATTTTTAGAAATTTTAGGCAAGAAAAAGGCGCTTGAGACCTCAAATTTCTTAAGCGATATGCTGCTTGCAAAGGTGTGCGTTTTAGAGGATGGCAAGGACATTTTAAAAGAGCCAAAGGATGTAAATTTAGGCGAAAAGATCGTGCTAAGATCAGGCGAGAGGGCGCTGCTTGATGGGGTGGTGCTTAGCGGCGAGGCGAGCGTGGACAGCTCAAGCTTAACAGGCGAAAGCTTGCCACTTTTACTAAGCTGTGGGGGCGAGGTAAAAAGCGGCGTTGTCTGTCTAAACGGGCAGATCGTCTATGAGGCAGGGCAAATTTTTAAAAACTCATACCTTAATAAGCTTATAAATTTACTCCAAAACGCAGAGCTAAAAAAGCCAAATATCGAGCTAGCGGTCAATAAAATCGCCTCGAAATTCTCTCTTAGCGTGCTAACTCTGGCATTTTTTACATTTTGGTTTTGGTACTTTAAATTTAGCTTTTCAGAAGCGGTGGTGACAGCCGTAAGCGTCATTGTGATCGCTTGCCCTTGTGCGCTTGCGCTTGCCACGCCAGTTAGCAGCGTTTGCGCCCTTGGGGTGGCCTTTAAAAACAAGGTGCTTTTTAAGGAGGCGAAATTTTTTGAAAGCCTTGCAAAGTGCGATGTGGCGGTCTTTGACAAGACTGGGACGCTTACAAAGGCTAAATTTGAAGTTGGCGAGTTTTTTATAAAAGATGGCGTGAGTATTGATAAAATTTACTCGCTTTGTCTCATCTCAAACCACCAAATAAGCGTGGCGGTGGCTGAGTTTTTAAAGCAAAAAGGTGCAAAAAAAGTTGAGCTTGAAAATGCAAATTTAAGCGTGGCAAAGGGAGTTAGCGCTGATATTATGGGTGAGCATTTTGTGGCTGGAAGTAGGCGCTTTTTGGCTGAAAATGGGGTCAAATTTGAAGAGAGCGAAGAAAATGTGAGCTTTTTTGTGGGCAAGCAGGGCGAGCTGGTGGCTAAATTTTACCTAAAAGATAGCGTAAAGCCCGAGGCAAAGGCTTTGATAGACGAGCTAAAGAGTGCTGGCATGAAGGTGTGCATCCTAAGTGGCGACGTGCAAAATGTGGTAAAAAACGTAGCAGACGAGCTTGGCGTGAGCGAGTTTGGAGCAGGGATGCTGCCTGATGAAAAGGCTAAATTTATAGCTGGTCTTAAGCAGCAGGGCAAAAAGGTGCTGATGGTAGGGGACGGCATAAACGACGCAGCCGCACTTAGTCTTGCTCACGTGTCTATTTGCATGGGAAGTGGCGCTGCGGTGAGCTTAGAAAAAAGCGACGTGGTGCTACTTGATGACAGCCTTCAAAGCCTTGCAAAAGCGGTGAAAATTTCAAAATTTACTTATAAAACGATAAAGCAAAATTTACTCTTTTGCCTGCTTTATAACGCCCTTAGTCTGCCATTTGCCGTGTGTGGCTACGTCATGCCGCTATTTGCCGCGTTTTTCATGTCGGCAAGCTCGCTAAGCGTCATACTAAACTCGCTTTTTATAGTTAGAAAATTTAAGGATAAATAGTGGATACAACGACTCTTGCGATGCTTGTTTTTATCTCGGTTTTGATGGGGGCAGCCCTGCTCTTTGGCGTGCTTTGGGGGATAAAAAATAGGCAGTTTGAAGACTACCGCAAATTTTTAGACGGAGCAAATTTAGATGATGAAGACGCGCTAAATGAAGCCTACGCACTCGAACTTCGCAAAAAAGAGGCGCTAAAAAAGAGGCTAGAAGCTAGCAAAAAACCTAGATAAAAATGCTTGCAAATTTATCCTTTCCGCTAAAGTTTGGCTTAAATTTAGCAAAATTTAACTTTATCATAACCATAAATTTATGCCTTTTTTTATAAAATCAGCAAATTAAAATTGCAAAAAGGAAAGCAGTTGCAAGCACTAGCCCTAAAATATCGACCAAAAAATTTTGACGAGCTCATCGGACAAGAAGCCGTAAGCAAGAGCCTAACCCACGCACTTGACGAAAACAGAGTGAGCCATGCTTATTTGTTTTCAGGTCTTAGGGGAAGCGGCAAGACATCGAGTGCTAGGATATTTGCAAAGGCTTTGGTCTGCGAGAAAGGGCCAACTTCTAGGCCTTGCGAGGTCTGCGCTCAGTGCGTGATGGCAAATGAGTCGCGCCACATGGACATCATCGAGATGGATGCAGCTAGCCACAGAAAGATCGACGACATAAGAGAGCTCATCGAGCAGACAAAATACGCTCCTACGGCCGCTAGATATAAAATTTTCATCATCGACGAAGTGCATATGCTAACAAAAGAGGCGTTTAATGCCCTTCTTAAAACGCTTGAAGAGCCGCCAAGCTATGTTAAATTTATCCTTGCAACGACCGATCCGCTGAAGCTGCCAACGACGGTGCTTTCAAGGACGCAGCATTTTAGATTTAAACAAATAAGCAGGTATGAGATCGTAAAACATCTTGAATTTATCCTTAGTAAAGAGGGCGTGAGCTACGAGAGGGAGGCGCTTGAGATACTAGCTAGAAGTGGTGGCGGCTCGCTAAGAGATACGCTAACGCTGCTTGATCAAGCTATCATTTATGGTGCTGGCAATATCACAAAATCAAGCGTGGCAGCGATGCTTGGACTTCTTGATCCAAGTAGGATCGAGCAGATCATCGAACACGTCGCAAATGCCGATAAAAATGCCATTAGAGTGCTTGTGACCGAGCTTGAGACCTATGAGCCAGAGATGATCATAGATGAAATTTTGGCAAATTTAAAGCAGAGATTTTTAGACAACGACCCAAAATTTTCACTTCTTATATATGAGAGATTTTTTAGGATTTTGGCGCAGGCAAAGTCGATGCTAAGCGTATCAAGCGACAATGGCTTTGTGCTGATGCTTATGCTTTTTATGATGATAGAGGCGCTAAATCTGCAAGATATCGATGAAGCCATAAAGCTTGCTAAGAGCGAGCCTGGCGTGGCTGTGATCGAGCCAAAAGCTGGCGTGAGTGAGCAAATTTTAGCCGTAAAAGAAGCGCCAAAGTCGCCATACGAGCAGTTTGTGGCAAAAATTTATGATAGAAGCTTTGAGCTTGGAGAAATTTTTAAAAATCACATAAGTTTTAGCTTTTTAAATGAAAATGAGCTTGGACTAATCGTCAATGCAACTGGCGATGAGCTGGCATTTTTCAAAAAAAGCTGGGGCGTAATGCATGAAATTTTACATACAATTTTTGGTAAAAAAATAAAGATCGTAAATGCCAAAACTCAAATTTCTGCCCCAAAGCCAGAGCCAGAAACTAAGCCACAAGAGCCACAGGATAAATATAGCTATCTTGACGATGAGATCGCTAAGATAAAGGCTAGGCAGCAAGATGAACAAAAAGATGAGCCAGCAAGCGAGCCTACTGCGCCTGAAACTAGGGTAAATGCGCTATCTCAGCCTCAAAATGACTTTGCAAAAGAGCTGATGTCGCTAAGTCAGAGCAAAAGCCCAGAGGAGCTTAAGAAACAAAGAGAAGAGGGCGTGATAAAAGAGGCAAATAGGCTTTTTGGACAGCCTGAAGTGCAAAATAGCTAGGGATTTGGCTCTTTGCAAATTTGCTTTATTAAACGCTTTAAATTTGACTTTTTGGCGTAAATTTCTTAATAAAATTATCTGCTGCTATCCTAACTAAATGAAATCTTAAATTTATATTGCAAATTTAAAAGAGCTAGGGCTTGTTAAATTTGAACTTTTAATGAGGCAGATAAATTTAAAATTCTGGTAAATTTGACCCCTTGCAACGACCGATCCGCTGAAGCTGCCAACGACGGTGCTTTCAAGGACGCAGCATTTTAGATTTAAACAAATAAGCAGGTATGAGATCGTAAAACATCTTGAATTTATCCTTAGTAAAGAGGGC
>NZ_JAAKZB010000002.1:0-190600 GCF_015229965.1 Campylobacter concisus
ATATCTCAATGCCAAGAGAGTTTATACCACTTGCTATCTTACCATCATCATCAAGTCTTTTTGTAAAGTCTTGGTTTTTATATGTGTTTAGTAGATCAAGTACATCTTTACCATTACTTGAGATTGCTTCTTTAAGAGCTACTTGAAGATCTTTAAATGTATTTTTTAGTTGATTTAGAGCTGGGTTGTTTGTATCAGCTTCTAGGCTTGCTTCATAGTTGCCATCTTTTATCTCATTTACAAAGGTGTTGGCTTTTTGGATGAATATACTTTGATCTTTCATGCCATCTTCAATGGCCTTTGTGTTTTTGTTTATTAGCTCTGCCATTTGGCCAAATTCATCTTTAGATGTTATCTCTATAGGCTGTGCTTTGTTTGTCTTGTGATTTAGTAGATCAAAGAAAGATAGTAGGCCTGTTTTTAGTTTGAGGATGATTTTTAGGAGGTAAGACGACATTAGAAGTGAAACTATCACAGAGATGATGATCGCTGCTAAGATAACGCCGATAGCTGAGTAAAATAGCGTATGCAAATCTTTTAAAAGCACATCCTCGTCCATCTCACCAAATAGGTACCAATCAAGGCTTGGGATATATTTTGAGCCAATTATCAAATTTCTCGTGCCGTTAAAGTGACGGATGACGCCGCCATTTTTATTCATCAAGACATCAAATTTCTCTTTACCAAGGACATCTTTTACATTTACTTTGCCAACCCTATCGCTCTTTTCTATTTTTACGATACCATTTGAATCAACCATTAAGAATTTACTGCCCTCGCCCATGGTTTTTGAAGTGACTAAATTTACGATGTCATCAAGGTTCATGCCTATTGCGCTGACGCCATAAAATTTGCCGTCTTTTTCAACCTTGCTATTTACATAAAGCGTTAGCGAGCCAGTAGCTTCTGAGACTTGGATGTTTAGAGAATTTACCTCTTTGCCATTCTTAACGTCAAAGTACCAGCTATCGCGTGGATTGTCCTTACTAAGTTGCTTTAAAATTTTGTCGTTTGTGTAATAGTTTAGAGTTTTATCAGAGACAAACATCGCCGTTGAGAGGTTAAACGCCTTCATAAGGTCGGTGTTGTAGTTAAAAAGCGTTGCTAATCCGTCCTTTGGCTCGCCCTCGTCGATCCACTTAAGAAGATAGTCGTTTTTAGTCATCTGATAAGAGATGTTGATGATCTTATCTATGGCATAGCCGATCTCACCTGCAACGTTAGAGACGGCTAGTGGTAGCTCATCTTTCACAACTTTTTCTGTATATAGGTTGCGAGCTATGTTGTAACTAATGAGGCTAACGCCGATTAGTAACAGTACGATCACAGCTGTCAAAATAACAGAAATTTTAATCCTTAAAGATTTCATAAATCACTCCTTGATCAATATTTGCGTAATTATTCAACTTTTTATATAAAAGTAAAATTAATTTAAATAAATATGAAATTTTGTTTTAACTATGTCACTTTGTGGGGTTATAATGACACAAATTTAAATCACTCCCTGCCATAAAGTGCTAAAAATTTCTAAGCAATTTTTCAAACTGCACACCATAGCTTGTGCGATTATCATCTTTTAGCGTGATCTTGATGCTCTCAAGTACAAAATTTGCTGCCTTTTTGATAGCATTTTGCATGCTTTCGCCATTTATAAGCGAGCCAAAAAGCACTGAAGCAAAGATATCTCCGGTGCCACTTGCGTGAAAGGGCAAATACTCGTGAAAATACTCCACTTTTTCTTTCGTCTTTGCATCATAAGCTATGATACCACACTCATTTTGCTTGTATCTAATGCCCTTTAAAACGATCTTTCGCGCACCAAAACTAGCCAAGCCCTCAAGCAGCTCCAAAATGTAATCCTCGCCGTATCCATCGCTTAAAAATGACTTTTCACACATAAAACTTGCCTCAGTTATGTTTGGCGTGATGACGTGTGCCTTTGTGCAAAGCTCCCTCATCTTTGCCACAAATTTCTCATCAAAGCCGTGATAGAGTTTGCCATTATCGCCCATGCAAGGATCCACAAGCCTTAGCAAAGAGCCGCTGTCAAACTCAGCAAAGACCTTCTCTATAAGCTCAAGCTGCCTAAAACTACCTAAAAATCCAGTGTAAATTCCATCAAAGCTAATGCCCTCTTTGTGCCAAACCTGCGTTATAGCGTCAAATTCATCAGTTAGATCATGAAAAGTGAAATTTTTAAAGCCAGTGTGAGTTGAGAGCAGTGCCGTTGGCAAGATGCACGCCTCGATGCCTTGGGCGCTGATTATGGGAAGTGCAACTGTGAGCGAGCATTTGCCCACGCACGAGATGTCTTGTATAGTTAAAATTCGCTTCATCTCTTATCTTAATTTATAAAATTTAACGCCAGCAACATCAGTTTGATAAACCACGCCGTCTTGCAAGAGCTTATTTAAAATTTGCTTTGAGTGCTCTGAGAAATTTTCTTCAACATTTGCCGTAGTTTGCGGACGGCGCTCTAGCATGGCTAAAATTTCGCTCTTATTAAATTCATACTTTTGCTCTATCTTGTGAGCCCTAGCTATGGTGACTGGCACGCCTTTTATCTTGCTTGCAAGCTCTTCAAGCCTACTAGCATCAACACCTTTTACGTTGTAAGCTGGCGGGCGATCTATCGTACCCACATCCACTCGGTGCGGAGCTATCTCATTTATGGCCTCATTAAGCGCCATAAATTCCTCTTTTTTGTCGTTAAATCCAGCCACGACCAAAATTTCAAGCACAAGCTCGCCTTTAAATTCCTTGCGAAATTTAGCCATTGCTTTTATAAGTTCATTTACTTCTATGCCACTTTTGTTGCGGTCTATCTTTTTAAATGTGCTTTGCACGGCGCTATCAAGGCTAAATTTCACTATGTCAAGCCCATATAGCGCTTCACAAATTTTTTGATCTCTCGCGCCTGAGCCGTTGCTTAGGATTAGAGTTTTTGCCCTGCCCTTTATCTCATTTACTTTTACTATCAGCTCTTTTAAGTGCGGATAAAGAGTTGGCTCGCCATTTGCTGTAAGCGTGATGACATCGATATTTTGATGAACTTTTAAAGCTTCTTTTAAAGCGCTTATGATTTCATTAACGCTTGGTGGATTTTCTATCTCTTCAACCGGCTTTGCGCCCTTTAGCTCGCAATAAACACAGTCAAAATTGCATGATTTTTGCTTTGGGCTTAGATCGATGCCAAGGCTCATGCCAAAACGGCGCGAATTTATCGGCCCAAATATGATAGTGCTATCTTGCACTTTTTCTTTGAACCTCTTTTATGAAATATTTTGCGTTTTCAACTGGCACGTCTGGCAAGATCCCATGACCAAGGTTGAAGATATGCGGTGCGCCTTTCATCGTGCTTAAAATTTTATCCACGCCCTCATCGATCGCCTTCTTGCTATATAGCCTTGTTGGCTCCATGTTGCCCTGAAGGACGTATCTTGGGCTAAGTTTTTCTTTTGCTAGCTCGATCGGCGTGCTCCAATCAACGCCAAAAACATCAAATTTACCTGAAATTTTATCCAGATAGCCGCTGATGCCTTTTGGGAAAACGATGACTGGGATCTCTGGAAATTCAGCCTTGACGCTATCAACTATCTTGTTTATGTAGTTAAATCCAAACTCAAAATATGCCTGCTCTTCAAGTGCAGCCGCCCAGCTGTCAAAAATTTGCACCGCATTTACGCCAGCTTTTATCTGCTCTTTGACGTAAAGGATAAGCGCTTGCGTCACTTTTTCTAAAATTTGATGTAAAAATTCTGGATTTTGATAGAGCATTTTTTTGCAGACCGCATAGTTTTTACTGCCACCACCCTCTATCATATATGTAGCTATCGTCCAAGGTGCGCCACAAAAGCCAATGAGCGCCTTATCTTTGGCTAAATTTTCTCTTGTAAGCTTGATCGTGTCATAGACGTATGCTAAGCTTTTAACCGATCTTTCGATACTAAGCGCATCAAGTGCGGCCTCATCACGCAAAGGCTTTGTAAAAACTGGTCCCTCGCCCTTTTCAAAGCGCAGATCCATGCCCATTTCAAGAGGCACGACAAGGATATCGCTAAACAAAATCGCCGCATCAACGCCTAGGATATCAACTGGCTGAAGCGTGACCTCGCTAGCCTTTTTATAGTCTTTACAAAGTGATAAAAAGTCCCCTGCTTTAGCTCTTACAGCCATATACTCTGGCAGATACCTGCCAGCTTGGCGCATCATCCAAACAGGCGTATAAGGGGTCGGTTTTTTAAGGCAAGTGTCTATGAAAATCATCAAATTTCCTTTAAATTTTTAAGTGGATATTATCCAAAAATAGCTAAAGAAAAGATGTAGGAGAAATTTTAAGCGTAAAAACGCTTAAAATTTTAGTGTTCGCCCTTGTGAAGGAAGTAAAGTCCAAGGCAAAGTGCTAGGATAGAAGCCGCAAGATAGGCCATCTCAAGCGGTGTTGTAAAGTTTGCGTGAAGCACTCTTTGGAAGAAATTTACGATTAAAACCATGACGATCACTTTGCCAAGCTTGTCTTTTAGCTCATCAAGCGAATGCACTTCAAGCACCTTGCTCTGCTTTGACTGCTTTAGCTGTGTGATCTCTGAGATGAAAAGCTCGTAAATTCCGAAGCTAAATATATAAAGAACAAGCGCCATCAAATATAGATCGATCGCTCCAACTATCTCGCCAACGACTTCTGAATGGAAATTTTCAACGTGGAAATTCTCTACAAAGAAGTATTTGTAGACCTCTAAAAGCACCTTGCCGACATCATAACTTGCGATGATGAAAAGCACGATCGCACCTAAAAGTCCAAAGACTATTGGAAAAAGCGTGAAACTGTTGCTTGCAAGCAAAATTCTCTCGAATATTTTACGCAATAAAAACCCTTTTTGTGAAATTTAAAAAGGGGGTATTTTATAGTTTTTTCCTTAAAATTTAGGTGCAAAATCGCAATTAATTTTAGTGCAAACTACTCCTGCATCGCGATCCATTTTTGTGCGATCCTAACGGCATTTGTCGCAGCTCCCACGCGGATCTGATCGGCACTGCACCAAAGGTGAAGCACATTTGATCTAAAGTTATCAACCCTGATCCTGCCAACGTAAGTCTCGTTTGTATCGCTTGAGATAGTAGGCATCGGATACTCTTTTTTAGCTGGATTATCGACTACAACGACGCTTGGCGCTTTGCTTAATATCTCTCTTGCCGCATCTGCGCTCACGTCCTTATCAAAGTGGATAGTGATCGCTTCAGAGTGGCTTCTAAGCACCGGCACACGCACGCATGTCGCGCTCACTTCGATATCTTTGTGAAGAATTTTTTGCGTTTCATTGACCATTTTCATCTCTTCTTTTGTATAGTCATTATCCAAAAAGACGTCGATGTGTGGGATCACGTTTAGCGCTAGGCGGTGCGCAAAGACCTTTGGCTCGCACTCATCAAGCTTAAATTCAAAAAACTTTTGCATCTGAACAACAAGCTCCTCCATGCCCTCTTTGCCAGCGCCACTTGCTGCTTGATAGGTAGAAACATCAACCCTGTTGATGCCAAAAGCATCATTTAGTGGTTTTAAAATTTGAACCATTTGGATGGTTGAGCAGTTTGGATTAGCGATGATGCCGCGGTTTTTCCACATAGCAATGTCACTTGGGTTGCACTCAGGCACGACTAGCGGGATATCTTTATCCATCCTAAAATGGCTGGTATTATCGATGACTACTGCGCCGCTATCAGCTGCAAATTTGGCAAATTTCTCTGAAACTGAGCCACCTGCACTAAAAAATGCGATATCGATCTCGTGCTCGCTAAAAACTTTCTCGGTTAGCTCTTTTACTTTGTAGTGTTTGCCCTTAAATTCTATCTCCATGCCAACGCTCTTTGCACTTGCAAGTGGCAAAAGCTCACCAACTGGGAAATCAACCTCCTCCATAACTCTAAAAAGCTCTTCGCCTACCGCTCCAGTAGCACCAACGACCGCTACGTTAAATTTTCTCATCTGCTCTCCTTTACCCTCTTAAATTTCATAATCTTGCGTAATTTTACTAGCCAAAAACTTAAATTTATTATTATTTCTTACTTCTTGCTTGTAAAAATAGATCTTTTGGCAAAATTTCATCGCCCTCGCTTAGTATCGCTGCACGCTGCACGACCGAGATGAGCTCTCTTATGTTGCCTGGGTAGTCGTAGCCTAAAAGCTCCTCTTTGGCTGCTTTTGAGAAATTTTTAGCCTCAAAGCCATACTCCTTGCAGCATTTGTCCAAAGCATCCTGCGCGATAGGCAAAATTTCATCCTTTCGCTCGCGAAGTGGTGGGATGAAAAGCGGGATCGTGTTTAGGCGGTAGAAAAGGTCCTCTCTAAACCTGCCCTCTTTCATCGCAAGCTCTAAATTTGCATTTGTAGCGCAGATGATGCGAACATCTATCTTTTCGCTCTTTGTAGCGCCAAGTCTTGTTATCTCGCGCTCCTGCAAGGCGCGAAGCAACTTTGGCTGTAAATTTATAGGCATCTCGCCGATCTCATCTAAAAATAGCGTTCCGCCATTTGCCAGCTCAAACTGCCCTTTTTTGGTAGTCGCTGCGTCAGTAAAAGCGCCCTTTTCAAAGCCAAAAAGCTCACTTTCTATCAAATTTTCAGGGATAGCAGCCATATTTAAAGCGATAAATGCAGCATCTTTTCTTGGTGAGTTTGCGTGGATAAATTTAGCAAAGACCTCCTTGCCAACGCCGCTTTCGCCACTAAGCATAACTGAGGCGTCAGTTCTTGCAGCTTTTAGCGCGATATTTAGCGTCGCTTCAAGTGCCTTTGAACTGGCTAAAAAGCCGTTATTTTCACTTTTAATTTCAACTTTTTTTATGCTTTTTGGAGTTTTTTGTTTTAGCGCCTCTACCCTTTTTATCGCCTCATATAGCGTTGAGACGTCAAATGGCTTTGTTAAAAAGTCTTTCACGCCAAGCCTAACGCTCTCGATCGCCTTGTTAAGTGTGGCGTTTCCAGTCATTATGATGACGTCAAATTTGCCGTTTAACTCTTTAATGAACTCAAGTCCGTCCATCTTTGGCATGTTTATGTCGGTGATGATTAGATCAGTGTCGTCGCTTAGCTTTTTTAGAGCCTCAACTGCGCTCTTGTAGCTCTTGATGTTTAGCTCTTCATACTCGCCAAGTGCGATCTCAAGCGACTTTCGCATATTGATGTCATCTTCTACTATGACGATATTCATTTGATCTCTTTTTTATTGAAGTGTGCCGATGATAGCGGATTTTGGCTTAAATTCCACCATAAATCTAACTGGCAAAATTTTCAAATTTGAAGCATTTGTGACCTGTGAATTTTTGACATTAAGCTCATTTTTTATCATCACTTTTTTTAAAGCAAAGCAGTCAAAAATTTCATCTTTGTGTAAATTTAAAAAGCCAAGAGTTGTGGTATTTTCATCTTTAAAAGCGTCTATCTGGCAAAGAAATTTTGGTTGTGGACTTGGTGTGAGAGTCATCGCCTTTGAAAATGAAATTTCTTCAAAGGCAACTATTTGATTTTTCGTATCGACCTTTGCCCAGAAGATAAACTCCTCCAGGCAAAAGGCGAAATTTAAAAGTATCGTTAGTAAGAAAAGACTTCTCGCCACTTATCTTCGTCTATCTTAAGCTCCATATTTACCTTATAAAGCCCGTCTTTGAAATTTTCATTCACGATCCTTGCGTTTTTAACAAGGCCTTGAACCTTTGAAGTGATAGATGAGTCGTTTAACATCGCGTCTCTTACGGTGTCTTCAGCGTTGATCTTTACGCCATAAAGCTTGCCTGCAAGCTGCGAATAAGCATCAGCCATCGCCGCTCTTTTTGCAAGAGTGACTGACTGAGCGTATGAGAGCGAATTTAACGGAGCTATGCCCTCGCCTGTGGCTCTAAAAGTGGTCTCTCTTGGAGCGCTATCATATATCATCTTCTCTTTTTTCATCACCTCTCTAAGATCGTCTTTATCGACCTTTTGGATGACTACGTTGCGATTTGATGTGCTAGTTGGCTCGCCCATAAAGCCATTAAATGAGCAACCGCCAAAAATAGCGATCATTAAAGCAAAAGATAAAATTTTAACCTTCATAAACAACCTTTTTTATGCTTTTATTTAAAATTTAATAGCAAAATTTATTCCAAAAGCCCCATATCTTCGCTTGGTGCTTCTTCCTCATCTTCGCCATCATCTGCCTTAGGGCATCTTGCGATACTTACAACATCATCGCCATCTACATTTACGACGATCACGCCGCTTGTGTTACGTCCTGCTTTGCGGATGCTTTGCATATCTACTCTTATCATCTTACCGCTTGATGTTAGCGCCATTAGATCTTGCTCTTCATCAACCATCACAACGCCCACTAGATCGCCTGTTCTGCTTGTTAGTTTCATGCAGATGACGCCTTTGCCGCCGCGGTTTGTCAAGCGGTACTCATCAGCGGTTGTGCGCTTGCCGATACCTTTTTGAGATATGCTTAAAATTTCTTGATCATTGCTTTCGATGACTGCAGCACCCACGACCTCATCGCCTGGCTCTTTAAATTTAATACCAGTTACGCCGCGTGCAGTTCTACCCATTTGGCGAACCTTGCTGATCTTAAATTTAAGGCACATACCCTTTTTAGTAACGACAAATAGCATTGTCTCATCGCCTGAGTTTGCGTCCTCTTCGGCATTTGCACTATCTTCATCGATCTCGTTTTGAAGCTCTTCAACTTCAAGCACCTCTGTCTCAACGCTTAGCTCATTTTCAGGGTCAGTAACCGGCATATCATCGTATGTCTGAGCGATGAGCGCAGTTACTAGCTCGTCGTTCTCATCGAGGCTTATCGCTCTTACGCCAACTGAGCGGATGTTTTTAAACTCACTTAAATTTGTGCGTTTTACGATGCCGTTTTTAGTAAAGAATGCTAGAGATTTGCTCTCGTCAAAGTCAGTCGTTGGGATGATCGCTTTGATCTTCTCATCAGGCTGCAACTGGATCAAATTTACAACCGCCTTGCCCTTTGCCGTGCGGCTTCCCTCTGGGATCTTATATACTTTTAGCCAGTAGAGCTGTCCGCGGTCAGTCACAAACATAAGCGTATCGTGGGTATTTGAAGTAAAGAAGCTCTCTATAAAGTCATCATCGTATGTCGTGACCGCTACTTTGCCCTTACCGCCGCGTTTTTGCTTCTCGTACTGCTTACTTGGCACACGCTTGATGTAGCCGCGGTGAGTTATGGTTACGACCATATTTTCATTTGGTATGAGGTCTTCGATGTCGATATCATCGTAGTCATCAACGATCTCAGTCACTCTTGGTACTTTAAATTTATTTTTGATCTCAAGAAGCTCTTCTTTGATCAAATTTTCAAGCAATGTCTCGCTCTTTAAAATTTCATCAAGTCTTGCGATCTCAGCCATAAGCTCGGCTAGCTCGGCCTCTAGTTTTTCTCTCTCTAGGCCTGTAAGCTTGCTTAGACGCATATCAAGGATAGCGTTTGCTTGAAGTTCCGAGAGGTTAAATTTACTCATCAAGCCTTCTCTAGCAACCGCCGTATCAGCACTATTTCTAATAAGCTCGATCACCTCATCGATATTATCAAGTGCGATCTTTAGACCCTCTAAGATGTGGGCTCTTGCGCGCGCTTTTTCGAGCTCAAATATCGTCCTTCTAATGATGACGGTTTTTCTGTGATTTAAAAATAGCTTAAGTAGCTCGATAAGGTTAAATACCTTTGGCTCTTTGTTATTGATAGCAAGCATAATAACGCCAAAAGTGCTCTCCATCGTGGTTGATTTAAAGAGATTATTTAGCACGATGTCACTCATCGCGTCGCGTTTTAGCTCGATGACTACGCGGATGCCGTCTTTGTCAGACTCATCTCTAACCTCGCTGATGCCCTCTATCTGCTTATCTTTTACAAGCTCAGCGATCTGCTCGATAAGTCTTGCTTTGTTTGTTTGATAAGGTAGCTCGTCAATAACGATGACATCTTTGTTTGGCTTTTTTTCTATGTGAGTTTTGGCTCTTAGTTTGACCCTGCCACGACCTGTGCGGTAGGCCTCTATGATGCCTTTTTTACCAAAGATGATACCGCCAGTTGGGAAGTCTGGACCTTTTATAAATTCCATCACCTCTTCAAGTGTCGCCTCTTTGTTTTCAAGAAGTAGCAAAAGACCGTCTATCAGCTCATCAAGGCTGTGTGGTGGGATATTTGTCGCCATACCGACCGCAATACCGCTTGAGCCGTTTAATAATAAATTTGGCACACGGCTAGGCAAAACATCTGGCTCGACCTCTCTATCGTCGTAGTTTGGTACAAAATCAACCGTATCTTTGTCGATATCTTTCAAAAGCTCTTCAGTAAGCATGGTCATTCTAGCTTCGGTATAACGCATCGCAGCTGCGCTGTCGCCATCAATCGAGCCAAAGTTTCCTTGTCCATCAACGACTGGATAACGCATAGAAAATTTCTGAGCCATACGAACAAGTGCGTCATAAACTGCTATGTCGCCGTGTGGGTGGTACTTACCGATGACTTCACCGACGATACGAGCTGACTTCATATAGGCACTTCTGCTGCCAACGCCGAGGTTATCCATAGCGTATAAAATTCTTCTATGAACTGGCTTTAGTCCGTCTCTAGCGTCAGGCAAAGCACGTCCGACAATGACGCTCATAGAGTAGTCAAGATAGCTATTTTTTATAGAATCTTCGATATCAACTGAAGCGATATCTTGAGTTAATTCAAGTAGATTGTCTTTCATTTTTATCCTTAAATTTAGCTTGAGGGATTTTAGCTAAAAATTGATAAAAACTTTCTAAGGGCAAAGCGGCTTGGGTTAAATTTAACCCTTAAGCACGCTCATAATATGTAGCTCCGTTTGAAAAACGCTTTGTGTAAAGTGGGGTGTATGGCACAAGATCAGCATGCCCTGCGTAAAATCTCCCCTCTGGCTTAAGCATTCTATGCAGCCTCTCGACGCATTTTAGTCTAAATTCGTCGTCAAAATATATCATCATATTTCTTGAAAGGACGATGTCAAATTTACCAAGATTAAACATCGCATCGTCAAAAACATTTAAAATTTTAAACTCACACCTTGGCAAAATTTCTTTTTTGATGAAAAATTTGTCATCTTTTTTTGTAAAAAATCTCTCTTTTTGAAACTCACTTAGTCTGTGCAAGCTCCTCTCGCCGTAGCATCCGACGCTACAAGCTTGTATGGCTTCTGAGTTTATGTCGATGCCAGTTAGCTGGATATCACTTTGTTTAAGGCCAAATTCATAAGCAAGCATAGCAAGCGAATAGACCTCATCGCCGCTCGAGCAAGGCGCACATAAAATTCTAGCCTCTCCAAGCTCTTTTGCGTAGTAGATCACGTCTTTTAGCTGGGCTAGCTCTCTATAAAAATATGTCTCATTTACGGTGACTAAATTTAAAAGGTCTTGCCTAAGTAGCGTGTCAAATCTTATCATCGAAACTAGATCTTTAAAGCTTTTTATCTGGCGATTTTTAGCAAATATACTAACTCTTTGCAGAGTGATGTCTCTCTTTGGCTCCAGATCGACCCCGCAAAGCGTCTTTATAGTGCTCATAAATTCGTTAAATCCATCCATGTCGCTTGGTGCTTTTGCCTCTAAAACTTCGCTTTGTTTATCTACTTTGTTAAAAAGCATTTAAAAACTCCTCAAGCTCTTTTCTTATCATCATTAAATTTAACGATTTTAAATTTTGATTTAGCTCCTTAGCACGCTTTGGCATGCCATAAACTATGGCGCTCTCTTCGTTTTCAGCTATGCATTTTGCGCCTGCTTTGTAGAGCTTATCAAGCCCAGCTGCACCATCATCGCCGATGCCAGTTAGCAAGATCGCTAGTAAATTTACATTTTTAGCGATCTGCGTGCCTGAGTTAAAAAGCACATCAACATTTGGCGTGTATATCGTTTTTATCTCAGGTTGTGGCTTTGCGCTAACTGGCAAAGTCGCTGAAATTTCAAAATTTTGATCACAGATATAGACGATATTTTCTCTTAAATTTGTCTTTTCGCTTAGAATTTCAACATTTATGTTGCACTCCCTGCCCATTTGCGTGACAAATGAGTTTATAAACATCTTATTCATATGCTGAGCGATGACGACCATCGCACCATTTAAATTTATATCTTTTAATAGTTTTTTTATATGACCTGGGCCTCCTGTAGAAGCCCCTATTAAGACCAGTTTTTGAGCCACTAATTGCCTTTAAATTTAAAATTTATCGCACAAATCAAGTTCTAAATTCGCCAAGTTTTGCATTTAGCGTATCTGTCATCTTGTTTAGATGCTCAGCAGCTGAAGCTATCTCTTCTACGCTTCTTGTGCTTTGAGATGAAATTTGACTTATGCCCTCCATGCTTTTTACTATATCGTCAATATCCTTGCCAGTCTTTATATAGTCCTCGATAGTTTTATCAGATAGTCCTATGGCTGATCTCATGATATCGCTCATATCTCTTATGGTGTTTTGCGCGTTGTTTGCCACGCCTGTTAGCTCGCTTATTTGCTTAGAATTTATACTCATTTGCTCGCTACTTTCATTTATCGCTTGAACGATGACGTTGATAGTTGCGTTTATCTCGGTGAGGCTCTTTTGAGTGCGTTCAGCTAGCTTTCTAACCTCATCAGCAACGACTGCAAAGCCACGTCCGTGTTCTCCTGCACGTGCCGCTTCAATGGCTGCATTAAGAGCAAGTAAATTTGTCTGATCGGCAATGTCATTGATAACAACAAGGACTGATTTAACCTGCTCAGCGTCACGGCTAAGCTGCTCGATCTTGCCAGCCATTTGGTTTTCAATATCTGATGTCTGAGCGATCTCTGAAGATAAATTTGAGATGGTATTTAGCGTCTCATCAACGTAGCTTAGCGCCTTTTGAAGATCATCTTTGCCACCTTTTGCAACTTCGATTGAATCTTTCATATATGATTGTATCTCAGCGCAATCCTTCCCAGCGCTCTGAAGTATCTTGCTTGAGTTTTCTACCCCACGGCCAGTTTGGACTGAGGTTGAGCTAAGCTCGTTTGCTATTGAGCTATTTTCATTTGAAATATCTTTTGCCTCGGCTATTAAAACCCTTACTTTTTCTATAAATTTATTTATGGCTTCGCTGGCTTTGGCTATCTCATCTTTGCCGACGACTTCTAGTTTTCTTGTTAGATCGCCATCGCCACTTGAGAGGTTTGTAGCCCGCATGATTAGCTCATTTAGCGGTTTTGTGATAGAAAATTTAGAGTAGAGCATAGCAACTATTAGTGAGATGATCAAAACCACAACGGCTATGACGATGAAATTTGTAGTGTTTGCATTGGCGTCATTTTGCATGGTAGCTGAAATTTTATCTATCTCTTTATACATGCCCTCAAGATCAACAACGGACATCAAAAGTACATCTTCATGAAATAAATTTAGCTTTTGTCCACGTGCTATCTTTCTTGTGGTTGAGCCATCCTTTGACTTCGAAACAAAATTTACAAAGTCTCCATCGCTATTTTGCTTAGCCTTCTCGATAAGTTCTTTTACATATTTATAGCCATTTGCGTCGGTTGCCTCAAGCCTATTTTGTCCATTAAATTCAGGTATACCAGGGTTTGCAATAACCACGCCATCTATTGTTGAGAGACTAAAGTAACCAAGCTTACCATCACCAAATCTAGCCCTTGAGAGATAGTCGATAATATCTTCTTTTTGATCTTCAATGGTCTCGTTTGCGTCGTCATAGACCTCTTGAATTTTTAGCAAAATGCTTGAGACGATATCCATCTCTTCACTTAAAGCTGCCCTTTTGTCGGCTAAGACCGTTTCAGTCAGCTGTTTGGTAGAAAATTCTATCGCTTTGTTTTGCTCGTAAATGTTTAGAAAGACTAAGATGGCTCCAAGCACCAGTAGGGACGAGACGATCATCATCGTCACTTTTGATGAAATTTTCATAATACCTCCTTTTTAATGTTTAAATTTCCTTAATTTTGAGATTATAGCACTATTAAAGTGCAATATTTACTTTTTATTTGTGATCTTATATAAAAAGCTAAATATCTCAGCTACCGCCTTATATAAATTTGGCGGTATCTCTTGATCGACCTCGACCTTGCTTAAAATTTCAATGAGATCAGGATCCTCTTTGATCGGTATGTCATGCTCTTTTGCAAGGCTTATTATCTTATTTGCTATCTCTCCAGCACCGCTTGCAAGCACCTTTGGAGCGTTATCTTGCGATCTGTTGTAGCCAAGAGCGACGGCTTTTTTCTTATTTACTTGCATCAAATTTTCTTATCAAAGCCCACATCAAGGCCGCCAAAATTTTTAAATCTATCGTTTAACTTCACCTTTGGCAAGGTTTTGATGTTAAAATTTGAAACGATTAGTCCAAGCTTTGAGATAGCCTGCTTTAGCTCGCTTGAGCTTGACAAGATAAGCTCTTTAAACTCATTTGTCTGCGTTGCCACCGATAGATCGATATAGCGTTTATCCACAAGCCCAACCATCACGTTTATCTGTCCAAATTTCTTAAAATTTAGATCGATCTGGGCATAAAATTTATCCTTTTTGCCCTGTTTAAACGCGACATTTCCGCCCTCCACGCCGTCCCAGATATAAGGCATATAAGTTTGTATGCCTCCTTGCAAGCTTGAGACCATCTGGTGCATCTCGATTTGAGAGATCATTTTGTTTGCAGCATTGACTGTTTGGGCGTTTTGGCTCTTTTCACTTATGTTTAAAAGCGTGCTTTTTACATCTTGGTTTAACACCTTTGAAATTTCACTCTGGCTCTTTGTCGTGATGTTATTTATATCATTTGTGGCTAGTTTTAGCTGCTTTAAAAGCGCCTTACTTTCGGCTAGATCGCTTTTAGCTGTGCTTGCTTCTGGATCTGCTAGGCTAAGGCTGTGAGCTAGGCGTCTCGCTGCACTTTGGAGCTTATCTTGCAAGCTGCCCTCTTTTGAGACGTCGCTAACCTCATTAAATGCCTTTACAAGTCCAGCCTCATCGCCTATGTTATTTAGCATTTTTAGATCGTTTTTTAGGCTCTCAAGGATAGCTTTTAGCTCTTTATGATTTTGTGTAAAGCCAAAGTTTTGATTTAGCTTTTCACTCGCTAAATTTCCTACCTTTTCGCTTAAATTTGAGATGAAATTCTCCATCTTGACTATCTGGCTTTTTACAGCATCTGCACTTTGCTCTTTTGAGAAGTTTTTATCTAGAAATTTAGCCACATTATCAAGCTTATCCACATCTTTTAAAAGCGTTTTTATACTTGAGTTATCAAGGATGTTTTTAGCATCACCGCTCGCTTTTTCAAGCATAGAAGTAAGCTTCATAAATGAGTTTTGATTATCCAAGCTCTCATCATTTAGGGTTAAAATTTGACTAAGTAAATTTTGATTTGAGAGATTTTTTATATCGCTTAGTAGCTTTTGTATCGAGCTTGGCAACTTCTCTGGAGTAAGCGCATCTTTTAAATTTGCTTCAAGCATGACGCCAGAGTTTTTGATCTGATCATTTAGCGAGCCAGCTTTAAGATCGGCTATTGGTTTTAGAAATTCTTTTAGTTTTAGTGCAAGGCTCTTTATCTCAGGGCTTTCATTTTGCACAGCTTCTGCCTCTAAGCTTTTGGCAAGGTCTGAGAGCTCGCTAGCTAAATTTGGAGCGATCTTTGTATCTTTTGCCTGAGATAAAATTTGCTCTGCTTTGCTAAGGCTTGAAGCACTTTTTAGATCATCAAGCACCCTTGCAACTAGCTTGCCAACGTTATCAAGCGCGTTTGAGACACTCTGCTCACTTGGCGTCCCAACTGGCTGATTTTTAAAAAGCAAACCCTCGTTTTTACGGACAGGCGCGTTTTGGGTGGCGTTTTGCCCAGTTTGAACCGAGGTGTTTGATATGTTTAGAGAATTTGCTACGTCCATTTTCTACTTTTTATTTTCTCTATCGGCAAAATTGCCATTTTGCTGAATAGTCGCGATGCCAGCCGTCCTTGCAACAAGCCTGTCGTTGTAGTCTTTTCTCATGTGCTGTGGTATGGTCTTTTGCGTTAGTGCAAATAAAATGAGCCCAACATAAAGCACCAAATAGACATAGATAAAGCCAAATGCGCCAAAAATTTTCATCGCATAGCTCATAAGAAGCGGCGAGAAAAGCGAGGCAAAAGAGTAGCTAAAAAGCAGCGCGCGTGCCACTTGGACGCTCTTTGTCTTGTCTGTGATCTCGTCATTTGCCCTAGCGAGCGAAAGTCCGTATGTACAAAAAATGCCGCCACCAAAGAAAAATGAGAGGACGTACTGAACTATCAAATTTGAGCCATTTAGCAAAAATAAAGCCGCACTGATTAAAGATACAACGCTACAAAGCAAGAGCGCTGGGCGTCTGCCATATTTATCTGAAAAGCCTCCGATAAATGTTTGAGCCAAAAAGCCCCCAGCCATCGCTATAGTCATAAAAAATGACGCCTCTTTTGCGCTATATCCTTGAAGCAAGACAAAGAGGCTTGCCATAGAAAAAAAGCCATTTATCGCAAGTCCTGCAACAAGCGCTCCCACAAGGGCTAGTGGGACGATACCAAAAATTTTTGGGATGTTTATGGGTTGGCGCTGCGGGATTTGGGGCTGGTTGATGCGGATTAAATTTAAAGGTATGCTTGAGAGCATGATAAAGGCTGCGCTGATGATGAAAATTTCAAATGCGCTAAGATCAAGTGCTAAGATCAAAATTCCAAGTCCAAAGCTCGTGTAGAAAACGCACTCGTAAAAGGCGATGACGCGCGATCTTATCTTGTTTGGGATCTTAGCATTTAGCCAGCTTTCTATAACCATCAAAAGTGCGTAGTAGCAATATCCCAAAAAGGCTCGCAAAATCGCCCAAAAGATCAAATTTTCACTTATGGCGTGAAGCATGGCTGAGACTGCAAATATAGCTGAAAAGATAGCAAAAGCTCTGATGTGGCCGGTGGTTGAGATGATCCTGTGCGCTGTGATCGTGCTAATTAACGCTCCTATGAAAAATCCAGTGTTAATTAGTCCAATCGCAAGCTCGCCTACGCCATTTTGCTTAAGTAGCGCACTACAAGATGCGATGACTAGGCCATTGCCTATAAAAAGCAGGCTCATACCCAAAAATAGCGGTCCCATCGAGCGAATGATCCTAAAGCTACTTGCCATCTTCGTCCTTTCTCAAATTATTTTGCATTATCCCAAAGATAAAAGCTCCAATAGGCATCGGAGCAAGCCCCACCAAAAAGCCAGGCACGTTTAGTAAATTTTCATTTTTTAAAAATATAAATCCAAAAAAAAGTATCGCATACGCAACCAAGCGATAAGGCATAAAAGCTGCCACAAAGCTTCTATCTTTAAATGAAAATTTCTGCTTTTTTAGCCTTGCTTTTTCATCTTTTAGGCTAAATTCTTTTGCCTCATTTTGGGGCAAATTTTCTTCGTCCTCTTCATCCTCTTCTTCTATCTTGGCTAAAATTTCATCTCTTGCATTTTCTAGCCTCGAGTTTATGCGGTTTTTATAGGCAAAAAAGCTAGCCGTTAGGATGATAAGCGAGGCAAAAAATGAAATTTGCGAGCTTATAAAAAATTGATTTGATATAAATTTGCCAACCACGCTAAGGGCTAGCCAAAGCGCAAAGTAGCAAATAAAAAGCCTGCTAATCGTCCTCGTCATCATCGTCTTTTGTGTAGCCTTTATACCTTGTCTCATCCTTTAGCTCATCTAGGCTTTTAACCTGCGCTTTGTAGGCTTTATAGACATTTAAAATAGCAGCTGCGATGCCAATAGCAAAGCCTATCCAAAGCGCTGGCGTGAAATTTGTAGCCTTTTTTACAAGATATCCTAGCCCAGTGCCGATCACCACAGCCACGACCATCGATATGCCAAGGCTTAGCTGCTCAGCCCCTGCTACGATATCTTTTATCTTAAATTTTGCCATTAAGCTTTTATCTCCAAAAATGCCTCTTTAGCTGCATTTACCGCTAGATCGATATCCGCTTCACTCATCGCGTCGCAGATAAATCCCGTCTCAAACTGACTTGGTGCAAGATAAATTCCGCGTCTAAGCATCGCTTGGTGAAATTTAGCAAAGAGTTTTGTGTCGCTCTTTAGCGCATCGTCGTAGTTTTTTACTGCATGATTAGTAAAAAAGTAGCCAAACATAGAGCCACGAACCTCGGTTTGGATAGTGATGCCAGCGCTTTTTGCAGCCTCTTTGAAGCCGTCCATTAGTCTTAGGGCTAGTTTTTCAAGTCTAGCGTATAAATTTGCGTCGCTATTTATCTTTGAAATAGCCGCTATGCCAGCGCTCATCGCCACTGGGTTGCCACTTAGCGTACCTGCTTGATAGACAGCGCCATCTGGGCTTAGGCAGTCCATGATCTCCGCCTTGCCACCAAATGCAGCGACGTTCATGCCACCGCCTATAACCTTGCCAAATGTGACAAGATCGGCATCTACTTCGTGAAATGGATATGAGCCAAGGCGAGAAGCTCTAAAACCACTCATAACCTCATCAAGGATAAGCACTGCGCCAAATTTATCGCAAAGCACTCTAAGCTCACGTAAAAATTTCTTATCAGCTGGCACAAGTCCCATATTTCCAGCGATTGGCTCGATTATGACGACACCTATTTTGTCTTTATTATTTTCAAAAATAGCTTTTACGCTCTCTATATCGTTGTAGATAGCTAAAAATGTATTTTTCACAACATCTTGTGGCACGCCGCCGCTTGAAGCGTTGCCATATGTCGTAGCGCCACTTCCTGCTTTGATAAGAAGTGCGTCGCTGTGTCCGTGGTAGCAGCCTTCAAATTTGATAAGTCCGTCTTTTTTGGCATATCCTCTAGCCACTCTGATAGCGCTCATGGTGGCCTCTGTGCCAGAGCTAACGAAGCGAATTTTATCTATTTGTTTAAACTCATCACATATTAGCTTTGCTAGAGCGGTCTCTTTTGGAGAGGGAGCGCCGTAAGATACGCCTTGTTTTACAGCAGAGATGATCGCCTCTTCTATGTCTTTGTCGCAGTGACCAAAGATGAGCGGACCCCAGCTTTGGATGAAGTCAAGGTACTTTTTGCCCTCGACGTCGTATAGATAAGCTCCCTTAGCATGATCTATCATCACAGGCTCGCCTCCAACACTGCCAAATGCACGAACAGGTGAATTTACGCCGCCTGGGATATATTTTTTAGCTTCGCTAAATGCCTCTTTATTTGTCATTTTTTATCCTTTTGATTTTGTGTTTTTAAATTTGTCTTTTGATTATCTTTTTGATTTGTTACTGGCTTTGCTGGTGACTTTGGTGCCTGCGTGTTAGCTGGCTTTGCGGGCTCAGCTGGTTTTGCCGGGGTGCTTTTAGCTGACTCTGCTGGCTTTGCAACAGGCGCAGTTTTAGTGGGTTCAGGCTGTTTTTGCGTAGCAGCAGGTGCGGCTGGCTTGGCTAAATTTTGCGATTTTGCCGCTTTTGCAGGAGGTTTCATCTGATTTGTGATGTATTCATAAAGGATGGTCGTCTCCTCGTCTGTCAAAAAGTAGCTTGGCATGACGCCTTTTGGCTTTGTAAGAGCTGCTTTAAAGCTTTCAAAATCTATATCATTTATCTTTGGCGCTCTAAGCTCATCATCGACCGTTTTGTTAGCTTTTTTGTCAAAATGCTTGTATTTAGAGATTAGGCTGCCTTCGCCCTTTGCGCCGTGACATTTATCACAGCCTATGCCACGCGGATTTAGGTAGAGCATCTTGGCGTACTCGGTCTTTGTGATAAAATCAGCACCAAAAATCGCCACGCAAAAAAGCAAAATCAAAAAAACAGACCTCATAAACCTCTCTTTTAAAAATTTAATTTATTTTTAGGTATGATACCACCCTTGTGATTAAAAAAGCTTTTAAGTAAGGATCGAATATGAAAATTTTAGACGGAAAAGCCGTATCTTTAAAGGTCAAAGAAAGCGTAAAAGTAAGAGCTGATGAGCTAAAGAAATTTGGTATCGAGCCAACCTTGGCCGTCGTCTTGGTCGGTGAAGATAAGGCATCTCAAACATACGTTAGAGCCAAAGAGAAAGCCTGCAACGAATACGGCATAAAAAGCGTGGCTCACCGTCTAAGCGAAAATACAACCCAAAACGAGCTACTTGCCCTTATAAACGTGCTAAATTTAGACGATAGCATCCATGGCATCTTGGTTCAACTGCCACTGCCAAAGCATATCGATACAAACGTCGTGCTCGCAGCGATCGATCCACAAAAAGACGTAGACGGCTTTCACGCTGTAAATGTTGGCAAACTTGTTAGCGGACTTGATGGCTTTGTCCCTTGCACACCACTTGGCGTTATGGAAATTTTAAAAGAGTATGGCATAGATGTAGCTGGACTAAATGCGGTGGTGATCGGCAGAAGCAACATCGTTGGCAAGCCTATGGCAAATTTACTCCTAAATGCCTCTGCAACGGTTACGGTGACACACAGCAAGACTAAAAATTTAAAAGAAATTTGCAAAAATGCTGACCTCATAGTTGCAGCCATTGGCAAGCCATTTTTCTTAAAGGCTGATATGGTAAAAGATGGCGCGGTAGTCGTTGATGTGGGCATAAACAGACTTGATGATGGCAGGCTTGTGGGCGATGTGGATTTTGAAGAGGTCGCACCAAAATGCTCATACATCACGCCCGTTCCTGGCGGCGTTGGTCCGATGACCATAGCCATGCTTTTAAACAACACAATCCTTGCTGCACAAGCAAAGATAGCTAAAAATTAAAGAGTGAGATAATGAAGAGAGCTTTTACTAAATTTTATGACTTTTGCTCGAGCTGGACAGGCACGGTTATCATCGTTTTGCTTGTCATTTTCTTTGT
The DNA here is from genome assembly GCF_015229965.1 of Campylobacter concisus. GTDB lineage: Bacteria > Campylobacterota > Campylobacteria > Campylobacterales > Campylobacteraceae > Campylobacter_A > Campylobacter_A concisus_BD. The sequence goes on from NZ_JAAKZB010000002.1 coordinate 20,871, forward strand.
GGCTCAAGCCTTTGTGATCCCGTCTGGTTCGATGAAGAACACGCTTTTGGTTGGGGATTTTTTATTTGCTAAAAAGTATGTTTATGGCATACCAACACCAAGAATTCCATGGCTTGAGGTAAAAATTTTACCTGAGCTAAATAACAATGGTCATCTCATCACAGGCGATGGTCCTGCAAGGGGCGATATAGTCGTATTTCGCTATCCAAACGATGAGAAAACTCACTTTGTAAAGCGCTGCTTTGCAACCAGCGAGGACGAGATCGTTTTTACTGAAAAAGCCCTCTATCTACGCCCAAAAGAGGGAGATAGCTTTATAAAGGCAAACTGCCGTGAAAATTTAAACGGTAAAGAGAGTAAATTTGGCTACTCATGCAAGGACATTGTCGAGCTTGATGGCAAGCTTTTCATAAAAGAGCCATATAGATTTAGCGGCATCCACTACGACGAAAATGTAAATTTATTTGAGCAGATGGTTTTCATGCTAAATACAAACAAATCAAACGTTTTTATGAAGCCAGCGCTCATTAGCTCACTACCGCAAAATCCAAATTTTAACTTTAACGCTTTTTACGTCAAAGTGCCAAAAGATGAGTACTTTATGATAGGCGACAACCGCGACCACTCAAACGATAGCCGTTTTTGGGGAAGCGTGGCTTACAAGGACATAGTTGGACAGCCTTGGTTTATATATTTTAGCTGGGACAATAACTACAATGTACGCTGGGAGCGTATCGGACGCTTTGTAGATACGATAGAAAACGATGAGTTTTTCACAAAACAAGCTCTAAAAGAGGGAGAAGTTGATGGACTTCACTAATTTTGACCCCATAAAAGTCGCCACTATCGTCCTCTCTTTAGTAATCGCCATCGTCGGTCACGAGATCGCTCACGGATATGTCGCTTATAAATTTGGTGACAACACCGCAAAAAATCTTGGCAGACTTAGCATAAATCCCATAAAACACATCGATATTGTTGGCACTATCATCGTGCCACTGGTGCTTTATCTAAGCACTGGTATGATGTTTGGCTGGGCAAAACCAGTGCCTGTAAATACCTACACAGTCGTGCGAAATGGCGGCTACAAGGCAGCTATCTACGTGAGTCTAGCTGGCATTTGCTACAACGTCATCTTAGGCATCTTATCGCTATTTGTGCTAAAGGCTCTATTAAATATAGAAACCTTTGAAATTTTACTTCAGTTTTTATTTACGCTTGCGCTTTTAAATTTGATGTTAGCCATCTTTAACCTCTATCCGATCCCACCACTCGATGGCTTTCACGCGACCCAGTACGCGCTTAGAAATTTTGGCTTTCACGCACTAGCTGAAAAGCTTGAGGGCATCTCGCGATATGGCTTTGTCATCCTTATCATCATCCTCGTCTCGCCTTTAAAAGATACTATCTTTTATCCGACAAGATACGTTTTAGATATCGCAAGCGCCTTTATAAATGGCTAAATTTAGAGCAAATTTGCTCTAAATTTTTGGCTTTGTGATCTTATAAGAGTACTCTTTTTTAAATTCCTCTTTTGGCGCAAGGCTAAATTTAAGCTCCACCTTGCCATCTTTGCTGATATCTTTTTTATCAAAGCCCTTTATCTCGACCTTTACCGCCTCATCAGCAGATACTGGCACACGATCAACCAAGGTGACATCGACACTTTTACTTGAGTTATTTTTGACACTTATCTCATAGCCCTCTTCGCTTATGCGGTCTTTGCCAAGAAGCGAGCTCTTTTTAAATTTATTTAATCGCTCTTTTTTAAGCTCGATTAGCTCGTTTTGTCCTAAAAATAACTGCACTGGCTCATCTTTTGCTTTCATCTCAAACTCGCTTGGACTGCCAACACTCACACCATTAACGTAAAACTGCGTTTTAGCTGGCGTTAGATCATCATTTAGCTTAAAGCTAGCTACGTTATATGCCTTTAGCGAGCCGTAAAAATCAGCAAAAACGCTAAAATTTGCATCCATTTTTTGCGTGTCGTAAGTTATATATTTGCTCTCGCCTTTTGCTAAATTTATCCCATCTATCTTCCAAATTTTGGCAAACTCATTCTCATCTCTTTGCACACGCATATCAGCGACCTCAGCGGCGACTTTCGCGGCTCTTAGCATATTTTTCGAAGCGCCGTAACCATCATCAGCCTCCGCCTCGCTCTCCTCGTACCAAGGGTAAAACTTGCTTGGAGCAAGCGCCTTTTGATATCTGGTCGGATAGATGGCGAGCTTTAAATTTTTAACATCGCTGGCAAATGGGTTGGTTAGTAAAATTTCTTGTTTTATCAAGATATTTTTGTTTTTTGTGTCTGCATAAATTTCATTTAGCGTCTTTGGCGCCTCATCATCCATATATGAAAGCGTCGCCTCTTTTGGGCTGCAAGCAAATTTCATATCAAGCTGCAAAAATCCGGCCATTTCGCTCTTTGGCTCATTTTCTTTAAGCGCTTCAAGCTCACTTTTAGCAGCTGAAATTTTCTCGATATTTTCTAGGCTAAATTTATAAAACTCATCAGCTCTTTTTGTCACATCGTTACTTTTGTTTTCTCCTATCAAAGCCTGCTCTATAAACCTACCTCTTGCATTTAGCGCCTCAAGTTTATTATTTAAATTTACAACTTCTTGCTTCCATTTTATGTAACTTTGGCTATTTTCTTCGCTGATCTTTTTTAGATAAGCATTCGCATCACAATCCCCATTTATAGTGATGCTCTCACTCTGCACACCCTCTGGCACAAAGGCGCTAAAAGAACTATTTGCGTCACTAAATTTTTGAGTGATGATCGTTTGATCTGTGTAGATCTCTATTAGATTTTCATTTGCAAAGGCTAGCGTAGAAGCCACTAAAAAGAGCATTTTTTTCACATTTTCTCCTTTAAATTTTTGGTAAATTATAGCTTCATTTTGGCTGAGAGTAAAATTTTATTTTAATGCAACTTTGACTATAATCAACAAAAAATTTAACGGACTTTTCATGAAGATAGACAAAGTTTTCTTAGCTAGCGATCACGCTGGTTTTGAGTTAAAAAACGAGCTTAAAGAGGCTATTAAAGGGCTTGGATACGAAGTAGTTGATCTTGGCACAAACGATAAAAATAGCGTTGATTACCCTGATTATGCGCATTTGCTAGCAAGCAAGCTTGAGCCTAACTGCTACGGCGTGCTAGTTTGTGGCACAGGCATAGGCATATCAATAGCCGCAAACAGGCATGAAAACGTAAGATGTGCCCTTTGCCACGACGAATTTACCGCTAGACTTGCAAGAGAGCACAACGACGCAAACGTAATCGCTTTTGGCGCAAGAGTTATCGGTGCAGGCGTGGCTATATCAGCGGCTGAAGCCTTTTTAAAGACTGAGTTTGCAGGTGGCAGACACGAAAGAAGAGTCGAAAAAATCGAGCTTGAGGCAGGCAAATGATAGGCGAGTGGATCGTTTTTACCGCTCTTGTTTGTGCTGCGATCTACCTAACCGTCATGGTTTTTTACTTCAAAACGCTTCTCAAAAAAGAGCGTGCGACAAAAGATTTTATGAAAAATAACCTCCAAGATACCGAGGTCGTCATAAGAAAATTTCAGATCCAACTCCAACGAAGTCTAGGCAACATCGACATCTTGACAGACGAGCTAAACAAAACCAAAAACGACGTAACCTCACTTCGCACAAGAAATTCACAGTACCGCCTAGAAAACGACAAGCTAAGACAACGCATCCGTGAGCTTGAAGGCAAGATCGAAGCGCTACTTTAACATCAAATTTAAGGAAATTTATGAAAATTTTAGATCAAAAAGGCAAAGAATTTTTACTAAACTCTATCCGCTGCATAAACGACTTTCCAAAGCCTGGCATAGTCTTTCGCGACATCACGACGCTGCTAAATAACAAAGAGGCGTTTAACTTTTTGATAGACCATTTGGCTGATAGATATGATGGTGCTAGCATCGACTACATCGCTGGCATCGAGTCACGTGGCTTCATCTTTGGTGCGGCGCTTGCAGCAAGACTAAGGCTGCCTTTTGTGCCTATTCGCAAGCCAAAAAAACTACCTTTTATCACGCTTTCACAAAAATATAGCCTAGAGTACGGCGTAGACGAGGTGCAAATTCACATCGATGCTTTTGGAGAAAAAGCGGGTGCTAGAGTGCTTTTGATGGACGATCTCATCGCGACTGGTGGCACTGCAAAGGCTTCAGTTGAGCTTATCAATCAAACTAACGCAACCTGCGTAGAGGCGTGCTTTATCGTAGATCTGGTTGATCTAAAAGGTAGCGAGAAGCTAAAGTCGCTTACTAAAATTTACAGCGTTTTAGAGGTTTAGAATGGAAGAGTTTTTTATAGAACTGCTTAAAGAGTACGGCTACATCATACTTTTTGTCTGGTGTATCATGGAGGGCGAGATGGCCTTAATAATGGCTGGAATTCTCGCTCACACCACACATATGCACATCGCGCTTGCTATCTTTGTGGCTGGACTTGGAGGCTTTGTGGGAGATCAAATTTACTTCTACCTTGGCCGTTACAATAAAAAATACATCGCAAAAAGGCTTCACACGCAGCGGAGAAAATTTGCAGTGGCGCATATAATGCTGAAAAAATACGGCTGGCCGATCATCTTTTTACAACGCTATATGTATGGCTTTCGTGTCATCATACCGCTTTGCATAGGGCTTACCGGCTATGACGCTAAAAAATACGCCTTTATAAATTTAATCAGCGCTTGGTGCTGGGCGGCGATCACCACCATACCTGCTTGGATACTTGGCAAGCATATATTGGTGCTGCTTCAAAAGGCAAAAGAGCACTGGTATGTCGCTATCCCAGTGGTTGCCATATTTATGGGGCTTTTGATCTATACATTTAAGCGCATCGAAAATAAAATTTTAAACGAAAGGAGAGATAGAAGACATGCAGTTTCAAATAGTTGATAAAAAATTAAAAGATATAAAAGCTGATATTGAACTAATTTTCGTAGTAGATAAGGACTTAAAACATAAATTTATAAGCGATAAAGAGGCTATTAAATTTAACAATTACAAAGGCGATAGCATTCTCATCCTAAGCGAGGCAAAGAGGGCTTACGTGCCACTTTCTAAGCTTGATCTTGACGAGCTTAGGGTTGCAGCCGCTAAAGCTTATAACGCACTAAAGTCACTAAACATTAAGAGCATAAAGCTAGCTTCTTACGTCGCAGAGTGCCAAAAACTAAGCTTTGAAGCGCTAGCTGAGGGCTTTTTACTTGGAAGCTACGAATTTAACAAATATAAAGAGAAAAAAGATAAATACACCCTAAAAGAGATCATCTTTTCAACTGAAGAATTTGCTGGCAAAAAGGTCGATCTAAAGGCTGCAAATGAGGGCTTTAAAGAGGCGGAGATAATAGCAAGTGCTACAAATTTCACAAAAGATATCGTAAATGAAATCCCAGAAATTTACACACCGCAAAAGATGGCGCAAGATGCTTTAAATTTAGCCAAAAACATCGCCAGCATAAAGTGCGAGGTCTATGACGAGAAATTTCTAGCTAAAGAGAATATGAACGCATTTTTGGCGGTAAATCGCGCAAGCGTGCATAAACCAAGGCTCATCCACCTAACCTATAAGCCTAAAAAGTCTAAAAAACGCATCATTTTTGTCGGCAAAGGCCTAACATACGATAGCGGTGGCCTTAGCTTAAAGCCTGCTGATTATATGCTCACTATGAAATCAGACAAAAGCGGCGCAGCAGCAGCTCTTGGCATCATAAAAGGTGCAGCGGAGCTAAATTTACCATTTGAAATTCACGCCATTTTAGGCGCAACCGAAAATATGATCGGTGGCAACGCCTATAAGCCAGATGATGTGCTTATTTCAAGAAGTGGAATTAGCATAGAGGTTAGAAACACCGACGCAGAGGGACGTTTGGTCTTGGCTGATTGCCTAAGCTATGCACAAGACTTTAAGCCAGACATCTTAATCGACATGGCAACCTTAACTGGCGCTTGCGTCGTGGGGCTTGGAGAATACACAACAGGCATCATGGGCAACAGCGAGAGCCTAAAAAACGAGTTTAAAAACAAGATAAAAGATAGCGGCGAGCTAGCGACTACACTTGATTTTAACCCTTATCTTAGCGAGCTTATCAAAAGCCAGATCGCAGACGTTAGCAACTGCGCCTCAAGCAGATATGGCGGCGCGATCACAGCTGGCATGTTTCTAGCCAAATTTATCAAAGATGAGTATAAAGATAAGTGGCTACACCTTGATATCGCTGGTCCAGCATACCGCGAAAAGGCTTGGGGATACAACCAAGCAGGTGCGAGCGGGGCTGGCGTTAGGATGAATTTATACTTTTTACAAGCACTTAGCAAGGAGAATTGATGGGACTTTCAGTTGGAATCGTAGGCCTACCAAATGTGGGTAAATCAACGACATTTAACGCACTTACAAAGGCGCAAAACGCCGAGAGTGCAAACTATCCGTTTTGTACGATCGAGCCAAACAAAGCCATTGTGCCAGTACCTGATAAACGCCTAAATGAGCTTGCAAAGATAGTTAGTCCTAATAAAATTCAGTATTCAACCATCGAATTCGTAGATATCGCAGGTCTTGTAAAAGGGGCGAGCTCTGGTGAGGGACTTGGCAATAAATTTTTATCAAATATCAGAGAAACCGAGCTTATCTTACACATCGTTCGCTGCTTTGAAGATGAAAACATCACCCATGTCGAGGGTAGCGTCGATCCAGTAAGAGACATCGAGATCATCCAAACTGAGCTGATACTAGCTGACATCGAGCAGTTAAATAAAAAGATAGAAAAGCTTACAAGAGAGGCAAAAGCAAACGCAAAAGGTGCTAAAGAGGCGCTTGAGATAGCAAATTTACTCCTTGCTCACCTAAATGAAGGCAAAAGTGCAAGTAGCTTTGAGCAAAGAGATAGCGAGGCATTTTTGGCACTTAACAAAGAGCTAAGACTTCTAAGTGCAAAAGAGGTAGTTTATGGCGCAAATGTTGATGAAGAAGGACTTAGCGAAGATAATAAATTCGTAAAAGCGCTAAAAGAGTACGCAAAAGCCTCAGATCACGAAGTGATTAAGCTTTGCGCCAAAGTAGAAGAGGAGCTAATTGGTCTAAGCGACGAGGAAGCTCACGAGTTTTTGGCATCTCTTGGCACGAGTGAGAGCGGCCTTGAAAAGATCATCAAAACGTCTTTTGCTAAGCTAAATTTGATAAGCTATTTCACAGCTGGCGTCGTTGAAGTAAGAGCTTGGACGATCACAAAGGGCTGGAAAGCGCCGAAAGCAGCAAGCGTCATTCACAACGACTTTGAGAGGGGCTTTATCAGAGCTGAAGTGATAAGCTACGAGGACTACATCGCACATGGCGGCGAAAACGGAGCTAAAGAGGCTGGCAAGATGAGACTTGAAGGCAAAGACTACGTCGTGCAAGATGGTGATGTTATGCACTTTAGGTTTAATGTCTAAATTTAGCCCTTTTTGGGCTAAATAGCTAAAATTTATACATAAAATATTCAAGCCTTGGGTTGCAAGGCAAATTTAAGCTTCTTTGTTGCAAGTTAATAAAATTCTTTTAAAAATACGATAAGTCATAATCTTATATCTTATTAATATATTTAAATGATGTAAAAGCTATCGACTTAGTAAAAACAAATACCAGCTTACAGATGAGCCAATCAAATCTTAATCCTAGAGAAATTTTGGTAGATAAAATAATACGCTCACTATCTTTTACAAGCCTTCATACCTATAATATTTTGAAGACTATAACTCATATTATAATGGATATATAAAAATTTACTCATATGCTTAGCGTATTTATTTTATAAGTCTGATCGCTTCAGCAAATTTAAGCTCTTTGTTTTCAAAGAGCTTAAATTTGGTCGCATCTTTTTCGCTAAGTATAACAATAGTTGAGCCAAGCTCGAAATTTCCAAGACGGTCGCCCTTTTTGATATGTAAATTTTCATACTCATAAATTTGTGTAAAATTTGCCACCACATTTGTTGGGATGCGCTCATCAAAGTCAAATTTCATCTTGCTAGCGTTTGCGCCATAAAAATAGGATCGTTACAGCTAGGATAAATTTACCTTGACATTAGTTATTCTTTTTAAAGCCAAACAATACGAATTTTTACCCTTGCAGGTCGATTTGCCGCCTTGTAAATTTAATTATTTACCTTTTTTGTAAATTCTTTCTATTGCTCTTATGCGCCATAAAGCACGCACATATAAAAACAAAAATCGTTATAGCTAGGATCAAATTTGCCCTGGCATAAAAGCTCCTACTTTGTAAATTTAAACCTCTTTTGCGCTGTTTTTAAAGACATTTACCACGCTGGCTCGTTTGTGGCAAATTTCAGCATACTCTTTCTCGCTCTTTGAGTCATAGACTATGCCAGCTCCAGCTCCGACAAAGACGTCGCTAAAGCCGTTTTTGGCTGGCACAAAGATAGCTGAGCGGATGAGGATCGCCACCTGAGCGTCGCCATTAAAATGCAAAAATCCAATGCCCCCGCCATAGATATTTCGCTCAAAAATTTCAAGCTCATTGATGATCTGCATCGCTCTGATCTTTGGCGCACCGCTTAGCGTGCCAGCTGGGAATATGCTAGCTAGCACGTCAAAAAGGTTAAGCTCCCTAGCGCACTTGCCATAGACGTCGCTAACGATGTGCATCACTTTTTCAAATTTCTGGATATGCATCGCGTTTTTCACGACCACGCTCTTTGGCTCTGAGACCCTGCCGATGTCATTTCTGGCAAGATCGATTAGCATCTTATGTTCAGCTAGCTCCTTTTGGTCGCTTAGTAGCTCATTTTCAAGCGCCACATCAGCGTTTGCGTCACCACCCCTTGGTCTTGTGCCTGCGATCGGTGCTACAAAAATTTGCTCGCTTTTCATCTCAAAAACAAGCTCAGGCGACGAGCCGACCACATCGCCATAAGGCGTAGGAAAATGAAACATATACGGGCTAGGATTTGCAGTGGCTAGCTTTTTGTAAAAGTCCAAACTGCTCATATTCGTTGAAATTTCAAGTAGCTCACCAAGCACCACCTGAAAGACATCGCCGCTTCTTATGTATTCTTTTGCCACTTCAACCATATCTTCAAAGTGTTTCTTTTCGCTACTAAGATCACTTTTTATGCTAAATTCACACTCTTTTTCGCCCTTATGCTCTGTCTTTAAATTTAGCAAAAAGTCATAATACCTATCTTTATCTCCATAAAAAGTGTAAATTTTACTCATCTTATCAAAGTGCAGATATACTTTAGCATCAGCGTAGATAAATTTTGGAAATTCATATTTTTTAGCCTTCTCTTTGCCGATATACTCAAAGTATCTCACGCCATCATAAGCAAAAACGCCAAAAAGTCCAGCAAAAGGTGCTAGCGCTCTGTTACGATTGGTATCAAAGTAGCTTCTAAGTCCGTAAAAGTCCATATCTTTTTCGTCGATATATTCGCAGTCTATGCCGATTATCGTTTGCGTCTTGTCTTCAGCAAGGTAGCTATTTTTAAATTTCTCTCTGATCGCTTTATAATAAAAAAGTGGTTGTTCTAAGAGCATATTTTTCCTTTTAAATTTTTATTGATTATAAAAAATTTTCGCTTTTACTTTTTAGAATTTTGGCTAAATTTTTAAATTTACGCCTTTTTTACTATTTTTTTAAGAGCCCCTTGGCTAAAATTTGCGCTAGTCGAGGGAGAAAAAATGCTTTTTGTAGAACTATTTATAATCGGTATCGGCGTTGGTTACATCGCTGGGTTTTTTGGCATCGGTGGCGGCACGGTCGTCGTTCCTATCATGGTCGCCTTTGGATACGACGTGAAAGCAGCCATTGGCATAAGCGTCATGCAGATGATCTTTAGTGCGACGTTTGGCTCGTATCTAAACTACAAAGCTGGGCTTTTAAAGCTAAATCGCGGCGTCTTTTTGGGGCTTGGAGGCTTGGTTGGAGCTAGCTTTAGCGGCATCATCGTGTCGCACGCACCTGCACTTTTACTTGAGTCTATGCTACTTGCGACATTTGTCTTTTCACTTATAAAACTATACTTTTCACCAAACAGCGACGGCTCAAATGCGAATAATTCACTCTTTTTGCTATTTTTAGTTGGCGTTTTTGTTGGCGTTTTTGCCATTAGCATAGGCATCGGCGGAGGCGTCTTTATCGCCCCTATCTTGGTTGGCTTTTTACGTTATGAACTTAAAAAAGCCGTTTCTATGGGTGTGTTTTTCGTTATGTTTGCAGCCATTGCTGGCTTCATCTCACTCTCACTAAATGGTCACATCTCATACGCTGAGGGCACATTTTTAGGTCTTGGCTCGCTAATAGGCGCATACTTTGGCACCAAAAAGACGCAACATACCGACAAAAAAACACTTAAAAAATGGTTTTTACTCTTTTACATAGCGATGATATGTTTGATATTAAAAGATATGTTTTTTGAGTAAGAGCATGGCTAAATTTGCCACGCTCTTTTTTTTAAATTTCTTCAAAAAAGTAAGCTTCACTTAGTTTAAAAGCAAGCTCTTTTAGCTCATCTTCGCTTAAATTTACGCCCTTTGCGATCTCTTTAAGGCTGGCTTTGCCGTCAAATTTCAATGCAGCTTTGATCTCTTCAACGCTTAAACTAAGCTTGCCATTTAGCTCATTTGCCAAAGAAATAACTGGCGAGCTAGCCTCCAGAAAATACCCAAGATAGGCCGCAGCTCTAGGCTTTAGCCTAGTTTTTTTAGGCTCATAAGCAAGCGCAACAAGCTTTGAAGATGAAATTTTAGTGTTTTGATCATTTAAAATTTCAAGTAGCCCCATAAATGCTTCGCTCTCGCTCTCACCAAGTGCAGCCTTTACTTCGCTTAAATTTAGACTTTGTGGATAGACTTTGCTTAAAATTTCTTGCGTTTTAATCCTTGGCTGCTCGCTAAAATAGGCAAAATAAATCCTATCAAGCTCGCTCTCTCCAAGCACCGCGTCAAAGTCATCAGCGCCACCAAGCCTTTCTTTATGAGCGATGAGGCTCTTTCTAAAGGATCTATTAAACAAAAAGTCGTTTAGCTGCTCTTTTTTGATGCGAGTGTTGTAGCTTTGCTCGATGTGCGCGTCAAAGCGGTATATCCCAGTTGAGCTTGCAAAGATGTCATTTAGCGAGGCGTCTATGACGTAGCAAAGCCCGTGTTTATCGATGTGCTTGGCAAATTTATAAAAGTAAGTTGGCTCGTTGCTCGCCTCCAAAAAGTCGTGCAAAATGTAATAATCACTCCCTTTGGCGATGATGCCCTGCAAGAAATTTAACTGCGTTAAAAGTAGCTTCATGCTGTCTTTATAGACGACGTCACTTTGGTTTTGCAGGCTAAATTTCAAGTAATCCTGCAAAAAATTTAGCTCCTCTTTGACGTGAGGTAGCGACTCTTTATCGCCCCTGTTTGCGCTCGCAAAGAGCATGAAGTCCCTTAAGATATCAAGGCTCTTCCAACCTGGGTAGGTGTTATAAGAGACGTAGGCGATGCCATCTTTGCTAAGTAGCGCCTTTATCGTTGCAAGTAGCGCGTCTCTCACGTTTGGGCTCACCCAGCTATAAACGCCGTGTGCGATGATGTAGTCAAACTCGCCAAGCTCCTTGATATCGTGCTCATTCATGTGCAAAAAGTCACGCTCAAGAAGGGTGAAATTTTTTAAATTCATCTTCTTTGCGATCTTGTTGCCCTCTTCTACTTGGTGGCTTGAGATGTCGATGCCAACTACCTTTGCCTCTTTGTGAGAAGCTGCAAATGGCAAGATATTGCCACCGTATGACGAGCCAAGCTCCAGCACTCTAGCGTCTTTTAAATTTGCCACCTTTAGCCCAAGAAATTTAGCAACCGCCCCTATCCTAACGGGCGAGCAGTCGCTAAATGCAGCTGAGAAATAAGGAATTTCGTCGTAAGCTTTTTTTGCCTTGTTCATCAGCCGTGCCTTCTGGCAAATTCTCTCATAAACTCGCCAAGTTTATCAACGTCGCTTTGGCTAACGGCGTTGTAGATAGAGGCTCTTATGCCACCAAGATGTCTGTGACCTTTTAGCCCTAGCATGCCCTCTTTTAGCGCTTCTTCGACGAAAACTGGCTCAAGCGCATGATCTTTTGGTATCGTAAAGCTCACGTTCATATCTGACCTGCTTGATTTTTTGGCATGTCCCACGTAAAAGCCATTTGAGCTATCTATGATGCTATAAAGCGTGCTTGCTTTTTTGGCATTTATCTTCTCAACCTCGGCAAGTCCGCCAAGATCTAGCAGGTGCTGCATGGTTAAATTTAAAAGATAAATTCCAAAAGTTGGCGGTGTGTTATAGAGCGAGTTTGCCTCTACGTGCGTTTTGTAGCGCAAAAACATAGGGACATTTTGGCTGCTCACGCGATCAACTAGGTCTTTTCTTAAAATGACGATAGTCACGCCGCTTGGGCCTGCATTTTTCTGAGCGCCACCATAAAGCAAGCCGATACTACTAAAATCAAGCGGTCTAGCGAAAAAATCGCTCGAAGCATCGACAACTAGGGGCGATTTGGTCTTTGGCATAGCCTTATACTGCGTGCCGTAAATCGTGTTGTTTGAGCAGATGTAGGCGTAGTCGGCGTCATCGCTAAATTTAAACTCAGGGATGTAAGAGAAATTCTCATCCTCGCTACTTGCGACGACATCTACATTTACGCCAAGCACTTTTGCCTCTTTGATCGCTTTGTTTGTCCAAACGCCGGTGTTTGCATATTCAGCCCTGCCACCTTGATATAAATTCATCGGTATCATGCTAAATTGCAAGTGTGCGCCGCCTTGTAAGAATAAAATTTCATACTCATCACCGATGCCGTAGAGCTTTTTTATCTTCTCCATCGCACCAAAGTGGATCTCCTCAAAGGTCTTGCTTCTGTGGCTGATCTCCATGATCGAGTAGCCCTCGCCTCTGTAGTCGGTAAATTCGGCCTTTGCGTGCTCTAAAACATCTAATGGTATCGCGCTTGGGCCTGCGCTAAAGTTGATTTTTCTACTCATTTTTACTCCTTGATAATTGCTTTTTTATGTGTATTTTGCGAGATAAGCTCGATCTCATCATTCAAATTTAAATCCCTAAGATCAGCTCTCTTGCCATCTTTTCTAACCTCGATAAGCCCCTTCGTGCTCTCAAAAAAGAGCTCCCTCATCTCATAAGCCTTCTCAAGCGAGCCAAGAGCTGAGCTAAGAAGCAAGATCTTTCTTTGCACGGCGTTAGTTAGGGCGTTTTGCTTGTTTGCAACCTCGCTAAATTTTAGCTCGATCCTAGCTTTTAGGGCATTTGATGAAAATTTAGAAAGTAGTAAATTTAGCAGATTTTGCTTCTTTGTGATCTTTAAATTTAAGGCACTATCAAGATCGTCGCTGAGCCTATCAAGATACTGGAAAAACGCCTCTTCATCAGGCAAAAGATCTAGCATGGCTGCACTTGGCGTAAGCGATCTGCGGTCTGCTACAAAGTCACTTATAACATAGTCAATCTCATGTCCGATAGCGCTTATGACTGGCGTTTTGGTGGCATAAATTTCACGCGCTAGGCCCTCGTCGTTAAAGCACCAAAGATCCTCTTTGCTGCCACCTCCTCTAGCTAAAACGATCACATCGACGCCGTATTTATCGGCTCTGCGCAAAGCTTTTATAAGCGAGTTTGGAGCACTTTCGCCCTGTGTTAGTGCGTCAAATATATAAATTTCACTTAGCCTCCAGCGACTCTTTACCACCTTTAGCATGTCTTGAAGTGCAGCTGAAGTGGCGCTTGTGACAAGGGCTATTTTCTTAGGTAAATTTGGTATCTCTTTTTTTGCACCGATGTCAAAAAGCCCCTCGTTTTCGAGCTTTTCTTTAAGCTGCCTAAACGCAAGCTCAAGCTCGCCCTCGCCATCTGGTAGCATAGCACTAGCCACTAGCTGATACGACCCACTTGGCGAATAAATGGTCACTTTGCCATAAATTTTGACCTTTAGTCCCTCTTTTGGCAAGAATTTCACCTTTTGGTTATTCATGCGGTACATCACGGCTGAGATGCTTGACTTTTCGTCCTTTAGTGTGAAGTACCAGTGCCCAGAGGCGTGCTTAGTAAGGCGCGAAATTTCGCCACTTACCTCGACGTAGTCAAGTGTCGCTTCAAGCAGCGCCTTTGCTTTTTCATTTAGCTCAGATACGCTAAGCATTGATTTCTCTTACCTTTTTAGCGATAAATAGCGTCGAAATGTCCATGCTAAAGCCCTTGCAAAGCTCTATCTCAAAGCCAGCTTCAACTAATTCGTCGCAAAAGCTCTTTGCGTCCAAGAAATTTTCTATCGAGCTTGGCAGATACTCGTATGCCTCTTTGTTTTTCGAGATAAAGCCGCCGATACTTGGCAAAATTTTACTTAGATAAAAATCTCTTAGCGCAGTTATAAAGCCCTTTTTCTGGCGCTTTGTAAATTCAAGCACGACTACGTAGCCGCCATCAGCTAGGACCCTATTAAACTCCATAAGCGCAGCCTTTCGCTCGACCACGTTTCTGATGCCGTAGCTTATGCTTAAAATTTGAGCCTCGTCGCTTGCAAGCGTTGTGTTATCAGCGTAGGCCTCTATAAATTTAAAATTTGGAAATTTCGCCCTCGCCTCTTTTAGCATGCCACTTGATGGATCGATGCCAGTTAGGCTTTTTATCTCCACGCCAAATTCTTTTGAAATTTCACTCCAAAGTCCCATCATATCGCCAGTGCCGCAAGCTACGTCCACGATATTTATGCTTTTATTTTTAAAAATTTCTAGCATATATCTGCAGGCAAATTTCCTCCAGCTCACATCCACGCCAAGGCTTAGCACCCTGTTTGCGACGTCGTAAGTCGGAGCGATCTGGTTAAACATATCAACTATTTTTTCTTGTTTTTGCATAAATTTTAGACCTTTATATGTAGTAAATTTTTAAATTTCGCGAGATCTTGCGAGTTGCTTTTATAAATTTAAGCCGTTTTTTTAGTATCTCTTCTCTGGTTTTGTAAATTTGTTTGTAAATTTTGCTCTCTAGCTTTTCTTTGCCAGCAGCCTCTGGCAAGCGCTCTAAGATGCCAAGCCAGACGTCGTAGTCTTGAAGCGCACCAAAGATCTCTTGCATATCTTTTAGCCGCTCTTCATACTTTTTAAGCCCGTCAAAATAAAAAATCTCACTCAAAAACTCGTAAGTGTATCTCACCTTTTTAAGCTCGATCCTGATCTTGTGAAAGCTCTCATTTGGGCAGTCTTGATTGAGGCTTTTTAGCCTCTTTTGAGCCAAAACTAGAAGCATTCTAAGTTTAAACGAGCCAAGGCGCGAAAGGCTCACGTCAAAGAGCTTTGATCTATAAAACTCGCCCTCGTTTAAAAATATCTCCCACTCTTTTAAAAATGCATAGTTTTCTTCATCGCTAAGGTAGCTTTTAACGTTTTCATACTCTAAATTTAGAGCCTTTTGCACAAAGTAAATTAGCTCATTTGCATGCTTTTGCTCGCTTAAAAAGCCTAAAAATATGTCTAAGTCTCGCTTTTTATTGGTTGAGTTTGCCAAAATTTTAAAATTCTCTCCAAAAAAGAGCGTCACTTTCTCATCAAAGACGCCGTTAAAAATTTTAAGTAGTGACCTAACTTTTCTTAAATTTACTCGCAGGTTGTGCAAAATTTCTTCGTCGTGATCTTGCAGATAGTCGCTCTTTAGCCTCTTTATCTCTTTAAAGATGTTTAAAAACAAAGCTCTTAAAGCCTCGCCACTTTTTAAATTTGCAGCAAAATTTGGCGAAATTTCTTTGTTTTTAAAGACATTGTAGGCTCTTTTGTAATCGATTTGTTCATTTTCGTTTGCGTGGATGGCAAGAAATTTGTTTTTATACCTTTTATCGCAGGTAACATCGGCCTTACAAAACTGCTCCAAAAATGGTGGCAGTTTAAAATATACAGCCTCGTTTTCATCACTAAATTCGATTTCGAACGTGCAAAGTCCGTTTAAGCCATCTTTAAAAACGTCGATGTTGCAAGGGTTATTATTTAGCCGAAAAATGTATCTATCTTTTGTGATTACGCGCCCGATGCGGTTTTGTAGAGCCTTTTTAAACTCCGCCTTTTCGCAAAATTCCTCATTTTCTTCTCTTATAAGATCTTTGCCAACCTTGATCGTTTTTATAAATTTGCCCTCTTCACTTCTGAAGCGGATCTCTTCATTTTGTGTGATCTTGGTGTAAAACTGAGAAATTTCAAGGTGCTTAAAAACTAGCCCAGCCTCTTTTAGAAAATCTAGAATTTGAGAATTTTTGAGTAAAAATTTACGCTCTATCTCCAAACCCACATTTTTCTCCGAAATTTTTTGTTTATTTTAGCAAGTTAGTGCTTAAAATAATGAGAAAAAAGCTAATTTCAGGCTTGTTTGAAGTGTTTTATGAAGAAAAATAAAAATTTATGTTGCGTAGTGCAACATAAATTTTGCCTTATCGGCAGTGTTTACAGCTTTTTACGCTAGCAACGATATTTAGGCGCTCTATGATGTTACCGATCTTTTTTTCAAGCGCTTCTTGGTATTTGCCAAGCTCGGCGTCATCATAGCTCACGTCCTCTACGCTACCACAGCTCTCGCAAACTATGTGGATGTGTGGATACTCGTAGATATCGTATCTTGCCTTTTGGTTTACGATATTTACCTCAACCACAAGGCCTTCGTCTTTTAGTGTGTTTAGGTTTTTGTAAACTGTTGCGAGCGAAACTGATGGATTTTCTTTCAAAATTTCATCATAAAGCTCATCGATCGTTGGATGTGTGTGACGATCAAGAATTCTCAAAACGCTAAGACGCTGCGGCGTTACTTTAAGCCCAGACTGTTTTAGCAACGATACATATTGCATAATTTTCCCCTATACAAATTTTTGCTTTATGCTAGCAAAAGTAATATTAAACGTTTCTTTATTAAATGATATTAATTATTTTCTAGTAATTTTTGGGTAATTTGCTCAGCGCTTATGCCAAGACTCTTTTCAACCTCAGCTGTCGAGCCATGCTGGATAAATTTATCATCATACTCAAAGCTGATGACGCTTATATTTGAAATTTTATTTTCTTGTAAAAAGGCGCTTATGATCTCGCCAACGCCGCCTTTTTTAGCGCTATCACTAAAGATATACCACTTTTTAGTGCGTTTTGCTAGCTCACATAAAAGCTCTCTATCAAGCGGCTTTACAAAGACTAGATCGACTAAGATCACCTCAAGCTTGCCAGCTAGTAAATTTCTAACCAAATTTGCCCTGCCAACTCCATTGCCATAGCCTAAAAATGCGGTCTCACTCTTTGCGTCAGCTAAAATTTCACCCTTGCCAAACTCTAACGGTTTAGCTTTAAACTCATCTCTTAAGATAAACGCCCCACGCGGATATCTAAACGCGCTAACGCCCTTGTAAGAGTAGGCAAATTCCATAACATTTTTCATGCTCTCTTCGCACCTTGGGGCAAAAAGAACCATGTTTGGCACAGCATTTAAAAAGCTAATGTCAAAAGCACCCTGATGCGTTTCGCCATCCTCGCCAACGATGCCAGCTCTATCCATCGCAAATGTGATGTTTAAATTTAGTATAGAAGCGTCGTGAATGACCTGGTCGTATGCCCTTTGCATAAAGGTCGAGTATATCGCGACAAATGGCTTAAAGCCCTCTTTTGCCATGGCTGACATCGAGGTAACTGCGTGCTGCTCGGCTATCGCCACGTCCCAAAAGCGGTCTGGAAACTCATGTATGAGCGCGTCCATGCCAGTGCCTGTTGGCATCGCAGCCGTAACACCAACGATGTCGCTATGCTCTCTTGCCATCTTTAAAAGCTGCTCGCTAAAGATCGCCGTGGCTGACTTGTTTGACTGTCTTTTTATAAATTCGCCACTTTTTAGATCAAACGGCCCAACTCCGTGCCAATTTTCATAGTAACCCTCGGCAAATTCATACCCTTTGCCCTTTAGCGTCTGCACGTGCACGATGACTGGTTTTTTCATGTTTTTGGCAGTTTTAAATGTGCTAAGAAGTGCCAAGAGGTCGTGTCCATCGACTGGACCTATGTACTCAAGTCCAAGCTCTTCAAAAAACATGCCAGGAGTGATGAGCCTGATACCCTCCTCCATGCGTCTAGCCATGTAAGCTGCAGAGTCTGGCATATAGCTTAAAAAGCGCTCGACCCTGCCTTTAAATTTTTGATAAAACTGCCCTGCCATCATCTGGCTTAGATACTTGCTAAGAGCGCCTATTGGCTTACTTATGCTCATCTCATTGTCGTTTAGGATGATGACGCAAGGATATTTTCTATCCCCAAGCTCATTTAGCGCCTCGTATGCCATGCCGCCACTTAGCGAGCCGTCGCCTATGACAGCTACTGGCAAGCGCTCTTCATTTTTTAGTTTGATAGCCTTTGCAGCGCCAACTGCAAGTGAAATGGACGTTGAGCTATGGCCTGCTACAAAGTAGTCAAATTTGCTCTCGCTTGGCTTTGTGTAGCCGCTGATGCCGTTAAATTTTCTAAGCGTATCAAATTTGTCCCAGCGCCCAGTTAGCAGCTTGTGCGCGTAGCTTTGGTGGCTCACGTCAAAGATAAACGGATCTTTTGTAACGTCAAAAATTTTATGCATCGCAACGATGATCTCGACTGCACCGATGTTTGAGCTAAGATGGCCGCCATTTTTACTAACGGTGGCTAAAATTTTATCTCTGATGTCGTGGCAAAGTGCGTTTAGCTCATCGACATTTAGGCTTTTAACGTCTTTATTCATTATTTACCAGCATTTTTAGCTTCTCAAGCCTTGTTTGCATCGTCGCATCGATGTTTCCGCCCTCGCTTATTATCACCACGCCACCTTTGCTTATGGCATCATCAGCGCTTACTTTTACGCGTTCGTTTTTACTAAATTGCTCTTTTAGATAGTCGCTATCTTCAGGATTTACGCGAATTTCTATATTTTTTACGTCGCTTAGCTCTTTTATAAGCGAATTTGCTAGGTGATGAGCGATCTGGCTAGATGCGCTTGAAACCTCTTTTTCTATCACCTCTTTTGCGATCTTTATCGCAGTTTGCCCAAGCTCTTCCTCGCTCTTTTTCAAAAACTCATCAAATTTAATGCACTGCTCGTCAAGCTTTGCAGCTGAAGCGCTAAATTTAGCCTCAAGCTCCTTTATCTTTGCCTCATTTGCAGCGTTTGTTTGAGCGATGCCTTCGTTTTTGCCATCCTCTTTTGCACGGGAGATCTCAACTTCAAGGCGCTTTGCAAATTCGCTCTCTTGATTTTCTATTTGCATTTGAAGTTTGATGATGTTGCTGCTTAGCTCATCTGTCTTTTTAAGTAGCTCCTCAACAAAGCTCGAGTCAAATCCAGGCTGGTGAGCTTGGCTATTTTGAGGCTGAGGTGCAAAGTGATTTTGCATATTTGGTTGCATTTGGTGAACTGGCTGGCTTTGCGGCGTAAAATTTTCACCACCTTGCTCTAAATTTTGCTCATTTAGCTCTTCACTAAGATTATTTTCTTCTATCAAAACAGGTGCGCTATCTTGGGCTCTTTCGTTGCTCCCAAGCACCTTAAATCTATAATTTTCTATAAAATGAGCCGGCGAGGTCTCACTTGTTATCACGCTACTTTTCATTCTATCATCTCATCTGCTTCGCCAACTTGGAAGACGCCTTGATCAGCTAGACCTTGAACGACCTCAACGATGCGTCTTTGCGCCTCTTCAACATCTTTTACACGAACAGCGCCAAGGTATTGCATCTCCTCTTTAAAGGCTTCGGCCGCACGCTGAGACATATTTGATAAAAATTTATCTTTAATGCCATCACTTGAGCCCTTAAATGCAACCATAAGGTCCTTTTTATCGACATTTTTAAGAATTTCTCTAATCGCAGTTGCGTTAAGGTTGATAATATCTTCAAAGGTAAACATAAGCTCTTTGATCGTTGTGGCAAGCTTATCGTCACTTTGTTCGATGCGCTCGATCGTGCTTTTGCTAGCTTTTTGACCAAGTCTGTTAAGCACTTCTGCCACAGCTCTTGGGCCACCAACCTCGACCTTGTAAGATGTGAGGCTCTCAAGTTTGCCCTCAAGCACAGTTGAGACACGCTTGATGACCGATGGGCTGATCTCGCCAAGATTTGCCATCCTGATCACAACCTCGCTTCTTAGCTCATCTGAGAAAAAGCTTAGCGTCTCGGCGGCACTTGTTGAGTCCATGTGGGCTAGGATTAGCGCGATAGTTTGAGGGTGCTCTTTTACGATGAAGTCTGCAAGCTGCTGTGGCTTTATCTTATCAAGATAGCCAAAGCTCTTTGAGTTTTCCATGCTTTTAGCAAGCTTGTCTAAAATTTTCTGCGCAGCTTCTGGACCAAATGTGCGGTATAAAATTTCTTTTGCATACTCTAAGCCACCGCTTCTCATATATTGATTTGACTGCATGAGAGCGTAAAATTCTTCTAAAATGGCGCCTGCAACTTGTTTGTCTATATTTTTTGCAGTTGCTATGTAGCCTGAAATTTCGGTGATGACATCAACATCCATATGAGAAAATATAAGAGCTGTCGCCTCTTCGCCAAGCTGGATTAGTAAAATAGCGATCTTTTCAGGCATTGAAAGATCATCATATATCATCTTTTGCTTATCGGTTAGTTTTATAGACATCAAATTTCCTTACGCATGTTAAAGTCACTATCGTTTTTAACCATATCTTGGAGTAAATTTGAAATTTCCTCACTTCGCTCGGTGACTACTATCTTCATCTTTTCAAGAAGGACGTCGTATTTTAGCTCATCTTCGTTAAATTCACCGCTAAGACCAAGCTGCTCCTCGACTTTCTTACGAGCAGCTTTAAATTTCTCAAGCGTATCTTCAGCATCCACCTCGATATCTTCAAGATCGTCCTGGGCTTGCTCCTCTTCTTCTTTCGTCTCTTCAAGCATCTTTTGCATAAATGGCACGATGACTTTTTTGTAGAAGATGTAGAGTAGCAGTGCTGCAAAGATGTATTTTAGTAGCGGCAAGAAAGGCATCACGTAGTTATTCATAAAGCCATCCATCTTCTCGCCAGTGCTGACATCTTTGCCAGTTTTAAACTCGAAGTTATCTAAGCTTACCTCATCGCCTCTATTTTGATTGTAGCCGATTGATTGTTTGATTAAATTTGTGATTGATTCTCTTTGCTCTTTGGTAAGTGGGGCAAATTCAAGTTCGCCAGTTGGCTTGCCGTCTTTATCCTTTTTGCTTTGATAAAGTCCGTCTATAACGACAGCTGCGCTCACTCTGTTTATGCTAGCAAACTGCCCTTTGACATTTGTCACTTTCTTTGAAATTTCGTAGTTTGTCTGCTGCGAGCTTTTGTTGTACTGCTCTTTTAAAGTGCTATCATCAAGACCTTGAACAGGGCCTATGTTACTAACTGCACCTGGTACGCCGCCTACTTCATTTGGAGCTGAGCCTTGACGCTTTTCTTCGATGTTGCTCTCGCTTCTTACGACGTTATTTGGGTCATAAACCTCGCTTTTTGTATCTTTTTTATCAAAGTCAAAGTCGATATTTACCTTTGCTACGACCTTATCTGCCCCGCCCACGATAGGAGCTAGGACATTTACGATCTTTTGCTCGTAGTTATTTTCAAACTCGCGCTTATAGCGGATCTGCTGAGCTATGGCATCACTATCAAACTCTCCGTCTTCATCGCCAAGTGCGACGCCATCTTGATTGACGATCTTGACATTTTCTGTGCTTAAATTTGTAACAGAGGCGGCGACTAGGTTTTTAATGCCAAAAATTTGCTTCGCATTTAGACTAACGCCTGGCTTTAGCT
Organism: Campylobacter concisus; assembly: GCF_015229965.1. Classification (GTDB taxonomy): domain Bacteria; phylum Campylobacterota; class Campylobacteria; order Campylobacterales; family Campylobacteraceae; genus Campylobacter_A; species Campylobacter_A concisus_BD. The sequence continues at coordinate 42,700 of NZ_JAAKZB010000002.1, forward strand.
CGACTACGATCGAGGCCGTTGGGAGTGCTTGCCTTTCGGTAAAGACGCTCTCTTTTGGTATGGCTATTCTTACGGTTGCTTTTTGGATAGATGAGAGGCTCTCGATCGTTCTAGCTAGCTCGCCCTCAAGCGCTCTTTGAAATTTAACTCTCTGCTCGGCATCCGTTGCGCCAAATTCTTGCTTGTCAAAAATTTCAAAACCGATCTTGCTCTCTTTTGGTATGCCAAGCGTTGCAACAGCGATACGCTCTTTATATACATCGCTAGTTGGCACGAGAATAGTGCCTTCATTTGCTAGTTTATACTTTATGCCATCTTTATTTAGCTGATCGACTATTAAGGCTGAGTCGCTTGGGCTGATGTTTTCAAAAAGGACGCTATATCCTGCAAAGCTATCACTTTTACTTTTGTAAAGCGTTAAAAATACCAAAAAAGCCACTACTAAGACGATCGAGCTGCCTGCAACTATCTTTTGTTTTAGTGAAAGCTTTTGATAAATTTGACTTATTTGATGAAGTAATGCCTTAAAATCCATATCCCTACTTTAAAATTTGCTTTAACTCTTCAAAAACTCTATCGTTTTGCCATGCCTGACCGATGGTGATTCTCACCGCATTTAAGGCATAGCTTTTTAAATCTCGTAAAATTATACCTTTTTTTAGCATCTTTTCGCATATCTGGCTTGATTTTGGCTCATTAAATTTAAAAGTGATGAAATTTGTATAGCTTGGGATAAACTCGATGCCATTTTGCCTTGCAAACTCCTCATATCTCTTCATCTGCTCGAAGTTGTTTTGCATAGTTTTTTGCACAAATTCATCATCTCCAAGTGCTACTATCGCTGCTCTTAGGCTTGGAGTCGTGATGTTAAATGGAGCTCTTAGTTTTGAAAGAGCGCCTATGATCTCTTCATTTGCCACGCCGTATCCCACGCGCATGCCACCAAGTGCGTAGGCCTTTGAGAAAGTGCCAAGATAGATGGCATTTTTAAATTTCACCACCTCGCTTGGCTTTATCTCTTTTTTGCTATCTTTAAATTTAGCAAATTCGTTGTAAGCACAATCAAGCACCACAAGCGTGTTTTCACCAATGTTTTTTATAAATTTATAGACCTCATCGGCATCGATGCACTCGCCTAATGGGTTGTTTGGCAAGCAAAGAAAAATGACAGAAATTTCATCTTTGTGCGCGTTATAAATTTCTAAAAACTCACTCAAATTATGCTCCACACTCTTTGTGCGGTAAATTTTAGCCCCTGTTTGTTTTGCATAAATTTCATACATCGCAAATGTCACGCCAGCCATCAAAACACCACTTTGCTTGTTCGCCTTTGCGTGAAGTGCGTATTCTATGATCTGGTCGCTTCCAGAGCCGATGATTAAATTTTTGCTAGTTACGCCAAATTTCTTAGCCAGCCCCTCTTTTAGCTCAAAGTAACTATCGTCTGGATAGAGATGTGCGTTTTTAGCGACCTCTTTTAGCGCCTCTTCTACGCGTTTGCTCGTGCCAAAAGGATTTTCATTGCTCGCTAGTTTTATCACATCTTTTGCATCGATGCCAAACTCTCTAACCACAAGCTCGATCGGCTTTCCAGCCTCGTAATTTACTAGATCATCTAAAAAGTCGTTAAATTTCATTACTCTTCTCCGTTTAAATAGCTTCCAAGCCAAGTTATCTCCGCGCCGCTCTCTTTTGCGAGTTCAAAGGCGTTTTGCACCTTCTCATCGTCGATATGGCCTTCAAAGTCAAGGTAAAAAATTGACTTAAATTCGCGCTGTTTGATAGGGCGTGACTCAAGTTTTGTGATATTGATATTCTCATTTTTAAAGATAGAAAGCAGATCAGCAAGGCGTCCTGGACTGTGATCAGTCTTTGCTAGGATCGAAGTTTTTGAGTTTTCAACCTTGGCATTTTTAAAATCGCTTAAGATCAAAAATCTCGTTCTATTTGCCATATTATCTTCGATCGTTTCATAGACGATTGGCACGTTGTAAATTTTAGCTGCGATTTTTGAGCAAATGGCGGCTGATTCTCTATCCATAGATGCCATATATGCAGCTGCTGCGGTTGATTTAGCTGGGACAAATTCGACCTCGTTTAACATATGATCTTCTAAAAATTTACGGCACTGGTTGTAGCCTTGCGGATGTGAGTAAATTCGCTTTATCTCTTTTAAATTTTCATTTATGCTAACAAAGCTGTGATGGATATCTACGTAGAGCTCTGCCACTATCTTTATATCATCAAATTTACTCAAACAATCAAGCGTAGCCCCAACAGCGCCTTCAGTGTTGTTTTCGATAGGCACGACACCGTATTTTGCCTCTTTTTGAGCTAGCTTTGTAAAAACTGCCTCGATCGTAGCAAGTGGTAAATATGCACTCATCGCGCCAAATCTACTCTGCGCCGCTTGATGCGTATAAGTGCCCTCAGGTCCTAGATAGACGATCTTTTGAGGCATCTCTAAATTTCTACTTACAGCAAAAATTTCAAGATAAATAGCCTCGATCGCAGCCTTATTTAAGGCTTTATCTTTGCTAAGGCTAGTTAAGCGGTTTATGATAGCTCGCTCGCGCTCAGGGCGATATATAGGCGTCCCAGTCGTTTGCTTTAGCTTGCCGATTTGCTCGACAAGCTTCATCCTCTCATTTAATTTATTTAAGATGAGATCATCGATACTATCGATCTCTTTTCTAAGCTCATTTAGCTCTTGCATCAGCGCTCTCCAAAAACTCAATCTCAGGTGCCACGACGTCCTCGAAACTCTCGCGTCTTCTTATCAGCCTATCTTTGCCATCAAGCACGCAAACTTCAGCGGCTCTGTTTCTTGTATTGTAGTTTGAGCTCATACTAAATCCATAAGCTCCAGCCCCTTTAACCACGATGACGTCGCCACTTTCACACTCTGGTAGCTCTATATCTTTTGCCAAAAAGTCGCCGCTTTCACAAACTGGACCGACCACGTCACAAGTGCCTAAATTTTCATCCTTGCCATCGACAAAAATTTTGTGATGCGCGCCATAAAGGCTTGGTCTTATAAGATCATTCATCGCGCCATCAGTGATGACAAATCTCTTTTTGCCATTAAATTTCTCATATAAAACGCTTGCTACAAAGTAGCCAGCATTGCCCACGATGAAGCGTCCTGGCTCGCAAACGATGGTCACATTTTGACCCTTTAGCGCGCCTAAAATTCCTTGTGCATAGTCGTATAAATTTATCTCTTTTTCATCGTTATATATGATGCCAAGTCCGCCGCCAACGTCAAAGAATTTGATATCGATCTCAAGCGCTCTTAGCTCTCTTAAAAGCTCGCTAACGATCTTTGCAGCGTCTATTATCGGGCTTAGTGAAGTTAGCTGCGAGCCGATATGAAAATGTATGCCAGTTGGCTCAAGAAACTCTGAAGCTTTAGCGTGGATATACATCTTTTTAGCTGTTTCCGCATCGACGCCAAATTTGTTTTCATTTAGCCCTGTTGAGATATATGGGTGTGTTTTTGCATCAACGCCTGGATTTACCCTGATGCTAATCCTTGCCTTTAAATTTAACCCTTTTGCGATCTCTTCAAGCCTTAAAAGTTCGGCAAAACTCTCAACATTTATCAGTAAAATTTCATTTTCTAAAGCCTCTTTTAGCTCTTTATCGCTCTTGCCAACGCCGCTAAAGATGATCTGATATCTCTTAGCTCCAGCTAACAGCGCTCTTTTGACTTCACCGATGCTCACGCAGTCAAATCCTGCTCCAAGATCAGCTAGAAATTTTAAAACGCTTAAATTTGAGTTTGCTTTTACAGCGTAGCAAACCAGAGATTTTCTAGCGTAAAATGCGTTTTTTAGCGCCTCGTAGCGCTCTTTAATGTAGTTAAAATCATAAACGTAAAGTGGGGTTTTGTATTTGCTTGCAAGCTCTTTAAAATCCATAAAATAGCCTTTTTTAAAATGGCTTGATTTTACAAAAAAGTTGCCAAAATTTGGCTTAACGATGCGATTTTATGAGATAAATGGCGTATGCAAAAAGCAAAATAACAGGAAGCACCATGCCGATCTCTGGCAAGATGACTGAGGTTTGAGCAAATTTGGTTAAGATAAAGAGAAGCCCCCAAACTACGAGTGTTATCACAACAAAGATAAATGTTGAGAGTGCGAGGTTAAAAAACCTGCCAGTTACTGGCAAATGATAGTAGAAAATAAGCAATAAAAATGGTGCAAAAAATGGTGTGATAGCAAGGTTATAAAACGCAGTCCTTGCGCTATCAAGCCCTATGCCTTCGTTTTTAAATGTCTTTATAAAATTTATCGCATCAGGTATGTTAAATTTCGAGTTTTCAACGCTTGCAGCACTCTCGATACTCTTTGGCTTAAAGCCTCTTAATGCATCTAAATTTTCGCTTTTTACCTTGCTAAAGCCATTTTCGCCAAGCTCTAAGCTTTGAGGCAAAAAGGTCTGATTTACATCTTCTAAAACCCACTCATTGTCTTTAAATTTAGCGTGGTCGGCAAAGGTTGTCGAGAGCAAGTCAGTGCCATTAATGTCAAAAATTCTCACGTCATTTGCTCTTTGCTTGGCTGAGTTTAGCTCTTTTATATAGATAAATTTGCCTTCAAATTTCAAAAATGAGTCATTTGTACTTTTTGAAAAAGCGGTGTTTTTAGCGATACTTTTTTGATAGTCATGCGCATAAGCAAATGGCGTAAAATTTAGCCCAACGTAAAAAATCGTCACAAAAAATGCGATGAGAAATGGTGGTAAAATGAGCTTGTTTTTACTGATGCCAAGAGCATAAAAGCTGATTAGCTCGTTTGAGCGAACCATATTTACATGCAAAATTATTAGCGCAAAAATGAGCGAAAGTGGTAAAACGTAGCTAATGGCACTTAGCGCAGTAAGGCCAACATAGAGTAGCTGAAGGTTGGCAGATGGCGGCAGATCTTTTAAATTTGTGAGCAGATCAATGCCAACATAAAATAGCTCAAGCGCTAAAAATACGATAAGAAAAGATTTTATATAGACCCAGCCAACGTATCTGGCGTATAGTTTCATTTGATAAGACCTTTTTTTACCGTAAATTTTTGTGAAATTTCGTTGATGTCGCTCTTTAGTAGCTCGCAAACTGCATTTTTTGTATAGGACAAAATTTCATCTAAAGCCTTTTTCTCCTCGTCGCTAAACTCGCCAAGGACAAAATTTTTAGCATCGCCCTCATGTCCGATACCAACACGCACTCTTTCGTAGTCGTTGCCTATTAGTCCGTCGATCGATTTTATGCCGTTGTGTCCGCCGCTACTGCCGCCTTTTTTAAATTTAACCGCGCCAAAACTAAGATCAAGATCATCGTGAATGACAATTATCCTATCTGGCTTATAAAAGTCTTTTACTGCCTTTATGCTTTGACCTGAGAGGTTCATAAAGGTCGTTGGTTTTAACAAGATAATGTCATTAAATTTAAAAACTTCGCCTTGAAATTTGGCTGAGCTAACATCTTTGAAATTTGAGTCTTTTAGGAGGTCTATAAGCATAAAGCCTATGTTGTGTCTAGTGTTTTCGTATTTGGGACCAGGATTTCCCAGCCCCGCTATTAGTGTCACAAAAGCCCTTTTTATTTAGCTTTAATAACTCCAAGTACCGCAACACGGTCAGCGTCAATGATAGTAACGCCTTTAGGAGCTGTGATATCACGAACCAAAATCGTATCATCAATGTCAAGTTTGCTTACATCAACGTCAAATGAATTTGGTAAATTTTCAGCCGTGCATTTTACGCAAAGACGTCTTTTTGACTGGATCAAAACGCCCTTATTTTTAAGACCAATAGGTGTTCCAACTGGCTTAACTGGGATCATATATTTTGATAAAACGCCTGGAAGTGCTACTTTTAGATCTACGTGTTTAAGATCGCTTGTAACAACATCTCTTTGGTAATCAACAATAACGACATTATAAACTTTTCCGCCTACTTTTACATCAAAAGCAAGGCTCTCTTTTTTGCGTGCCTCTTTGATAAAGTCATTGACTTTAAAAGCAGCTGCAACATTCTCTAATCCCTTGCCATAAATGTTGGCGATTAGATAACCATCTCTTCTCAAAGCCTTCGCAGACTTCTTACCGATACTCTCTCTAACGATACCTTCTAACATCGTTTTCCTTTCATAAAAAATAGGTGCTGATTTTATCTAATGCTTTATAAATTTCACATAAAGCTTACTAAATTTCTTTAAGCGCGATCACTTCAGGTTGGTCTTGTTTGCTTTGAGGTTTGCCAAAATTTACACCATTTTCAAAGCTAAAACCTGCCACATTTGAGCTTTTTATCTTAAGCTGCAAATCGCCCCTATTGCTAGCATTATCAAGTGCTACTTCGGCACTAATTATCTTATTTTCATAAAGCTCAAGCAGGTGCTGATCAAAAGTTTGCATGCCATAAGTATTTTTTGACTCAGCTATGGCAAGATCGATCTCATCAAATTTCTCTTCAGATATGAGCTCTTTTATGCGGGTATTTTTTCTCATGATCTCAACTGCTGGGCGTCTTGTGCCAAAAAGCGTCTTAACTAGCCTTTGTGAGATGACGCAAGCAAGCACTGAAGAGAACATAAGGCTGACTTTATCTCGCTCACCTTGTGGGAAGCTATTTACTATTCTATTTACGCTCTCTTTTGCATCAAGTGTATGAAGTGTCGAAAGCACCAAGTGTCCAGTCTCAGCAGCTCTAATGGCAGTCTCAATCGTCTCAAGATCTCTCATCTCACCCACCAAGATGATGTCAGGATCTTCTCTTAATGAAGCCCTTAGCGCATCTGAGAAATTTAGCGCATCTGCCCCGATAGAGCGCTGGTTGATTATACTTTTATCGTCGTTAAATACGTATTCGATCGGATCTTCGATAGTCACGATGTGTGATCTTTTTGTCTGGTTGATGAAATTTATCATGCTTGCAAGCGTTGTCGTCTTGCCACTTCCAGTTGGGCCAGTCACTAGGATGATGCCACGAGTGGTCTCAGTGCAAATTTTTTCTATCACGCTTGGTAAATTTAAATCTTTTATGGTTGGGATTTTCGTTGGAGTGACACGAAAGACAGCAGAAATTCCATTTATCTGCAAAAACATATTTACACGAAAGCAGTACTCATCATTTAGTTTATAAGAAAAATCTATATCTTTTTTATCCATAAACTCATCAAATTTAGCCCCCAAAAGCTCTTTTGCGATAGCCACCGCATCACTAGGGCCCAAATTTTCTTCGCTAAGTGGCATGATCTCACCATTAAATCTACCATAAACAAGGCTTGCAGACTTTAGATGAAGATCGCTGCCGCCTTTATCCACTAAAGAGCACAGATATGAGTCTAGGTCTTTTTTGGTCATTAAAGTGATTTCATAATCTCATCAAATGCTGCAACAAACTGCTTTAAGCCGTCATTTAAAAGCTCTTTATAAGTAGCATTTATATCGATCTCATTATTTTTTATGATGTGAAAAAAGCTTGAGATATTCTCTTTACTAGGGGCATTTTTTGCCTCAGCTTTTTCTTTTATAAATTCTTTTATCGTATCTATCGGAGCTGTGTTTATAGAGTTTTTATACATTAGCTCCCTAACGTAATAATCCCCTCTTAAGCCACCACCTTTTACACCAGTGCTTGCAAAAAGTGTCCTTACATTTTCTAAGCCAAAATCCTCAATAATATGATAGATATTTGCAGCGTTCATTATGCCGATCTGTCCTGTTGGTAGGCTCTTTGCAGCCATCGTCTCATCAAGCTTTCTGTCAAATCTACTAACAAAAACACTGATCACACCTTTTGGCATCGTCGTATCCACAAAGCGGCTTGCATAAGCTTTGCTACCCTCTTTAAAAGCCTCTAGGCAGTTTTTAGCCTGATCAGGCGAGAAAATGAGCGTCGCATTTACGCTGATACCTCTTGCCATGAGTGCGCTCATCGCTTCATAGCCCTCTTTTGTAGCTGGAATTTTTATCATGACATTTGGCATTGAGATAAGGTTATGAAGCCTGATGCCCTCTTCTATCGTCGCAGCTGTTTCGCCACTTAAATTTGGATCGACCTCGATGCTAACAAAGCCATCATCGCCATTTGCGTAGTTTTTTAGCATTTTACATGCGGCGATCTTAATATCTTGGGTCGCTAAAATTTCATAGAGATCTTTTGGGTGACGCTTGTTGCTATTTTGTATGATCTGTTTATAAGCAGGTGATGCAAAAGCTGTTTTAAAGATAGCTGGGTTGCTTGTAGCTCCGTTTATAACGCCTTTTTCTAATAAAGAGTTGAATTCGTTTTGCAAAAAATCTCTCTCTATAAAGTCACACCAAAGAGAAAATTTAGCTTCATTGTCATACATTTTTTCACCTTATAAAATTTAAAATTTCACGCAGATCTTTGACATCCACGCAATGCGTCGCCTCTTTTTTTAAAATTTCTTTCGCACAAAAGGCAATTTTTAGATCACATTTTCTAAACATTGACATATCATTAGCTCCGTCGCCAACGCACATGATCTCACTTTTATCTAAATTTAATAGCCTCTTTAAGCGATCTATCATTTCGCCTTTTGAGCTACCAAACATCATCTCTCCGCCAACTTCACCTGTTAAAATTCCATCTTTGTGGTGCAAGATATTTGCAAAATTTGCATCAAATTTAAGTTTTTCTTGCATCTTATCAGTTGCGATGTGAAAACCACCACTAAAGACCACAACCTTTATGCCTTTTTGCTTTAGAGCAGCTATAAGCTCGCTAGCTCCTGGCATGATGGGTAAATTTTTACAAATTTCATCTGCTTTTGAAAGTGGCATTCCTTTTAAAAATTTTACTCTTGCTGTAAGACTTTCAAAAAAATCAAGTTCGCCGTTCATCGAACGCTTCGTTATGCTAGCCACCTCATTGCTGGCGTTATTAGCGGCGGCGAGGATATCAATCGTCTCGCCGTCCATTATCGTAGAGTCAAAGTCAAAAACACAAAGTTTTATCAAGCTATGCCCTAAAAATCACGCTTTAAAAGGCTCTCAACCTTTAAAATCGTAAGGATATTTTGATCGCGTTTGCCGATACCATAGATCATGCCTTTGTCTTTTACCAAAGTCTCTGGCGGCGGATCGATCCTGTTGCGGTCTATTCTGATAGCCTCCGTCAAGCGGTCTATCACGAAGCCTGCTATGTTATCCTCATCTTTCATGACGATATATCTTGTATTTGAGCTTTGCTTTGTAACATTTAGTGAAAAACGTTTTCGCAAATCAATAAGCGGGATAACGTTTCCACGTAGGTTAAAGACACCAAGAACATAGTCAGGCACGCTAGGAACACGGGTGTATTCGATAGGCTTGATTATCTCTTGGATATTTAAAATAGGTATCGCATACTCTTCTTCGCCAACAACGAAGCCTACAAGTTGGACTATATCTTCGTTGTTTTTTATCTCAGGCTCGTCAATTTGCTGTTTTTGTTTGCTTAAAACTTGGTTTAGTTTATCATTCATCGCCTAACCCCTAACCTAATTTAATATTTTTTCTAACAACGTTTTCAAGGTATTCTGACGAATATGGTTTTGTGATATATTCTGTCATACCAACCTCTACTCCGCGCAATCTATCAGTTTTAGACGTTCTTGATGTTACTGCTATTAGCGGTAAAGTGCGATACTTAGAGTATTTGCGAATTTCACCAGCTAGAGTATATCCGTCCATCCTTGGCATCTCAATATCAATGAGCACCGCATCAAATGCATGCTCGCCTGATTTAATTATATTGAGTGCTTCTACTCCGTTAGTTGCTTCTATTATTGTGACGCCGATTGGCTCAAGCGATTTTTGCATGATGGTTCTATCCATCTTAGAGTCATCAACGATTAGGACCTTATAATCGCTTGGTTTCTCTTTTGCTTTAGTGCTATCTTCCATTTCGGCTCTAATATTTACCTTAATATCCTTTGCCATCTCCATCATAGCACCAACGTCTATGATAAGAGTTACGCGACCATCGCCTCTAATAGTAGCTCCAGCGATGCCTGGGATATTTTGTAGATAATCACCCATTGACTTAATAACGATCTCTTCTTGACCAACTAAAGTATCTACAATGATACCCAGTTTTGCCTCAGCAACACCGATGATAACGACGTAAGTTTGATCTCCGCCGTCAAAGACTTTATTGACACCAAAGACATCTGAAAGTCTAACAAGAGATAAGACCTCATCTCTTAGTCTTAGAACGTTTTTACCATCGATCGTGTAGATATCATCGATCGGCACGCGAACAGTCTCAAGAACACTTGCAAGTGGTATCGCATAAAATTCCTCTTGTGTTCCAACAAGAAGTGACTGAATGATCGCAAGTGTGAGTGGAATTTTAAGCTTCATAACTGTGCCTTTTCCAACTTCACTCTCGATATCAATGATACCATTTAGTTTTTCAATGTTTGTCTTAACAACGTCCATACCAACGCCACGACCAGATACGTTTGTAACCTTGGCTGCAGTTGAAAATCCTGGCTTAAATATAAGACCAAAAGCCTCTTTCTCGCTCATCGCATCAGCTTCGCGCTCAGTGATGATGCCTTTTTCTATCGACTTAGCTTTAAGCATATCAGCGTCTAAGCCCTTACCATCATCAACTATCTCAACAACGATATGGTTGCCCTCATTGTAAGCTTTTAGCTGAACAAGGCCTTTTTCAGGTTTGCCCATTGCCTTTCTTGTCTCAGGATCTTCGATACCGTGGTCGCATGAGTTTCTGATGATGTGAACTAGCGGATCGCCGATCTCTTCAACGATTGATTTATCAAGCTCAGTCTCTTCACCTGAAATTTCAAGGTCGATCTGCTTACCAAGCTCACGGCTAAGGTCGCGTATCATACGTGGGAATTTATTAAAGACTTTTGCTATTGGAAGCATCCTTGTCTTCATAACAGCTAGCTGGATATCAGTCGTAACTAAGCTTAGGCTTGATACTACTTGATTTAGCTCTTCAAGGAATTTCTCGCCCTCATATCTCTCTTCTACATCATCATAAATTTTTAGTAGACGGTTTTTGCCAAGGACAAGCTCGCCGATTAAATTCATCAAGTGATCAAGTCTCTTTACTTCAACACGTATCGTTTGCTCTTGCGCTACTGCACTGCTGTTACTAGCTGCAGGCACTTTTTTATCTGCATCTCTTTCTCTGCTAGGAGCTGGTTTAGGTGCTGGTGCTGGTGCAGCGCTTGCAGCTGGTGCTATCTCTTCAGGAGATTTTGGAGCTATGCCTTTTGAAGCACGTCTTGCTTGATCTTCTGCTTTTCTAACTTTTAAGAGTCTCTCTATCTCAGCTTCAACCTCAGAGTCACTTAGCTTTGAAAGCTCAGCATCACTTACTTCAGGAGCTGCTTCTTCAGCTGGTGCGGCTGGCTCTGGCTCTTTTACTGGCTCAGGAGCTGGTGCTGCTGCTGGGGCTTCTGGGGCTACGCTTGGGGCTTCACCTTCAGAAATTTGTGTTAGGCTAGCACATATATTTTTAATATCAATGCCAGCGGCTGCGTCACTACCGTTATCTCTAATGCTCTCAAGTAGTCCTTTCATCATATCAACTGACTCAAGAACAACGTCCATGATATCTGGAGTGATCTTTAGCTCGCCTTTTCTAGCTTTGTTTAAAACATCCTCCATATGGTGAGTAAGCTCTGTTAAAACGTCAAAATTTAAAAAGCTTGAGCTACCTTTTACTGTGTGAGCAACGCGGAAAATTCTATTTAAAAGCTCCAAGTCTTCAGGGTTTGCCTCTAGTTCAACAAGGTCATGGTCTATCTGCTCAATAAGTTCGAAAGCCTCTATTAAAAAGTCTTCCATTATTTCTTTCATATCATCCATACTTCACCTCACTTCGCAGATTTAGAATGTGCTTCAATCACTTTTAGCACCTCTTGATAAAATACACCAGCATCAAATTTTGTAAGATACGCAGCACCACCGGCTTCTTTACTCTTAACCTCACTAAATTCATTGCTTAATGAAGAGTTAAACACAACTGGAACATCTTTAAATCTATCATCATTTTTAATAGTTGAAGCAAAGCGGTATCCATCCATTTGTGGCATTTCGATATCACTTAAGATAACTCTAAGCTCTTTTGTTAAGTTATCTCCATATCTTTGATAAAGCTCCTCCATCCTCTCTAAGCCCTCAACGCCGTTTTTAGCTTCAACTACGCTAAGGCCCATCTTCTCAAGTGCGTCTTTTACTAGCTTTCTAGCAGTTGAGCTATCATCTAGAACCAAAGCAGCACCTTTGATCTTTTGATCTTCTGTTACGTCAAATTCGATCTTTGGTGAGTAAATTCCTAGCTCTTCAACGATGCTTTCAAGATCAAGAATTAAAAGTACTTCGTCATTTTCTATTCTTGTTACGCCTGTGATCTTGCCTTTATCCAGAGTACCAGCTCCAGCAGCAAAATTTGCAGGCTCTATGTCTTTCCAGTTTATACGTCTGATCCTCTTGGCCTCATGGACGATAAAACCGATTAATATACCGCTAAATTCAGCGATAATAACACGTGGCTTTATAACTACACCCTCAGTTGGCTCGACGATATTCATCCATCTTGCCAAATTTATAACAGGGATAACCACACCTCTTAAATCAAAAATTCCCTCGATATACTCAGGAACGCCAGGAAGCTCGGTAAGATTTGGCATCTTAATGATCTCCCGCACCTTTGCGACATTGACTCCGTATATTCCTTCATATACTTTGTTTTCGGCCTTTTTAAAGATACGAAAATCAACAAGTTCCATCTCGTTTGAGCCCGTTTTTAGTACGTTGTCTCCAAACATCAATGTCCTTTCAAACTCATTTTGAGCAAATTCAACTTTTGCTGGGCGTATTCTACAACAAAATAACTTTGCTCGCATGCAAAACAAGGTAAATTTATATAAAATCTATCGTAAATATCAAATAGCTCACCTTGATGATAGTGTCCCTCTATCACTATACTTGCGTCAAAGCCCTGCAAATGCTTGCTCATTAGCTCCTTGAAGTTTGAAATTTTATAGTGCAGATTTTTCTTAGTAAGTTTGGCTAGTATCGCTTTTGAAATTTTAAAATCCAAAATTTTATCAATTGCGTTCATAAATTTCAAAAACCATCTAAGCCTTAAAAACCTAAGTGCGTACTTATCTATAAAAGGTAAAAATATATCTCCGTGCGCGATTTGGACGTGCTCGCCACTTATAGTTCTAAATTTCACTGGCTGAGCGCAAATGTCATAAACCTTTACCCCCTCAAAGCTTAGCCTCTCTCCTTTGTCCCAAAAATCTCTAGTTTTATTAAATAAATTTGAAAGCCTAAAATCGTGGTTGCCCTCGAAGTAAAAAATTTCCACCTTTTGTGAAATTTTATTTATAAACCTTAAGTGCTCAGCGTAAAATTCTCTTGTATATTCGCCCTCGCCCGTTAAAAAATCAAATATATCACCAAGCAAGAAAATCTGTGGCGGCTCTTTGATCTCTCCGCTATCGACAGCGCGTAAGAATTTCAAAAATCCATCGCGGTTTATGTTTTCATGCGCATCAGCCAAAAAGATCGCGCCTTCTTTTATAACGGGGGCATATAGATATTCGCTCAAATTTTGCCTTAATTAAAAATTAACGGAGTCAAAAAGCAGTTTTTAGCTCTTTGCCTCATCTTTTTAGTCAAATTTTATAGGCTTGTAGCAGATCTTAACGATCTCAACGTCGCTTCTGCCTTTTGGTAAATTTAGCGCGACCTCATCGCCCTCAGCCTTGCCTAAAAGCTGCTTTGCAAGAGGCGAGTTTATCGAGATATAGCCCTTGTCTAGGTCACTTTCGCTAACGCCAACTATCGTGTAAGTATGCTCAACCTCAGTCTCTTCGTCCATTATCGTCACACTTGAGCCAAATCTCACCCTATCATGCTCGTAGCTACTTGGATCGATCACTTCTGCGTTTGCCAAAAGTGCGCTAAGCTCAGCGATCCTAGCGTCTATAAAGGCTTGCTTCTCTTTTGCTGCGTGATACTCAGCATTTTCTTTAAGATCGCCGTGGCTTCTTGCGATGTCGATCTCTGTTACGATTTGAGGACGCTGCACCAGTCTTAGATCCTTTAGCTCAGCTTCTATCTTCTCGTATCCGTGCATTGTCATTGGTTCACTCATTTTTTACTCCATATTTTTTAAAATTTTTACTACGTTTTTGCTGCTGCCGTGCGCCAAATAGGCTCTTAGCTCATCGCAGCCTTTTAAGAATTTTTGCCTATCACAGCTCTCATAAGCTCTTAGCAAATTTTCAGCCGTTGCAAACTCTTGGATAAATTCCTCATGAAGCGGCTCTTTGCCCATGAAGTCAAACATTATATTTGCAAGTCCCGCGTGCTTGATCTTTACAAATTTTCTAGCGATGAAAACATCTATCGCTTTTGCCTTATATGCTAGCACAAATGGCGTGCCAATGAGCGCTGCCTCAAGCGTAGCCGTGCCAGAGCAAACAAAGGCAAAGTCGCTCTCACACAAGGCTTCAGGCGTGTTTGAGACGACCTCAAAGTCGCTTGTGTCGCCGTAAATTTCGCCCACTTTATCAAGCAAAAATGACGGCACGACAAGCAGCCTTGTAGCCTCTATCTTTTTAGCAAGCTCTCTATAAACTGGCATAAGCCTTGAAATCTCTGACCTTCTTGATCCTGGCAAAAACGCCACTTTGCCACTGCTACTTAGGCTAGTTTTCTTAAGCTTTATCTCATCCATCAAAGGATGGCCCACGTAGGTCGAGCGGCTATAAAATTTAGAGTCAAATGGCAGGATCGAAGCTAGGTTGTCACAGTACCTCTCCACAATACTCACTCTTTTTGGCTTCCACGCCCAAACTTGAGGCAAGATGTAGTATGTCACGGCTGCTTTCGCGCCGGCCTCTTTTATCGCCTTTGCAAGCGGTAGGTTAAAGGCTGGACTGTCTATTAGCAGCACTGCATCAGCCTCTTTTGCCATCTGGCTCATTACCTTCATCGCCTTTTTTGCCTTAAAAATGAGCGGCAAAACCTCGACAAAGCCCATCGCTGAAAACTCGCTGCTTTTCATATATGGCGTGCCAAGCTCTTCGCTAAAAATTCCCATTAGCTCAAATTCGCCCTCGAAATTTTTCAAAATTTCTTTTAAATGCAAATTTGCCGATGGCTCAAGAGCGGAGACTAAAATTTTCATTTACACACTTTCATCAGGTCTTTTTTTGGGGGCATTATACGCAAAAATTCTTTAAAATTTTAAGAAAGCTGTGATAAAATCCAACCCTTTAAAGGATAAAATTTGAAAGAAATTTTGATAACAAATGACGATGGATTTGAGGCGGCTGGCCTGCTTGCCTTAAAAGAAGCTTTAAGCGAGCTAGATGGCGTAAATGTCACGATCGTAGCTCCAAGCTCTGAAAAATCAGCCTGCGCTCACTCTTTGACGCTCACAAGGCC
Organism: Campylobacter concisus; assembly: GCF_015229965.1. GTDB lineage: Bacteria > Campylobacterota > Campylobacteria > Campylobacterales > Campylobacteraceae > Campylobacter_A > Campylobacter_A concisus_BD. The sequence continues at coordinate 58,158 of NZ_JAAKZB010000002.1, forward strand.
ACTTAGATTTATAAAACTTGATGATGGCTTTTTTAAACTTGACGACGCAACACCTAGCGACTGCGTCTATCTCGCACTTCACGCACTTTATAACAAAAAACCAGATCTAGTGATAAGCGGCATAAATCACGGGGCAAATTTAGGTGAGGACATCACATACTCTGGCACGTGTGGAGCGGCGATGGAGGGCGTTTTACAGGGCATTAGAAGCATCGCCTTCTCGCAGTTTTATGAAAACAACTCACTAAATGAACTTGGCTTTGAGCTGGCAAAAGAGATCGTTAAATTTATCGTGCCAAAGGTGCTAAATGATGAAATTTTGTTAAATCAAAGAGAATTTCTAAATGTAAATATCCCAGCTAGAGCTAGCAAAAATTTCAAAGGTTATGCCGTCGTGCCAGCTGGCAGACGCACCTACGCCACGCATGCCACGCTTAATCGCAACCCAAGAGGCATCGAGTACTACTGGCTTGGAAACGCTGCACTTGAATACGAAAAAGGCGAGCCAAGCGACATCAGCAAGGTAAATGAGGGCTTTGCCACGATAACGCCCATAAAACTAAATATGACTTCGTATGAGAGCTTGGAGAGCTTAAAAGGGAAATTTGATGCAAAATGATAGATTTACAAGGATAAGATGGCTCTTTGGCGAGGATGGTTTTAGCAAGCTTCAAAGCGCAAAAGTGCTAGTTTGCGGAGCTGGAGGCGTTGGTGGGATGTGCGTAGATGCGCTTGCTAGAAGCGGGGTCGGAAGCATCACGCTGATCGATAAAGACATCTTTGACGTGACAAATCAAAACCGCCAAATTTACAGCGAAAACGTAGGCGGCATAAAGGTCGAGGAGTTTGCCAAAATTTATCCTTGCATCACGCCTATGCAGACGCTGATCACGCCTGAGTTTGTCGCTGGATTTGACTTTAGTAAATTTGACGTGGTGATCGATGCGATAGATGATATCGCTGCTAAGATCGCCCTTGCAAACGCAGTATATCCTAGTAAATTTATAGCCTCGATGGGCGGGGCAAAAAGGGTTGATCCTACAAAAATAAAGGTGGCTTCTGTTTGGAAAACCTCGATCGATCCGCTAGCTAGAAAATATAGATATGAGCTCAAAAGATCGGGCTTTAGTGGGAATTTCGACGTAGTTTTTTCAGTCGAAGAGCCCATCTGCAAGCCACTTGGAAGCTTCATGGGCGTGACTGCCTGCTTTGGGCTAAATTTAGCCTCACTGGCTGTTAAAAAGATAGTTGAGCAGTAAGCCTAAATTTACACTCCGAGCAAAATTTCAAATTAGAGCTGACATTTTGGATAAATTTAACAGTCAGCTCTACAAGAGACGAATTTGACAATCCAAGATGAGCATCTAGCAAATTTTAAAAATTTGTGAACGAGTAATTTCGGCTCTAAAATTTGAGCTAAGCTGCAATCGAGGCAAAATTTTAGTAGTTAATTCTTGTGGATGAGTGAGAGTTTAAATTTTATAACTACGAACTAAAAATATTTAATTTTTACAAAAATGTTCAAGCAAATTTTAAAATTAGAGCTGACATATCACGGCTCTAAATTTAGTGCTAAACAAAGTGCAGCCTAAATTTAGTAGTCCGCTAAGGCGAGTGAGTAAGATTTTAAAATTTGCAAATTTGCTTTATCAAATCATGCAAGTGTCAAGTAAATTTTAAAATTTCATGAACGAGTAATTTCGGCTCTAAAATTTGAGCTAAGCTGCAAGCGAAGCCAAATTTTAGTAGTCAATTCTTGCGAGTGAATGAGAGTTTAAAATTTGTAAAAATAGCTTGATTAAATTTGATTTATCCAAGAAGGAGACAAGAGGGGGGGGCTTAAATTTTGCTTTTCAGGCTCACAACTGTAGGATAGACACAAAACTCGTCCACTTATCCCACTTCTTTTTTAATCCCTCATCTGCTTGCAGTTACGAGACAAAGTCCTAGTAAAAACCTACGCGCGTTAGAAGTATATGCTTTAATGCTGATGCATTGCAAACCATAACAAATTTCTATTTTAAAATATTGATTTAAAAATTATAAGTCCTGAAATTTAGTAAGTAGTTTAAATAAATAAAAATTTAAAATAGACGCAAAGTTTACATATTTATCTGATCGTATTTGCTGTTTTTACAACCAAATGCGATTTATCATTTAAAATTTAACTCATCTTTTTTATATTTTCTAAGTAGCTCATTTATCTGGTTTTCAAATTTGCTCCATCTTGCTTCGCTGCCATGCTTTGCGAAGAGCCTTTTGGCATGAGAGATCAAAATTTCACTTTTATCTTTTATCAAAAGATATTCGTATAGTTGATTTATAGCAGCAAGGCCGTTTTGTTCGAGCATTAGCTCTATTAAATTTGTTTCAGAGCTATTTTGCTCAAAAAATTTAAAAACAAAGACAAGGTCATTTACTACATTTTCATAAATTTTAGCCACGTCACTATCTGGCTCTAGCTGGTAGTATGTAGCAGATGTGCGAGTGATTTCATGCACTCTAGCTCTGTAATGACACTCATACTCTTTTGGCTTGCTAAGCGCTTCTTTGCCAAGAGTAGCCTCTATAAAAGGGGCGTAAATGCCGCAATTTATATAAAACCTCGTGCGCTCTGAGCTATTGCCACTACTTTTTTGAAAATTTACAACGTATATAAAATTTGGAGTATTTTTGTAGAAATTTAAAGCGCTCTTGCTAAAGCCATTATCCTTAAATAGCGGCTTTAGCAGAGCGATAAGCTCGTCAAATTTCTCTTTCATAAATTTAACGTGCCAGATGTATGATTATTTATTTGCGCGCTCGATATACTCGCCACGAACTGTATCAACGCGGATGACCTCGCCTTCTAGTACGTGAAATGGTATCTGAACTACCGCACCACTCTCAAGAGTAGCTGGCTTTTTGCCGCCTTGTGTATCGCCCTTGAAATTTGGTGGAGTTTCAACTATCTTGAGCTCGACTACTTGTGGCACTTCAACGCCGATTGCATTGCCGTTGTGAAATAAAATTTCAACCATCATACCATCGATCATCCATTTTTTAACATCACCCACATCCTCGTCGCTGATCGCAACTTGCTCGTAAGTAGTTGTGTCCATAAACTGACAAAACTCACCATCATCATAGAGATACTGCATCTCTTTTTCTTCAAGATGCGGCTGCTCGCACTTGTCACCTGCGTGAAAAGTCTTTTCAAGAACCTTTCCATCGACAAAAGATTTGATCTTTGCACGAACAAAAGCTGCACCCTTACCCGGTTTAACGTGTTGATATTCTACGATTTTATAAGGAACGCCGTCGATCTCGATCTTTAGTCCCTTTTTTAGATCGCCCATTGAATATGAAGCCATTTTTTATCCTTTCGTAATTTGTTATATAACTGCGTATTGAGCCCAAACACAAGCTTCAAGTGCGTTTAATCTCTCTAGCGTTTCTGTTTTTATATGTTCATCAACCAAGATGACCGCAAGCGCCATGCCGTGCTCATCTCTACCAAGACGGAAGTCTGCGATGTTTATCTTCTCGTCAGCTAAAATTTTACTGATCTGAGCGATAACGCCTGGTACGTCGTGGTTTTTAAAGATGATCATCTTGCCTTTTGGCTTGAAGTCAGTCTTAAAGCCATTTACGGTTACTATGCGTTGTTGATTTTCACCAAAGACCGTGCCGCCAACGCTTACGATGCCATTTTCAGTCGTAATTCGAACTGTGATCTTGTTTTTAAAGATGCTATCTCCACCTGTGCTAGTTTCGGTGGTTATGCCTTTTTCGTCGCATAAAAATTTAGCATTTACGTAGTTTATCGCATCGCCAAGACTCTCTTTTAAAGCGCCAACGATCGCAAAAGTTAGCATTGAATTTGCATATTCGCTAATCTGCCCGTGAGTCTCTATGCGGATAGCTTTGATGGCACTTTTGTTTATCTGAGCTGCGAGAAATGCCATCTTGCTTGTAAGATCGATATAAGGCTCAACAAATGGCGGTAGATCTTCTGTTTTGATAGGTAAATTTAAAGCGTTTGGATAGCTTATACCGCGTGCTGCCAAGATAGCTTGCTCGACTGCCTCTACTGCGATGTTGCGCTGCGACTCAAGGGTGTTTGCTCCAAGATGAGGTGTGACGCTTACATTATTTAGATCAAGAAGCGGATGGCTTGTCGCTGGCTCTTTTGTAAAAACGTCAATGCCAGCAAATGCTATCTTGCCACTTTTTAGCCCTTCATAAAGCGCCTCTTCGTTATAAAGACCACCTCTAGCGCAGTTTATAAGCCTTACGCCATCTTTCATCTTTGCTATCTCTTTAGCGCCGATCATATCGGTTGTCTCTTTGGTCTTTGGAGTATGGATCGTGATGAAGTCGCATGCCAAGATGTCATCAAAATTTTTAGTATAAGTGCCACCCATATCGATAACTTTAGATGGATCGATATATGGGTCGTATGCGATGATATCCATGCCAAAAGCTTTTGCGCGAGCTGCTACTCTTGAGCCGATGTTACCAAAACCGATCACACCTAGCTTTTTCTTAAACAGCTCAACTCCGTACCACTTCTCGCGTTTCCAAATTCTATCTAGCTTTAGATCGTTGTGAGCGTATTCAAGTGATCTTGCAGCTGCTAGCATGTGTGCCATAGTTAGCTCAACTGCTGCGATAGTATTTGCAGTTGGGACGTTCATAGCGATGATGCCTCTTCTTGAACAGCCATCTATATCAACGTTATCCACGCCAACACCAGCTCTAACGATAGCTTTTAGCTTCTTACCAGCTTCTAAAAACGCCTCATTTACCTCAGTCGAGCTTCTAGTGATCGCCACATCGGCCTCACCTAAAATTTTTAAAAGCTCGTCTTTTGGGGTATTAACTGTGTCTATTACATTTATATCTTGTTCTTTTTTTAAAAGTTCAAAACCTACTGGGTGTATCGCATCGCAAACAATGATAGTTTTCATAATTTTACCTCTCTCACACTTGAGTGGATATCGTAAACCCTTAGCTGCAAAATGATATTTTGCAAAAGCCTTGAGTCTTGGGTATTTAAAAAGATCTGGCTCTTAGCCCCATCTCTTACTACAGTAAAATCAACCTCGCTATTTCGCAAAGTCTGCATCAAGCAGAACATAGAGTAGATGTCGTTTTTATCTATCAAAAGTTCGTATGCTGTGGTCTTTGGCTTTTCTATCTTAGGTCGGTTGTATTCTATAAAAATTTCATTTACGGGCAATACGTAATCTTTTTTCTTAATAGTTGCCAGCTCATTGATCCAGTTTTCACTGCCAGCTGTGTTTTTGGTTATATTTTGCTCACTTGTAATATTTTTTTCAGTAGTTTGGCTGAAATTTACGCTTGCAAATTTAACAAGATAAACTCCAACCAAACCTAATATCACAAAGAGCAGAACAACTACTAATAAAAGCGTGCGTCTGCCCATTTATACTAGCGTAATTGTTCTTTTATAATGTCGCCAAGTGTTACTTTGTCGTCGTTGTCGTTGATCTCATTTAACACTTCACGCTCTTTTTGTTTTGCTAAACGGCGTATGCTTAGACGAATTCTATTTTTCTTCTCATCGATAAATGCAATAGCAGCTTCGATCTCATCGCCGATTTTAAGCGTGCTTGCATCTACGCTACCTAGATCTTCTTTGCGGATTAACGCATCGACATTATCGCCAAGCTCAACAAATACGCCGAAGTCTTTAATGTCACGGATCGTTCCTTTTACGATGTCGCCTACACTAAATTTATTAGCAAATGCTTGAACTGGACTTTGTTTTAGATCTTTTAGGCTTAGAGAAATTTTTTGCTCAGCGCTGTCGATTTTGATGATCTTTACTTCTAGCTCATCGCCAGCCTTAAACATATCTTTGCACTTGTCATTTCTATCCCAAGATGCATCTTCGTTGTGTAGCAAGCCCTCAACGCAGCCTACTCTAACAAATGCACCAAAATTTGTAATAGTTGTCACAACGCCTTTTACTACGTCACCCTCTTTAAATTTAGCTTTAAATTCATCAAATGGCTTTGGAAGTAAATTTTTAAGGCTCACTCTTAAGCGGTGTCCTTTTGCGTCTATTTCGATAACTTCAACATCGATCTCTTGACCTTCGCTGATGTGATCTTTTGGATTTTTGATATTTTTATCCCATGAAATTTCAGATATGTGTAAAAATCCTTCAATATCATTTCCAAGATCGACAAATGCGCCATAAGGCTCGATATTGCTAACTGTTACTTTGATGGTGTCGCCAACTTCTAGACCATCATTTATGATCTCTTCCCAAGGATCTGGAGTAGCAGCCTTGATAGATAGAGATAGGTGGCGTTTTTCGTTGTCATAGCTGATAACTTTAACTAAAACTTTATCGCCTTCTTTGTATAAAGAGCTAGGATTTACTGGGCCTTTGTAGCTTATCTCGCTGTAATGCACAAGTCCGTCTACACCGCCAACATCAACAAACATACCATAAGTTGTGATCTTCTTAACTGTGCCCTCTATAACACTATCGTTTTCTACTATGTTTGATAGAGCTTCTTTGCGTTTTTTGCGGTCGTCATCTAAAATTTTCTTTCTTGAGACAACGATGCTATTCTCTTCTTTATCAACTTTTATAACTCTTACTTTGTATGATTTTCCGACTACGCCCTCAGCGTTTTTAAATCCGCTGTGCGTTCTTGGTAAGAAAAATTCTACGCCATTTGCGTCTTGAGTGATAAAACCACCTTTATTTTTTCCAACTACTTTTACGTCGATTTCGCCAGAATTTTCAGGATCGTAAGCTTCGATGAAAGCTTTAACTTTCTCTTTTCTAAGTGCTTTTTTGTGCGACACTATAGGTCTTCCATTTCTTGATCCAGTTATTACAACTTTGATCGTATCGCCAACTTTATGCGTCAGGTTGCCGTTTGCGTCAGTGATCTCAGAAACATTTAAAATGCCTTCTGACTTCTTGCCAACGTCGATTAAAACCTCATCGCCATTGATACTGACGATCTTTGCGTCACTATCTTCTTCAGTCTTTTTAAAAGACTCCTCTAACATCGCAGCAAAATCGATATCTTCGATATCTTCGTCTTTTGCTTTTCCTAATTGAACACTTTTGTTCACAGCCATCTTGATCCTTTAAATTTTATTATGCCAGTAGAGGCAAATTGGCTTATTATAGTTAATTGTGGCTTTAGCTAGGATAAATTTTATACTTTTTTGATTCTGTCAACGACTTTTTGTATGATCCAGTCAGGTGTGCTAGCGCCCGCACTTATGCCGCACAAATTTTTGCCGTCAAACCATGATCTTTCAAGCTCTTCTTCGCTTTCAATGAGATAGCTGTCTTCGCAGAAATTTTTAGATATTAGGTAGAGTTGCTTTGTGTTTGAGCTGTTTTTTCCGCCGATTATTATCATCACGTCAGCTCTTTTTGCTAAATTTTTAGCAGCCTCTTGGTTTTCAAATGTCGCGTTGCAGATCGTGTTAAAGACACGCAGCTCTTTTACATGAAGCATGAGATAGTTTGCGATCTGCATAAATTTCTCAACTTTTCTAGTAGTTTGGCTAACGAGCGCGACCTTTTGCTTAAATTTAATGCCCTCTAACTCGCTCTCTTCAAGCACGACATAGACATTGCCCTTAGCATACGACTTCACCCCTTTTACCTCTGGGTGGTGCACGTCACCAAAGATCACCACATCATAGCCCTCTTCGCTCATTTTTTCGCAAATTTGTTGTGGCTTTGTCACAAACGGACAAGTTGCGTCGATCACTTTTATATCGGTCTTTTTTAGCTCTGCAAGGTCATTTTTAGTGATGCCATGAGTGCGGATGATCGCCTTTTTCTCATCTTTTAGCTCATCTATACCCTCAAGCGTCTTTACATTGTAGTTTTTCTCAAGCCTGTTTATCTCTTCGTTGTTATGGATGAGCGGGCCGATAGTTGCGGCATCTCCAGCATTTTCAGCTATCTTTATCGCTCTTTTTACGCCAAAGCAAAATCCATAACTACTAGCAAGCTCGATCTTCAACTCTAGCTCCCATTTTCTTTAAAATTTCAGCAAAATTTGGAAATGAAGTGGCGATAAATTCGCTCTTTTCTATCTGCATGCCACATTTTAGTCCAAGTATGGCAAAGCTCATGGCGATCCTGTGATCTCCGTGGCTATCTATTGTAGCAAATTTAGCCTCAGAGCCATTTATGATAAAGCCATCTTCAAGCTCGCTAGCATCGACACCGCACTGCTTTAGCGCATTTATCGTGACAGCTATCCTGTCGCTCTCTTTTACGCGAAGCTCTTTTGCATTTGTTAGCTTGCTTTGACCCTTAGCGCAGGCAAATGCGATGGCTAAAGCTGGGGCTTCGTCAATGAGCCACGAGATATTTTCGCTAACCTCTACACCTTTTAAATTTGGCGAGTACTTAACTTCAATATCACCGATATCTTCATATTTGCTTGAGGTTTTGTGAAATTTTATCTCAGCACCCATTTTCTCTAAAACCCTGTAAGCTTCGATGCGAGTTTTATTTAGCAAGATATTTTTTAAAATGATATGCGAATTTGGGATGATTAGAGCTGCTACCGCAAAGAAAAATGCCGAGCTTGGGTCATTTGGCACGTCTATGTCAAGTGGTGCAAGTGGGCCTTTCATCGGCTCTAGCGTGATCTCTAGGCCGTCACGCTTTATATCAGCTCCCATGCCTGCAAGCATGCGCTCAGTGTGGTCTCTGCTTAGCTCTGGTTCGCTAAATTTGCAGCCATTTGAGTAAAGAGCCGCTAGCAAAAGCGCGCTTTTTACCTGAGCTGAGGCGATCTTGCTATCAAAACTAAATCTTTCAAATTTAGTCCCTCTTATGCAAAGAGGAGCGTTGTTTGCATTGTTTGCACCATCTATCTTTGCACCCATTTCATTTAGAGGCTTTGCTATCCTTGCCATCGGACGAGAATTTAAGTATTTATCGCCACTTAGCACGAAAAAACCATCCTGCGCAGCTAATAGCCCCATAAAAAGCCTCATCGCTGTGCCTGAGTTGCCACACTCTAAAATTTCATTTGGCTCTTTTATCTTTTGTGGCGGAGTGATCGTTATTTCAGCGCCGTTATCTTCGATCTTTGCGCCAAGGAGCTCGACTATTTTTAAGGTATTTAGCGTATCACCTGCTTTTAGATAGTTTCTAACGCGAGATGGCTTGTCGCTTAAAAGCGAAAACATCGCGCATCTATGCGAGATAGACTTATCCGCTGCGATGTCATCGATGGTTAAATTTAGACTTTTTTCTAGTGGATAAATTCTCATCTTATTCCGATATTTAGTTTCTCTTTTAGCTCGCTTAAAATTTTATCCATAAGTGCGTTTATATCGTCATCTTCAAGCGTTTTTTCCATATCTTGGAATGTAAATTTAAGGCTAAGGCTAATCGCGCCGTTTAGTTTCACATCTTTATAGATATCAACCGGCAAAAACTCTTTTAGCTCTTTTAAATTTAGCCCTCTTATACACTCATAAATGCGTCCAGCCTCGAAATTTTCAGGCACGATGAGGCTAAGATCCCTTGTAGTGCTTTGGAATTTTGAGTAAGGCACTGCTAAGATCGGCTCAAATTTAAGCTTTGCAAAATCAATCTCACAAATATAAGTTTTAGGCAGATCCCTTTTTGCCTCTACTCTTGCATCGACTCTGCCGATATAGCCGATCTTTTCGCCATTTTGATATATGTGTGCTTGCTCGTATGGGCTAAGATACGATATTTCGCGGCAAGGTTTTAGCTCAAATTTACCTATGACATTTTGCACCATCGCTGCAAATGCGTAGAAATTTGCCTCTTCGCCCTTTGCGCCGTTTATGAGTGTTGGCTCTTTTAAGAGGCCTGATACGACAAAGCCTAAATTTAAGCCTTGGTTTGCATTTTCATCAAAAACTTCGCCAAGCTCAAAAAGTCTAACTGAGCGTTTTGAGTTTTTGATGTTTTTCTCGCTTGAGCTTAGAAGGTGATTAACAAGTGCCGGTCTAAGCGTGTTTAGCTCGTTGTTTATAGGATTTAGTATCTTGATCTTGCAAGGTTTGAAATTTAGCTCACTTAGCTCATCAAGGCTGTCAAATACGTAGTGTACGCTTTCAAAAAAACCATTGTCGGCTGCACGGCGCCTTAAATTTAAAGCATTTTTATAGTCAAAATATGTCTTATTTAGCCTACTTTTCTCTGCAAAATTTAGCGGCGTTGAGGCGATATTGTCGATGCCTATTATCCTTACGATCTCCTCGCAGATATCATGAGAATTTACGATGTCATGGCGAAATAACGGCACTTTTACATTAAAGCTCTCTTGCTCAACATTTACCGCGATCTCGAAGCCAAGTTTCTTTAAAATTTTAACGACATCGTTTCTTGCAACCTCTTGACCGATCATATTTTTAAGCTCGCCAAGCGAGATGCTAAGCGTGATAGGCTCTGTGTTTAGAAGTGACTGCTGTGAGCCAGCGAAAAGACTTAGGCTATCTTTAAAGCCAGCTAGCCTTTTAAAAAGATAGTCCGCCCCGTAAGCTAAATTTGGCTCGCTACCACGGCTTGAGCGATAAACTTGATCGCCTTTTGGTAAATTTTTATTTTCAAAAATGGCTTTTGAGACAACATCTGGTTTTACGTAGCTAGCCTCTACCAAGATCACCTTTGAGCCCTCATCAACCCTAGCCTCATCGCTTTGGTAAATTCCAGCAATGCCTAAATTTTTATCCTCGCAAAAGACCACGCACTCGCCATTTTCGCCATTTTTGATGTCAAAAACTGCTTTTTCGCCCTCGCCCACAAGCTTAGCATGATCATAAGCTCTAAACAAGACGCCCGTGCAAAATGTCGCGTATTCAAGTAGTCTTTCTACTAAATTTGTCTTTTGGCAATCAATCAGAGCTAGCCTCATCCTAGTTAATAAATTTTCACTCAATGCATTTTTTAGCTCAAAGGCTTTATATAAAAACGAGCCATTTACCTTATCTTCAGTTCGCACAGATGCAATCCTGCCGATGCCTAGTAAATTTTCGCTATCTTCATTTTCGTGGCTATCTTTCATATTTAGATCAAGTGCGGTGCAAATTTCTCTTGCGATGCCGTGTAAATTTTGGCAGTCGCCCCTATTTGCTGTGACATCAACCTCGATGATCACATCTTTAAACGCTTCAAATTCACCAAGGCTTGTGCCAAGTTTTAGCTTGCCGATACTCTCATCAAGTGGCAAGATACCGTCATTTGTCTTAGGTAGTCCTAGCTCAGCCGATGAGCAGATCATACCGCATGACTCGATGCCTCTTAGCTTTGCCTTTTTGATCTCAAGACCATTTGGCATCGTCGTGCCAATGAGCGCAACTGGCACAAACTGACCAGCCTCGACGTTTTTAGCCCCACACACGATCTGAAGCGTTTCGCTGCCAACATCAACCTGACAAACGCTTAGCTTATCGGCATCTGGGTGCTTTTCTCTACTTTTTACATAGCCAACTACGATGCTCTTTGGTAAATTTATCTCTTTATAGCTATCAACTTCTAAACCGATTGAATTTAATGTCTTTGAAAGTGTCTCGCCGCTAACCTCGCTAAGGTCGACCCACTCGTTTAACCAATGCTTTGAAATTATCATTTAAACTGCTCCAACAATCTTAAATCTCCCTCAAAAAGTGACCTTAGATCAGGCACTCTATGAAGTAACATCGCAAATCTCTCAACGCCAAGGCCAAAGGCATATCCACTTACATTTTTGTAGCCAACAGCCTTAAATACATTTGGATCAACGACGCCGCATCCAAGCACCTCAAGCCAAGTAGTCTGCTTGCACACCCTGCAACCCTTACCATGGCAGAATATACAACTAATATCAACCTCTGCGCTAGGCTCCGTAAATGGGAAAAAGCTAGGGCGAAAACGCACTTCAACGTCGCCAAACATATGTTTTAAAAAGCCCTCAAGCATTGATTTTAAATTTGCAAAGCTAACTTTCTCAGCGTCCTCCACCACAAGGCCCTCGACCTGGTGAAACATCGGTGTATGCGTTAAGTCCATATCACGTCTAAAGACCGTACCTGGCGCTATCATGCGGATAGGTGGCTTTTGATTTAACATAGTTCGCACCTGAACTGGGCTCGTATGCGTCCTTAAAAGTCTAAAATCATCTAGGTAAAATGTATCTTGCATATCCCTTGCTGGGTGGTATTTTGGTAAATTTAGCGCCTCAAAGTTGTGAAAATCATCTTCTATAAGCGGCCCAGTCTCGAGCGAGAAATTTAGAGCTAAAAAATACTCAATTATCTTATCCATCGTGGCCATCACAGGATGCAGCGCCCCGCTAGCAACAGGCTCATTAAAGAGCGTGATATCAGCGGCCTCTTTTTTCATCTTATTATCTATCTCTTGCTCGCTAAGCTCAGCCTTTTTAGCTTCTATAAGCGCGCTTAGCTCATCTCTTTGCTTATTTAAATTTGCTGCAAATTCCTTTTTTTCATCTTCGCCAAGCTCTTTTAGCTTTGCAAAGCCTTGCGCCAAGATGCCCTTTTTGCCAAAAATTTCTACCCTGACCTTCTCCAGATCATCAAGAGTTGAAATTTCATTTTTGATTTTGTTAATGAAATCTTGCAATTTTTTACCTTTATGAATTTTTGCATCGATTTTATAGAAAAAGAGTTAAAATCAAGATAAAAAGCGCGAAATTTAAGCACACTTTGATATAATTTCTCAAACTTTCAAAGGAGCTAAAATGACCATATTTGAAAAGATCGTTGCTGGTGAAATTCCTTGTAACAAAGTGCTTGAAAGCGAGAAATTTCTAGCTTTTAACGACATCAACCCAAAAGCGCCGATCCACATCCTCATCATCCCTAAAAAACACTACAAAAACTTCCAAGAGATGGATCCAGTTTTGATGGGTGAGATGACTAAATTTATCCAAGAAGTGGCGAGCTTAATGGGCGTTGATAAGAGCGGTTACCGCCTCATAACAAACTGCGGCGAAAACGGCGGTCAAGAGGTTATACACCTACACTTTCACCTGCTTGCTGGCGCAAAACTTGGCTGGAGCGAAGGCGTAGCTGATCCACAAAGCACATTTTAAAAAAAATTTAGACTCTTTTTGAGTCTAAATTTCACTTCAAATTTTTACTTCAAAACTCAAACCTTAAATTTTATAAACTTAAAGTTATTCTTTAGTTCATTTTGGGTCGAATTTATCTCGCCAAGCTCTGATTTTACGAAGTTTGTAAGCTCTATCTTGCTAACGCTTGGAGATAGGATTTTTATATACTCTTTTTGGTTTTTAAGCTCTAAGTTGTTGCTAAAAAGAAGCACTCTAGCATCCAGCTTTAGCCCAGCTCTAAGCTCAGATATCGTAGCTAAAAGCTCTTTTATATCAAAGCCCTCCGCCGTTTCATCCACAAGCGCTAGCGAGCAAGGTTTTGTCTTTATCTTTATCAAAAGCTCGCTAAAGCTATTTGCGACCTCAAGCGTGTTTTGAAACTCGCCAAGAGCGCCAGCAAATATCTTATTTTCAAGCTTTGTGCTCTTGTAAATCACTATGTTTTCATTTTTACTAAAGTATCTATTTTCTTTGCTTGGCTTATAGTTTTTTATAAATTTAGGCAAAATTTGATTTAGCTCATCTTTGCTAAAAGGCTTTCTGATCTTCTCATCAAAAGCAGGCAGTAGCTCTCTTTCAGGGATGTTTGAGGTATTTGAGACCACAGCGACTAAATTTATCTTCTCTTCTTGAAGCGATCTTATCCCTTTTACGAAATTTGCCACGCCATTTTCAAAAAATGAAGCATCGATAAAGACTGCGTTAAATCTATTTAAAAGCAGTGCTTGTTTAAGCTCTTTGTGGCTGCTAACGCCTATGACTTCGCAGTCTAAGAAGCTAAAAGCGCGCGAAAACATCTCAAGGCTAAGCGGATTTTTGTCGCAAAGCAAAAAGAGCACTTTCTCTTCAGCCAAGCTCTCGCCCCTATTTTTCTCCATATAGACAAGCCTTGCAACGCTAAGTGGCGTGAGAGGATCTTTTAGCAAGACCACATTTTTTATATTTATATTTTTACTTGCACTCTGCCTTGCAAAGACGATATCGTAGTTTTTCGCTAGTGCTTGATTATTTGAGATGATATTTTGAAACCTAAGCCCCATATCTTCTAAAGTAGCTGCGAAAAATTCATTGTATTTTGCATTTATATCAGGCAGATACGCGATCCTTAGCTCGTGATTTAGGCTGAAATTTTGCAGTTTTTGCACCTTTTTTAGACTAAGGATAAATTTAAACTCATTACCAGCTCCACCAAGTGTGCTTATGTCAAGGCTTGAGTTAAAAAGCTTTAGATAAAAGCTAGCAAGTCTTAGATAAAACTCGCTCTCTTCATCATTTATCTCATTTTCATCTTCTGCGTTTAAAGCTTTTATCTGCTCTTCATTTATGAAAATTTGATTTGTCCTTATCTTTGTTTCGATGAGTAAAAGACCGCTTTGACTAAGGGCGTCGCTGACATTTTTTATCTCTACTATCAAGTTGGCAAATTTATCGCATTTTGTCACGACAGCTTGCATGATAGAGCCAAAGACGACGCTTATCTTCTCGCTATCGCCCTCTAGCTCGTCGCTGATGTTTGCATCAAGATAGGTTAAGAAATTTAGCTTTTTCTCTTGCGTGAAAGGTATCTGCGCTTCAAGGATATTTGAAAACAAAATTTGTGGGTTAAATGGCTTTAAATTTAGTCCAACTTCGCCATTTCTGCTATCAAGCAAGCCTTTTATATTGCTGTAATTTATCGCGATTATCTGGCTATTTTTTTCTAAATTTTCAAAAACAAGCTCATTTTTAAGGACATTTTCATCTTTTTTTAGCGTAGCAACCGAGCTAAATATCTGCTCTTTTGCTTGATAAAATTTCTTACTTAGCCTAACAAGCAGTCTATCTTTTATCGCAGCAAAGCTTCTTTCTTGCTCATATTTTTGAAGTAGCTCTTTATATAGCGCGATGAAATTTTCTATTAAATTTTGTGGATTTCTATCGCCTCTTTTTAAAACCTCATCTCTTACAAGCTTCATTTTTTGGTTTAAATTTTCTAGAGCTTTTAGCCAGATATATGTTTTATAGCCAGCGTAAAAGAGCCAAAGCGATAGAAAAAACATCAAAAATGTTAGAGAAAGCACCTTTACTCTAAAGTTATCATTTAGTCTCTTTAGCTCGTCACTTAAGACATTTGCTATCTTGCTGAAAAGCTTAGCTCTATTGCTTTCAAAGGTATATATCTGCAAAATTTCATCACGTGTTAGCTCATTTTTTAGCTTTAGCTTAAGGCGGATCTCGTCATAGCCCTGAGAGGTCTCTATATTATCAAGCCTATCTATATCTCTTATTATGTTGTCTTTTATGTCGCCATTTGGGAGTAAATTTGCATTTATATCGTTGTATTTAAGGCTATCTAGAGATTGTTTTAGCGAACTTTCGGTAATTTTTTCTTTACCCATAAGCACAGCCAAGATATGCTCTTTTGTGGTATTTACGTTTTGAAGCAGCTCATAGGTTCTAAGTAAAGAGAGTATATGACGCTTGATATCAATGTCTAAAGCAACATCTCTAAATAAAATTTGCCCACTTTCAACAGCAGAATTTGCTAACTCAACAAAGCTAAGAAACGAGAGATTAGAGCTCTCCCAACTTGCATTTGCGTTTTTTAAAACTTCATTTAGCCTATCTCTTATCCTTTTATTATCTGGTGTGTTAGAAAGAGTGTTTGATAAACTTTTTACAAACAAATTCTTAGCAGCATTTGCCTCTCTTAAAGCCGCTTCATCTTGAGGTGACCTAGTTTGACTATATCTTTCGTAAGCAATTCTTTCTGAAACGATCGCATCTAAGGTTTTTCTTATCAAACTTTCTCTTTTTACCTCGCTATTTATGCCATAAGAGATCCTAAATTTATCAAAGTAGAGCGCGCCACTATAAAAGCAAGCGAAAGCTGCCAAAAATATCGGCAAAAGAACTAAAAATTTACTAACCCTCATTGCCAAGCCTTTTTGAAAATTTATTGCAAAGTGTGCTTATTTCGCTTAGTCTTTCATTTATCTGAGCGATTTTTTTAATCTTGTTTGGTCTGGTAAGTAGCGCATCGAAATTTGCCACAAGCGGAGTGATCTTTAAATTTAGCGCTGGCTCTTTTAAGATCTTTATGCTCTCTTCTAAAAATTTAGTATCTCGCGCTTGCACCGCACTTTGGATAAAGATCATCTTGTCTTTGGCTTTGCTTAAAAATATACCAAGATAGGTCGCAAACTCGCTTTTGCTTAAATTTAAAAAGCTAGCTGTCTCGCTAAACCAGCTCTCGTTTAAGATCTCTTCTTCTTTATCCAAAAGCTCTTTTTCATCGACCTTTAAATTTGGCAAGCGAAGCTTTGTCTTTGCTTTCATCGCAGCTTGCTGGTTTTGGCTGTAAATTTCTGTTTGATCGAGGATTAAAAGCTCAAAATACTCTTCATTTTTTACTGAGCTGATCTTTGAAAATTTAAGCGTAGCATTTAAAATTTTGCCGTTTTTGGTCTTTAAATTTACTCTTAAATTTGGTCTTTTAGCTAGATAATCTATAAAAACTCCAGACTCTTTGTAGTCTAAAACTAGCTCGTCAATGTCTTTATGTTCGCTTAAAAACTCCCTTATATCTTTAAATTCAAGCAGACCAAGAGAGATATCTCCCATCGCTAAAATTTGACCGTTTTTGTCGTATATTATCACTTCAAATTTCCTTCTTTGAGCGTTAAAAGCTTTGCCGCTACGCTTTTGTTTGTTATTTTTGCCACTTCGTCTAAATTTGCTTCGCTGATTTTATCAAAACTTCCGTAAAAGCTGATTAATTTCGCGATACTGCCCTCAGAAACGCCAGCTTGTCTTAGCACTGATCTTTGCATATCGTTTTTCTGCCTTGTTTTTCTGTGAAAACTGATGACAAATCTATGGCTCTCATCGCGCATTTTTTGGAAAAACTGCAGCTTTTTATCGCTCGTGCTTAGGCTAAAGCTGCCATTTTTTGTATAAATTTTATCTTTCGCCTCGCCCTTTGCACGGTGAGCTTTGGCATCGATCTTTTCTTTTGAGATAGCGATCACATCGACGTTTGCCCCGCTACTTGCTAAAATTTCGCAGGCTAAATTTAAAAGCGCTTCGCCACCATCAATAACCCAAAGATCAGGCGGGCTAAGCTTGTCAAATCTAAGTGCTCTAGCAGTGAGGCTCTCTCTCATCTGATCGTAGTCGTTTTTGGAGCCAAGATGCATGTGGCGGTAGTTTTGCTTCGCCCACTCGCCATGCTCATAGCGCACCATCGCTCCGACACTCGCCTCGCCAAAAAGGTGTGAGTTGTCGTAGGCTTCGACTACGTAAGGCGTATGAGCTAGATTAAAATACTCTTTTATATCGTTTAATAGTTCGTTATCGTGCGTTTTTAGGTATTTTTCGATGCTAACTTCAGCGTTTTTTGTAGCTATCTCGCAAATTTTACGCTTATCGCCTATTTTTGGGCATGTGATGCTAAATTTACGTCCAAATCTCTCGTTTAAAATTTCCTCCACCAGCTCGCTATCTTCAAAGTTTTCATTGACGTAAATTTTGGTGCTAATTATTGGCTGACCAGCGATAAAGCTTTTTAAAATGGCCTGCTTATAAGCCTCGTTTATCTCGTCTTTTTGAGCGTTTTTAGCCTGCGTGATATCAGTTTTTACGCCTGTTATCTTGCCACTTTGCACGCTAAATCTCACCGCGCAGATCATATCATGCACGCAAGCGACTGAGTAGGCCTCAAAGTCCTCAAGCTTGGCTAGATCAACTTCAACCTTTGTTTGCATATTTTTAAGCGTTTGCATCTTATCTCTAGTCGCGGCTGCTTGCTCGTAGTCTTCGGCTTTGGCGTAGTTTAGCATGAGCTCTTCAAGGCGAGCGATTAACAAATTTGGATTTTGCAAAGCGGCTGTGGCATCAGCGACTATTTTGGCGTAGTCTTCTTTTGAAATTTTGCCCTCACATGGGGCGTAGCAGCGTTTTAGCTGGTAAAAAAGGCAGGCTTTTTTGCCTTTGATGCAAGACTTTTTCTGAACTAGGTTGAAATTTAGATAAAGCGCCTCAAGAAGCTCTCCTGCTCCGCTAAAATATGGCCCAAAATAACGTATATTTGAGCCTTTTACAACCTTTCTGGTGATCTCAAATCTAGGAAATTCATCGTTTAAATTTATAAAGATATAAGGGTAGGTCTTGTCGTCACGAAGCAAGATGTTGTATTTTGGTTTTAGCTGCTTTATGAATGAATTTTCAAGTATGAGCGCGTCTGCCTCGCTTGGTGTGACGATGTATTCAAGATGCACAGCCTCGCTTATCATCTTTGAAATTCTTGGGCTTAGCTTTTCAGCTGGAGCTAGGCTTGGGGTAAATTTAAAGTAGCTTTTGACCCTGTTTTTTAAAATTTTGGCCTTGCCGACATATAAAAGTCTGTTTTGAGCGTCAAAATACTGATATACGCCAGGCTCATTTGGAAGCGTTCTGATCTCGTCTATTAGCATCTTGCCTGCTCGTTTTTCTTTAGCAAAATTTCTCTTAGCTCTTCAAATTTCTTATAAATTTGCTCATTTGTGGCTAAATTTTTAAACTCGCCCTTGCTAGCTGGCGTGATGAAATTTGACCTTTGCGTAGGTTGAGGCGTGAAAAATTTTAGATATTTGCTCACGATAAATCTTATATTTTCTTCTTTTTTATTTTTTATATAGTTGATCTCGCTAAGAGGTTTTGGCTCGATGACGCTTGCAAAAATGCTATTTTTATTAAATTTGCAAAAGGTTTTTAATAACCCTTTTATATCATTTATACTACTATCACGTCTAAGCTCCAAAAGCCCTGAGGGATGAGTGAGAACGAAGGTTAATATGCCTTCTCTAACATAGCAAAAAGCTATGTAAAATCGCTTTGCTTTACCCATAAGGCGAAGAAGCTCTTGGCACTCGTCTGCCATGCTTAATTTTTCTTTATACAAAGGATTTTCGTGGATAGCATCTATCATAAATTTGGCGTCTTTCATAAGGCAATCTTATCATCTTTTATTTTAATTTTCGCTCTTTTTGCACTTAGTGGTTGCGGCTACAAGGACGATCCATTTTATGGCGATGCACCCGTAAAAGAGAAAAAAACAGACAAGATCAATAAAATTTGATCTTAAATTTCGCGTAAGATAAAAATGTAATGCAAGCTTAATAAATTTAACTAACCTAAATTTTAGGCTCATTTAAGTAAAATACGCAAATTTTTATCTTACAAGGAGAGTATATGAGGTTATTTGGACTTCTAGGCTTGTTTTTTGCTATAGCCTTTGGTGCTGACGGAGAAGCTGCGGCTATTGACTTAACTACTACATGGGCGGGAATTTTATCGCTTATCATTTTTGTTGTTGGATACTTTTTCATAGCAGCAGAAGAGAATTTTCACATCGACAAGGCAAAGCCTGCCATTTTTATCGGCACTTTTATGTTTTTGCTAATCGGCGTTTATATGCTTATAAATGGCATGGATGTGCATTCACTAGAGCACGAGGTAAATCACCTGATCTTGGAGATAGCTCAGATCGTATTTTTCTTAATGGTAGCGATGACATTTATCGAAGCACTTGTTGAAAGAGATGTATTTAACGCACTTAAATACAACCTTGTTTCAAAAGGCTACACTTACAGAAAGCTATTTTGGCTAACTGGAATTTTGGCGTTTTTCATTAGCCCAGTGGCTGATAACCTAACAACAGCGCTTATCCTATCAACCGTTCTTTTAACGATAGATAGAAATAATACAAATTTCCTAGTCGCAGGTGCGATAAACATCGTCGTAGCTGCAAATGCAGGCGGTGCGTGGAGTCCATTTGGCGATATCACTACACTTATGGTTTGGGCAGCTGGCAAGTCACCATTTTTAGACTTTTTTGCACTTTTCCCAGCTTCATTTATCGGCTGGTTTGTGACAGCATTTTTACTTTCACGCATCGTGCCAAATACTGCGCCTCATTTTGACGTGGCAAATGAGCCAAAAGTGGTTATGAAAAAGGGTGGTAAAGCGGTTATATTCATAGGTGCATTTACTATCTTTTGTGCAGTTATGATGCACCAGTTGTTTCACTTACCAGCGATGTGGGGCATGATGTTTGGCTTCTCACTGCTTAGCCTTTACACTTACTATTTCAAAAAAGCTCACAAAGACGAAGAGCCTATGAACGTCTTTCACTATATGTCAAAGATCGAGAACAACACGCTATTTTTCTTCTTTGGAATTTTAGCTGCAGTTGGCGCTCTTCACTTTGCTGGATTTTTAAATTACGCTGTGTCACTTTATGATAAATTTGGCTCAACACCTGTAAATATCGGAGTTGGCTTCTTATCAGCAGTCGTTGATAACGTCCCTGTTATGTCAGCTGTTTTGAAAGCAAATCCAGCAATGGGAGCTGATGCAGGCGAGGCAATGAGTCAGTGGCTATTAGTGACGCTAACGGCTGGTATCGGCGGTTCGATGATCAGCTTTGGTTCAGCAGCTGGCGTTGGAGTAATGGGTAAATTAAAAGGAATTTATACCTTTGGTGCGCATATGAAATATGCATGGATGGTAGTTTTAGGATACATCGTATCACTCATTGTTTGGTATGTGCAGTTTGAAATTTTTCACATCTACTTTTAAAAGGTTATAAATGAACAATACGATTATAGTTTTGGACTTTGGTTCGCAGTATACTCAGCTAATAGCTAGAAGGCTAAGAGAAGAAGGAGTTTATACTGAAATTTTGCCATTTAACGCAAAACTAAGCGATATAAAGGCGAAAGATCCAAAAGGTATCATTCTAAGTGGTGGTCCAGCTAGCGTTTATGCCAAAGATGCCTACTTTTGCGATAACGGCGTCTTTGAGCTAAATATCCCTATACTTGGCGTTTGCTACGGCATGCAGCTCCTTGCTCACACGCATGGTGCTGAGGTTTTAGCAGCTGATCACAAAGAGTACGGCAAGGCTGAACTTAGCGTCGTAAAAGAGCACGATCTTTTTAAAGATACACCTTCAAAACAAATCGTATGGATGAGCCATAGCGACTATGTAAAAGACCTGCCAAAGGGCTTTGAGGCGATTGCGATCAGCGAAAATTCGCCTTATTGCGCTTTTGGCGATGATAAGCGTAAATTTTATGCGATCCAGTTTCACGCAGAGGTGCAACATAGTGAGTATGGCACGCAAATTTTAAAGAATTTTGCTAAATATATCTGTGGCTGCGAGAGCACATGGAATATGGGAAGCTTCGCTAAAAATAAGATAGAAGAGATCAGAAAAACAGTGGGCACTCACAAGGTGCTTTGCGCAGTTAGTGGTGGTGTGGATAGTTCTGTGACTGCGGCACTTTTGGCGGCTGCTGTGCCTGAAAATTTGATCCTTGTATTTGTTGATAACGGACTTCTTAGAACAAACGAAAAAGAGCAGGTTGAGGCTACATTTAGAACAAAGCTTGGCGTTGAGCTAGTTAGCATAGATGCGAGCGAGACCTTTCTTGGCCGCTTAGCTGGGGTGGTAGACCCTGAGAAAAAACGCAAGATCATAGGCGAGACATTTATAGAAATTTTTGAGCAAGAGGCTAAGAAGCATGGCGATGTGAAATTTCTAGCTCAAGGCACTCTTTATACTGATATCATCGAAAGCTCAGTTGTTGGCTCAAGCAAGACGATAAAGAGCCACCACAATGTTGGAGGTTTGCCTGATTGGATGACATTTGAACTAATAGAGCCTTTAAGAGAAATTTTTAAAGACGAGGTTAGAAAGCTAGGACTTGAGCTAGGACTAAGTCGCGAGCTAGTTTTCCGCCATCCTTTCCCTGGACCTGGCCTTGCTATCCGCATCATGGGCGAGGTAAATAAACCAAGTCTTGAGCTGCTTCGTAAAGCTGACGTGATCTTGCGCGATGAGCTAAAAAGTAGTGGCTGGTATAACAAAACTTGGCAGGCATTTTGCGTACTTTTAAATGTAAATTCTGTTGGTGTTATGGGCGATAACCGCACCTACGAAAACGCTGTTTGCGTGCGCGTGGTAGATGCAAGTGATGGCATGACTGCAAGCTTTTCAAGGCTTCCTTATGATCTGCTTGAAAACGTAAGCCGCCGCATTATAAACGAGGTAAATGGCATAAACCGCGTAGTTTATGACATCTCAAGCAAGCCACCTGCAACGATAGAGTGGGAGTAAATTGAAAAATTGAGAAAACGAGCTATAAATATTGTTGATTTGTTTTCAGGAGCTGGTGGTTTAACATTTGGTTTTTACTATAAAAAAGATATGAATAAATTTGTAAAAAATGATAAATTTAATTTTTTGTTTGCAAATGAATACAATAAACATGCTGCAGCTGCTTTTAAGTTAAATTTTCCAAATATAAATTTATTAGAATGTGACATTAAAGAAATTAATAAGAAAAAAATCAAAGATAATGGAATTGATATAAGTTGTGTTGATCTTGTCATAGGGGGACCACCTTGTCAATCTTACAGTACCGTAGGCAAAAGACAGTATGATAACAGAGCTATTATGTATAAGGAATACTGTAGATTACTGAGTATTCTGAAACCAAAAATGTTTATTTTTGAAAATGTCAAAGGTCTGCTTACCATGAAAAACAATGTTGGCATTCCTGTAATAGAAGATATATATAAAATGTTTAATAATATAAAAAATACCAATGGCTATATGATTTATAAAAAAATTCTAAATGCAGTGAGTTTTGGTGTACCACAAAATAGGGAGAGAGTATTTATAGTTGGTGTAAGAAAAGATGTAGATCTAACATGGAAATTTCCGGATGAAATATTAACTGATTGTAATGCATTTTTAAGCGTGGAAAATGCATTATCAGATTTACCACCACTAGGATCAAACGAAGAAAAGAATGAATATTTAACAGCTCCTAAGAATATTTACCAAGAGCTTATGAGAAATAATAACGATGTTTTAACTTGCCATAAGAGCGGCTCTTATGGCAAGAAAATTCAAGGCGTTATCAATGCTGTAATAGAAGGCGAGGGGCGAGAGTATATAAACAGTTTGGTTGATGACAAAAAGTTACCGTCAGAATATAGACTCACTTCCGGCTACAAAAATACATACGGAAGGCTATGGTGGAATAAACCGTCTACAACGATAACGAATAACTTGGGAACGCCTTCATCTCTAAGATGCATACACCCAAAAGAAAACAGGGCGCTTACCACAAGAGAGGGGGCTAGATTGCAGTCTTTTCCTGATTTTTTTAAATTCTATGGTGGTAAAACTCAACAAAATTCTCAAGTCGGTAATGCCGTACCTCCCTTGCTTGCTATTAGTCTTGCAAATCAAGTAACAAAAAGTTTCTTATCTTACAAGAAAAAACATAAGAAGGGATAATGATGCAAAAGGTAGAATTTTCTTTCGGATGGCTTGCTTTAAAATTACTAGGCAAAAGCCTTTATTCAAATGCTTGGAGCGCTATTTCGGAGCTTGTAGCAAATGGTTTTGATGCAAATGCTAAAAATATATATATTTATATAAATATGATAAATAAATCAAAATCTCTTGTGGAAATTATTGATGACGGTATCGGTTTGGATGACAATAACATTAGTATTTACGCGAAAGTCGGTTACAATAAAAGATTGGAGCAGGCCCCAGAAGTATTCGACAACTATAAAATGATGGGTAGAAAAGGTATAGGAAAGTTGGCGGCGCTTTATCTTTCCGAGAAGTATTTTATATTGTCTAAAACAAGTGCTGGAATGGTCAATAAATGGGAAATGAACTATAGCGAAAACAAAAAAGACGAAAATGAAAAACCTTTTTTAAGATTAATAAACGGTACAGAAACAAAATTACGATCTAATCAAATTTGGGAAAAAATTAAGACAGGTACGGTGTTAATCTTAGAAAATGTAAATCTAGAAGGACTTGGCGAACGAGCACTAGATAGCCTAGAAAACAAGTTATCTAATATATTTTCGTTGGATTCTATGGTTGATAGAAAGATTTTTCTAGCAATTGTAAAAAAGGATAGTGAAAAACCTATATTTAGACCGATAGAGAAAAAAATAGCATTTAAAAATATGGCTTTTATAGATTACTTTCCAAAAGATAGCCAACAAGAGTTAAAAGAAACTTTTGACAAACTGATTAAAGAGGATTCTAAATTTAAAATAGAGTCCAAAAAGAGAGATAAAGAATATCTTTTTGATAGAAAGATTGAGTTACTTGATAAAAATAAAGTTAGTGGAAGTGGGGAATTTACTGACGAGCAGGGCATCAAAAAAAGTAAACAATATACTTTAAACGGATGGATAGGTATACATAGTACGATAGACAATAAAATAGCAAAAGACAATGATGTAAACTTTACAAAAAATAGTTTTTATAATCCAATTCAGCTCAGGTTATATGTTAGAAACAAGCTCGCGGTAGAAAATTTCCTAAACTACTTAGGCAATACTCAGGCTTTCGTCAATTATATAGAGGGTGAAATACACTTTGACTTATTAGATGAAGATGATTTACCTGACATAGCAACTTCAAATCGTCAGAATTTAGATGAACATGACAAAAGGGTCGCGTTGTTGGTAGACATTGTAAAAAGTATAATTGGCGACTTGATAAGCAAAAGAGAAAAACTAGCAAACGATATAAGGGACAAGGATAATAAAAATTTTGATAAAAGAAAGAATAATTTTATAAAAGAAGTAGAAAATGAACTAAAGGAGCGTTTTCCTAACGAACCATCAGAACAAGTCAATGAGTTTACGATGATCGTAGCCAACAAAGTACAAGGCGACATGTTGAAAGATAAGTATAAAATATTTTTATCCCACTCTAGTAACGATAAAAGATTTACAGACTTTATATATTATTTATTAATAGAAAAATGTGGAGTTAGAAAGGATGAAATATTTTATACTTCCGCACAAGATAGCGACAAATTTGAAGTTTTAAAGCCATTGAAAGAACAAATAAGAGAAAATATTACGGCTAAAAATGCACTGTTAGTGTACTTAACGAGCAAAAATTATAAACAAAGCGAATATTGTATGTTTGAGGGTGGTGCAGGATGGGCTACTAGAGGAGTAGGGGATTATATATTAATGTCTTTATCTTATAGCGAAATACCGGAATTCCTTACGAATGGGAAACTTGAATTCTCGTTTATTAAAAATGACAAAATTGTATTAAGCAAGGAAACATATGGTTTTATTGTAAACAAGGTGCTAAATATAATCATTGAGCATCTAAACAAAAGCAGGGATGAGGATGAAAAAATATTGTTATTTGATAAATCTAATTTCCCGACAGATATAGAAATGAGTAATGCCAGTAAGTCCGATTGTGATTTTATGAATAAAGATATAGTGGAGTATTGGAAGAACTATGTGGAAAATGGTATAAGTGACAACAATATAAATATCGCAACTTATGTTGCTAATAGGAAAGAATCAGATGCTAATAGCAAAGAATTAAATATTGTTCTAAATGTCACTTCCTAGAGTTAGAAAAATACATAACATTTAAGTAAATTATATAAAATTTACTACAATAGTATATTATTTTATAAAAAATAAAAAAGTTAAATTTGCAACATCAATAAAGATATAAGCATAGTAGAAAAAGTCATTTCAAAACAAAAAACAAAAATATCAAGATACAAGTATTTAATAATTTAATATAATCTTACAAAAGCACCAAACACTTTTTGTTTATTTAACAAGTTCAAATCAAGTTTTCAAAAATTGGCTGTAAATTTATATTTCTCTGATCCTACCGATCGCTTCAGCGAATTTAAGCTCTTTATTTTCAAAAAGGTTGTATTCGATCGCATCTTTTTCGCTAAGTATGACAATGGTTGAGCCAAGCTCGAAATTTCCAAGACGCTCACCCTTTTTGATGTGTAAATTTTCATATTCATAAATTTGCGTAAAATTTGCCATCGCATTTGTCTGGATACGCTCATCAAAGCAAAATTTCATCTTACCAACATTTAGCGCACCCACGAAAACTAGCCAAAGTTTTTTGGCATTTTTCATCTCGCAAAGTAGCGCCACACGCTCGTTTTTGGTATAAAGGCTATCGACCTTGCCAAGCCATTTTACCGCCACACTGTAAAGCTTGCCTGGGATATAGACCGCTTTTTTTATCGTAATATCGCAAGGTGCATGATAGTGATGATAGTCTTTTGGGCTAAGATAGATGTTGGCAAAGTCAAACTCGCCCTCAAGCTCGCCCTGCCCCAAAAGCTCCTTCACACCGTAGTTCATGCCTTTTATGCTAAAAGCTTCTAGCTCTTTCGTGGTGCCAAAACTAAGGCAGGTACCATCAACAGGACTTATAAATATCTCATCTGCTGCGTCAAATTCTCTTGGCTTCAAAAGCTCTCTGGTAAAAAGCTCGTTTAAATTTTTATACTCATTTGCTGGCTTAAACTCACTCATGTCGATCTTAAATAGCTTTACATAAAAGGAGTTGATAAGCTCTTGAAGCGGCTTGAAAAAGTTTATTTTTGCCACCTTGCCAAAAATTTGAGAAAAGAGATTGTCCTTGTTCATTTTAGTCCTTGCTTAAATTTAAAATAGCGATCTCACTGGGAGCAAAGATCCTAACTGGAGGCCCCCAAAATCCTGCACCACTACTAACATAAGCTTGCATTTTATCATTAATCTTATAAAGCCCATGTAAAAAACCTTGATCCAGCAAAACAAGGATACTAAAAGGGAAAATTTGTCCAGCATGCGTGTGACCGCAAAGCACTAGATCAACGTCTTTTTGCATAGTTTTTATAAATTTTGGCTGATGAGAGAGTAGGATGGTCGGCAAATTTGGGTCACATCCTGCTAGTGCTTCGTCTAAATTTGGCTCTAAATTTTTAAACCTTATGCCAGCTAGATCATAGACTCCTGCCAAATTTATACCAGCTATTTTTTCATTTTTATTGCCAAGTATCCTAATGCCAAGAGCGCGAATTTTTTCTAGTATCCCATCAACTCCGTGGTAGTATTCGTGATTGCCAGGGACATAAAAGGTGCCATAGGTGCTTTTAAGATTTTTTAATGGATCTAAAAAATCCCCTATAAGTTCAGCTCTCATATCAACCAAGTCGCCAACTATCACGACTAGATCTGGTCTAGCTAAATTTATCTCTTTTACAAGCTCAGCTACAAAATCCTTCTGCAAAAACTCGCCAATATGCACATCGGTTATCATGGCTACTTTCAGATCATTTTGTAAATTTTTTATTTTTATACTAACTTGTCTGATCTTTGGCGGAGTAAGTGCGTTAAAAATTCCTTTCAAAAAGCAAGCAACTATAAAAATAACAAATGTCACATCAAAGCAAAATTTAATAAATTTTCGTCTTGTGGGATTAAAATAAGCTTTTGAGCAAATAGATCTAACAACATCATAAAACAAACTAACACCAAATAAAAATAGAGAAAAACCAATGAGCGTCCCTGCTATCAGATAGAGTTCTATATTTAAAAAAGAAAATCTTAGTTGAAGAACAAATACAAACTCAAGCACACTAATAATACAGAAAAATATACGAATTTTTTTAAGGTGTGGAGTAAAAAATGATACCTTTTTGATAAAACGTTTGTATGAGTATAAATTTGTAAGAACACTAAAGATAAATGCCCCAATAATGATCCGAAAAAGTCCCAAAATATCTCCTTGAAAACAAAGATTATATTTTATATTTTTAAATTTACATTATAAATTTTATTAATTATTTAGAACAATTTGTAGTACTAAACCGTATGATTTTATGATTTAAATTTACAAAAATGATTGTTAAAAGGTATTTACATTAGGATAATAACTAAAAGATAGAATTTTGGAATTTAAAAATAAAAAGGTGGGAAAATTCCCACCTTAAAAAGCATTACTCTACTTTACCAGATTCCATTCTTTTTTTGTAGATCTTACGAAGTTTTCTAATGTCGTTCTTAACTTCGAATACACCATGCCAGTGTGAATAGTCAGGGCCAGCCATTAGAGCGCCTTGTCTCATACGACGACCTTCATGGTGCCACATATGATAGTAGATATCTTGGAATTCATCTGACCAAACATCTTCTAGAAGTAAGTTTTTAGCTTTCAACTCTTCAAGCATCTTAGTTGCTTCAGCGCTATAAACGTTATAAAGCTCTACTTGTTTATCACCCATAATGAAGAAGTTATCTGTATGAGTTGATGTATGGCAAACTTTACAAACTAGCTTCATCTCAGCTCTTGCTGCTTCTGGTCCATTTGGATGACCTGCAAGTGGCGTTCCTATGGTTAGTTTGCCAGTTTTTTCGTAAACAACAGCAGCTTGTTCATCACCAGCTGTTCTTAGCTTACTGCTGACGCCCCATAGGTTCCATTTTAGTCTTCTTGAAACATTGTGAGTTGTTGTTGTTTCACCAACACCACTCATGTGGCAAGCTGCACAAGTTGGAGCTCTAAAGTCTGGTACATCCCATGTATCAGGAGCAGCATCAAAATTCCATTTGTGAGCTTCGCTATTATAGATATGTCCGTGCATTGAGTTGTTAAAGATCTCAATATCTGGGTGATCAGGTCCAAGGTGGCAAGATGCACAAGCAGCTGGTTTTCTAGCTTCAGCTATGCTAAATGTGTGTGCGCTGTGGCATGATTTACAGTTACCTACGCCACCATCTGGATAAACATTGCCTATACCATAGTTTGGCCAAGTCTCTTTTGTAGGTTTGTGATCAGCGTCTAGTTTGATGACGGTTCCGTGGCACTGTGTACAACCAGTAGCGTCTGGAGCCATTTTGTATTCTGGATGATCCATACCTTCATAGTGATACATTAGTTTTACCATCGCAGGGTTAGCATACATTTGCATAGCACCTCTTGCGTGACCACTCTTAACAGATTCTTCAACCTCATTTTCGTGACACTTAGCACAAGTTTTTGGGCTAACTAGCATTGAAACATGGTTGTTAGAATCTTTTGGATGCACCTTAACTGAAGCCATAGGATTATCTGCATTTACAGAGTGGCAATCCATACAACTTACGCCAACGTGAGCGTGGCGACTATTTTTCCAATCGGCAACTATGCCGGGTGTCTCTTTAGCGTGGCACTCAACACAGCTTTTTGATAAGTCTGACATTTTGTGAGCAACTTTAATGTTTTTTACAACATTAAGGTTTAAAGCGTCAGATTTATTTGCATCCATGTTTGCGGCAAAGCCAAAAGACATTAGACAGGCTAATAACATTAGCGACTTTTTAAACATCTCTCCTCCTTACTTGGTTTTATTGTTTTCTTGTTTTTTAATTGCTTCAAATTTATCGATTTGTAGTCCTAAATTCTTGTGACCAACATGCTCGTGGCAGTCAACACATGATTTTTTATTAGGATTTCCAAGAACGAAATAATCTCTATGTGGCAAGAATGATTTACCAGCTTGAATAACATTTTTTAAATTTGAGTGGCAAGTCAAACATCCACTATCATAGACAAAGTGAGATGCGTGCTCGCGCTTTTTACGCCAGTCGATCTTGTCTGTATCTGTAAAAAATGTCTTATAACCATCATTTATCGATACTTTAAGTTTTGTAAGTACATAGGTATAGGCACTTGTATGGTTTAGGTGACAGGCTGAACATTCAGCTTTTATGCCAAGCTTGTTATTGCCGCCGTGCGCGTCTTCATGATATGCAGCATTCATAGGATCCATCGTGTGACAAATGGTACAGATGTAGCCGCTACCAGTAGCATGAAGTGCATCAGCTATGCCCATAGAAGCGATAAGGCCGATTACGATGCCTATTATCACAGATGACCAAACAAAAAATTTCTTCTTAACTTCAGCCAAAATTTCCTCCTGAATTTATCAATATATCGTAAATTTTTACGAAAATTTTAGGTGAATGTTATCCAAAAAAATATAAATTTTTTCTTTAAGTAAATGAAAATATTTATTTGATATTAACTTTCAATAAGAATAAATTTCTTGTAGGCCATCTACATTTTTTTCTAGAATTTGGTTCTTCTCATCAAGTTTGACCAAACCATTTGTTTTAAATTTATTTAAAATCCTCGAAAAAGTTTCTGGAGTCATATTGAGTATTGATGAAATTTTTGTATGCTTTAGTTCATTAAATAGATCTTCATGATCTAAAATAAACCTAGCAACCTTCTCTTCAGAGCTTAAGATGAGCTCTTGATGAAGTAAATTCGTTGTTATTCTTATCTTTTGAGCCATTGATTTTAGAAATTTCATGCAAATTTCTGGCTTTGTTAAAAATTGTGCTTCAAATTTTTCATAATTTATCTTTAAAACTTCACCAGAGATAGTAAAAATGGCGCTTGCAGGATAAGGGATATTTTCAAAATTTACGACTTCAGCTACAAAATTCATAGGTGCAAGCTGATGGATAAAAATTTCCTTGCCATTTGCCGTAGTTTTATAAAGCTTAACTGAGCCAGTTATCAAAAACGTAAGCCACTTTGGCTCCTCGCCCTCTATAAATAAAAACTCGCCTTTTTTATATTTTTTAACAACACTGATTGCTTCAAGTTTAGCTAGGTCCTCGGCGTCAAGGCCTTGGAAAAATGGGATCTGTTCTATCATATTTTTCTCGCTTTTTAAGATGAAAAAACATTTTAGCATAAAAAATAGGACAAAATTTAACGGATTTCAAAGGGAGCTTTCTCCCTTTGATTTAAGAATTTATTTTTTTAGAAGATCTCTGATCTCAGTTAGAAGTGCTATATCAGCTGGAGTTTCTGGCTCTGCTGGTGCCTCTTCGACTGGTTTTTTCTTAAGTGAATTTAAAGCTTTAATGACACAAAAGATACAAAATGCGATGATTAAGAAATCAACCATTGTTTGTATAAATGAGCCATAGTTTATCGTAACAGCTGGCGCACCCTCAGCTGCTTCTTTTAGTGTTAGCTTAAGATCAGTGAAATTTACACCGCCTGTTATAACGCCAACCACTGGCATGATAATATCGCCAACCAGTGATGAGACAATCTTTCCAAATGCTCCACCGATAACAACACCCACTGCCATATCTATGACATTTCCACGCATTGCAAATTCTTTAAATTCGCTTATAAAACTCATTGCTTTCTCCTATAAATAGTTAAATTTTCGTGCGGATTTTATAAAAACTATGCTTTGCTTAGCCTAAAAATTTAAAATTACATAACTTTAAATTTATCAAGCTAGTGTTATAATCCAAACTTCAAATTTAACGTAAGGAATGAGCTTATGTATCGTTTTGCACCCTCTCCAACAGGAGATATGCACATAGGAAATTTACGTGCTGCTATTTTTAATTATATTTGTTCTTTGCAAGATAAAAGTGGCTTTATTTTACGCATAGAAGATACCGACAAAGAGCGAAATATCGAGGGAAAAGAGAAAGATATCTTAGAAATTTTAAGCAAATTTGGCATAAAACCAGAGCAAATTTACATCCAAAGTGAAAATTTAAAATTCCACAGACAGCTTGCATCAAAGCTTCTCATCGACAAAAAGGCCTTTGCCTGCTTTTGCACAGAAGAAGAGCTAGAAGCTAAAAAGCAAAAAGCAAAAGAGCAAGGCGTGGCATATAGATATGACGGCACCTGCGAGAGGCTAAGCGACGCTGAAGTTTTAAACTGCGAGAAGCCATTTGTCATCCGCATGAAAAAACCAACACGCACGATGAGCTTTACAGATGCGATCAAAGGCGAGCTAAGCTTCGAGCCAGACGCAGTTGATAGCTTTGTCATCATGAGAGCGGACAAGACGCCAACATATAACTTCGCATGCGCGGTTGATGATATGCTTGAGGGCGTGACCTTTGTCATACGCGGCGAGGATCACGTGAGCAACACGCCAAAGCAAGACCTCATACGCGAGGGCCTTGGCTACACAGGTAAGATGAACTACGCACATTTGCCTATCCTTTTAAATATAGAGGGCAAAAAAATGAGCAAACGCGAGAACGAATCAAGCGTAAAATGGCTCTTTGAGCAGGGATTTTTGCCTGAGGCGATCGCAAACTATCTGATACTTCTTGGCAACAAAACTCCAACTGAAATTTTTACGATAGAAGATGCAGTAAAGTGGTTTGATATAACTAAAATTTCACGCTCGCCTGCTAGATTTGATGTGAAAAAGCTTGAGCAGATAAATAGAGAACACATCAAACTTGCTTCAAAAGAGCGCATAAAAGAGATCTTTGGCGTGGATGAGAGCAAGGCTGAGCTAGTTAAATTTTACACTCAAGAAAGCTCACTAGTGCCTGAGATAAAGGCAAAAGTAGAGGCTATATATTCACCAAAAATAGCTCCAGATGAGTATAAAAATGAATTTGAGATCATCAAAAAAGCGGCTCGTAATTTAAAACCGTGCGAGAGCTTTGATGAGTTTAAAAAAGAGCTTATGAGCGCTACTAATTTAAAAGGCAAAAACTTTTTCATGCCGCTACGTGCGCTGCTCACAAATGACCTTCATGGCCCTGAGCTAAGCGAGCTCTACCCGCTGATAAAAGATGATCTAGCGAAAATTTTAATCTAGGAGCAAAAATGATACTTTCGACACTATTTACAGCGATCGCAAACATCTTAAGCATCATCGTCAATGTCTATACGTGGATCATCATCGCATCGGCTCTCATTAGCTGGGTCAAGCCTGACCCTAGCTCGCCGATCGTGCAGCTACTTTACAGACTGACTGATCCTGTTTATAGCTTCATTAGACGCTATATAAAAACAGAATTTAACGGCATCGACTTTGCCCCGCTCATCGTGCTTTTAGCACTTCAACTCATAGATCAATTTTTAATAAGGCTTTTATTTGTTTTTGCTGCGTCACTTTAGTATCCTCTCTTTAGCCTGCGTTGCTCTTTTAGCTAAAATTTACACCTACGAAGAGCTAAAAAACGAGCCAAAAAGCCTTGCAAAAGACTACTACATAAACCGCCTTATAAACGAGGGCAGCTACACAAAAGAGCAGATAGCTGAGCTTTCACGCGACGTTTTTAGAAAAAGTGGCTTAGTTCAAAAATCAATCAATAAAATTTTACCTCCCAAAGCAGCCCCTAGCAAGTGCCCTGGCATAAACGCAAGCAATATCACAACTGCTAGCTTGGCTTGCCAAAATTTACTAACAACGATGAGCTTTTCTCTAAAGCTTGATGGCAAAACTCGTGAAATTTTAGCGGCAAATCTTGCAAGCACAAATCCAGAAAAAGCCAAAATTTTACTTGCGTTAAATGAAGTAAATCCAGCTCAGGCATTTGTAAATTTAAACGATACAAAGAGCTTTTTAGAGCTTTTTAACGCTTCAAACCCGCAAAGTAAAAGTGCTCTTTTTAGCGTAAATTTTGAGGCAAATTTTATGAACAAGCTCTACATGCAAAAGGGCTTTACAAATTTATTAAACGATGTCGTATTTAATAAAAAATATGAAGGCTTTAGAAGAAATTTACTTAGCATAGATCCAGCTGTAACTGAAAAAAGTGACACATTTACACTTGGGCTAAACGCCATCTTGCTTGGTCAAAATGACGTTGCATTTAGTTTTTTCACAAGAGCTAAAAATACCTTTGATAGGGCTTGGCAAAGAGACAATGCGACCTTTTGGCAGTATGAGCTAAGCGGTGATGAGAGCTTTTTAAAAGAGCTAAGCTCTAGTAAAGATGCAAATATCTACTCACTTTACGCAAGAGATTTGGTCGGTGGCGAACCGCTTGAAGTGATCGTACCAAGACCTAGCAAGCAAAATATCGAAAATTTTGACGTGAGCGATCCATTTTTATGGAACAAAACCGCGGCCCTTGCAAAGGATATGAACGCCACGCAAGCAAGCGAATTTGCTATGAAATTTTACACAAACGAAAGTATCGGCGCATACGCATACTTTATGCAAAAGGCGCATGGCTGGGAGAAGCAGTACTTTTTGATGCCAAACTCACCAGAGCTTGAAGGCATCAGCACTGAGCGAAAGTCGATGATCTACGCACTTGCTAGGCAAGAGAGCCTCTTTATCCCAAGTGTCGTTTCTACCTCATACGCTCTTGGTATGATGCAGTTTATGCCATTTCTCGCAAATGCGATCGGCAAAAAAGAGCTAAAAATTCCAAATTTTGACCAGGACGATCTTTTTAAAACTGATGTTGCCTTTAAATTTGCAAATCACCACCTAAACTACCTTGATAAATTTCTTTACCATCCGCTCTTTACAGCCTACGCGTATAACGGCGGCATCGGCTTTACCAAAAAAGTCATCACAAGAGATGATATGTTTAAAGAGGGGAGATTTGAGCCATTTTTATCGATCGAGCTAGTCCCAGTGGCTGAGACTAGAAACTACGGCAAGAAGGTGCTTGCAAACTACGTGATCTATATGGCGCTTAATGGTTCCAGTATAAAGATTTCGCAACTTTTCGAAAATTTAACAAAACCGGCTTTGACTGATAAATTTCGAAACTAAGCGCGAGATCGTCACTTTGCTTACTTGGTGCGGTCACTTCGTAATAGACCGCCCAAGGCATAGAAAATCCAGCAAATTTAAGCATCTCGTCGTTTTCATCAAGCAGCCTTGCATTTGTGGCATTTGAGTCACCATTTACCTTTATATTGCTCAAATTTTGCGCATGCTCTTTTGGGTTTATAGCTACCAAAAAGTGCTCTTTGCTCTCGTCTAAATTTGAGTTATATATAGGATTTAGATAGGTTGCAATTATAAGCGTTCTATCGGTGCCATCGATGATCTCACTCTTGCTTGTGTAGGCTAAAAGCTCATTTTTTAATGGCTCATGCACGATCACTTTTTGATCAGCACAACCAAATATCATCAAAATAAATATAAAAAATAGTGTAAATTTTCTCATAAAAAACTCTTAAAATATTAAATTTTCTCGCATTTTAGCATTTTATTTTTTAAATTTCACTCATAAATTTTAAAGCCAATATGAGCTATAATCGCAAGAAATTTTAACCAAAAAGGCTCTTATGAAAAGACTTGCCATTGCTTTTTCTGGCCCTTCAAATAGCGGAAAAACGACGCTTATTTTAAAAGTCGCAAAAAAATTTATAGATGATGGGCTAAAGGTCGTTGTGGTCAAACACGACCCAGGCGACAAGGCCAAATTTGACGTTGAAGGCAAGGATAGCTTTAAATTTTCTCAGGCAGGAGCTGACGTAGTCGTGATGAGTCCGACTAGAACGACTTATTTTTCACAAAGCTCGCAAGGCATAGACGAGGTCATAAGGATGATCGGCGAGTTTGATATGCTCTTAGTAGAGGGGCTAAAGACACTGCCACTGCCAAGACTAAGCGTCTTTAGAGGCGAGATCGATGAAGCATATCTTAGCTTTTCAGACGCGATCGCCACTTATAAAAAGCAGATCCCCTACGAGATCACAAATCTAAATTTAGACGATATAGACGCCATTTGTGCGTGGATAATCAAAAATGCAAAGGCTGTATAATGCAAGAACTAAACCAAATTTTTAACACCATTAAAGATATCGCAAAAGAGATAAGCGAGGTCATAAAATACGCCGATCTTGGCTACACAACTCACGAAAACGCAACTGGCGACACCCAGTTAAAGCTTGACGTCAAAAGCGATGAGATCATCACGGCTAAATTTAAGCAGCTTTCATGCGTAAAAGCGCTAATTAGCGAAGAGAAAGAGGACGAACTTGAGATAAATAAAAATGCTAAATTTATCATCGCTTACGATCCACTTGATGGCTCAAGCTTAGTTGATGTAAATTTCGCCGTTGGCTCGATCTTTGGCATCTACGAAGACGAGGTAAAACCAGAAAATTTAATAGCCGCAGCTTACAGCATCTATGGTCCAAGACTTGAACTTGTAATTGCCGAGAAAAAGGGCGCTTTGCCTAAATTTTATAGGCTTGGCAAAGATGGCGAGTTTAAATTTGTAAAAGAGCTTGAGCTAAAAGAAAAAGGCAAGCTAAACGCCACGGGAGCTACGCAAAAAGGCTGGAGCCAAACTCATAGAAACTTCATAAACGAGCTATTTAACGATGGCTACAGGCTAAGATACTCAGGTGCGATGGTGAGCGACTTGCATCAAATTTTACTAAAAGGTGGCGGTCTTTTTAGCTACCCAGCAACGAGCGATCATCCAAATGGCAAGCTAAGGGTTGTCTTTGAGGTGTTGCCATTTGCTTTTATATATGAAAACGCAAAGGGCGCAACGACAGATGGCAAAAATCAAACACTTTTTGATATAAAAATAGAAAAAATTCACCAAACTACGCCATGCTTCTTTGGTTCGCGTGATGAAATTTCTCTTTTGCATAAATTTTACGAGCAAAAATAATGCAAGAAACACAAGCAAACGAGCCACTTGACGCATTTGAGCTAGCCCTAAAGCAAAAGGCAAAAGTTATGCAAGAGTGTCAAGAGCAAAAAGGGCGCAAAAGCTGTTTTAACTGCGAGGCATTTTTTGACTGCGAGACTAGGATAGAGTATGTAAATAGCTGCTACAACTCGATGTCAAAAGGCAACACCGGCAGTGACGGCGGATTTGATTTTTAAATTTAAAGGAAAAATATGAAAGAAAAAGCTTATATAACCACTCCGATTTATTACGTAAATGACGTGCCACACATCGGCCACGCCTACACGACTATCATCGCTGATACGCTAGCTAGATTTAACCGCTTGCAAGGCAAAGAGACCTACTTCATGACCGGCACAGATGAGCATGGTCAAAAGATCGAGCAAGCAGCTCGCGCGAGAGGCAAGACGCCAAAAGAGTATGCAGACGAGATCAGTGCGAAATTTAGATCACTTTGGGATGAATTTGAGATAAGCTACGACCACTTCATAAGAACAACCGACGAAGAGCACAAGCAAACCGTGCAAAATGTCTTTGAAAAGATGCAAGCAAACGGCGATATCTACAAGGGCGAGTACGAGGGCTTTTACTGCGTTAGCTGCGAGACATTTTTTAACCAAAGAGAC
This sequence comes from Campylobacter concisus, assembly GCF_015229965.1. GTDB lineage: Bacteria > Campylobacterota > Campylobacteria > Campylobacterales > Campylobacteraceae > Campylobacter_A > Campylobacter_A concisus_BD. The sequence goes on from NZ_JAAKZB010000002.1 coordinate 95,179, forward strand.
CTGCTTGAGGACAACCGCTGTCCAGACTGCGGCCGCGTGACATCTTTAGTTAAAGAAGAGAGCTACTTTTTCAAACTTTCAAAATACGAGGACGCGCTTTTAAAATGGTACGAAAATGACGAGCTTTGCGTCATCCCAAAGGGCAAGAAAAACGAGGTCGTAAGCTTTGTAAAAGGCGGACTAAAAGATCTATCTGTGACAAGAACGAGCTTTGACTGGGGCATAAAGCTACCAAAGAGCGCAAACGACGACAAACACGTTATGTATGTCTGGCTTGACGCACTCATAAACTACCTAACAACACTAGGATACTCAAGAGATAACGCTAGAATGGACTTTTGGCCGCATACAACACACATTGTTGGCAAGGATATCTTGCGCTTTCACGCAGTTTATTGGCCGGCATTTTTGATGAGCCTTGGCTTGCCACTGCCAAAACACGTCGCAGCGCACGGCTGGTGGACGATAGATGGCGAAAAGATGAGCAAAAGCAAGGGCAACGTCATCAACCCAAGAGAGGTCGCAAACGCTTATGGACTTGAAAATTTCAGATACTTTTTGCTTAGAGAGGTGCCTTTTGGACAAGATGGTGACTACAGCCAAAAAGCCTTGATCGAGCGCATAAACTCAGAGCTTGGCAACGGACTTGGCAACTTGCTAAGCCGAATTGTGGGCATGAGCGCAAAATATAGCGACTACAAGATCGACTCAAAAGATGTGATCAAATTTCACAAAGCCGAGCTTGATGAGGCGAAGGGCTATCTTGATGAGGCGATAAAAAATTTAGAAAATTTAGCGACAAACCGCTATTTAGAGGATCTTTGGAAGGTCGTAACGCTTGCAAACGCAGCCGTTGCAAAGTATGAGCCATGGTCGCTTGTAAAAGCTGGCAAAAGTGACGAGGCAAACGCACTTGTGGCACTTTGCGCAAATTTACTTGCAAAAGTGGCGATACTGCTTAGCCCAGCTATGCCAAAAACTTGTGCCAAGATAGCTGACACGCTTGGCTTTAGCATAGATACGGCTTCTTACGAAAGCCTTGTATTAAAAAATGAAATTTCAAATTTTGTGGCAAAAGCTACTGAGCCACTCTTCCCAAGGATAGAAAAAGAGCTAATGGGCGAGGCAAGCGAGCCAAAAGTAGAGGCAAAAGCTGAGCCAAAAGAGGAGAAAAAAGAAGAAGATATCATTAGCATTGATGACTTTGCCAAAATTGTGATAAAAGTAGGCGAAGTGCTCGAATGCGAGAGGGTTGAGGGTAGCGAGAAGCTGCTTAAATTTAAGATAGATCTTGGCGAGGAGAAGCCACGTCAAATTTTATCTGGCATCGCCAAATACTACGAGCCTAGCTCGCTTGTGGGCAAGCAAGTTTGCGTTTTAGCAAATTTAAAAGAGCGAACAATGATGAAAAAATATGTCTCACAAGGCATGATCCTAAGCGCATCAGACGGCTCGCTAACGCTTCTTGGCACGCAGGGCAAGGTCAAAAACGGCGCGATCGTTGGCTAAATGACGATAGAAAATTTAACCCACATAATAAATGGGCAAATTTTAAACAACCCAAGCATCTCAAGCGTGACTAGCTTCGCGTTTGAGGCTAAAAATATAAAACGAGGCTACGCTCTCATCGCCACGCAAAGCGATCAGATCGCACCTGCGATAAAGCAAGGCGCCTACGCTATCATTAGCGAAGAGGACATCACGCCAAGCGACGAAGAGATAGCCTTTATCAAGGTAGCAAGCCTGCAAACGGCTATCATCAAGCTCATGCGCTTTGAGGCGATCCATAAAAATATCAAATTTTGCGCGGTCAATCCCTTCATAAAAGCGCTTTTAGAGAAGTCGCACCTTGAAAAAAATGCCCACGTCATACCTGAAAATTTAACCGAGCTTTTTTACAAAATTTTCCATGCAAATTTGTTTGACACATTTTTTAGCGACGATACGAGGATACTTCAAAGGCTCTCACTACTTTACGAGACAGCCTGGACTGATACAAACATAAGCGTGCTAAATCCAAGCTCGATCTTTTTTACAACGCTCATTTACGATGACAAATACTATCAAAATTTATCCATCCCCCGGGTTTTTGCTGGGATGTTTTGCGGACTTCTTGGCTATCTTAAGAAAAACAATATCGGCTTTAAAGTGACAGAGAGCAGGATTTCATCGCACTTTGACCCAGTCTTTATCGACAAAGACTTTAAGCCAGTTGGTTTTGGTAGCAGTTTTAGAGCGGTGATAGCTGAAGAAGACGAGGAGCTATTTTTGACTGAAAGTATATTTCTAAGGCGAAATTTCAGCGAGAGCGAGCTTAAATTTTGCCTGCCAAAAGACAGCACGCTAAAGGTTGAAAATGCCATTTTTTATGAAAATTTAGACGAGATAAAGAAGCTACAAAATTTCGTCTACGCCCTTGTGCTTTGCAAAAAAGAAGATCTACTTGATAGCTTAAGTCAAAGCAAAGAGCAAAGCGGACTCTTTTAAATTTAAAGCCAGAGCCTAAGCCCTGGCAGTTTTTTACTCACCTAAGAAGTATTTTAGATCAGCTTGCGCGTCGCCGCTAATTGGTCTAACGTTAAATTTATCCACTAAGAAATTTATGATCTCTTCATTGAAAAATTTAGGCAAGCTAGGTCCTACGTTGATATTTTTGATACCAAGGCTAAATAGCGCTAGCAAGATGATGACCGCTTTTTGCTCCATCCACATTAGCACGATAGAAACTGGCAAGTCATTTACTGCGATGCCTGTTGCCTCGCTTAGTGCTAGAGCGATCTTAACCGCGCCGTTGCTGTCGTTGCACTGACCAAGGTCGATGTAGCGTGGTAGCTCGGTGCCTGGGACGTTGCCAAAGTCGATGTCGTTAAATCTAAATTTGCCACAGCTTGAAGTAAGTATCACGCAGTCTTTTGGAAGGCTAGCAGCTAGCTCTCTATAGTACTCACGTCCCTTGCCAGGCGCGTCACAGCCAGCGATCACGAAAAATCTGCGGATCTTGCCTGTGTTTATCGCGTCTAAAATTTGTGGGGCTAAAGTTAGGATAGTCTTGTAGTGGCCGCCAGTTACTAGGCTCTCGTCGCTATCAAAGCCGCTAACGTCGCCACAAGCTAGTGCGCACTCGATAAGTGGTGTGAAGTCGTCGTTTTCGATGTGTTTTACGCCGTTTGTGCCAGCGATCGAGTAGCCAAATAGCCTATCAGCGTATGTGCAGTTTGAGCGTAGTGGCACGATGCAGTTTGTTGTCATTAGTATCGCGCCCTTAAATTCGTTAAATAGCTTAGTTTGGTCAAACCACGCCTTGCCGACGTTGCCTTTTAGGTGGCTATATTTGCGTAGTTCTGGGTATCCGTGAGCTGGGAGCATCTCTGAGTGAGTGTAGATGTTGATGCCTTTATCTTTTGTCGCTTCAAGTAGCGCTTTTAGGGCATGTAAGTTGTGTCCACTAACTAAGATCGCCTTGCCCTCGACCTTGTTTTGGCTCACTCTAACTGGTGTTGGAATGCCAAATTTAGCCGTGTGAGCCTCGCTTAGTAGGTTCATCACCTCAACGCCAGCACCGCCTACTTCAAGAAGCTGCTTGATGTGCTCGTCGAAGTTGAAATTTGAGTTTGTAAGCGTAAAATAAAGCGTATCAGCCATAACGCGATCAACGTTGCTAGTATCAGCGCCAAGCTCGTGCGCGTGGTGGCGGTATGCGCTAAGGCCTTTTAAGCCAAAAACCATCGTATCTTGTAAAAGCGCTAGCGTGTCGCTCTTACCACAGGTGCCCATAGGCTGGCCCTTTGCACCGCATCCATCCTCAGCGCTCATCTCGCACTGATGGCAAAACATCTTCATATCTTTCATCTTTTCTCCTTGTGAATTTAAAAATTTAAGCGGATTTTATCCTATGTGGCTAGCCATTTTGGTTGATAGCAGTCAAGGAAATTTAAATTTAAATTTTAGTTATTAAATTTAAGATTTTATGATTATGGATATCAAAATATAAATTTGAAATTTACCACAAAGACTTAATAAAATTTACAAAAAAACGATTTACATTTCAATTTTATTTAAAGGATGAAAATGAAAAATTTATTACTCGCGGTATTTGTCGCTTTTATGCTTTGTGGCTGCGCTCCAAAGGGGATATTTGTGAGTTTGCCAGACGAGCAAGCGCCTTCAAGCATTAGCAAAAAAACCAAAATTTACATCGAAAGCGTCAAAGATGTGAGGGTTTTTGAAAACGACCCAAAACAAGCAAGCACCCCATCTTTATACAAGCACAATGTAAATGAAGTTAGCGCAAAAGAGAAGCAAAAATACATCGGCAGAACCAGAAACAGCTATGGCAAGGGGCTATGGAACGTCATTTTAGAAAATAAGCAAAGGACAACTAGCATAGTAAGGGCGCGTATCGAGGACGCCTTTAGAAGCAACGGCTACCAGGTCATAAAAAATGAAAATGAAATAGACAAGAATACGATAAGCGTCAATGCAAAGATAGAAAAACTTTGGACTTACTTAACGCTTGGAGCGGTAAAAGTTGGTCTAAATGCCGATATAAGCACCACTTTAAGCGTAAATAACAAGGAGCTAAGCACGGTTGTAAAACGCAAAGAGGAGTATCTTTTGGTAAATCAAAATGACTATGCAAATATCATCAAAAGCTCTTTGGCTGAGTACAAAGAGAAGCTTGCAAAACAGATAAGTGAGCTAAATTTAGAGTAAATTTTAGGCTAGCTACTAAATTTATAGTGGCTAGCTTTTAAATTTCAAGCCAAATTTCACTTTTTATAAGGGATCTTATCAACGGCATTTGCTTTTTTAAAGCCATTTAGCCTTAGCCTGCAACTATCACAAAGCCCGCAAGCCTCGTCCTCACTCTCGTAGCAGCTCCATGTTAGCTCTATTGGTGAGCCAAGCTCAAGCGACTTTGAGACAATATCAGCCTTGCTTAAATTTACAAGCGGCGTGATAATCTTGCAAGAAAACCCAGCCGACGTGCCTAAATTTATCGCCTCATTTATGCTTTTTATAAAGCTCTCTTTGCAGTCAGGATACCCAGAACTATCCTCCTCGACCACACCTATGTAGATCGCCTGTGCCCCTTCTTTTTCGGCAAGCGCAGCAGCGATTGAGATAAATACGCCATTTCTAAACGGCACATAGGTGTTTGGCACGTCCTTGCTAACGCCATCTTTTCTTATCTGCATGCTCGCATCAGTTAGCGAATTTCCGCCTATTTGAGCGATGAAGCTAACATCAAGGTTTATCTTTTTAACCGCGCCCAGTTGCTCACATATCTCGTCAAACGCGCGCTTCTCTCGCCTCATCGTCCTTTGGCCATAGTCAAAATGAAGTGCAACCACATCATATCCAGCCCTTTTTGCCATCACAGCGCAAAGCGTGCTATCCATACCGCCGCTCATTATACAAACTGCTTTTTTCATATTTTGCCCTTTAAATTTGCTAAAATTATACAAAAATTTACTAAGGACAAGCCAAAAATGATACTTTGCGAAGAGAGTTATCCTGAAATTTTAGATCAAATTTGCTCATATCTAACGCCTGGTGAAGTTGAGCTAGTTTTTATCAACAAAGATGAGATGAGAGAGCTAAACAGATCCGAGCGTGGCATAGACAAAACCACCGACGTCTTAAGCTTCCCCCTTGAGCTTGTCATCCACGCCCCACTTGGCTCAATCGTCATAAACAAAGATATGGTAAAAGAAAAAGCTGCCGAGCTAAATCACAGCGAAGAGGCTGAAACTGCGCTACTTTTCACACATGGCTTGCTGCATATCTTGGGATATGATCACGAAAAAGATGATGGGCAGATGAGAGAAAAAGAGTGCGAAGTGATAGCTAAATTTAACCTACCAAAGAGCCTAATCGTAAGAAGTGAGGACGTTAGGCTAATTGATCTTATAAACAAAAAGGGCTGATCTAGCCCCTGATTTAAACACTCTCTTTTTTCGTCTCTAAATTTTCAACTTTTGGCGCAAAAGCCTTATTTATCTTTCTTATCCAGATAACAAGCGAGATAAATAAGATGAAGTAAAGCACGTAGCTAGCGATAGGCCAGCTAGTACTTGTGCCGCTATCTTTTACCGAGATCACGTTTCTAAACTCATTTAGCATAGAAATTCTATATCCATAGTATTTGATAGTGACGTTGTTGTCGCTATTTGCAAAGCCTTGAGCCTTGGCTTGGATGTCTGCTGAGTTAAATTTAAAATAAAATGGAAATCCCCACGCCGTATCTTCGTTTCTATAAGCCATCACCTTTTGGTCATTTTGCGCATCTTTTGCGTAGATAAAATAGACATCTCTAACAGGCCCATCGGCTGGGTTTTTAGCGTCTATTATGCCATCTTTGTCCATGCGTTTTACGTCACCGCCAGTTATCTGCACGCTTGCGTAGTGTGGGAATGAATAATCAACCACAAGAGCCAAAAATAGGTGCAAAAGCACGACAAAACTAACGCAAATTCTTTTTATAAATTTGATCATTTCTATCCTTTAAATTTGCGCTATTTTATGAAAAGATAGCTTAAACAAAGGGGCAAAGCGCCCCTATAAATTTAAGCCTTTTTGTTAAGCATAAATTTTAAAAGCTGAGCAAAGAAGCAGATGCCGCCGATTATCAAGATCGTGTCGCCAAGCATCCTTAGCCATCTTAAATTTTGCAAGTGTGACTGCTGCAAAAGCTCAGCACTTCTAGCATACCACATACCTTGATCTAGGCTTGCAAATGCCTGATAGATGCCTATTGGAAGAAGTGAAAGCACGATCATTAGCATAAGCCCTGCATTTAAGCCCCAAAAGCCAACTTTCATCAAATTTTCATCAAATTCTTGCCCTTTAAATAGATAAGTAGCCACAAGCCAAACAAAGCCAAGTGCCAAAAATCCATAAACACCAAATAGCGCTGCGTGTCCGTGAACTGGCGTTGTATTTAGTCCTTGGATGTAAAATAGCGAGATCGGAGGATTTATCAAAAATCCAAAGACGCCAGCGCCTAGCATATTCCAAAAGGCAACTGCGATGAAGCAATAAAGTGGCCATTTAAGCGTTTTAGCCCAGCTTTGAGCAAACTGGAGTTTGTAGTGTTCATATGCCTCAGCTCCAAGCAAGACCAAAGGCACGACCTCAAGCGCTGAGAAGCTTGCACCAATAGCCATTATAGGCGTTGTAGTGCCTGCAAAGTAGAGGTGATGGAAGGTGCCTGGGATGCCGCCTACCATAAAGAGTGACGCACTTGCAAGCGTTGAAAATGTCGCAAATCTTTTTGAGACAAGACCCAGCGAGACAAAGACAAAGGCGAGTGAGGCTGTCGCAAACACTTCAAAAAAGCCCTCAACCCAAAGGTGTACAACCCACCAGCGCCAGTACTCCATCACTGGAAGCGGACTTCTTTGACCATAAAATAGCCCTGCTCCGTAAAACAAGCCAACCGCAATCGCTGACATAGCAAAGATAGCAAGTAAATTTTTATCGCCTTTGTTTTTAAACCCGCCTGCAAATCCACGAAGAAGTAGAAGCATCCAGATGACAAGACCAACAAACAAAATGATCTGCCAAACTCGTCCAAGATCGATATATTCATATCCTTGATGTCCAAGCCAGAAGCTTAAATTTATAGGCATGATGTTTGCGATAGCTAAATATTCACCCACAAAACTGCCAACTACAAGGAAAAGTAGCGCGTAAAAGAGCAGATCAACGCCAAGCTTTTGAAATTTTGGATCCTTGCCGCCATTTATGATAGGGGCTAAAAATAATCCAGCTGCTAAAAATCCGGTCGCTATCCAGAAGATACTAGCTTGTATATGCCACGTTCTAGCAAGCGAATAAGGAATGTAGTCCGATAAATTTATGCCATAAAATTCTTGTCCTTCGACTGTGTAGTGAGCTGTAAAACCACCTATAAAAATTTGAAACACAAAAAGAGCTAAAGTTACAAAAAGATACTTTTTAAGCGCCTTTTGTGACGGAGTTAAATTTAGCTTTTTAAGCGGATCTTCGCTAATTGGCTCAAGCTTTTCATCATCTTTTTTGCCGTAAAATGAGCTAAACCAAACAAGCAAGCCAATGCCAGCTAGAAGTATCACGAGGCTTGCAATCGACCAAAAGACATTCTCACTTGTTGGCACGTTATCGATTAGTGGTTCGTGCGGCCAATTGTTTGTATAGGTTGCCTCGCTACCAGGTCTGTTTGTGGCTGTTGCCCAGGCTGACCAGAAGAAGAAGTTGTTTAGATCGGCTCTGTCGCTAGCATTTGGAAGCGTATTTTCTTTCATCGCATAAGCTTCTCTTAAAGGCTTAAATTTAGGATCATTGCCAAAAAGCGCAGCATACTCGCTAGCTACTTGACTTACAGCCTTTAGCCTATCAGCGCTTAGCACAAATTTATCGTCTTTTACGCTATTTTCTCTATACTCTTTTTTGAGCAAAACCTTTAAATTTGCTTTTTGCTCGGCGTTTAGATCAGCGTATTTTAGATGATAAATTTCATCAGCTTTGATCTCTAAAAAGGCAACTAGCTCTTTGTGAAGCCAGTCCGCACTCCAATCAGGCGCTTGATATGCCCCGTGTCCCCAAACAGAGCCAACCTGCATACCGCCTATGCTTTGCCAAGCCTCTTGACCTTTGTAGATACTCTCTTTGTCGATTACGACCTTGCCATTTTCGTCAGTAAAATTTACAACTGGAGGCGAATTTCTATAAACCTCAACGCCATAGTAGCCTAAAATACTAAAGCAAACTACCATCACAGCAACAAGTGCGAGCCAGTATCTTTTGTATTCACGCATTGATTCTCCTTTTTTAAAATTTAGGAGAAAGTTTATCTTATTTCAAAATAGTGACTAATGACATATATCAATAAAAGGAGAATATTTATCCTATTAGTTTTATAGAAATTTACAAAAATATGCATTTTTTTCATAATGTATATGCAAATTTTACATAATATTAATGTAAATAGCAGTAATATACCAACCAAACTATTTCACACGAAAAAAGGAAAAAATATGCAAATGAATTTTATGCACAAAGTGGCTAAAATAGGCCTTGTTGCTTCACTCTTTGCGGCTCTTAGCCTAAGCGCAGCTGAGTCTGCTAGAAGCATAACCGATATGCAAGGCGTAAAAGTAAGCGTCCCAGAAAAGGTTGAGAAGATCGCAGCACTGTGGAATGCAAACAACGAGATCATCCTAGCACTTGGCGGTATGGATAAGGTTGTAGCCACAACTGATCTGATCAAAACCAACAAGTGGTTTGAGCACATCTATCCAAAACTTAAAAATTTACCAGCTGCACTAAACGGCAAAGACCTTCAAATCGAAGAGCTTGTTAAGCTTGCCCCTGATGTTATCATAGTTTCTAACAAAAACTACCAAGACGAGCTTATCAAAAACGGCTTTAGCGCGGTAAATTTGATCTTTAGAGACTATCCAGATATGGAAAAAAGCATCTACGCAACAGCTGAAGTTATAGGCACTGATGACGCTAGAAAAAAAGCTGAAAAACTTGCTAATAAAATCCACGATAACTCTGAGTTTGTAACAGCAAGAACAAAAAGCATCCCTGATGCTAAACGTCCAAAAGTACTTCACCTTCTTGGTGGTGCAAATTTGCTAAAAATTGATGGTACAAACACAATCCAAAACACTTGGATAAAGCTAGGTGGCGGTGTAAATGCTATCAATACTGAGGGTTCAATGATCGAAGTTAGCGCTGAAGAGATCATCAATGCAAACCCTGATATCATCATCGTTGGCGGCAATGACACAGACGCACAGATCAAAAAGATAAAAGAGCACCCTGCATTCTCTGGCTCAAACGCTGTTAAAAACGGCAAAATTTACGGCAACCCAAAAGGTGTATTTAGCTGGGATAGATATGGTGCTGAAAACGTACTTCAAATTTTATGGGCAGCAAAAACTATCCAACCAGATCTATTTAAAGATGTCGATATGAAAGTAAAAACAAAAGAGTTTTATAAAGAGTTTTTAGGTCACGAGCTTACCGATACAGAGTATGGCTATATCTTAAAAGGCCTAAATCCAGATGGTAGCAGTAAGTAAGATATGAAAAACGCAAATTTTTCAATAGTTGTTATCTTTTTAGCTCTACTAACGCTTGTTTGCGCCTTTGTCGCACTTGGCGTTGGTAGATTTTACATACCATTTAACGACGTCTTTAGTGTGCTGGCTCACAGCTTTGGTTTTGGAGATGGTGCAGCTAGCAACATCACAAATGTGATAGAAAATTTACGCATCCCACGTATCATCGCAGCTATCCTTGTTGGAGCTGCTCTTAGCGTGAGTGGTGCAGCCTATCAAGGCGTCTTTAAAAACCAGCTAGTAAGCCCTGATCTTCTTGGCGTCTCGGCTGGTGCTTGCGTGGGAGCAGCCACTGCCATCATCTTTGATCTATCGCTATTTTGGGTGCAGGCTTTTGCCTTTGGCTTTGGCCTAGCAGCCGTTGCTATCACGCTAGCCATACCAAAGATGATGGGGCGCACGAGCACGCTTATGCTGGTTCTTTCTGGTATCATCGTAAGTGGCCTCATGGGCTCAGTGATCGGCTTTTTAAAGTATGTCGCCGACCCTGAGACAAAGCTACCTGACATTGTTTATTGGCAGCTTGGTAGCCTTGCAAAGCTTGATAGTGACAACTTAAAATACATAGCTCCTGTAATGATCATCTGCGCCATTTTACTTATCGCCATGAGCTGGCGTATAAATTTGCTCTCTCTTGGCGACGAGAGTGCGGCAAGACTAGGCGTAAATGTGGCTTTTGAGCGCGCCGTCATCATCATCTGCGCTACGCTTCTTACAGCCTGCAGCGTCTGCATAAGCGGTATAGTCGCTTGGGTGGGACTTCTCATGCCTCACTTAGCGCGCATGCTAGTTGGCGCAAATAACATAAAAAGCATGCCTGCAAGTATATTTATGGGCGCGATATTTTTGCTTTTTGTAGATACTTTAGCGCGCAGCATAAGCGTGAGCGAAGTGCCTCTTGGCGTACTTACTGGCTTTATCGGCACGGTATTTTTCGTCTGGGTTTTATGGCGAAATAAAAAGGTTGCGTGATGCTTGAAGTTAAAAATTTAAACTTTAGCTACCCAAATGGGGCTGGCAAACTAGAAAATGTAAATTTAAAGATAGGCGCTGGGGAAATTTTAACCATTCTTGGTCGAAATGGAGCTGGCAAATCAACAACTCTTGGGCTAATAAGCGGCTCGCTAAAGCCAGTTTCTGGAGAAATTTTCCTTGATGGCAAAAATGTAGATAGCCTAAGCAACAAAGAGCGCGCTAAGATCATGGCGTACGTGGCTCAAAGCGAGGTTACAGAGTATGACTACACCGGACTTGAGTTTATCACGATGGGACGCGCGGCGCACCTTGGTATCTTTGCAAGACCTAGCAAAGAGGATGAGGAGATTGCTAGAATTTACACCAAAAAGCTTGAGATCGAGTATCTTGAGGATCGCTTCATCACACAGATGAGTGGTGGTCAAAAGCAGATGTGTATGATCGCTCGTGCGATGGCTGCGCAGCCAAAGATGATCATATTTGACGAGCCAACGAGCGCGCTTGACTTTGGCAACCAGTATAAATTCCTACGCACCGTCAAATGGCTAAAAGAGCTTGGCTACTCGGTCGTGCTAACCACTCACAACCCTGACTTTGCCGTGCTTCTTGGCGGATATGTGGCACTTGTAAAGGGTGATGGCGAGGTTGGATTTGGCACGGTTGATGAGATCATTAGAAGTGAGAATTTAAGCAAGCTTTACGGACTAAATTTAAACGTGAGCTACATCGACGAAGTAAAAAGAAACTGCTGCCTCACTTATCCACTATAAATTTATCTGCTCTTAAATTTTTAAGGGCAGATCACTCTTTTTATCTAAAATTTCTACTTAAATTTACTAATCATAAATGCTAAAATGCAAAATAAATTTAAAAGGATAACAATGGCTTACCCACTACTAGGCACAAAGATCGTGATCGATGAAGAAAAGGTTTTAAGAGAGAAAAAGTATAAGCTAGACGTAATTTACGAGTATTTGGATAGACTTGCCGAACAATGTAATCTGATTAGGATTGACAAAAATACTTTTCACACAAAGGGTGATGAGAATGACTTGGCAAATTTGGGTCTATTTGTTTATAAACACGCCATTAAAAACGAGTGGATAACTAAAAATGTCAAAGAGTGGGTTTGGATTAGTCAAAAAGAGGGTGATAGCAATATAATCGGCGACGATATGGGAGTTTGGGAGTAAGCGATAAAAAATCTCGCCATATCAAATTTCAGCATGCCACAAGTGTAAATTTAAAAAACTTTGCGAAAGGTTAAATTTTGCTAGGCAAGATAAATTTAGGTATAGCGCAAAAATAAAGGTGCTTTTAGACCCTGAGCCATTTTGCCACAGAGAGCTTAGACTGAACCTTTTTATTAATAGCGATATTGAAAAAGATAAGACCAGTCGCGATAAAGCTAAATCAACTGCATAATAGTTGTCATCTTCTATCAAATTTAAAGCTAGCCATAAAAGCTTGCGCCCTCATCTTAAATTTGACGCAAATTTATATCCCATTAGCCAAAAGCAATCATCCGCCCTAAATTTAAACGCAACCCAAAAGATCAAATTTAAGCGTTATTTTTAAGCTCAGCCACTCTCATCTTTGCAGCCTGCGTGATATCGTCCTCGTAGTCGTAGAAGTTAAAGGTTGCTCCGTGCTGAAAAAAGCCATTTAGTATATCGCCGCTTTGGCGGTTTTTCAGATCAAGCTCGGCCACCTTAAAGCCGTCATTTGTCGCGCAAAATTCTTTTAGCCTTGCTGGCGCCTCTTTTAGCTTGGTAAATAAAAAGCAGTACCCATCGCCGCCATTTCGCCCCACTCTGCCTCGCAGCTGATGAAGTGTGGCAAGCCCTAGCCGCTCAGCCCCCACGATCACTATCGTATTTAGCCTTGGTAGCGAAATGCCAACCTCAACAACGGTTGTTGAGAGCAAAATTTCGCCCTCTTCTCTAAACCGCCTTAAAATTTCCTCTTTCTCTTTGTCCTTGCCGTGCGTGACAAAGACATTTTTGAAATTCTTTAGCCAAAAACCCTGCGCCTCGCTTAGACTTTGGTAGTTTGAGCTCTCGCTGCTCTCGACTAACGGATAGATGATGGCTACTTGAAAGCCGCCTGCAAGCTGCTTTTTGATGTGAGTTAGCAAAAAGCCAAACTCGCTAGCGCCTAAAATTTGGCTCGTTATATTTTTCTTAAACGGCATCTGCTTTAAAAAGCTAAAATTTACGATCTCAGACTGGATTAAACTTAGCGTCCTTGGTATTGGCGTAGCTGAAAACTGCACGAAATTTGCTCGCTCGTCCTCGTTTGAGGCAAGCTCCTCTATCTTTTTGCGCTGGTTTGAGCCAAAGCGGTGCTGCTCATCGACCATGACAAGTGGCGAGTTTGGCAGCTCGTGAAAGAGCAGCGCATGCGTGCCAACGATCAAATTTACCCCGCTAAAGTCTATCTTTTTCTCCCCGCTTCGCACCAGCATCACGTTCATAAAAGCGGGCAACAGCCTCTTTGCTTCATTATAAATTTGCTCGCTTAAGATGCTTGTTGGCGCCATCAAAATGGCACTTTGCGGATAGACGCTAAGCGCAGCTGCTAGGATCACTAGCGTCTTGCCACTTCCCACATCGCCCATTATGACGCGCCTTTTTGCCTGCACGGCGCTAAGGTCGTCTCTGATGTCATTTACCGCTTTTATCTGGTCGTTTGTCGGTGTAAATGGCAAGCTCTTAAGCCAAGAGCTTATATCAAAAAGCTTGATTTTTGGGCTTTTAAAGTAGGTTTTTTTGGCACTTAGCTTTTTTATGTAGTTAAAAATTTCTACAAATTTTAAAATTTCTAAGCCCTCGCCATCATTTTTTAGGCGATATAAAATTTGCACGCTTTGCTCATCTAGCCTTTGCAGATCGGCTAGAAATTTAGCCTCTTTTTCGTTTAAACCTTCGGCCATTAAATTTTGTAAATTTAGATATTTTAAGATGAGTTTTTTTAGCTCCTCATCTTTTAACTCGGTCTTAAATTTAGGCACGATCTGACCTATTTTTGTGGTGATTTTTGGATTTACGATCTGCCACGAGCCAAAGGCGTAGGAGCAAAGCCCATATATCGCCATCTCCTTGCCTGTCTTAAAAGCGCCGTAGTGCCAAGACTTTGCGTTAAAAATGACGATCTTTACGCTACTTTGCCACTGCTCGCAAAAGGCAAGTGCTGTCAGCATGCCAGGGCGCGAGGCGAGTGAGGTGATCTTTACATTTATGCAGACTTGCCCCTCTCTTGGGCTCTTAGCGATCGTCGTATCCTCAAAGCCCTTTGGTAGCACGAGAGCAAGGTCAAGCAGGCTAAGCACGCCTATTTTTAGAAGTTTTGCTCTGTCGCTTGCTTCAAATTTCATTTTTTAGGACGCAAAAACTTAGCTGATTGATCTCTGCGTGGGCTTTTATGAAGCTATTTAGCTCACTTAGCGAAAGGGCTGAAATTTTATCAAGGTCCTTTAAAAATGCCCCAAGCTCGCCATGCTCATAAAACTCGCCTTGCGCGATATCAAGGCGTTTAAATAGTGTCTCAAGTCTAAGTGGCAACGAGCCAAGTAAAAATTTCTTCGCCTGCTCAAGCTCGGCCTTGCTAACGCCTTTTTTACTAAATTTTAAAATTTCCTCTTTTATAACGGCAATAGCCTCATCTTTTTTCTCATTTTTTGTCTGCATGTAGCCGTAAAGCTGGCTGTAAGAGAGATTTAGCAAATTTCTAGCGTAGGCGCTATATGCAAGCCCTCTTTTCACGCGGATCTCCTCCATGAGCCTCGAGCCAAAGCCGCCCTCGCCTAGGATAAATGTCGCCACTGCGGCCTTGTATTTCTCCTCAGGTTTTACATTAAACGGTGCGCCAAAGTAGATGTATGCCTGCTCGCTTTGCCTGATGATCTCGCTGCTTTCGCACTTGTCACTTGGGCTAAAGCGCTCTAGTTTTCGCACCTTGCCAGGTTTTAGTATTTCTAAAACGCTAGCTAGCTCTTTTGTCTGCTTCTCGTCGATGTCGCCACCAAGCACGCAAAGCAAATTTGAAAGGTCTAAATGCTCGTTTAAAAATTTGCTCACATCTTCAAGCGTGATCGCTTTTATGCTCTTTTTAGTGCCGATACTAGGCTCTGAAAGCACGCTTTTTGGATACAAAAGCTCAAAAAGCCCCTGTCTTGCTACGTAGTCAAAGTCGTTTTCATTTGCTGCGATCTCGCCAAGTGTGACGGTTTTGCACCTATTTAGGATATCATCAGTTAAATTTGGAGCGAGCAGGAGCTCTTTTAGCTTGCCACACGCAAAAGCAAAGTGCTCTTTTAGGCAGTTTAGGTCTATGCAAAATGTCTCAAAGCCGCAGCTTGCATTTAGGCTGATCGCCCTTACTTCAAGCTCTTTGGCAAATTTAGCCGAGCCTAGCTTCATATCGCCTTCGTTTAGTAAATTTGCACTAAGTCTTGCAAGGCCTGCTAGTTTGCCATTTTGCGAGCTACCAGCTGCTTTGAAAACTAGTTTTAGGCTAACTACTGGCATCGCTTTTGAGCTTTCAAAAACGACTGGAATTTTTATATTTTTTACATTGATATCTAAAATTTTCATCTAAAATTTCTCCAAAATATCGTAGTTTGTGTTGCGCTTAGCTGGGATTTCTCCAACATCTTTTATAAGCTCGATCATCTGATCTTGATTCATCCTAAAGCTTGCCCCTGCGGCCTTTACGACGTTTTCTTCCATCATCGTGCTACCAAGGTCGTTTGCGCCAAAAAGAAGCGCTAGCTGACCTACGTAGCTGCCCTGCGTGACCCAGCTGCTTTGGATATTTTTAAAGTTATCCAAAAAGAGCCTTGAGACTGCAAGAAGCCTTAGATAGACGTTTGAGCTTTGTTTTTTGATCTCAGGGAATTCTTGCATGAGCTTTGTATTTAGCCCTTGAAAGCTCCAAAGTATAAATGCCCTAAATCCGGCCGTTTCATCTTGTAAATTTCTGATATGCTCCCAGTGCTCCACTATCTCACGAGTGCTCTCAACCGTGCCAAACATCATCGTAGCAGTCGTTTTCATGCCAAGCTCGTGCGCCTCTTTGTGTATGCGAAGCCAGTCTGCGGTATCGCATTTTTTTGGGGCGATGATGTCACGCACTCTATCGCTTAATATCTCCGCTCCAGCCCCTGGCATCGAGTATAGGCCCTTTTTGTTTAGGCGTCTTAGGACCTCTTTTGTAGAAATTTTTGAAACTCTTGCGATGTAGTCGATCTCAACTGCCGAAAACCCATGTATTGTGATGCTTGGATAGTGCTTGCTGATGTAGGCGACAAGCTCCTCGTACCACTCGATCTTTAGCTTTGGATGAACACCGCCTTGAAATAAAATTTGCGTGCCGCCAATGGCGATTAGCTCCTCGATCTTCTTGCCGATCTCCTCAAAACTTAGCACATAAGCGTCTTCTTCTTTTGCATGGCGGTAAAATGCGCAAAATTTACAATCCACCCAGCAGACATTTGTATAGTTGATGTTGCGATCTACGATGAAGGTCGTTATATTATCTGGATGAAGCTCTTTTTTTCTAGCTAGCGCCATCTTGCCAAGCTCGTGAAGCGGTGCATTTTCTATAAGATCGATGGCTTCATTTACACTAAGTCTTTTCAAATTTAACCTTTTATTTTGCTTATTTTTGGGCGAGAGTTTAGCCAAAAATGCTTTTAAATATGATAAATCAGGCGTTATGAAAAATTAATTTTTAAAGGCTAAAATGTGAGAAATTCTTTAAAGGAGCAAGTTATGAAAAAGGTTATATTTGCCGTTATCTGCGGGCTATTTTTAGTTGGTTGTGCCAAAAACGAGCCAAAACCAGCCAAGCCTCAAGGAGCAAGTTGTGGATGTGCTCATCATCAAAAAATGATGCAAGAAAATATGCCAAGCTGCCCACATCATGGCATGCAAGGTGCGATGCATGAGCAAATGCCAGCAGGCTGTCCAGCTCACGCAAAATAACTAAAGTGCCAAATGGCACTTTATTTTAATATAACCTTATCGCCTTTGGTGCCTAAGACCTGCACTTTCTCGCCGTTTTTTAGCGCTCCGTCATACTTCCAAAGTGTGCCTTTAAAATAGACCATATTTTCTCTGATCTCGCCAACTCCTGGCTCATCCAAAAACTCCTCGTTAAAGCTCTCTTTTTTAGCCATAAATTTACTCTTTAACGGCGCTTTTAAAAGCACAAGCAAGATAATGGCAAGTCCTGCCACACCTAAAATTTGATATGGCCACTCAAAATTAAAGCCAAAATTTACCGCTCCGACGATGATAAAAGCTAGGCCAAAAAATAGTAGATAAAACGAAAATAGCGTAAATTCAAGGGCGCATAAAACCGCGCCGATGGCTAACATTATATAGGGGCTGATCACGCCTTATCCTTAGCTAAGAAATTTTTTAAAACGCTAAGCGAGCCGATGAGCTCAGCTGCCTCATAAGGGACTAAAATTTTATCTTTTGAGCTATTTTTAGCTAGCTCGCTAAATGCCCCTACCCTGTCACGCGCAAGCAAAAATTCAGCCGCATTTGCGTTTTTGCTCATGCTATCATTTATCATATCCATAGCCTCTTTTTGAGCCGTTGCGATGGCGATTTGCTCGTATTTTTTCGCATCAGCCATACGCTCTATCGCCTCTGCTTGAAGCACTTTTTCTTGTTTTAGTGCCTCTGCGTTGCGTATTAGCGCCTCTTTTTCAGCCAAGGCTTTTAGCTCGATCGCGCGCTTTTCACGCTCAGCTTTCATCTGCATATTCATCGCCTCTTCTATACCAAGCGGGACAGAAATTTCAGAAATTTCCACACGCATGATCTTTACGCCCCAGTTGCCAGCTGCATCGCCAAGAGCCACTTGAAGTGCGGCATTTAGGCGGTCACGAGAGCTTAGCGTATCATCAAGATTCATCGCGCCTATCTCGCCACGAAGCGTTGTCATGGCTAAATTTGCAATGGCACGCTTGTAGTTATCGACGTTATAAACCGCCATTTTTGCGTCAAATACCTTTAAAAAGACGATGCCATCGACACTTATATTAACATTATCTTTTGTGATGACTTGCTGTTTTGTGATATCAACGAGTTGCTCTTTTATAGTTATGATCGCCCTTATCTGATCGACAAATGGGATTATGATGTGAAATCCCCCGTCAAGCACCTTGTGAAATTTACCAAGTCGCTCGATCAGCAAGTTATCTGCTTGCGATACGATCTTGATGCCAGCTTTTAAAAACAAAAATGCAAAAATGACCAAAACAACGACTAAAACGCCAAATGTCTCAACTTGCATCTTCTCTCCTTTAATTTATAATTTGTTATTTTCTTAAGTATTATAATACATTTTAAATTTTATTTTCAAAAAGGATCAGCATGAAAAAATTTATCTTTGCACTAAGTGCGGCTCTACTTTTAGCAGGTTGCGCTACGTCAAACCAAAGCACGAGCGTCCCACAAGGCAAATGTGAAGTAAAAGGCAGTTGCATGGCTCCAGTAAGCAGCATCGAAGGCACTTACAAGGCATTTTTACCTTGCGCTAGCTGCATGGGCATAGACTCAACCCTCACACTAAAAAAAGACGGCACATTTGAAAGTGTGATGAACTACAAGTCAAAAGACAACTACAAAGCCGTTAGCAAGGGCAAATACTCAGTCAAAAACGGCGTTATCACAACCGTTGATGAGTATAAAGAGAAGAGCTTTTATAAGATCGATGGCGAGAACCTAAAGATGCTTGACATGGATCAAAAAGAGGTCACTGGCGAGCTAAAAGACAAATACATCTTTAAACGCGTAAAATAAATTTTAAAGGCAAAATGATATAATTTTGCAATTTTTAAGGAGTTGCAAATGAAATATCTTTTTGCCATACTTATCTCATTTTTCATCATCGGCTGCGCGAAAAATGAAAATTTAAAGCCACAAAATCAAGAGCAAACACAAAAATCAAAAGAAGAAAAACCTCTTCTTAGAGATGAAAAACCCAAAAAACCAGAAAAACTAATACTTTCAAACTCTATCTACACGAGCTACTACACCACCTTGCCATGCTCAAACTGCGAGGGCGTAAAGACTATCTTAACTCTAAATAAAGACAAAACCTACACAAAAACTATGCTTACGATGGATAAGGCTGCCACCTTGGTAGAAAAAGGTGGCACATTTGATGTTGATGAGAGCGCTATCGTGCTAAAAGATGAAAGTGGCGCGCTTAGCTACTTTGTGCCAAACAAAAACTCACTTCTTCAGCTTGATGATAAGAAAAATAAACGAGTTGGCGTGCTAGCTCAAATTTATAACTACGAGCCAGTAAATAAGGCTTATAAAGATAGTTTTTTTGCTAGATTTTATAAATTTAAAGACAAAAATGGCTTTTTAGAGCTTGTGCTTGTGCCTAGCAAAAATGGCGCAAAGATAAGCTTTTACTCATCGCTAAAAGATGGCTCACCACTTTGTAAATTTAGCTCAGAGCTGCTTTATGACAAGGGCATTTTTTACCTTTTAGACGAAAAAGGTGTGGCTTTAAGCGTGCATAAAACCGCTAACGACATCTTCATAATCGCAAACGATAAAATTTGCAAAAACGCTCACATAAGCGGACACTACAAAAGAGAAAAAGGCAGATCTAGCCTCTTTGGCAAGGGCTTTTTTGCGAAACTTACAAACGAGTCAGCAAATGCTGATGTGATGAAATTTTATGGCGCAAAAAACATAAAAAGAGACAATACAAAAAAAGAAAATAGCTACATCGTCACAAGCAAAAACGAGAGAATTTTTGAATACACCTTGCTAAATGGCATCATCACAAGCATTGAAATTTACTCAAATGAGTTTAAAACTCCTGAAAATATCAGCCTAAAATCAAATTTCAAAGATATAAAAAACGCCCTTGTTATCTCTAAATTTCAAAGCGACGCAAACAATATCTATCTAAAAATAGACAGCCACGACATGCTTATAAAGCTTAAAAATCCGCTTGCACAAGAGATAACAAATTTAAGCCAGATCCCAGACGAGGCGCAAATAGAGCAGATAACCCTCATGTGGAACCAGTAGCTTGAAAGAGTATCTTAAGCTTTTAAAGGACGAGAGAAATTTCCGCCTTTTAAGCACCGTCCAGCTCATGTGCTACTTTGGTGTGTGGTTCTCGCACACCGGCATCTTTACGCTACTTATCTCGCTTGATGCTCCTGTTTGGGCGCTTACACTAAGTGCGGCGATGGCGTTTATCCCAGGCGTTGTCATCGCTCCGTTTAGTGGCATTTTGGTTGATAAATTTAGCCCAAAACCGATGCTTGTTATCATGATGGCGGTTGAGACCATAAGCGTTTTTATGCTGCTTTTTATAAACTCACTTGATTATTTATGGTTGCTTTTGCTTATCATTTTTGTCAGAAACGGCGTTGGCGGGATGTATTTTCAAGTAGAAATGAGCGTGCTACCAAAAATTTTAAGCAAAGAGAGCCTAAAGCTTGCAAACGAGATCCACTCGATCATCTGGGCGGTCTCATACACCGCTGGCATGGGGCTTGCTGGCGTTTATATACACTTTTTTGGCATCAAAAGCGCCTTTTTGCTCGACGGAGCTCTTTATCTTTGCAGTTTTGGCTTTTTATATCTTTTAAAGCTAGACGAGCTAAAGCCAGAATTTATAGAAAAACCTCTAAAAATGCTCAAAAATGGGCTTAAATATCTAAAAGAAAATAGGCTCATTGTGCATCTTATATTTTTGCACGCCTTTGTTGGTATCACTGCTTATGACGCATTGATCGCGCTTCTAGCCGATTATAAATACGCAAATTTGCTCTCAACTTCGCTGGTTATTGGCCTACTAAACGCCTCAAGGTCGATCTCGCTTATGTTTGCACCGGCCATACTTAGTAAATTTATGAATAAAAAAACTCTCATCTACATCTATATCGGTCAAGGGCTTGGCATCATCATCTGGGCGCTCTCTTTGCGAAATTTTTATCTCTCACTCATTGGCATCATCTTTGCAGGATTTTGCACCTCAAGCCTTTGGAGCTACACCTACACACTGCTTCAGCAAAACTGTCAAAAAGAGTTTTACGGCAGAGTGATCGCGTATAATGATATGGTTTTTCTTGGATTTAGCGCGCTTATCTCATTTGCGATCGGCTTTTTATACGAGCTTGGACTAAGCGTGGAGATGATCGCAACCTTTATGGGAAGCCTCTTTTTCATTGGAGCCTTTTACTACCACGTAGTTTCAAAAAGGTATGAGATAAGATAGTTGCATATAAATGGCTAGAAATCAAGCCATTTATATTTGCTTACTTTCTAGCGGCTTTTACTGCTTCAAGTAGCTCTTCAAAGCCTGCTTTACTTGAGTGCTCGACATCTTTTAGTATCTCGACACCTGCTAAATGTCCCTTATCTTTGTCAGCAAAAATCGCCATAGCCTTATCTAGTCCGTGATGGACATTTTCGTGGTGCGCAGCTATGCTTGAGAGGGTTCTTGGATCTTTGATGATGGTATTTTTCACATCCTTTTCATACCACTTGCCAAATCTACACTCATGCACGTCTTGAATTTTATTTATCTCGCCAAGCAAGACGCCTCGGTAGCCATTTAGCTTCATGTTGATGTGATCTATCTTGCCGTTGCTTACATTGACCTCGTTTGTTACGTTTAGAGCTTGATTTAGGATGTTTTGCGTGTTGGCATTTACGCTTGAGATGTTGCCCTCAAAGCCTCCTAAAATTTGCATCGCATTTGCTGAAATTTTAGAAAAACTCTCGCTCATTTCGATCATTGTGTTTGCGCTTTGCTTAAGGCCATTTATATTTACTTCAACCTCAAGCGTAGCCTTTTGTGTGCGCTCTGCAAGCTTTCTAACCTCATCTGCAACGACTGCAAAGCCTCGTCCATGCTCGCCCGCACGAGCTGCCTCGATAGCAGCATTTAGCGCTAGCAAATTTGTCTGATCTGAGATATCTTTTATGAGATTTATGATCTCAACGATAGAATTTACGCTTCCATCAAGTGAAGAGGCGTCATTTGAGAGATCGCCGCTCATCTGGCTTACTTGCTCGATCGAGCTTAAAATTTCAGCCGTTTGAGACTTGAGCTCGCCTGTTTCTTTGAAGGTTTTTTCATTTAAATGGTTTATATTTTCAAGCATTTTTAGGTTTTCTTCGATGGTTGATTGTAAGAAATTCATACCATCTTGATAGCTAGTAAGCAGCAAATTTACAGCCTCTTGCTTATCCTTAGCTTGCTCTTTTGGCTCGCAAGTTTTGGCATTTTTTAGCTCATTTTTAAGTGCTAAAATCTCAGCCTTTAAAGCTTCATTTTCTCTTTCTAAAGCTTCATTTTTACTACCAAGCTCTTTGCTTTTGCTGTCAAAAAACATTTTTCATCCTTTAAAATTTGTAAATTTTGCGTAATTATAACTCTTTTTACTTAAGCCAGTCGTCTAAAATTTTAATTTGCTCTTCAACGCTTTTATTTGCCGTGCCACCTTTTGAAGTGCGGGCCTCTTTTGAAGCGTGTAGATCTAGAAATTTAATGGCATTTTCATCTAAATTTTCATCGACACTTTTTAGCTGCTCTTTGTTTAGCTCACTTAGATCAAGCCCCAAGCTTTCAGCCTTTGCGACAGCCTTGCCGGTGATAAAGTGCGCCGTTCTAAATGGGATATTTTTCTCACGCACTAGATAGTCCGCTAGATCAGTGGCACTTAGATGCCCTGTTTTTGTCGCTTTTAGCATGTTTTTTTCATTAAATTTAGCCGTTTTTATCATCTCATTTAGGATAGTAGCCGAGCTTAAAATGGTCGAAACGCTATCAAAAACGCCCTCTTTATCTTCTTGCATATCTTTATTGTAAGCAAGTGGCAAACCCTTCATCGTCGTTAGCAGTGCTACTAAATTGCCATTTACACGCCCATTTTTGCCGCGTATGAGCTCGGCGACATCTGGATTTTTCTTTTGAGGCATAATGGAGCTACCTGTGCTGTAAG
Organism: Campylobacter concisus; assembly: GCF_015229965.1. Lineage (GTDB taxonomy): Bacteria > Campylobacterota > Campylobacteria > Campylobacterales > Campylobacteraceae > Campylobacter_A > Campylobacter_A concisus_BD. The sequence goes on from NZ_JAAKZB010000002.1 coordinate 118,273, forward strand.
CGTCGCTAATGCTTACAAAGCCAAATTCCTGCGAGCTCCAGAGTATGAGTTCTTCACAAAGCCTAGAAGCGTGCGTCATAAAAACGCTAATGTTAAATAAAATTTCAAGCGCAAAATCGCGGTCACTCACGCTATCCATCGCATTTTGCGTGCAGCCTGCAAAGTCAAGCTCGCTTGCAACGATAGTTCTATCTATCTTGTGCGGCGTGCCTGCAAGGGCTGCTGAGCCAAGCGGACTTAGGTTGTTTCGCTCATACGAGCTAACAAATCGCTCAAAATCCCTCTTAAACATAAACGCGTATGCTAGCAAATGGTAGCTAAGGCTTACTGGCTGGGCATGCTGAAGGTGCGTGTAGCCTGGCATTAGCGTATCTTTGTGGTTTTTGGCTAAATTTGCAAGCGTGGCGATGAGCTCTTTAATGAGAGATGAAATTTCTAAATTTTTCTTCAAAACGTAAAATTTAAAATCAAGCGCAACTTGGTCATTTCTGCTTCTAGCTGTGTGAAGCCTGCCTCCAAGCTCAGCTCCGATGATCTCGCTAAGGCGCTTTTCAACGGCCATGTGGATATCCTCGTCCTCTATCTTAAAAGCAAATTTACCAGCCCTTATCTCAGCCAAAACCTCATCAAGCCCCTTTATAATCGCTTCTGACTCGTCTTTTTTCAAAATTCCGCAAATGCCAAGCATTTTAGCGTGCGCCTTACTGCCAGCGATATCCTCTTCAAAAAGATTTTTATCAAAATTTATAGAAGCGTTAAATTCCTCAAGCAACTTCGAACTAGCCTCGCTAAATCTGCCCTCCCACATCTTTTTATGTGCGTTTTCATCTTTTTTCATAGCTTTGCCTTTGATTAGTTTTGCGTGATTTTAACAAAATGGTGCTTAACTAGGCTTTTACAAGCATTTTAAAAATAAAATTTTTTGATCAAAAAAGAGAAATGTAATATAAAAATTATGCTAGAGTAGTAAAAAAGTTATATATATAATTTACATTTAAGGTTATTAAAATATAATTCGCCCAGCAACTTTTTAAAAACTATTTCAAGTTTTTTGATTTATTGCCGATATAGTTTTAAATGAAGAAATAAACTAAAAAGGAAGGATGATATGCAAATAGATGCAAATATGAACTCAAATGTTTTCTATCATAACGGCTACACATCTATATCATCAAGTAGCGCTAAAACCAGCATATTAGTATCTTCTGGCTATGGTACAAAAGATATCGTTAGAAGTAATGATGTGCATGTCGAACAAAGAGAAGAAGTTAGACAAAAACCTACAATTATTAGAAAAGAAGATGTCACAGAGTTACAAAAAAATTTAGAAAAATTACAAGATCAAAGAAGTGATATAGCTGATCAAATTTCAAGCATTCAATACCTGAAAGATCGTGATTCTATGCAAATGCTTCATCATCTAAATTTAGAACAATCAAGCATTCAGAATAACATTTTAAGTATTAAAACTCAGATGACAGAAATGGTACAGGCTTAAGACTAAGCCTTACCGATAATAGTTTTTAAAACCAAACAAAAATCCTCTAAAAAGTATCCCATTGACTTATAGAAGTTACTGCTAGCATTTTGTTCAAGCTCTTTTGCAAGTTGCTCGGCATAAGGCAAGAAAAATGAGAGGCTAAAAGCAGCAAGAAGCTGCATAGACTCTTTTGTTGCCTCTTTTTTTAAGATATTTGCTATCAAAATGAGCTGATTTGAGATGCTATCAACCTCACCCATTTTTGGCTCAAAATTTATAGCCTTGTAAAATTGTGCCAAATCATCTTTTGCGCTTGAGAAATAGTAGCTTGCTTCAAATTTTGCCTTCAAAATGACAAAATCATCACACAGAGCCGCACTGCTCTCATCTTTGATAAATTTAGCGTAAAGCTCATTTCCTTTTACGTTCGCATCACTCTTTGTCTGCGTTATCCACGCACTTGTCTTTTTGATACGCATAAAAGATGAGACACCCAAGATGCCATTAAAATTTGTAGCAAGTGCAGCCGCTACGACGCTATAAAGCTCTCCAAGTCTCAAATTTAATCCTTAAGCTTCAAATATCTAAGTCTAAGCGCATTTAACACAACAGTGACCGAGCTTAAGCACATCGCCATAGAGCCATAAACTGGGCTTAGAAGCAGCCCAAAGACAGGATAGAGAACTCCAGCAGCCACTGGTATGCAAATGGCGTTATACATAAATGCCCAAAATAAATTCTCTTTTATGTTAGCAATAGTCGCATTTGCAAGCTTTACAAGCCCGCTCACGCCACGCAGATCGTTTTTTACAAGCACGATATCACCAGCGCCTTTAGCGATGTCTGAGCCTGAGTTCATAGCGATGCCAACACTTGCTTCTTTAAGTGATGGCGAGTCGTTTATGCCGTCCCCAACAAAGATCACGCCACCTCGGCTCATGAGCTCTTTTACCTTGTTAAATTTATCCTCAGGTAGCATATTTGCGTAGTATTCGCTCACATTTAGCTTGCTAGCGATATTTGCCACTACTTTTTTATCGTCACCTGATAGGATCACACTTTGTAAATTTAGCCTTGCAAGCTCGTTTATAACGCTATTTGCCTCATTTTTTAGCTCATCGCTTAGCGTTAAAAAGCCACTAAATTTTTGATTTAGCGCGCAAAGTATGACGCCGCTTCCATCATTTGTAGCCTCTTTTATCGCCTCAATATCAGCTTCATTTAGCAAGATATTGTTTGCTGCGAGCAGTTTTTCATTGCCTATTATTATCTTGTTACTTTCATCTTCATAGACGATGCCTTGACCAACTACGTTTTGAAATTTGCCATTTAGCTTTTGTAAATTTATGTAATTTTGTTTTGCGTATCTTACGATCGCTTTTGAGATCGGATGCTCGCTTAAATTTTCAGCAGATGCCACTAGCTCTAGCTCTTTTTCGCTCAAATTTGAACTCTTGACGCTGATTAGCCCCTTACTTAGCGTGCCAGTTTTATCAAATGCTACAAATTTAGCATCTTTTATAAGCTCCAAAACCTCTGGATTTTTCACCAAAATCCCAGCTTTTGCACCACGCGCGAGGGAGCTTACGATTGCTATTGGCGTGGCAAGTCCTAGTGCGCATGGGCATGAGATGATAAGCACGCAGATCGCGCTAGAGATCGCATAGGCGAAATTTCCACTAAAAATTATCCATATTAAAAATGTAAGAACTGAGATCGCCACCACACTTGGTACAAAGATGTTTGCTATCTTGTCAGCCAGCCGTCCGATAGGCATCTTTTTAGAGCTAGCGTCGCTTAATAGGCTTAAAATTTGAGATAGCAAGCTTTCAAAAGAACTCTTTGTCACTTTGACGCTTATGTAGCCATTTGTGTTTAGAGTGCCGGCAAATACGCTATCTCCCACCTCTTTATAAACTGGCAAGCTCTCTCCTGTAAGCATAGAAGCATCTATCTCAGCGCCACCTTGAACTATCACGCCATCACTTGGGATGTTGTAGCCATTTTTTACGATGACGATGTCGCCTACTTTTAGCTCATTTACATTTACCTCTTTGCTCTGTCCGTCTGGCATGACCAAAAAGGCGGTTTTAGGCGAAATTTTAAGTAGTGTCTTTAGGTAGTCGCCTGCCTTTGCCTTTGAGCGCTCTTCAAGATACTTACCTAGCAAAACAAAGGTTATTATCATCGCTGCGCCCGAGATATAGACGTTTTTTAGATCATCTGGGATGAAATTTGAAAAGATCACAACAAAAAGCGAGTATAAAAACGCACTGCCGCTTCCAAGAGCTACAAGCACGTTCATATCGTAGTTTTTGTTTTTAACAGCCTCTATGGCGTGAGCAAAGAAGTCTTTGCCACTAAAAGCTAGCACCAAAAATGCTAAAACTAGCATGAGTAAATTTACTAGCAAGCTCTGAGGTGCGAACATCTCAAGCGCCATTATCACGATGCTTGCTATAAATGCAAATATAAATTTATTTCTGATCGCAGTTATATGCTCGTCTCTTTTGGCTTCAAATTCATCAATATTTGTCGCCACAAAGTAGCCAAGCTTCTTTATCTTTTGCTCTAAAACTTCACGCACGCTGGCGTCTTTTAGGACAAACTCACCGCTTGCGTTTGCAAAATTTACATTTGCTTCAAGCACCCCATCTATCTTTTTAGAAACTTTCTCGATAGCGTTTGAGCAATTTACGCAGCTCATTCCCGCTATATTTAGCTTGACTTTTAAAGGCATATCAAAGCTCCTTTATAACGTCAAATCCCAGATCAGCCATTTCTGATTTAAATTTCTCTACATCGCCATCTTTTATATCGACGCTTACTTGCCTTGGCTCTTTGCTAAGATCGACTTTTATCTCGCCAAAGTCATCTTCAAGTGCGTTTTTTATAGTATTTGCGCAGTTTTGGCAATGCACGTTATTTACCTCAAATGTTTTCATATTATCTCCTTTATCATGTGGTCGTATTCGTGTAAATTTATGATCTTTTTGGTGTTAAATTTAAAGCCAAGACTCTCGTAAAATTTACGAACTTTTGGCTTATTTACATCAACTATCAGCGAGACCTTTTTATGTCCTAGCTCTTTTGCTTTGGCAAATGAGTGCAAGATAAGCTCTTTTGCTAGCCCTTGGCCTCTAAATTTCTCATCTACAGCGATGCTATCTATATAAAACTCATCATCAAAGCACTCTTTTTCTATCTGGGCATCTTTGCCAAGCGCCTTTAGATGCTGAGAAATTTCTCTATCAAACTGCCACGCGTCGCCACCAAAATAAGCACACATAGCAGCGATGATCACGTCGTCACGTTTATAGACATAAACATTTTTATAACTAAGTCTGTTTGTCTCGCTTTTAAAAAATTTCTCTAAAATTTCGTCGCTTTTTGCAGGATCGTCGTAGCCACTTAGCTTGTAGGCGATATCCTCCATCGCTAAATTTAGTAGTTTTATGCAGATTTTTGCATCTTGTTTTTGAGCATTTTTTATCATGGCATGATTATATGCCTTTAGCTTAAATTTTTACCAAATATTATTTTCAAATTTGCAAATTATGCACTTTAACAGGCAAACTAAAAATGTTTTAAAAAAGTATAAAATTTTTTTAGTTATAATCCGTAAAAAATTTATTTAAGGATATTTATGGGACGAGCATTTGAGTACCGAAGAGCGGCAAAAGAAGCTAGATGGGATAAGATGAGCAAGGTATTTCCAAAACTTGCAAAGGCTATAACTGTAGCGGCAAAAGATGGCGGATGTGATCCAGATATGAACCCAAAACTTCGTGCAGCCATCGCAGCAGCAAAAGCTGAAAATATGCCAAAAGATAACATCGATGCGGCTATAAAAAGAGCAAATGGCAAAGATAGCGCTGATATCAAGACTATCTTTTATGACGGCAAAGCAGCTCACGGCGTGCAAATCATCGTTGAGTGCGCTACTGACAACCCAACAAGAACAGTTGCAAATGTAAAAGCGATATTTAGCAAAAATGGCGGAGAAATTTTGCCAAGTGGCAGCCTTAGCTTTATGTTTACAAGAAAGAGCGTTTTTGAGCTTGAAAAACCAAGTGCAGATATCGAAGAGATCGAGCTTGAGCTGATTGATTACGGACTAAGCGACATCGAAGAAGATGAAAACGCACTATTTGTTTATGGCGATTATGCAAATTTTGGCACACTTCATGAAGGCATAGAGAAGCTAAATTTAGTAGTTAAAAAAGCTTCACTTCAGTACTTACCAAATCAAACCGTGAGCCTAAATGAAGAGCAAATGCTTGAGGTCGAGAGGCTTCTTGACAAGCTAGAAGACGACGATGACGTCCAAGCAGTTTATACAAATATCGAGTAAAAAGGAGCAACATGCGTTTTGATGAGTTAAAAGTTTATGATATAAATTTAGACGAGCTAAAAAAAGATAAATTTGCAGTTTTAAAGACAGAAAAAGGCGATATCAAACTTGAGCTTTTTGCCGAGGATGCACCGCAAGCTGTTGCAAATTTTGTCCATTTGATAAAAACAGGCTTTTATAATGGCCTAAATTTTCACAGAGTTATACCAAATTTCGTCATCCAAGGCGGCTGCCCAAATGGCACAGGCACAGGCGGTCCTGGCTGGAGAATAAAATGCGAATGCGATAACCAAAAGGTAAAACACGAGCGTGGCAGCCTTAGCATGGCTCATGCAGGTCGCGACACTGGCGGATCGCAGTTTTTCATCTGCCACAGCAAGCAACCTCATCTTGACGGTGTGCATACAGTCTTTGGAAAGTGCGCTGATGACGAGAGCTTAAAGGTGCTTGATGCTATCAGACAAGGCGACAAGATCCTCTCAGCAGAGATCAAAGAGAGCCTATAAAAGGGGAATTTATGGATAGTGCAAAAACGCAAAAAAGTCTCTTTGTGAGGCTATTTACCAATCTCGCCATTTGGGTTGTGATAGGTATAGTTGGCGGTGTTATCGTTGGTATGGTCGCACCTGAGCTTGGCATAGCGAGTAAGCCAGGCATTGATTATTTTATAAAAGCCCTTAAAATTTTAATCGGCCCTATCATCTTTTTAACAATCGTCTCAGGTATCGTCGGACTTGAGAGCTTAAAAGATCTTGGCACCATCGGACTTAAGGCGTTTATCTACTTTGAGATAGTTAGTACGCTTGCTCTTGCTGTTGGTATCATCTTTGGCGAGACGCTTCGTCCAGGACACGGCATGAACCTTGACTACACTCAGCTTGACGCCTCAAGCGTAGCTAAATTTACATCTCAAGCTGGCAACATGGACGCAAATAGCGGCTTTTTAGCACATACGCTTCACCTTTTAAGAGGCGCTGTGCCAGTAGATGACATCTTCCCTTACGTGCATATACTTGATCCATTCATAAAGTCAAACACACTTCAAGTGCTTTTCATGGCGATAGTCGTTGCCATCGTGCTTTCACTACTTGCTCATGATAAAAAGCAAGCTTGTCTAAAACCGCTTGAATTTATCCAGCACTACGTCTTAAAGCTACTTACTTGGCTTATGCTATTTAGCCCAGTGGCTGCCTTTTCGGCGATGGCTTATCTGATCGGTAAATTTGGCATCGGAACGCTTCTTGGCATGATGGAGCTTCTTGTCGTTATGGCACTTGCAAGCTGCTTTTTCATCTTTGTCGTGCTTGGCGTCATTTGCTACTTTGCCAAGGTCAATGTCTTTAAATTTATGCGCTTTATCTCAAAAGAGGTCTTGGTCGTTTTTGCGACAAGCTCGAGCGAGACAGCTCTTGCACCACTTATGCAAAAGCTAGAAGCAGCTGGTATAAATAGAGGCGCAGTTGGTCTTATCATCCCGACTGGCTACTCATTTAACCTTGACTGCACCAACATCTATCTAAGCTTAAGCGTTATCTTCTTAGCTCAAGCGTTTAATATCCCGCTAAGTTTTGAGCACCTAATAAGCATACTAATCGTGCTAATGATCACAAGTAAAGGCGCGGTTGGCGTTACAGGATCTGGCTTTGTCGTCCTTGCTGGCACACTAAGCGCACTTCCAAGCACTGGCATACCAGTCGTCACCGTGGCTGTGCTACTTGGCGTTGATAAATTTATGTCAGAGATGCGTGCTGTTGGTAACCTTTGCGGCAATGCCGTTGGCTGCATGATCGTATCTATCTGGGATAAAAAGGTCGATATGGAGAAATTTAGATACGCACTAGATCATCCAGACGAATTTCACTTCCACTCATAATAGAATTTTTAAGGGGCAAATCGCCCCTTTTTATCATAAAATTTACTTCAAAACTTAAAGTGCTTATCCCCTATTTTTACAATACCAAATGAAAATTTAGAAATTTTATTTTTAAATATAGAAACTAATATTATAATTATTGAAAATTTTAATTTGGAGGAGTTATGAAGACATTAGGCATCATAGGCGGCATGGGACCACTTGCCACGGCTGATTTATACAAGAAGATCATCGATATAACCCCAGCAACTTGCGATCAAGAGCACCTACACATCGTTATCGACTCATACGCTCAGATAGAAGATAGGACAAAATTTATCATGGGCGAGGGAGAAAGTCCGCTTCCAAAGCTAATTCAAAGTGCTAAACTTTTAAAAAATGCTGGCTGCGAGGCGATGCTAATGGCTTGTAACACAGCTCACTACTTTGCTCCAAGCATAGAAAAAGAGGCTGGAGTAAAAATTTTGCACATTGCAAAAGTTACAGTAGATGCCTTGCAAAAGAAATATCCACACGCTAAAAATATCGCTGTCATCGCAACAAGTGGCACAAAAAAGGCTGGCGTTTATGATCAAATTTTAAAAGAGCGCGGGCTAAAGAGCGTGGATTTTAGCAAAGAGACGCAAGATGTCATCATGGAGTGCATCTACAAAGGCGTCAAAGCTGGCAAGCTAGAAGAGTATGTGCCGGTATTTTACGAAGTGCTTTCAAACATTGAAGCTGACGTTTATATCGCAGGTTGCACCGAGATACCGATGTTTTTACCATTTATCAGCAGCGAGTATAAATTTATAGATGCGACATTTGAGCTAGCAAAAGCTGGCGTAGAATTTGGACTAGAAAAGAGAGTATTTTGATTAAATTTGGCCAGATATCTGGCCAAATTTTCGTTTTAACTACAAAGATTGCTTATATTAAAAAATTTTTGGGTGATTTTTAGAGCTTAAAAAGTGTGGTTTTATAGCGAGAAGCTTTAGAAAGTCTAGTGAAATTGAGTGTTTTGCTTTAAATTTAGCTGGTTCGTTTTGGCTAAATTTTAGTTCTAGCTACAAAGATCGTTTGTATTAAAATTTCTGATGTCAGGCGATTAAATTTTTAAGGCTTATAAAGAGTAATTTTTTTGTTGAGAAAATTTTAGAAAATCTAGTTAAATTTGACCGAGCTATTTCGCAAAATGTTTTAAATTTTATATTAGAAATTTGAAAAAGAGCTATATTTTATAGCTCTAAAATTTTTACTATTTGATAGTTTAAATTTAAAAAGCCTTGCAGGCAAAATACCCGCAAGGGCATAAAATTTTTAAGCTTTTGGACCAGCTTTGGCGTACTCAACGCCCTCTTTTACATCTTCGTAGCGTTTGAAATTTTCAACAAACATCTTTGCAAGCTTGTCGCGTGAAATATTGTACTCAGCTGGGTGTGTCCATGTATTTATTGGATTTAGCAGTTTTGTCTCGACACCATCGAGCTCTTTTGGGATAGCGAAGTTAAATTTATCAAAATTTTCAAATTCGCATTTTGTGATGCTGCCGTCTAAGATCGCATTTATGCAAGCACGAGTTGCTTTTATGCTCATACGCTTGCCAACGCCGTAAGCACCGCCGCTCCAGCCTGTATTTACAAGATAGACATTAACGCCGTGTTTATCGATCTTCTCACCAAGCAGTTTTGCATAGACGGTTGGGTGAAGTGGCATAAATGGCTCGCCAAAGCAAGCACTAAAAGTAGCTACAGGCTCAGTTATACCACGCTCTGTGCCAGCAACTTTTGCTGTATAGCCACTCAAAAAATAATACATCGCCTGCTCTTTTGTCAGCTTTGCAACTGGAGGAAGCACGCCAAAAGCGTCAGCACTTAAAAAGATGATATTTTTTGGATGGCCTGCGCTTGAGCTTGGCTCGTAGTTGTCGATGTGATAGATCGGATAGCTCACACGTGTGTTTTCAGTCTTTGAGCCATCTTTGTAATCAACCACTCCGTTTTCATCAGCCACTACGTTTTCAAGTAGAGCGTCACGCCTGATCGCTGCGTAAATTTCTGGCTCGCTACTTGGATCAAGGTTGATACATTTTGCGTAGCAGCCGCCCTCAAAGTTAAACACGCCATCATCGTCCCAGCCGTGCTCGTCATCGCCTATTAGTTTGCGTTTTGGATCGGTTGAAAGTGTCGTTTTGCCAGTGCCAGATAGACCAAAAAATAGCGCTGTATCGCCCTTTTCGCCTACGTTTGCAGAGCAGTGCATGCTTAGCTTGCCCTCAAGTGGCAACCAGTAGTTCATCATAGAAAAAATGCCCTTTTTCATCTCGCCGCCATACCATGTGCCACCGATCACTGCGACATTTTCTTCAATGTTAAAAATGACAAAGACTTCTGAATGTAGCCCGTCAGCCTTGAAGTCCTCATTTTTTGTCTTGCAAGCGTTATATACTACAAAATCAGGCTCAAATTTAGCCAGCTCCGCTTCACTTGGGCGGATGAACATATTTTTTACAAAGTGCGCTTGCCACGCTACTTCGGTGACAAAGCGGACTGATTTTTGGCTCTTTTTGCTAGCTCCACAAAATGCATCCTGGATGAAAATTTCTTTACCACTTAGCTGCTCTTTTGCTTTTTTAAGAAGCTTGTCAAAAAGCTCTTTTGTGATAGGCTGATTTATCTTGCCCCAAGCGATGTATTTTTGGCTTGGATCTTGCTTGACAAAGTACTTATCTTTTGGGCTTCTGCCTGTAAAAATTCCAGTATCAACCATAAATGTGCCGTTACTTGAGACTCTGCCCTCATTGTTTGCCTTTTCAAGCTCAAAAAGCTCGTCGTAGCTTAGATTATGATTTATCTTTTTGATCTCTTTTAGACCTAGCTCGTCTAGCTTATTTATCATGTTGTTTCCTTTTAAATTTTCGTTTCTTTATAAATTCTGACCTAAAAGTCATCAAAATGTTAATCAAATTTCGCTTAACACTATCTTTTTAAAATGGGCAAATTTATTTAAATTTAGCCACCACTTGATTGTTTGCGACACTTTGACCTTTGCTAACCTCAATAGAGCCTATGATGCCGTCTTTTGGGGCCTTAACCTCTATCTCCATCTTCATCGCTTCAAGCACGACTATGGCCTGACCTTTTTTGACATGGTCACCTGCGCTAACTAAAATTTTATGCACAGCGCCTGGCAAGCTTGCGACGATATCATTTTCTGTTGCGCCTGCTGCTGCACTTTTGGCACTTTTTACGCTCTTGCCTTCAACTTCAGTGATTGATTTTACTTGGATGCTGTCGTTAAAGCCTTCGCTTACTTCGACATTGTAACGGCTGCCATTTACGACGACACTATATCTGCCGCTTTGAGTTTGTCTGCCCTCATTTGCCTTAGCGTTTGGATCGATCTTTCTTACATTTACTTTGGCTTCGCCTTTTAAGAACGCGATGCCTTTTTCTTTACAAGCTGCTGCTATAAAGACGTTTTCTTCGGTAACTTTGATCTTATTTTGTTTTAAAATTTCTTTTACATGTGCAAGTGACTTGCTCTCATCTTTATCAGCTATATCAACTGCGTGTTTTGTGGTTGGTTTTAGCCCTAGTTGCTCGCTAGCAAGCTTAATAATCTCTTTATCAGGCGTAACTGGGGTCTTGCCAAAGTAGCCAAGCACCATTTTGCCGTATCCCTCAGCGATCTTTTTCCACTTGCCAAACATAACGTTATTAAAGGCTTGTTGGAAGTAAAACTGACTAACAGGGGTCACTGAAGTGCCGTATCCGCCCTTTTGCACCACTTCGCGCATAGCAAGGATGACCTCTGGGAATTTATCTAAGATATTGTTATCTCTCATCATCTGGGTATTTGCAGTGAGCGCGCCACCAGGCATTGGTGAAAATGGTATTAGAGGGCTTACTTGCACAGCTTCAGGCGGCAAGAAGTACTCTTTTAAACAATCATTCAAAACGCTTTCGTATTTTAAAATTTTCTCCACGTCAAGTCCGCCAAGATCGTAGTTTTTGCCTTTCACTGCGTGAAGCATGGTTAAGATATCTGGCTGACTTGTGCCGCCACTTACTGGGCTTGCAGCTAGATCTATGCCATCAACGCCAGCTTCAAGCGCTGCAAGATAGCAAGCCACACTTACGCCTGCAGTTTCATGTGTGTGAAGTCTGATATGAGTTTTTTCTGGCAACAATTTTCTAGCCATTTTTATGGTTTCATAGACCTTTTGTGGGCTGCTTGTACCACTTGCATCTTTGAAGCAAACGCTGTGATAAGGGATATTTGCATCTAAAATTTCTCTTAAAATTTTCTCATAAAATTTAACGTCGTGAGCTCCTACACAGCCACTTGGCAAGTCCATCATAGTAACGACGACTTCGTGTTTTAGCCCGTGATGAGCGATCCTCTCGCCTGAATATTTTAAATTTTCAACATCATTTAGTGCGTCAAAATTTCTAATAGTAGTGGTTCCATGTTTTTTGAAAAGTTTTGCGTGAAGGTCGATCAGCTCGCGGCTACCGGTGTCAAGTGTGACGGTATTTACGCCCCTGCTTAGAGTTTGAAGGTTTGCTTTTGGTCCTACGATGCTTCTAAATTTATCCATCATCGCAAAAGCGTCTTCATTTAGGTAAAAATAAAGGCTTTGAAATCTCGCTCCGCCGCCAAATTCAAAATGCTCTATGCCAGCCTCTTTGGCTGCTTCAAGCGCGGGCAAAAAGTCATTCATAAGCACTCTAGCGCCATAAACTGACTGAAAGCCATCTCTAAAGGTCGTATCCATAACATCGATAAATTTCTTTGCCATATTTCACCTCATTAAATTTATAAATTTACTAAAAAGCGGTCATAAAAAATGGCTAAATTGGGCAGAAACTCAAATTAGCCATTTTGCTTGCTTTTGGTATTTTACAACCAAAAACTTTTATATCATTTAAAAAGTGAGAGTAAGAAGTTAAATAATCCGCCGTGGCTCGCATCAAGCATCGGCTTTATCTCCATCAAAAAGACGCAGAAAAAGACTAAAACTGCTACTTGGATGATGATGTAAGGCACCACGCCTTTATAAATAGCAGCTGTTTTTATCTCAGCAGGTGCGACTGATCTTAAGAAAAATAGACTAAAACCAAATGGCGGTGTCAAGAATGAAGTTTGTAAATTCATAGCAACTAGGATCGCTAGATAGACTGGATTTATGCCAAGTTTTGCGGCGATTGGCACCAAGATAGGAAGCACGATATATGAAATTTCAACAAAATCGATAAAAAAGCCAAGCACAAAGATAACAGCCATACTAAAGATGATAAAGCCCCACTTCTCACCTGGTAAATTTGTCATGAAATTTTCAACTATCTCATCGCCTCCAGTGTAGCTAAAGACCATAGAAAAGGCAGTCGCACCAACAAGTATGGCAAAGACTAGAGCTGTAGTTTTTACGCTCTCAGCCAAAGCCTCTTTCATCATAGAAAATGAAAATGTCCTATAAAACATAGCGAGGATGATAGCACCCACGCAGCCAAATGCCGAACTTTCTGTCGGCGTAGCGATACCTGCAAAAATGGATCCTAGCACACAAATAACTAGTAAAAGCGGTGGGAAGATCGCAGTTAGCGCTCTAACAATCTGCTTAAATTTACTAACGCCGCTCTCATCTTTTACGATAGGAGCGACCTCTGGTTTAAGATAAGCAACTATCAAAATATAAACTATATAAACCCCAACTAGCGTGAGTCCTGGCACAACAGCTTGGTGAAAAAGCTCGCCAACTGGCACTGAAAAGATATCGCCCAAGATAATAAGCACGATAGAAGGTGGGATGATCTGACCAAGCGTACCAGCAGCGCATATCGTGCCACATCCTAGGGATTGGTCGTATTTATACTTTAGCATTACAGGCAAGCTTATAACGCCCATAGCAACAACGCTAGCACCTACAACGCCAGTTGATGCAGCAAGAAGCGCTCCAACTAAGATAGTGCTTATCGCAATACCGCCACGAATTTCACCAAATAGCATGCCCATGCTCTCAAGTAGTCTCTCAGCTAGCTTTGACTTTTGAAGCACGACGCCCATAAAGACAAAGAGTGGAACTGCTATAAAAATTCTACTCTCCATGATAGAGAAAATCCTATAAGGCATGAAGTTAAACATATCTTTAAACACTTCTATACTGCCAAGTAGTCCATCGCCATCGCTAAGGCTCTCTACAACACTACCAACCATGCCAAATATCATCGCAACCGCGCCAAAGGTAAATGCCACTGGAAAGCCAATGCCAAGCATCAATAGTGCGGCTATAAACATTATTAATCCCGCCATATTTTCTCCTTACTAGCTTTCTTATAGCGATTTAAATTTTTTATAAAAAAGCCGATCGCAAAAAATACAAGCACATAAAATGAAAAAGGGATCATCGCTTTTATGATCCATCTATGGGTAAGACCGCCTGGATCTGCACTGGCCTCTGCTGAGCTGTAAGCATCTCCTACAAATCCAAATGATAAATTTGAAACCAAAAGCGCAAATGGTATGATAAAAAATACAGTGCCAAGCATATTTACAAGGGCTTTATTTCTTTCTGAAAATTTAGCATAAAAGATATCAACTCTAACATGTGCGTCCTCTTTTAGAGCATAGCTCATGCCAAGTAGAAATATCACAGCAAAAAAGTGCCACTCAAGCTCCTGAAATGCAACGTTGCCGTAAGAGAAAAAGTATCTTGCCACAACATTAAAAAATACGTCTATTATCATCAAAGCCATAATAAACATACAAATATAGCCGACTATATCACCAGCTTTGTCAAAAAATCTCTCAATCTTATCCATTAAAAACCTTTAACAGTTCATTTACCATGATGATGAGCACACAAACTGGTGCTACATATCTTAGTAAAAAATACCATGTATTAAATACAAAATCGCTCATATATGGGCTAAATAGCACATATAAAGCATCTCTTTTCATAAAATATCCTACAAATATCGCTCCGCCGATACCGCTAATTGGTAGCAAGATATTTGAAGCAGTAAAATCTAGGAAGTCAAAGAAATTTTTACCAAATATCATGAATTTATCGCCAACATTTTCTATATTTGATAAAAGACATAAAAATCCCACTATGAAAATCCCAGCTCCAACTATGCTAAGAGCCTTTCTTCTACTCATGCCATACTCTCTGATCAAGAAAAATACAAATGGCTCAACGATAGATATCGCTGAAGTGATACCAGCAAAGATAAGCGCAGCAAAAAATGCCACCGCTAAAATTTGACCTATCACGCCAAGCTTAGCAAAGAGCGTTGGTAGCGAGATAAAGACAAGTCCTGGACCTTGAGACGGAGTAGCTCCAAATTCAAATATAAAGGTAAAAATAACAAGACCTATCATAATAGCAAGAGCGATGTTTATAAAGACGATACTTAGCGTTGAAGTGGCTAAATTTGTATCGTCGCTTAGGCTAGCTGAATAGGTAATGATCGCTGCCATGCCAAGAGATAGCGTCCAAAATGCAAGTCCAAGAGCTAGCAAAAGTGAGTTAAACGAAATTTTACTAAAGTCAGGGATGAGTAAGAACTCGGCTGATTTAGAAAAGCCATCCATCGTCATAGAAAATATAAGCATGATCAAAACCATGATAAATAGGCTTGGCATCATCCAAACATTTAGCTTCTCTATGCCGCTTTTTACGCCTTTTGAAAGGATGTAAAAGCAAGCTGCAAATGCTATAACAAAATAAAGCGTCTGCTCTCCAAGACCATGCGTCAAAAGATCGTTAAATATCACTTTTGAGCTATCTATATCGCTTGGCAAGCCAGAAAAAGATAGGACAAAATACTTAAAGACCCAGCCGATGATCACGATATAGTATGACGAGATGATGGCCGCTGTCACCATGGCTAAAATTCCAACCAGTTGCCATAAATTTTTATTTTTAGCTGCTAGCTTTCTAAAAGCATTTACACTGTCGCTCTCGCTAAGCTTGCCGATACTAAGCTCTGCCATAAAGATAGGCACGCCGACTAGAAAAGTTATCAAAAGATATAGGATAATAAACGCCGAACCGCCGTTTTCACCAACCATGTATGGAAATTTCCATGCATTGCCAAGTCCGACAGCCGATCCAGCGACTGCTAGGACATAGCCTATTTTAGAAAATTGTTCTTTTGCCATATTATGAGATCTCCCTTATTAACACCACCAGAACTAAAAGTGGAGCCACAAATCTAATTAAAAAATACCAAATTTTAAATATAACCTTGCCCATATAAGGCACAAATAGCTCTTTTAAAAGCTCAAATTTCATAAAGTAGCCAACAAATATTGCAAACAAGATGCCACCAAGTGGAAGCATGATGTTTGAGCTAAGGTAATCAAGCAAGTCAAAAAAGCTCTTACCAAAAAATGTAAGTGCATCTTTAAATTCGCTTGTGCCACTTAATGCACATAAAATTCCTAAAATATAAACCACACAAGCAACGATTAGGATCGATTTGTTTCTACTAAATTTTAGGCTTTTGCTTAAGAAAAATATAAATGGCTCAACCATCGAGATAACCGAGGTGATGCCAGCAAAAAATAGTGATATAAAAAATGTAAATGCCAAGAAATTTCCAAGCAAGCCAAGCTTAGCAAATAGCGTCGGTAGCGAGATAAAAGCAAGTCCTGCGCCTTTTGATGGCTCTGAGCCAAACTCAAATGTAAATGTAAATACGATAAGGCCGATGATGACGCTTATTATGATGTTCGCAAAGACGACATAGAGCGAAGAGGTAAATAAATTTGTATCATCACTTAGACTTGATGAGTAAGTAAGTATGCAGCCGATACCAACGCACATCGTAAAAAAGGCAAGTCCAAGAGCGTTTAAAACAGCTGCTTGATCTATCTTTGAAAAATCAGGCACTAGTAGAAATTTAGCCGCTTTATCAAAGCCCTCCATGCCAAAAGAGTAGCCAAGCATAAGCAAAAGCAGGATAAAAAGAGCTGGTATAAGATAGACATTTATGCGCTCGATGCCGCTTTTTACGCCTTTTGTAAGGATGAAAAAGTAGGCAAAAAATGCAATACTAAAGTATAAAATTTGCTCACCTATGCCATTTGAGGTGAAATTTACAAAAAGTGTCTCTGAACTTGCGATATCTTGAGGTAGCTCACTAAGACTTAAAATGACGTATTTTAAAACCCAACCAATGATGAGCGTATAAAAAGATGCGATGAATAGCCCAGTCACCATGATAACACCGGCAAATTTCCAAGAGCTTGCCCCTTTTGTAGCTAGAGATTTAAACGCTCCAACCGTATCTAGGCGTGAAATTTTACCCATCGCCATCTCAGCAAAAAATATGCTAAGACCAACAGCAAAGGCAAAAAATAGATATATAAGAATAAATGCCGAACCGCCGTTGCTGCCGACCATGTATGGAAATTTCCAAGCATTACCAAGACCGATAGCCGCTCCAATTATTGAGAGGATAAAGCCAATTTTACTAAATCTCTCTGCCATTATTTACCTGCCATCTGGTAGATCATTATCGCACAAATGGCAACTGGCACGACATATCTTAAGAAAAAGTACCAAATTTCAAAAAATGCTCTTCCCATAAAATCTCCAAAGAGCAGATACAAACTCTCTTTTTTAAGTTTATAGCCAACAAAAAAGCTAAATACGATAGCGCCTATTGGCATCATGATATTTGATGTGAGAAAGTCAAGCGCGTCAAAAAATGGCTTGCCACAAACGTTAAAAGCACTTGATGTTTCTGAATAATATGAAAGTATGCAAAAGATGCCCAAGATATAGACAAAAGCGCCGATGTAAAGAAGCGCCGTCTTTCTTGAAATTTCAAATTTTCTAACCAAATAATAAGCAAAAGGCTCAATCATCGAAACTGCGCTTGTGATGCCAGCAAACAATAGCGATATGAAAAATGCAACCGCCATGACGTTGCCAACGATGCCAAGCTTTGCAAAAAGCGTGACAAGCGAGATAAAGATAAGGCCTGGACCACTTGCCGTGCTATCAGCCCCATAAGCAAATATAAAGGTAAATACGACAAGCCCCATCATAATGCCTATTAAGATATTTATAAATATGATAGAGAGTGTTGATTTTATTAAATTTGTGCGCTCTGGTAAATTTGCAGCGTATGTTGGTATGACGCCGACGCCCATAGATAGCGAGAAAAACGCAAGGCCTAGAGCCTGCAAGATAACATCTGGCGTGATCGCACTAAAATTTGGTACAAATAAAAATTTAGCCGCCTTAACAAAACCATCTCCCATGCTAAGTGCGTAAAAAAGCATGCAAACGAGCAAGACAAAAAGGCTTGGCATCATCCATATATTTAGCTTTTCGATGCCACTTTTTACGCCTTTTGAAACGGCAAAAAATACCATTAAAAAAACCAAGCTAAAGCAAAGCACAGCACTGCTTAGGTCATTTGATAAAAGTGTGTTAAACTGCTCGCCTGCCGCTTTTGTGTCAGATAAAAGTGGCGAAAAACTAAGATAGATATACTTTAATATCCAGCCAATAACAACCATATAAAATGAAGCTATAAGTATCGCGCCGATCATGAAAAAGCCAGAGAGCGACCAAGCTTTTTTATTTTTTGGAGCGAGCTTGTAAAGAGAGCTTACGATGTCGCTTTCGCCAAGTTTGCCGATGCTAAGCTCTGCTAAAAACGCCACAAATGCGATAGCAAATGTAAGAAGCAAATATAAAATTATAAATGCTGAACCGCCGTTATTTCCCACCATTGTAGGAAATTTCCAAGCATTGCCAAGACCCACAGCAGAACCAGCCATAGCAAGGACAAAGCCTATCTTTGAAAATTTCTCGTTTATCATTGAAAACCTAAGATTAAGAATAAATTAAATTCTTTCAAAGATAGCATAAAAAAACTTTCATTTTTCTAAGCCAAGAATTTTTTATAGGCAATTTAAATTTTTAGTGTTTTTATTTGAAACAAAGTTTTGTTTTTGTAATATTACGGCTCATAAAGTTTAAGTAGGGGACAGATCCGAAAGAGCTTTAAAATTTTAAAGGAGCAACGATGAAAAAGATCGTGTTTTTAATTCTTGGTCTTGCTGCATTCGCATTTGGCGCTGACGGCGAGATGATCAGATCATATTCAGTTATCGCTGGCGGTATCGGCCTTGGCCTTGCAGCTCTTGGCGGTGCTATAGGTATGGGTAACACAGCTGCTGCAACTATCAGCGGAACAGCTAGAAACCCAGGTGTAGGTAGCAAACTTATGACTACAATGTTTATCGCTCTTGCGATGATCGAAGCACAAGTTATCTACGCACTTGTTATTACACTTATCGTTCTTTACGCAAACCCAATGCTTGGCTAACGTAAAGCTTAAATTTAGCCCCTTTTTTGGGGCTTTTGTTCTTTCTGCGATCATGGTGGAATTGGTAGACACGCTATCTTGAGGGGGTAGTGCCATTAGGTGTGCGAGTTCGAGTCTCGCTGATCGCACCATCTTATCTCTCTTTCTAAATCAAAACCTTAAATTTCTAAGCTATAAAAAAGGAAAATTTTATGTTAGATAAAAAACTTGCTTTAAAACAATTACAAAATGAAGCAGACGATGCCGCTATATACTCGCTTCTTGAAGCTAGCGAAAAAGACGATGAGAATAAAAAAATACTTCGAAAATTAATTGCAGAAGAGAGACGCCACTATGCTTTTTGTCAAAAGATAACTGGCGAAAGCAGAAGTGCAAATTTATTCAAAGTCATCTTATACACAATACTTGTTAAAATTTTTGGTACCTCTTTTACTCTAAAATTTATGGAATCACGCGAAGAAAATGCGGAGAAATTTTATCTTGACATAGTAGATGAATATCCTGAAGCTCGTGATATTTACGAAGAGGAGATGAACCACGAAAATAGTCTAATCTCCATGCTAAAAGACACAAAGCTCGTAAATGCTGGTGGCATCGTGCTTGGCATGAATGATGCTTTAGTTGAGCTAACAGGCACACTTAGCGGCATCGCGCTTGCATTTTCAAATACAAAATCAGTTGGCGCAACAGGCCTTATCATGGGCGTGGCAGCTGCACTCTCTATGGCTGGCTCAGCGTATCTTGAATCAAAAGAAAATCCAAGTGATGAGATCAAACCGCTTACCTACTCACTCTACACAGGCGGTTCATACATCATAACAACGGCATTTTTGATACTTCCATTTTTCATCTTTACAAGCGGTCTTTACGCCGTCTTGTCGATGTTTTTCTTTGCGCTAGTTGCCATCATTACTTACAACTTTTATATAAGCGTGGCAAAGGAGCTTAAATTTTTACCAAGAGTGATTGAGATGTGCGTGATAACTTTTGGCGTTGCGATCATATCTTTTGGCATCGGCTTTTTGGTTAAACACTATTTTGGACTAGATGCTTAATCCAAAATTTCATACCAAGTGTAACTATCATCCCCAAAATTCCCACTAAAAAGTGGTTTTAAATTTAGATCAATGCTCAAATTTTCACCAATTTTGAAATTTGAGCTTTGATATATAAGTAGCCATTTTACATTTGCTAGCTTGCCCTCTTTTGCAAGTTTTAAAAACTCGCCAGCTCCTTCAAACATGCAAAGTCCTTTTAGATCAAGCTCTTTTTGAATGCTGACTTTGCGATCTGGCACGCTAAAAAGTGGCAATGTTTCATCAAATTTATCGCTTCTTGAGTAGATTATGACGTCTGGGTTTTTGCCATTTTTTATAAGTCTGGTATCGAGCCTTGGTCGGTCTGTCCGCACTGTGTTGCCACCGATCACCAATGTGTCTATGACGCTTCTTAGTTTATGCACATGCGTGCGGCTAAGCTCATTTGTGATGATGCCACCACTTGCCACGCCATTTTTACTAAGAGCGATTTTTAAAAAGCTAAATCCACCATTTTGATATGCCAAAAATGGCTCAAGCAGCTTATCACAGCGCTCTTTTAAAATGCCAAATTTAACTTTCACTCCAGCACTTTGAAGCAAATTTCCACCGCCACTTGCTATTTTATTTTCATCGTGGCTGCCAATTATGACCTCGCTAAAGCCAAGCTCTTTTAGCAAATTTGCACAAGGTGGCGTTTTGCCATGATGCGAGCAAGGCTCAAGTGTGACATAGGCTTTTGCATTTTTTAATAAATTTGAGTGGTAATTTAGTATAAATTCGTAGCTGAATTTTGGCTCTAAAAGACTAAATTCGTTCTCTTTTATATCGGAGCTAAATTTAGAATTATATGCTTTTATAAAATCATCTTTAAATTTTTCACTTTTTTTGCAAAGCGCAAAGAGTATCGCTGTCGGTTCAGCGTGTAAATATCCAGCCTTTTCATGAGCCTTGCAAGATAAAATTTGCCCATTTTCATCAAGGACAAGGCATCCAACGGCTGGATTTGGGTGGGTCAGGATCTGAAATTTCCAAGCCTCACTTAAAGCAAGACCCATGTAAAATTCCTCGTTCATCCATGCCTCTTTAAAAAACACACCAGCCTTTGCCAGTGTGTTTTCATAAATTTACGACAAGCCGTCGATCTTGCCCTCTGCGTCTATCCTCATATTGACCGCAGCTGGCACCTTTGGAAGTCCTGGCATCAGCATGATCTTACCGCAAACCGCGACGATAAAGCCAGCTCCAGTTCTAATGTCAAGGTCTTTTACACTAAAAGTAAAGCCCTTTGCTCTGCCCAAAAGCTTCGCATCATCACTAAAAGAGTACTGAGTTTTTGCGATACAAACTGGCAAATGGCTCAAATTTAGCTCTTTTATCATCTCAAGCTTTTTAAGAGCGGCCTCTTCAAAGACCACCTCGCCAGCTCCATAAATTTCCTTAGCGACCTTTTCTATTTTAGTTTTTGTATCGTCACTCATCTCGTATGTGAAATTTATCTTGCTTGGCTTATCGCACGCTTTTAAAACTAGCTCAGCTAGCTCAAGCGCACCTTTGCCACCTTTTAAGAAATTCTCGCAAACTGCTACTTCTACGCCAAGCTTTTGGCAGTACTCTTTTACGAAATTTATCTCTTCATCGGTATCAAAGCCAAATTTATTAAGCGCCACAACCACGTTTTGACCAAATTTACCTTTTAAATTTTCGATGTGTCCACCAAGGTTTTCTATGCCTTTTTTAAGTGCGTTCATATCTGGTTTTGTGATCTCGTCTTTATTTGCTTCGCCGTTATATTTTAGCGATCTGATCGTGCTTACAAGCACCACAGCGCTTGGTTTAATCTCGGCAACCCTGCATTTTATATCTAAAAATTTCTCCGCGCCAAGCTCCGAGCCAAAGCCAGCTTCTGTGATGACGTAGTCAGCCAAATTTAGAGCTGTTTTTGTTGCGATGACTGAGTTGCAGCCGTGTGCGATGTTTGCAAATGGGCCGCCATGCACAAGCGTAGGTGTGTGCTCTAGTGTTTGAAATAAATTTGGCTTGATCGCATCTTTTAAAAGTATGCAAACAGCGTCTTGGCAGCCTAGATCACGCACGTAGATAGGCTTTTTATCGCTATCATAAGCAACCATGATGTTTGCCACGCGCTCTTTTAGATCAGAAAGACTTGTGGCTAGACAAAGCACAGCCATGATCTCGCTTGCAGCGGTGATGTTAAAGCCATCTTCTCTTGGCACGCCGTCCGTTCTGCCGCCCTGACCCACAGTGATAAATCTAAGCGCGCGGTCGTTCATATCCATACAGCGCTTCCATAAAATTTTCTCGATTTTTAGTGGGTTTTCTTGATAGAGGCTATTATCTATCATCGCTGAAATGAGGTTATTTGCCGAAGTTATCGCGTGAAAATCGCCAGTGAAGTGTAAATTTAGATCCTCCATCGGCGCAAGCTGCGAGTAACCACCACCTGCTGCTCCGCCCTTTATGCCAAAAACTGGTCCCAAAGATGGCTCGCGAAGTGCTAGGCAAACCTTTTTATTAAGTGAATTTAGTGCGTCAGCTAGACCGATCGACATAGTCGTTTTGCCCTCGCCGTATGGGGTTGGATTAGTCGCGGTGACTAAGATGAGCTTTGAGTTTGATGGCTCAAGTCTAGGGGAAATTTTGGCCTTAAATTTGCCGTAAAGCTCAAGCTCGTCTTCGTTTAAGCCTAGTTTTGCGGCAACTTTACTGATGTGTTCAAGTTTAGTTTGGTGAGTTATCTCGATGTCGCTTAGCATTTTACCACTCCAAATATGTTTTTGCTTTTTTTATCTCACTGATGTTGATCTCAAAAATTCCCTCTTCGTTTTCTACTGCGATGCTCTCTTCGTCCGCTTTTACGAGTCTTCCTGCAAATTTCTCAGCCTCTGTTTGAACTTTAACTAGCTCGCCAACACTCGCTTTAAAATGAGATGGCTTGCTAAGCTTTCTCTCAAGGCCAGGCGAGCTAACCTCAAGGTTATAATCCCCGCTAACTGGCGGTGTCACGTCAAAGATAGGCGAGAGCAGACGGCTCACTTTTTCGCAATCATCAAGGCTCACTCCGCCATCTTTTGTGATATAAACTCTAAAAATAGCCCTGCCATTTTCATTTGCGATCTCGCTGTCGTAAAGCTCAACGCCGCATTCGCGTATTAGTTTGTCTAAGTTATCCATTTTTGTTTAAATCCTTTGAAATTTTATCAAACAACTTATCCATATGGTTTTGATACTCTAATCTATCGTCAAATTTAAAGTGAAAATTTGGACACCTATACCAGCCCTCAGCCGCCATGCAGTGGTTTTGCAAGTGCCTACAAACGCGCTTTAAATGCCCCAAAATATACTCTTGCTCGCGCTCATCAAACATCATCTTGTCAAGATAGACAAAGGCGTCGTATCTGCCCTTTTTGCACTCGACGTCAGTGACGCAAAGCCCCTTTAAAATGCTATCTTCAAGAGTGGCTAGAGCCTCTGGTATGAGCTCTTTTAGCACACTCTCTGTTCTCATACGCTTTATTTCGTTAGCGTTCATAGAGTAGCTTTCTCCTTGACTTCTTTGAAGCTTTCGATGTAGTCATTTTCTCTAATGTCGTTGAAATTTTCGATACCAACGCCACACTCGTAGCCTTTAGCAACCTCTTTTACGTCATCTTTGAAGCGTTTTAATGAGCTAACTAAGCCCTCATAAACGACCACACCTTCTCTAATAAGGCGAATTTTTGCCCCTCTGTTTATCGTGCCCTCAGTGACGATACATCCAGCGATAGTGCCAACTTTTGGCACGTGGATCACTTGGCGAACCTGTGCTTGGCCAAGCTGCTCTTCTCTGATGATAGGTGACATTAGTCCGCCTAAAATCGCCTTCACGTCGTCGATTAGATTATAAATAACATTGTAAGTTTTTATCTCGACGCCGCTCTCTTTTGCCTTCTCTTTTATCTCGCCAGTTGGCCTTATGTTAAAGCCAAGGATGATACAGTCGTTACTTGCACTTGCAAGTGCAACGTCGCTTTGCGTGATGCCGCCAACGCCTGAGTGGATCACATTTACTCTGATCTCGTCATTTGCTAGTTTTTCTAGGCTTGCTTTTAACGCTTCAAGTGAGCCGCCAACGTCAGCTTTGATGATGACTGGAAGTGTCTTTAGCTCGCCCTCAGCGATCTTGGCGCTAAGCTCATCGATACTAACCTTTGTGCTCTTGCTAAGCTCTTTTTGGCGGATATATTCAGCCTTTTTCTGCGCGTATTCACGAGCCTCTTTATCAGTTTTTACGCCTATTAGCGTCTCGCCAGCCTCTGCTATCTCGCTAAGACCCACTATCACGCCACATTCGCCTGGTTTTATCTCTTTTAGTGGCCTACCCTGATCATCAAGCAAGCTTCTTATCTTACCGTATGCAACGCCTGCTACGACTGTATCTCCGACATGAAGCGTGCCGTTTTCAACGATGATGGTAGCTACTGGACCACGGCCTTTTTGAAGTGAGCTCTCGATGACAGTTGCTTTTGCGTTTGCCTTTGGATTTGCCTTTAGCTCCAAAAGATCAGCTTGTAAAAGCACGATCTCAAGTAGATCATCTATGCCCATACCTGTTTTTGCAGAGATCGGCACAAATTCATACTTGCCACCCCACTCTGTTGGCATGATGTCAAGCTCAGCAAGAGCGGTTTTTACTAGATCAGGATTTGCTGACTCTTTATCCATTTTATTTATCGCGATGATTATTGGCACACCAGCGGCTTTTGCGTGGCTAACTGCCTCTTTTGTCTGTGGTTTTACGCCATCATCTGCTGCAACAACTATGATAACTATATCAGTTACACCAGCACCCCTTGCACGCATGGCTGTAAATGCCTCGTGGCCTGGAGTGTCGATAAATGTGATGTTTCTGCCATTTTTATTTACCATATAAGCGCCCACGTGCTGAGTGATGCCACCAGCCTCGCCTGCTGCTACGCGAGACTTTCTTATGTAGTCAAGTAGCGAGGTTTTGCCGTGGTCAACATGACCCATGATGGTTATAACTGGCGCTCTTGGCTGGAGATTTTCATCGTCTTTTATCTCCTCCTCATAGGCTGCTACATAGTCAAATTCTTTTTGATCATCGATGATATTTACCTCGACGTTAAACTCATCAGCCAAAATTTCTATCGCATCTTCATCCAAAAAGTCATTTTTAGTTGTCATCATACCAAGCATAAATAGCTTGCCTATGACCTCGCTTGGCTGCTTATTTAGCTTTTCAGCAAATTCATAAACGCGAATTTCTTTTGGGATATTTATCGAAGTTACAGCTTCGCTATTTTGTTTATTTTCAGGCTTTTTGTGTTTTTTTCTAGCTCTTCTTTGTATGCCACCATCGCCAAATGAATTTATCGTGTTATTAACGGTTGTCTTCATCGCATTTGGCTGTTTTGTCCTTTGCATCGGAGCTGGGGCTGGGGTTTTAAAGCTAAAATCAGGCAACACCACCACATCTTCATCTTCAAGCACGATGTCACCAAAGTCACTTCCACCGAGCAAGTCCATCTTCTCAGCGCTATCTTTTTTGCTTACAACTGTTACTTTTTTCTCTTTTTTCTTTTTTCTAGCCAAATTTTCATCGCTAGCAGAGAACATACTCTTAAAATCACTAATGTTAGTAACAGCCGCCTCAGCCTTTTTCTCCTCTTTTACAGGAGCTGGCGCCTCGTAATCTTTTTTCTTTTTAACTATCACAAGACCGCGTCGTTTTTGAGTGACATCAGCCAAGCTCTCTTTTGGTTTTGGTGCTTCTGCTGGCTTTTGCTCGACCTTTACAGGCTCTTCTTTTTTAGGCTCAGTTTTAGGTTTTTCCTCTGAAATTTGCGCCTCTTTTTTAGGCTCTGCTTTTGCCTTTTCAGGCTTTGGCTCAGCCTTAGTAGCTGCCTTTTTAGGCTCAGTTTTAGGTTTTTCTTCTTTTTTTGCTGGCTCTTTTTCTGTCTCTTTTTTAGGCTCTTTTTTTGCCTTTGGCTCGCTCTTTTTCTTTTTAAATTTATCTGGTATTACGCCAGTTTGAACGTATTCATATATTGCCTCAGCCTCTTCAAGGCTCACAGCATTTGAGTGAGTTTTGACCTTTAGGCCTAGTTCTTGAGCTTTTTCGACTATCTCTTTACTTGGATAGCCAAGCTCATTTGCGATCTCTGAAATCCTAACATTGCTCATTTAAGAGTATCTCCTTTAACTTCGGTGCGTCAAGTCCGATGGCACCTTTAGTTTGTTTATCAATTATTTTTTTTAAAATTTTGTCGTCTTTTTGCAAACAGCCATCACATAGATAGAAACTGCGGCCATCTCCTTTGCCGCACTCTAAATTCTTGCCTACCAAGCGGTATCTTTTTAGCAAGTTTTGAGAAAATTTAACTTTGCAAGCGACGCATGTCCTTACTGGATTATTTTTATTCATTATACCTTTTTAAACTTGTTTTTAGCTTTGCGTAATTTCGTATCCATCGTTATCAAATGAAAAAATTTCCACTCTAAAATCACCAAATTTACTCTTTAAAGCATCTTGTAAATTTTTAGCGTCATCTTTATATGCGATGTTTAAAAAGCTTGAGCCTGAGCCTGAAAGTGTGCTCATTAGCGCTCCATTTTCATAAGCTACCTTTCGCACCTCAAAAAGCTCTTTTAAAGCGCTCATTCTGCGCTCTTCATGCATCATATCTTCGCTTGCTACCCTTAAAAGATCATATCTTTTTTCATAAAAACAAGATGTCAAAAATGCAGCGTGAGAGAGGTTATTTACACACTCTTTCATAGTGTAGTTTTTTGGCAAAATTTGTCTTGATGAAGCTGTGCTCATCGGCTTATTTGGGATGACGACGACCGCTTTTATATCATCGCTTAAATTTATTTTATTCGCATAAACATTGCCGTTTTTTACAACTGCGCTGATAAATCCGCCATGAACTGCTGGCGAGATATTATCTGGATGTGTTTCATAGATGATCGCTTTATTTAAAACGACGCTTTTGCTGGCCTTAAACCCAGCCATCTCGTAAGCTGAAGCTATGGCTCCGACGATCACTGCAGAGCTGCTACCAAGCCCTCTTGAAAATGGGATATTGTTTTCAAAAACTATTCTGAAGTTTTCATTTTTGCCGGTTAGCTCTAAAAAAATTTCATTAAAAATGCTTAGAAAAATGTTGTTTCTCTTTAAATTTGTGCTATCACTTCCCTCGCCATTTATCGAAACTGAGCTAAATTTAGATGGTTCGATCTTTACGCTATTAAAAAGCTTTAAACTAAGTCCTAAAGCGTCAAAACCAGGTCCTAAATTTGCACTTGTGGCAGGGATTAAGATATTCAAATTTTCTCCTAAACAGCTTGGATGATATAATTTGGAAGTGTATCTGAATTTAGTTTTAATTCATCTAAATTTAAAGGCAACACAAATCTCACAGGCTCAACTTTTTCAAGTGAAATTTCGCCATTTTTTAGCACAAAGCTTAAATTTTTATTTGCCCTGATCGCTTGGCCGCCATTTAGACTAAAGCCACTTACTGCGTAAAATTCACAGCCCTTTACCAAAGAAAAAGTCTTTAAGATGACGTAGGCCACCTTTAGCCCCATAAAACTGCCTGGCGTGTTTGCGTAGATGATCTTTGTAATGTTAAATTTAGAGGATAAATTTTCTAGGATTTTTATAAGAGCTTCGCTGACGTGCTCATCAGTTGTGATCTCATCAAATTTTACGCCATCTTTATAGACTCCGACCAAAAGCGGAGTCGATAAAGAGACTACTAAAATTTCAATATTTTTTATGCAAATACCTTTTGATACTCTTTTAAAAGCTCGCCACTAAGTGTTGCGATCTCATAATTTTTCTCATCTGCCATTAAAGCAAGTGTTAGTTTGTGGTTTAGGTCGTGGCTGCCCGCAAATGCTGTGTAGTCACCTAGTAAAGGTGCTCCAAGCAAGCTCAAATCGCCAACTGCATCTAAAATTTTATGTCTTACAAACTCATTTTCAAATCTCAAACCCTCTGGATTTAAAATATGCGTATCATCGATAGCCACGGCATTATCAAGAGATGCACCAAGGGCTAAATTTTGAGCTTGCAAGCGTTGCAAATCTTTTAAAAAGCCAAAAGTTCTAGCTCGAGCGATATTTTTTACAAATGAGCTCTTGCTAAATTCAAAAAGATATCTTTGCTCGCCGATAACTGGGTGGTCAAATTTGATCGTATAGTCAAATTTTGGATTTCTTGAAGGCGAAGTTCGCACAAATTTTGACCCCTCAATCACCTCGACCTCGCGGCGGACAAGGATGACTTTTTTACCAGCGTCAAGATGTCTTATACCAGCTTCATCAAGCAACATACAAAAGCTTATCGCACTGCCGTCCATGACAGGAATTTCATTTGCATCAACTGAAATTCTAATATTATCAATGCCGTATCCATTTACAGCTGCCATTAGGTGCTCTATCGTGCTGATAAAGCCCTTTTCGTTGCCAACGACGGTTGCCATTTGCGTATTTATAACGTTTTTAGGCTCAGCTTTAAAACTAATACCAAGATCTTCGCGGTGCAAAATAATACCTGAATTTGCATCAAGAGGTTCTAGTATAAGTCTTATCGGCTCACCCTTATGAAGCCCTATACCAACGGTCTCAACGCGTCTTGCGATAGTAGTTTGTTTCAAAAATTTTCCTTATATTTTTTTGTTCGGTTATGATAGCACTAAAAAATCAAATTTGCAAATTTAATTCTTATCTATCATCGCCTTTGCGGCATCCAAGACACTTGTCACATTGTCTTTTATCCACTTTTTATCCATCCATTGTTGAGGCCTTACCTCTTCGCCTTGGACTAAAATTCCAAAGTGAAGGTGATCTCCAAGTGCAAGACCGCTCGTTCCAGTTGTGCCTATTTGATCGCCAGCAGCAACCATATCGCCCTCTTTTACCTTCGCACTTGAGCAGTGTCCGTAAAGTGAGTAAAGTCCAAATCCATGATCGATCACAATGTTTAAGCCATAAATTCCATTCTCAGACGCTAGCACAACGCGACCTGCGTTGCTGGCTATTATCGGAGCTGATGCCACGCTTGCAAAATCAATACCCATGTGCCATGACTCACTTACTTGCTCATTATTATATGTATAGAAGCGGTGATCGGCAAAATCAGCTACTTTCTTGCCATTTCTAAGTGGGTAAAATGGGATGATATTAAAGCCATTTGTGATGTCAGTATCGACGTTTGAAGTGAGTGCTGTTATCTTCTCTTCATTTGAGTTTCTTAGAGTTTCATTGACAAATTTCATCTTATCAAGCCTAGAAAGAGCGTTTGGATCTTTGGCGTATTGATCTGTTAGATCAACGATCTTTCCGTCTAAAAATCTATCATTTAAAGCAATGGTCGAAGTTTTGTATTTTACATTTTCATAAAAATATCTCACGTGAGATTTACTCTCATTACCCGCAAAGTCTCTTGCGATGACCTCGGCGCTAAAGTTTTCAACCTGCACTGGCCAAGCAACAAGTGCTGCGTAAAAGCCCTCTTTGTAAAATGGCACGGCCTTAAATTTCTTACCAAAATTTGTCTGGACATAGACCTCTTTTAGCTGATTGTCAGTCGCTCTAAAGACAACAACTGCGCTACCGCCTTTTGAGATAGAGTAAGACTGAGAAAGCACGTAAAGATCAGGCTTAGAGGTATCAAGCACGACTTCAACTTTTTTGCTTGCTTTATTACCTGTAAAAAAGCCCCATTTGCTAGTATCGACCGCTTCTATGCTCATCTCATAAGTATCTTTTTGAGCAAAAAAGCCAGTCTTTGGGAAGGTTAAATTTACATCAAGCTCAGTGCTTGGATTTTGTATGATTTGATTTAGTAAATTTAGGTCATTTTTGCCGTCATTTATGCTAATGCGCACAAATTTTATGCCGCTGTCATCTTTAAATTTGATATTCATAGGCGAGCGAAGGTTCCAATAAACCTTATCAGCAACGCCGATAATTGGCTCGTTTCGCTCAAAGTCTTTCGACATCAAAGCATATCCAAAGCCACCAGCTAATATCAAAACAAGTAAAACTACAACAATACCAAAACCGCCTATTCCACGTCTATACATATATTATTACCTTAAATTTTATTTGCGAAATTTTACATTTAATCAATAAATTTTTAGTTAATTACAAAATTTCTCTTACAGCTCTAGCTTCGCTCATCCAATCAAAAAGCTCATCCCAGCGCTCATCTTTTATGAGATCTTTGCATAAATTTAGCTCTTTTTCAAACATATTTATCGCTGCAACGACATTATTTTTATTTTGCTTAAAGATATCGCTCCACATAAATGGTGAGCTCTTTGCTACACGTATCATGCCCTTAAATGTCGGTCCTCCAAGTGCAACGATATGCCTTTTATCCTCTTCTTTTAAGATCCCGCTAGCAAGCGAAAATGCAATAGCGTGAGGCAGATGCGAGATGAGACCCACGTGATGATCATGCTCTTTTGCACTCATGAAAATGATCTTCATACCAAGGCAAGAAAATAGCTCAACGCTTCTTTTCACATGCTTTTCTGCGCTCTCAGCAAAGTCGCAAACTATGACAGTTGCCCCTGTGTAAAGTGACTTAAAGGCAGCCTCAGGACCAGAGTACTCGGTACCTGCCATAGGGTGAGCTGGGATGAAATTTTTACGAATTTTTTCTGGCACGGCTTCTATTATCTTTTGCTTTGTCGAGCCAAAATCAATGATCGTCGTATCTTCGCTAATATCGGTTAAATTTTGCACGATGCTCACGATAGCTTCGACTGGCACAGCCAAAAAGATGATGTCACACTTCTTTTTCATCTCATCGATGCTTAAAATTTCGTGCACCAAGCCAAGTTCGAGCGCTTTTTTGCTGTGATTTTCATCTTTATCATATCCGCTGACACACGAGATCAGCTTCTCATCTTTTAGTGCAAGACCAAGCGAGCCACCCATAAGACCAAGCCCGATGATACCTATTTTCATAAAAAACCTTTAAAATTATAAAATTTAAATTTTTTAAAAATAAAATATGATATTATACGCACTTATACTAAAACTCTAGGTTAAATTTAATGAAAAAGAAATTATTTTTACTAGCACTAGCTTTAAGCGGTCTAAATGCGCAAACGATTCAGTCAATAAATTTCAAAGGTCTAATCCACCTTTCACCTGATGTAGCCACTCAGATAATGGGGCTAAAAGTCGGTCAAGAGCTAACTCCAAAGCTTAGCGATAAGGCCATCACAAATTTATACAAGCAAAATTATTTTGATGATATCTACATAGAAGATACAGGTAGTGGCAATCTTTTAGTAAAAGTAAAAGAGAAGCCAAGCGTAGCTAGAGTCGATCTAAAGGGTGTTGTGACAAATGACAAAACTGCGATCGAATCGCTAATCAACATAAAACCTGGTAATATGTATGATGAGCTAACTATAGAAAAAACAAAAGAGAGAATTCGCCAGTACTACGAGTCAAAGGGCTACTTTGACACAGTTGTCGACGTAGAAAAACAGCCAGTCGCAGACAACGACAGCTCGCTTTTCATCACTCTAAACATCAACCGTGGCGAAAATATGATAATCAAAAAGGTAAATTTAGTCGGGGCAAAAGAATTTGACTACGATGATATCGAGCCAGTAGTTGCAAACAAAAGTAGAGAATTTATGGGCTGGCTTTGGGGCAGAAACGACGGTAAAGTTAAACTTTTCGAGCTTGAAAACGACCCAGCAAGGATTCAAGATAAATATTTTCAAAAAGGTTATCTAGACGCGACGGTTTCATCACCTTATCTAAATTCATCATTTGATAACTACACAGCTGATCTTACATACTACATCCACGAGGGCGAACCTTATAAGGTTTCAAATGTAAGCATCACAGCACCTGAAGAGCTAGGACTTGATACTAAAAAGATCATAGATGATTTTAGACTTGAAGCTGGCGATACGATGAACTCAGCAAGACTTCGCCAAGATATGAAAAAGCTTGACGATATGGTTGCTGACAAGGGTTATGCATTTGTCAAAGTCTATCCAAAGACTGATAAATTTGATGAAAATAAAACAGTTGATATCGACTACGAAGTAGATCCTGGCGAAAAAGTATATATAAGAAATGTTCAAATTTCAGGAAACGATAGAACAGTTGATCGTGTTGTAAGACGTGAGCTATATCTAACTGAGGGAAATTTATATAGTAGAACCGACCTTCAAGACTCAAAAGATGCATTAAAAAGAACAAGCTACTTTGACGATGTCGAGATAGAAGAAGATCCAGTTGATAAAAACACAGTCGATCTAAAAGTAAAAGTAAAAGAGGCTTCAACTGGCTCGATAAGTGGTGGTATCGGATACGGAAGTAGTGATGGCTTGCTACTAAACGCTGCACTTTCTGACACAAACATCTTTGGCTCTGGTCTTCAAGGACAAGTAAGCGTAGATAAGAGCGATAGAGAGCTTTCAGGTCAGATAAGTCTTACAAATCCAAGAATTTTTGACTCAGAGTATAGCCTTGGCGGAACACTCTATGCAAACGACTATGACTGGAGAACATATAAAGAGAGAAGCTATGGCTTTAGCACAACACTAGGTAGAAAATTAACTAGAAATTTAAGTGCATCACTTACTTATAACATCGAGCAAAGTAAAGTTACTCTAAAAGATGATGAACTAAGAAATATAAATAAAGACACAGGAAAAGAAATTTATAGAGAAGGCAAGGCCATAAAAAGTGCTATAACTCCGGCTTTAACATATAATAGCACTGATGATTACTACTTGCCAAGACGCGGCATCATAGCTAGTACATCATTTGAGATAGCAGGACTTGGTGGTGATATGGATTTTGTTAAAAACCGCACAAATTTCAACTACTATCTAGGTCTTAGAGAGTACATCGACTACGATCTTATCTTAAGATATAAAGCAAGCTTTGGCAAAATTTGGGAGAGAGGCTATACTCCGATCAATGAAAGACTTTATCTTGGTGGTATAAGAAGCTTACGTGGCTACGAGAGCAGAACCGTATCTCCAAAAGTAAAATATAATGGCGACTACTATGAATACGGCGGCGAAACATCATTTAACAACTCAGTTGAGATGAGCTTCCCTATAATAGAGCGTGTCAAAATGCGTGGCGTTGTATTTTATGACTATGGTATGATCGGCGAAAATAGCCTAAATGAGATAA
The DNA here is from genome assembly GCF_015229965.1 of Campylobacter concisus. Lineage (GTDB taxonomy): Bacteria > Campylobacterota > Campylobacteria > Campylobacterales > Campylobacteraceae > Campylobacter_A > Campylobacter_A concisus_BD. The sequence continues at coordinate 151,574 of NZ_JAAKZB010000002.1, forward strand.
AAAGATCATCAGTTGGTACTGGTATCGAGTGGATAACTCCGATCGGACCACTTCAACTAATCTTCGCAAAAGCTCTTAAACCTAAAGAGGGCGATGATACAAATACATTTGAATTTACTATCGGAAGACGCTTCTAATAATATACTTTTAAGGGGCTAGTTTGCCCCTTAAATCCCCCGCAAACAAACAAACTTTAAATCATATAAGAAAAAGCAAGGCTAACATTAGATATAATCCCACAATTTTTAATATAAGTGGGTAAAAAGATGAATTTCTCAGACATTTTTTCAAAGATAAGAAAAGCTCAACCTCGTCCAGAAGAAGCACCTACACACTGGGTAAAATGCGACAACTGCCACTCACTGATGTATTACAAAGAAGTTGAAGCTTGTTTTAATGTATGCCCAAAATGCGGCTACCACATGAGATTAAAAGCTGATGATCGCATAAATTTGATCTGCGATGAAGGTAGCTTTGTAGAATTTGACGCAAATTTAAAACCAGTAGATCCTTTAAATTTTGTCGATAAAAAATCATATAAAAAAAGAATCACAGAAAATAAAGAAAAAACAGGACGCACAAGCTCAGTGATATGCGGCGAAGGCAAATGCAATGGACAAGATATCCAGCTAGTTGTTTTTGACTTTGGCTTCATGGGCGGCTCATTAGCTTCAGTCGAGGGCGAAAAGATCGTAAGGGCGATAAAACGCGCGATCGAAAAACGCCAAGCCTTAATCATCGTAAGCGCATCTGGTGGCGCTAGAATGCAAGAGAGCACATTTTCTTTGATGCAGATGTCAAAGACTTCAGCAGCCCTAAAACTTCTTGACGAAGCCAAACTCCCATACATATCAGTGCTTACCGACCCTACAATGGGTGGTGTTAGTGCATCATTTGCATGGCTTGGAGATCTAATAATCGCTGAACCTGGTGCGCTAATAGGCTTTGCGGGACAAAGAGTCATCAAACAAACCATAGGTGCTGATCTCCCGGAGGGCTTTCAAAGGGCTGAATTTTTGCTTGAGCATGGCCTCATAGATGACATCGTGCCAAGAAGCGAGCACAAAAAATATATAAGCGATATGGTTAAATTTCTTACAAATAACAAAGCTATGATCTCTAAAAGCGAAGTGACAACTCCTAGCGAAGCTGGCTTTGAGCTAAAGCTAAAAACCAAAGGGTAAGTTTGGAAATTTCGGTTTTTAGCATTCAAAAATCATCGCGTGACAACTTTGAAAACGAGATACAAGAATATATAAAAATGAGTGCAAAATTTGCCAAGATAAACGACAAAATCATATTTAATGAAAAGATAGCAAAGGCTCAAAGCAGCGGTAGAAGCGATGCACTAAGAGCTTATGATGAAATTTATGAGCCAAATTTAAAAGGCTTTTGCGTGATGCTTGATGAAAATGGCTCACAGCTAGACAGCCAAGAATTTGCTCAAATTTTAAACTCAAATTCACAGATCAATTTTTTCATAGGTGGAGCTTATGGGCTTAGCCAAAATTTAAAAAACAAGGCACAAAAAGTCGTAAGCTTAAGCAAGATGACTATGGCGCACAAAGTCGCCAAGCTCGTACTTTTTGAGCAAATTTTTAGAGGGCTTTGCATAAATGCAAACCACCCATATCACAAATAAAGGAATATAAAATGACTCAAAACGAGCTAAATTTTTTCAAAAAGCTACTTGAAGAGCGAAAATTACAAATCAAAAAAAATATTTATGACTCATCAGTTGAAGTAAGCGGTTTAAGAGATAGTGGCGTAAGCGATGAATTTGACATAGCTTCAGTAAATACCGACCAGCTTATAGAGCAGTCTATCTCAACCCAACAACGAGCCGAGCTTCACGAGATAGACGAGGCGCTTGAGAAGATAGCAAACAAGACTTATGGAATTTGCGATATGTGCGAAGAGGAGATCGGCGTCCCTCGCCTAAAAGTAAAACCGCATGCAAAATACTGCATAGCTTGTCGTGAGATAATAGAAAAAACAGCAAAAAACTAAGGAGAAAATATGAAAACCAGAAAATTTCTCGTCTACTGCATCATCTACACAGCAGTTGTTGCAGGACTTACCTATTCTCTTAATAGTTCAGACTTCACCTTTGAGCTCTTAGGTCAAGCCATAACCTTGCCAGTAGCTGTCTGGGTGGCACTTCCAGTAGCCCTTTTGGCGCTCCTTGCCCTACTTCACATCGCATATCATGGATACGCCTTTTATAGATATAAAAAATGGATAAAAAAAGATAGCCAGCTCTACAAAGACCTAGCAAAAGAGACTCTTCTTGGCTTTGAGAGCAACAAAGACTTCAAAACCGATACTTACAAGATCGCCTCACAGCTCACACGCTCTATCTCACCAGTAGGCGAGCTTAAAGATGTTGGTGTCGATGACGGCGAGATAAACAACATCTTACAAACCATAAAAAGCATAAAAAACAAAGAGATCGTCGATCTAAAGAAATTTAGACTAGCAAAAGATAGCAAGCTAAACATCCTAAACGAGCTAAACAAGATCGAGCAGCTGCCTACTTACTATCTTGATGTGCTTAAAAACCAAGAGCAAAACGAGAGCCTTAAAAAGGCAGCCTTCGATAAGCTCATAAAAACAGCTTCATTTAATGAGATCAAAAAAATCGATCCAGAGCTAGCAAGCGAAGATATAATGACCATTATCACGCGTTTCGTAAATGATGAGATCGACCTAAGTAGCGATGAAATTTTCGATCTTTTAAATAATGCAAAAGTAACAAAAGCACAATACGACAAAGCAGCTATAATGCTTAAAAATAAACTAAAACCAGACGCATTTATCGGCATTTTTGAAAAGCTAAAAAGCATCCACGCTGACGCTGATGAAGCCTACGTATATGCGCTATTTGAGCTTCAGATGCTTGATAAAGTAAGAGAAGCTATCGAGGGCAGCGACCCTGATGAGTTTAAAGAGATAAAGGTTCTACTATTTTTGCGAGATAACGGCAAAATGGTGCCTAGTTCGCTATTTTTTAAATGATAGACTTTAGTAAAAAGCCACTTTTCTTAGCGCCACTTGCTGGCTTTTCTGACCTGCCGTTACGAAGCGTCGTCAAGAAATTTGGCTGCGATGTCACTGTTAGCGAGATGATCAGCGCAAATGCCTTGGTCTATGAGAGTAGTGACAAAACCCTTGAAATGCTTAAAAAATCCCCAAACGAAGAGCCCTACGTCGTCCAAATAGCTGGCAGTGATATAGAAAATATAAAAAAAGCCGTGCAGATAGTCAATAAATTTGATGGAATTTATGGGCTCGATCTAAACTGTGGCTGCCCTGTGCCAAAGGTCGTTAGACAAGGAGCGGGATCTGCGTTACTAAACGATCTAGACAAACTTCAAAGCATAGTCTCAGCCATAAAAAGTGTCTCAAACAAAGAGAGCCTAAGCGTTAAATTTAGACTTGGCTTTAACGACAAAAATGAAGAGAAAATCGCAAAGGCCTGCGAAGAAGCGGGCGCAAACTACATCGCAGTGCATGGTCGCACCAGAGCTGGTGGATACACTGCAAAGGTTGATTATGAAGCGATCACTAGAGTAAAGGCGAGCGTGAAAATCCCAGTCGTTGCAAATGGCGATATAAACGCGCAAAATGCAGATGAAATTTTAAATCTCACAAAATGTGACGCCCTAATGATCGGCAGAGCAAGCATCGGCAATCCTTGGATATTTCACGAGATAAAGACCAAAAGTAGCGTGGATAAGGCGCTAAAACAAGAGATCATACTAGCTCACTTCGACGCTATGATCGAGCACTACGGCGAGCACGGACTTTGTATATTTAGAAAGCATTTGCACCAATACAGCAAGGGCATAGATGGCGCTACGAGCTTTAGAAATGAGGTAAATTTCATCAAAGATGCCCGCGTGATGAGAGAGCGCATAAGGGAGTTTTTTGCCTAGATGCAAGGCTACATCCTGCGCGTGCAAAAGGTCAGAGACGAGGACCTTTTAGTCTTTGTGCTAACGCCAAATTTGCTCGTAAAGTCATATAGATTTTTTGGCGCTCGCCACTCAAACATCATGACTGGCTACAAGATCGACTTTGAGCTAGAGCAAGAGGCGAAATTCCTACCAAAGCTTAGAAGCATACTTCACCTTGGCTTTAAATGGCTGCTAGAGCGCGACAAACTCATCATTTGGCAGCAGTTTATGCGCCTACTTTATGATCATCTAAAAGAGGTCGAGCAGCTCGATGAAATTTACTTTAACGAGCTTGATCGCTGCGCCAAACAGATGCAGCTGCAAAATCCAAAACGCCTTATCATCGAAAGCTATGTTAAAATTTTAGAGTATGAGGGCAGGCTTCACAGCGAGCTTGAGTGCTTTATCTGCGACGAGGAGATAGAAAGCGAGCTTTGCCTCACTCGTGGCTTTTTGCCATCTCACAAGCACTGCCTTGATAGGAGCGAATTTGACGCTAGCAAGATCAAAAATTTGTTTGACACAAAAAGCACGATCGAGCTAAACGACGATGAGATAAACCGCCTTTATAAAATTTTACTTGACGGACTTTAGGCTTTTACCTTCGTCCTCTCATCAAATTCTTTTAAAACATCCATTATCTTACTTGCTAGCCCCTCAAGCGTGTGATCTTTTTTAAGCTCTAAATTTCTAAGCTTTAAAATCCTAGCTAGTATATCTTTTAGATCTTTCTTGCCAGATAGTATCTCATCATAATAAGCCTTTGGTATGCCTATCTCACTTCTATCTTGTTTTGTAAGTATTAATGAACTTTTATACACACTAAGAGCCTCGTCAGTGATCCTTGTTGTGCCACCTTGCAGCACAAGACCTTGCTCGTTTTTCAAAAATGCTACAAAGATTTGCTCCTTAGTATAGCCTTGTTCATTATCATATACAGACATATCAGGCTTGAAGTCATATCCAGCACTACTAACCCACATATAAGGGATAGTATGCTCAGTTGTCATCACTTCTGGAGAAAAGTCAAGGAAATTTCCATTGACTTCTACGTTTATATCTTTTAGATCATTGATTAGCTTGCGTGCATTTTCTACGTCTTGAGTTGTTCTAAAGATATGAGTTATCTTTTCATTGCTTCTATCGGTTAGTCCATCTAGTTCATCGCTAGTCATCCTACCCATTAGATATTCAGAATAATCTATTTTTTTATCTTTTGAAAAGTAGCCCTTTGGCATCTTTGCTAGATCTTCATTTGAGTAAAATTCTTTACCCTTGCTAATAACTCCAGCTGAAATTTGATCAAAAATTTTATAGTATTGCTTTATAGTATCTGCTAGATCGATATTTGCAAAGCTATCCTCTCCAAAGAGTGCATTATCTTTCTTTGTATCCATTGAAATATTTGTATAGTTTGGATGTTTTTGATTGTGCAGCACTATAGCATCAAGCGTGCTTTTGTGGATTTTAAAGTCCTGCGGTAAGCCTGCAGCCTTGTTAAAATCAGCTCCCATAAATCCTTTAGCATCTACACTATATCCATAGCCCTCTTGTGAAGTAAATTTAGCCTGATAAAGAGAGTCGATACTACTAGATGAAACAAAGTCATTCTTAGGAGTAGTGGTTTGGCTGATTGAATTTATATTTGGAGTGTTAGGTAAGAAATTTGCAAAGCCTTCGTTTTTTGTCTGTTTTTGGTAGTGCTGTTTTGTTAAGATGGAGTTATAAGAGACTTTCATAGCTTACTCCTTGAATTTGGCTTCAAAGAGTAAGCAAAAGTTGTGCCGAAAATTTTATTCTTATCTATCTTTTGCAAATCAAATCGCTGGAACACATTTTGCTTTAAACTATAAAAGAAGCTAGGAGGTCAAGCTATGAACGATATTAGCATCTTAGGCACAAATTTAAATTCATATACTAAGCAACAACACAAGCAAGATAGATCTGCAAATTTTAGTGATATCTTTAACCAAAAGACAAACGAAGAAAGCATTAAGCCAAGCCAAGAGCCAGCTAAATTTAACTATATCTCTTCTTCACAAAACAGCCTCATCTCTTTAAATTTCAGTGATCTTCAAGCTTATGGCTACACAGTGGATAAAGCAGGCTTTATGGGAGCTGATTTTAACAAAGCAGCAGGCTTGCCACAGGACTTTAAAATCCATAAAAGCACGCTTGATGAGATAGTTAGATACAACAACAAGACATATCTTTTTACGCAAGATAGAAGTAAGGCTGCCTTTGAAAAGATAGACGTAGCTGATACCACAAAGCACTACTATAAACTTTTTAAAAGCATTGTAGGCTATGAAAAAGATAGATATAGCGAAGCTGATCTAGCAAATTTGCCAAAAGGCTTTAGCTTGGATACTAATCAAAAAACCTTTGGTAAAAATTCAAATTTCTTAAAAGATGTGAGCCTAATATCCGTTACAAATGTATATAAAACATTTGATCAATTTAATGATGCAAGAAGCGTTAGAAATGAACTTAGAGGCTTTGGAGTAAGCCACGAGGTCTATGAGCTAAATTTTAGCAAAGAGCATCTTGATGCAAAAGCCAGTAATGAATATACATTTAATCCTGACATGTCAGTATATCAATCAGATGATACTTACAGCAGTGCTGGTGTGTTTGTGGGATTTTTAAAGAGCTTTAGTCCTATCGCTAGTGATAGTGGCGAGACAAAGCTTAGCGTAGAAGCAAGCTCTTACTCAAAGCTAATGAGTGAGCAAAGCTTAGCTGATGATATAGTGCCTCTCTCAAGGCTTTTGAAAAATGAGAAGATGATTAAATTCATCTTAGAAGAGCTACTAAAGAGAAATTTACTCACTTCAAAAGATGACAAAAGTGCTAGCGAGATAGTAGATAGTGTGCTAGCTCATGCCACAAAGCTTCAAAACGAGACAAAAATATAAATAGATAAATTTAAAAGGTGGCTGTCTTTAACCAGTTAAGCCATCTTATTTAAAATTTGCTTCTTATCTATCTTTTGCATAAGTTCTAAGACATCTATGCCTCTTTTTTCTTTAAATTTTAAAAGCTCTCTTGCATAGAGAAATTTTTGATCCTTGTTTATATCATAGGTCTCATACTTCTTCTTAACCTGCATAGGTTTAAATTTCTTCTCGCTTTGTTCTTTGGCAAAATTTGCATTGTATTCTTGTTCTTCTTTGTGTAGTTTGGCTAGAAATTCTTTATGCTCTTTTGTAGTTTTTTCTACATCTTCTTTATAAAGCTTTTTAAACTCTTCTATACTTAGATCAGCTCTAACAAACAAAGCAGCACCATCATTGCTCATCATAGTGCCTTCTGGAAATGATTTTACAAAGGCTTCTAGTTCTGCTTCCTCTTCTGCTGTGCCAAGACCAATCATAAAGCCATTTATTGTTGGCTTGCCATCAACAGAGTTTGTAAGTAGCCAATCCATGTGAGATTGTAATACATTGATCTCAAATTCTTCTAAGGTCTCTGGATATTTTGATAATAAAGCTCGCCTTTCATCAATGGTATAGCTATACTTTTTAGAAAGCATATTGTCTATCTTCTCTATAGTTTCTGTTATCCAGTTTTCACTACTTCTGTCTTCTTTGATGTATTTTTCAACATTATCAATTATTAAATTTTGCATATATGAATCAATTAAAGCCTTTTCTTGCTCCTTTGACATTTTTGTATTTTCTTTTTGGGTAGTTGTTTCTTGTATCGGTGTGTTGCTAAGTCCGTTTATGCTAGTCGTCATTTTCAATTCCTTTGAAAGTAATGGCCTACAATAAAATTTGTAGACCACTTAAATTTTTACCAACCGCCTAGGTCGGATTCCATTCTTCTTTTAAAAGCGTCTCGTAGTTGTCTAACAACAGTAAAGAACATCTCGTGTCAATTAATTTTTAATAGCCTTTTTCGTTTAGCATTCTGTAATTATCACATCCTAACTGAAGCCCTAAATCACAAGCCTTGCCATAGTATTGTTTTGCAGTGGAAAAATTTTGCCTTACACCTTGACCGTTTTTGTATAAAATCCCTAAATTATTACAACCCCCTGCCTCTCCACTATCACAAGCTTTCTGCCATAATTCAGCAGCTTTTTTGTAATCTTGTTTTACACCTTGACCGTCTTTGTATAAAACCCCTAAGTTAGAGCAACCCGCAGCATCTCCCCCATCACAAACTTTTTGATAAAACTGGGCTGCTTTTTGGTAATCTTGATTTACACCTTGACCGTTTTCGTATAAAACCCCTAAATTATAGCAACCATCAGCATCTCCACTATCACAAGCTTTTTGATAAAGCTTGACTGCTTTTTGGTAATCTTGATTTACACCTTGACCTTCTGCGTATAAAACTCCTAAGCTATAGCAACCCCCAGCCACTCCACTATCACAAGCTTTTTGATAAAGCTGGGCTGCTTTTTGGTAGTCACCTTTATCGTAAGCTTCGTCTCCCAATTCAATAAGATCTTTGGAAAATCCAATAGAGAATAAAACTACAAGTAAAACTAAAATTCTTTTCATTTTTTTACCTCCTTAATGTAAACTATATAGACGATATTTTGTCTTTCTTAAACTTAAATTATTATTAATTATATATTTACTTTTGTGATAAAATAGTATATATAAACTTACCTACCATTTCCTATACTTTTTCTAGAAAACAAACTCTGGTTTTAGTTCATATTTGTTGGGTTTATTTAGGAGAAGTGTGTCAAATTTTGTGCAATGTCTTTTGTTTTTTCATTATTTGCAAGAGCGTTTTGAAATTTGGCACTTTCGGACTGCTCTTTTTGAAGTTTCCTTGCTTTTGCCTCAGTAGCTACTGAGCTATACTTTTGCGTGCTAACACTAAAAATGCTCATTTACGATCCTTGCTTATCAAATTTATATTTAGTAAGCAAGGGACGTTCCTACTTAAAAATGAGTTTTACTTTTTGGGTGGTTTGTAAGAAATTTGGTTTTAAATTTAGCTCAAAAGGGCAAAAATGAAGAGTTAAATTTACTCTTCACTGCCTTCGTTAATACCAAAAAATGTATCTGTGTGGATGTTTTCAAATGCTGCTTTAAGCGATGTAAAGAGCTTTGGATTTTCTTTTTCTAAATTTGCTAGAAGCTGCTTAGTCTCATATCTAGCGTGTGGCATCTTAACGTCAAATCTCATCGCAGGACACGCCTCATCGCCAACAACTCTTAGCTCATTTTTGATCGCATTTTCGCGAAGCTGTCTCTCACGCACAAAGATAAATGGCCTGATCACGACGATGCCATTTTTAGCTCTGTATTTTGGAGCAAGCGTCCTTAGCGCGCCATTATAGGTGAAATTCATAAAAAAGCTCTCTGCTGCATCGTCCAAGTGGTGAGCGATCGCAAGCTTGTTAAAGCCATACTTTAGCGCATAGGTGTAAAGATACCCTCTTCTCATGCGTGAGAAAAAGCTGCAAAAGCTAGAATTTTTGCGGATCTTCTCCTTTGATATCTCAAATATCGAGCTATCTATCACCTCGTGCTCTATGCCGTGCTCGTTGCAGTGCTTGGTCAAATATGCGTAGTCCTCGCCCATGCCGTAACTTAGCGTCACCGCCTTAAACTCAAATTTCTCAGGCGTGACGTTTTGCACATGCTTTAGCACGTGAGCGAGTGCGAGGCTATCTTTGCCGCCACTAAGACCGAGTAAGATCTTATCTCCGCCCTCTATCATCTTGTATCTAGCGTTTGTCTGACCAACCTGCCTTAGTAGCCTTTTGCTAAGCTCTATCATAAGCTCTCCACCATTTCTAGGATAAATTTAGCGCTCACGTTTGCTGAGTCTTGCAAGAATTTATCAAAGTCAAACTCAGCCTCGTTGCCAGCTCCGTCGCTGATGGCTCTAAGGATGAAAAATGGCACGCCAAGTGTCTCGCAAACTAGCGCAACGCTCGCACCCTCCATCTCGGTAGCACTAGCGTTAAATATCTTTTTGATCCACTCTTTTTTCTCGTTGTCACAGATGAACTGATCGCCAGTTGCGATGATGCCTGAATTTAGCCTCATGCCCTTTTTGCTAGCAACATTTTTAGCTAGCTCATTTAGACCCTCATCACTCTTGACAAAGATACTTGTCCCTGGCACAAAGCCGTATGGATGTCCAAACGCCGTGATGTCAAGATCGTGCTGCACAAGGCTAGTGGCATATAGCATATCGCCTATCTTTAAGCTCTCATCAAGTGAGCCAGCAACACCAGTAAATAGCAGCTTTGAAGCCTTAAATTTCTCTATCATCAAGGTCGCAGTGATCGCCGCATTTACCTTGCCGATCTTCGAGTAGGCGATGACTAGGTCTTTGCCTTTGTAGTTTGCTTCATAAAATTTATTATTTGCATATTCGGTAGTTTTATACTCGCCAACCATCTCAAGGATCGGCGTTATCTCCTCTTGCATCGCTCCAAGTATCGCTATCATCTCTCCTCCAAAATCTTCACAACCTCTTCAAGGCTCGCCATGTCAGTGACGCTATATGTCGGCCTCTCGGTGATCTTTTTGTTTATGCCTTTTAGTGTCGCCGCACCAAGCTCGATAAAGCAATCAACCTCATTTTCATAGTTTTTGATGCTTTGCTTATAGTGAACTGGATGCGTTAGCTGCTCTTTTAAAAGAACTAATGCCTCTTTTTTATCAGTGTAAATTTTTGCATTTACATTTGAAACGACTGGGGCAAAATTCTCAGCCAAAACGCCCTCAAGCTCGTTTGCTAGTTTAACACTAGCTGGCTCAAGTATCGGACAATGGCTAGCTACTGACATATTTAAAAGCATCGCTCTTTTTGCACCTGCTTCTTTAAATTTTGCCTCATATTTAGCAAGGTCAGCCCTCACGCCAGCTACAACTATCTGACCATCGCAGTTGTAGTTCGCAGCGTAAATTTGCAAGCCCTCATTCTGTGCGTTTTTGCAAATCCCCTCAACAACTTCATCGCTAAGTCCAAGCACTACCATCATACCAGCATCTTTGCCAACGCAGGCTTCTTGCATAAATTTACCACGTAAATTTACAAGTCTGATCGCTTCAACAAAGCTAAACGCACCACTAACCGCAAGAGCTGTAAATTCTCCTAGAGAGTGACCTAAGCTAAATTCTGGCTTAGCTTTTATGTGCTCGCTAAAAGCTAGATAGCTCATAAGCGAGTTTAAAACGATGGCAGGTTGGGTAAATTCTGTCTTGTCTAGCTTGTCGTTTTGAGTAAATAAAAGCTCTTCAAAATCAATGCCTGTGTCGTTGCAAGCGTCATTTAATAGAAGTTTTGCCGAAGAGAAATTTTCATAAAAATCTTTCCCCATGCCAACACTTTGCGAGCCTTGACCCGCAAAAATAAAAGCAAATTTTTTCATTTTGGCTTCTTAGTGGTGGTGATGTCCGTGACCGCCACAACCGCAACCACCTTCGCCATGTCCGTGACCGCCGCAGCACTCATGCTCGTGATCATGATCATGTCCGCCACAACCGCAAGTGTGAGCGCCTGCTACCATGCCAGTTGCTTTTTCATCTTCAGTCGCGTCTCTAACTTCTAAAATTTCAACATTAAATAGCAAGTCTTTGCCAGCGTATGGGTGGTTAAAATCAACTGTTACTTCATCATCTTTGATCTCTTTAACGATGACGCGAACGCTTGATCCATCTTCATTTTGACCAAAAAGCTCCATGCCCTCATGTAGGTCTATGCCAGCAAATTGCTCTTTTGGAAGTGACTGGATGGCATCTTTATTGTATTCGCCACAACCTTCAGCAGCTTTAATGTTTATAGTAGCTTTGTCGCCTGATTTTAATTTGCTAACTTCTTCTTCAAGCTTTTCTATAATATGGCCATGTCCTGTAATAAAAGAAATTTGACCACCATCTTGCATATTTGACTCTAAAATTTCGCCAGTATTAGCGTCTTTTAGCTCATAAAACATTGTTATAACTTGATCTTTACTCACAATAATCTCCTTGGAATTTAGTTTTGATTAATGTGAGATTATATCTAAAAAAGAGTAAATTTTAGTTTCTGTTAGGAGCGGCTTTAGCTTCTTTGCTATCTGGATAGCCTACTTTTAAAGCCTTATAAAACCTGTTGGCACTTTGAGTATCACCGATCTTATCAAAGCTTATAGCTGTGTGATACAAAAGTTTTGGAGTGTAGTCAGCCTTATCTTCACTTTGTATACTTTTTTTATAGTATTGTATGGCTGTGCTGTATGATTTTTGACTATAAGCAACTTCGCCTAGATAATAATTTGAAGCACCAGTTTTATAGCCTTTTTTATTTAAGTATTCAAAATATTCAGCTGCTTCTGTGCTATTGCCAGAATTTAAAAGCTTAATGCCATCAGCTAAAATATCTTTGTCGCTTTTGCCACTAAAATTTGAAGTTGGCTTATTTTGTTGTTTTGGATTTGCATTTTGCTTTGGTTGAGCAGCATTTTTATCCATTATCGCGCCTAGTTTATTTAAGGCAGCAGTAATGTTTTTATAGTTTTTATCTTGTATCTCTCTAGTTTCATCAACATAAGCTTTTAGCGATGTCAAACTTACACCAGAATCGCTTATACCGCCATTGACTTTGGTTTCGATATCGTTCATTCTTTGCTCAAGCTTATTCATCCTAGCACTCATACTCTCGATCAAGCTTTGCAAGCCTTGAAGTTGTTCTGAAACATTATCCATGTTTTCTTCGATATTTTGAACACTTCTTTTGTTACTTAGAGTTGCCTTTTCATCATCTGTTAGTCCATATGGATTTGCGCTATCCATATTACCTGCGTCAAATGCTGAAACTTCTTGAGCTGAACCTATAGAGAAAGCGGCTCCAAGAAGAGCCGCAATGATTATTTTTTTATTCATTATTACTTACAGATTAAGGAAGTACTTTGAAATCTGCACGTCTGTTTTGAGCGTCGCAAGCTTTTGTTTTGTCTGTACAAACTGGGTTGCTTTCGCCAAAGCTTACTACAGCGATTCTATCAGCGCTAACGCCATTTCTTACAAGAGCGTCTTTAGCGCTTTTAGCACGTTTTAGACCAAGAGCATAGTTATACTCATCTGTACCCCACTCGTCGCAGTTACCTTCTACTTTTATAGAAAGAGCTTGAGCGTCAGCTTGGTTGAATACTGATGCATTTGAGCTAACAACACCTTGTTGATCAGCTTTGATGTTAAATTTATCAAAGTCAAAGTATACACTTTTAACTTGGCTCTCGATGTTAGCGATAAGAGCTGCTAATCTATCAGCATCACTCATGCTACCTGAGTTATCTGCAGATTGATTTGAATTTGCATTCATATCAACTTCAGGGTTTTTAGAGCTACAACCGCTCAACAATAAAGTTGCAACTGCAACACTTGCTAGAACTACTTTTTTCATTCCTTATCCTTTTTGAAAAATTTGGTCGAATTATAACATATTTTTTTTAAATATTATCAGAATATTACCAATCAATAGATTGAATTTTACCTACTTTTAGTGGGAATTGGAAACTTCTGTTCTCATTTAATCTAACAACGCCAAGCGAGCTTTGACCGCCAAGTTCTTTGATAAATACGACACTTTGACCATCACTTGAAAATCTTGGATAGTTATTTTTACCATTTGCTGTAAGCTGGCGAATAAAATCTGTTTGAGTTGAGATTAGATAGATATTAAAGCCACCACTAGCCTCTCTACTCGAATAAACTACATAGTTTTCAAAAGTGCTTACTGAGTTGTTGTTTTTACCATGAAATACCATTTGCTCAACACTTCCGCCTGAAGTTGCAGGTGTTGCGAAGATGTTTGGATATCCAAGTCTATCTGAGACAAAAACTATTCTGCTGTCATTATCTACAAAATTTCCATTTACGTCAATGCCTGGATAGTTTGTTATCTGAGTTAATTTTTTGCTACCTGTATTATAGATGAAAATATCTGGTTGATCTTTTGGAGCCATAGTCAATAGAATTTTACTTCCATCTTTGCTAACATCAGATGCTATAAGCATACCCATACTATCTATTATCTTTGTTTTAGTGCCTGAATTTAGATCATATCTAAACAAAGTCGGCTTATTATTTACATAAGATGTATAGTAAAATTTACTCTGATCAGCGCTTGCCCACTTAGGGAAGATATTTAGACCGCCACTTACTATTGTCTTTTGATATGTAAGTGTGTAATCAGCCACTATAATAGAGCTTTGGCGAGCCGAAGTGTATTTTGCTAGGATGATAAATTTCTCCATCCAGCCAACTGGTGGTAAATTTAGCTCATTTGTTAGCTCAACTATACTCTTGTGTGCCAAAAATGGGTACTTTGCACCATCTGGCATATTATAAACTCTCTCATACCTTGTAGTTGCAGTTTTTGCATCGATGAGTTTTACTCTTAAAGTAAGAGGTGAACCCATAGAACCTTCAAGAGCATATCTAAAGATAAGCTCAACACCTTTGTCGCTCATTGTATTTGTAGCTGCTGTTCCCTCGTAGGTTGAAGGCACGTGATCTTCTATAACCTCAAAGTCTGAGCTAACTTTCAAGTCGCCTAGCATGATCTTAAAGAATTTATCTTTAAAGCCCGCATCACTAACGGCTGTAGTTGCATCTTGCAAAGCTATCTTTGGCAAAGCAACACCTTGGTTTACAACAGATATGGTCGCATCAGCAGCATAAAGCCCTAGAGCAACGCATAAAAAAAGAAAAATTTTCTTCATCTCTACTCCGTAAATTTATAATTTTTTGTCTATTCTATCTTCTAAATCTAAATCAAAAGTAGTACTTTTGTCTGGATTAAATGGAAATTTCTCTGTAGTAAGCTTTTCCAGGCACTCTCTAACCTTTGCATTAAACTCTTCATTGTATGATAGCTCTAAAATTTCATAGCTGAAATTTCCACTTTGATCTATCATGAATTTCACCTTAGCTATATTTGCAGAGTCAGCTTTATAGCTTTGCCATCTTCTTTGAATTTGCTTTGTTATGGCTCCCTTTAATGGATCGTATGTGCCCGTCATTTGCGATTTTGGTGCGGTTGGATTTTGATCTATTTTTAGGCTCTTTATAATATCGCTAGCCTCTTTTGCAGCTTTTGAGCTAGAAGCCTCGCTTTTTTTGCGGCTTTGCACTTTATTTTCAGCCTTTTTTATACCATCATCTTTTTTAAGTTTAGTCGAGTCTATATCACTAAAGAGATCTTTTATATTTGGCTCTTTTGGTTTTGGCTTTTCAACTGGCTTTGGCGTAGGTTTAGGCTCAGGTTTTGGCTCTGGCTTGACCTCCTCTTTAGGCTCTTCACTAGGTTTTGGGATTTCAGGCTTTGGTTCTGGTTTTTTAGGCTCAGGCTTTGGCTCTTCTTTTGGAGGAGTTGGCAAGCTTGGAGTTGGCAGTGGCTCATCTGGCACAACAGGCTTATTTGTAGTCTCTTGTTTGTCTTCTTCTGACTCTTTTTTAGGTTCTGGTTTTGTCTCTTTTACGACCTCTTTTGCTTGTTTTGGCGCTTTTATGGTTTGATCAACTTCTCTATCAACCATAACTACATCCATAATAGCATCTTTGTCATCAGTATATTTTTTAGGAGGTTCGCTAAAAAAAGTAAGCTTTATAAACAAAGCAAGCACAATGATAATGTAAATACAAAACGCTACAAAAAACGAACTAAGCGTTGGAAATTTAACTTTATTAGGCATCTTAACCGTTTGTCTCTAAAGCTACTTTATTAAAACCAGCACCTTTTAAAGTCTTTAATACAAACATAACATCATCGTATTTTAAATTTTTATCAGCCTTTATGTATATAGGCGAGGTTTTGTCATATTTTGCACTCATAAGTGCAATGTTATCTGGAAGTTCAGCAAGACTCATTGTACTTTGATCTATTCTAACTTGTCCTTGTGCATTTATAGACACTATAAGATCTTTTTGTTTAGACGTAGATGTTTTTGCCTTTGAGCCATCTGGCAATGTTATATCTTCTTGATATGTTATAGTTGGCATTGTAACCATTAAAATAGCCAACAAAACAAGCATGATATCAACAAGAGGCGTTATGTTTAACTCTGGTGTTTCGTCGTCAAATTTAAGAGCCATCTATAACGTCTCGTCATCTTTTTTAAGTGCTATCATAACGTCAGCTTGACGCTCGATAACGCTCATTAATTCGTAAGCTTTTCTTTTTATAAGCAAGTTAAATGTATATGCTGGGATCGCAACAAAAATTCCGCATCCAGTAGCGACAAGTGCTTCTGAAATAGCTGGGGCTATAACTCCAAGAGATGAACCTGCACCATTTCCTAGCTGTGAAAATGTCTCCAATATGGATACAACTGTTCCAAAAAGACCGATAAATGGAGAAGTAGAAGCTATTACGCTAAGCCATGTAAGCCCACTTGTAGCATTCTTTTCGGCAATGCTTATGCAAACATTTAGCTTTTCTTTTGAAATTCTACCACTTGCACACTTCTTTAAAGATGAGTCATTTGGTATATTTTTAGCGCCCATAAGTAGTGCTTCAAGCGCATTTTGCTCGCGTTTTTGCCAAGCCCCTATGCCAGCCATTCTTGAAAAAAGAATTGTAAAACTAACTATAAAATATATTGACAACCAAGTTAAAACTATAATTGTAATAAAACTACTTCTTTGAATGTAATTTAAAAATATATCTATTCCGCCCACTTATCTTGCTCTCACTACATTTTCCATTTTTGATATAGTTGCTGCAAAAGCATTTGTATCACTGCTCATACTCTCTATCAAATTTCTAGCAGCTTCTAATGAATTTGCAAGCTCGCTTTCACTATTGCCAGAGACATAGACCGCACCGTCAGCTAGTATAACTACTTTGCCCTCATCGATCTTTGCATAGCCCCAGTTAATAGCAACTACATCATGCTTTTTATGCTTATCTTCTATATCTATAATACCTGCTTTTAAAAGAGATATTAATGAGGCGTGGTTTGGCAAAACACCAAACTCACCCTCGCTACCTGGAAGCACTACACTACTCACGTCATCATTAAATATCTGACCTTGAGGAGTTACGATCTCTAAATGTAATTTATCCATTACGCTTCCTTTTTAAATTTAAGCCTTAAGTTTTTCAGCTTTAGCTAAAGCCTCATCTATATTTCCAACCATATAAAATGCTGCTTCTGGTAGATGATCATATTTACCTTCTAAAATTCCCTTAAAGCCAGCGATATTTTCGTCAAGACTTACATATTTACCAGGGCTGCCTGTAAATACTTCAGCAACGAAGAATGGCTGAGACAAGAATCTTTCTATCTTTCTTGCTCTATCGACTGTTAGCTTATCTTCTTCGCTAAGCTCGTCCATACCAAGGATAGCGATGATATCTTGAAGGTCTTTATATTTTTGAAGCACAGCTTGAACGCCGCGAGCCACCTTATAGTGATCTGCTCCTAAAATTTGAGGATCGAGCATTCTTGATGTTGAATCAAGTGGATCAACAGCTGGATAGATACCTTTTTCTGCGATCGATCTGTTAAGAACTGTCGTAGCATCAAGGTGAGCAAAAACAGTTGCAGGAGCTGGGTCTGTAAGGTCGTCAGCTGGAACATAAACAGCTTGAACAGAGGTAATCGAACCTTTTTTGGTTGATGTGATCCTCTCTTGGAATTTACCCATCTCACTTGCAAGAGTTGGCTGATAACCAACAGCTGACGGAATACGTCCAAGTAGAGCTGACATCTCTGCACCTGATTGAGAAAAACGGAAAATGTTATCAATAAACATCAAAACGTCAAGTCCCATCTCATCACGGAAGTACTCAGCCATTGTAAGACCAGTTAGCGCGATACGGTTTCTTGCTCCTGGTGGCTCGTTCATTTGGCCATAGCACAAGGCAACTTTATCCAAAACGTTACTTTCTTTCATTTCGTGATAAAGGTCGTTTCCTTCACGAGTTCTCTCACCAACGCCTGCAAATACAGAGTAACCACTATGTTTAAATGCAACGTTGTGAATAAGCTCCATAATAATAACTGTTTTACCAACACCAGCACCACCAAATAGACCAACTTTACCACCCTTTGCATAAGGAGCTAGAAGATCAACTACCTTGATACCAGTTTCAAAAATTTCACTTTTCGTGCTTTGCTCTTCAAATGGAGGAGGATCGCGGTGGATAGACCAGTGCTTATCAAAATTTATACCCTCGCCCTCGTCGATCAAATCGCCAACTACGTTAAAAATTCTACCCAAAACTTTTTCGCCAACTGGGACACTTATAGGTGCGCCAAGCGCTTTAGCCTCTAGGCCACGAGTCAGACCCTCACTCATATCCATAGCAATAGTTCTAACTCTATTATCACCTAGGTGAGCAGCGACTTCTAATATTAGTTTATGTTTCTTGCCCTCAACCTCAAAGAAAACTTCAATAGCTTCATTGATCTTCGGCAAGTAGTCATTAAAGTCAACATCGACCACAGGGCCCATAACTTGACTAATAACACCCTTCATTCATACTCCTTTTATTTCATTGATTCAACACCACTGATGATCTCGATAAGCTCAGTGGTAATAGACTCTTGTCTTGCTTTGTTATAAGCAAGATTTAACTGTTTGACGCGTTGTTTAGCATTATTTGTTGCATTATCCATAGCTTGCATTCTAGCGCTGTGCTCAGCCGCCAAAGAGTCAACTAAAGCATAATACATACTATACTCAAAATATTTATTGAGCAATTCATCCATAATCTTAGTATAGTTGTCCTCTGGCTCAAATTCCATCAAAGAATTTGTCTCAACCGCAACTATCTTAGACGGCTCAATAGGCACAATATCATTTACTCTAATCTCTTGAGAAATCATATTTTTATAGCCATTGTGTATTAGCACAACCTTATCTGTTATGCCGTTTGTAAAATCATCAATAGCATCTTTTATGATCTTTTGAGCTTTTTCATATGTAGGTGATGAGCTAGCTCCGACGTAAGTCTCAAGTAGTTCAACACCTTGGAAATTGAAAAATTCTATACCTTTTTTACCAACAGCTCTTAGTCTAACTTTGATCTTTTTGGCTTTTAGCTCATCGATCATGCGCCTAACTGTCTTTATAGTCTGGACATTAAAGCCACCGCAAAGCCCTTTATCAGCGGTAACAAATATAATATCAACCTTTTCTACACTCTTTGTTGTGTTAAAAAATTTACTCTCAGTCATAACTGAAGCGTATTGATTGATCTTATAAGCTATCTCTGATAAAACCTCATTGATCTTAAGTGCATAAACTCTAGAGTAGCGTGCAGCCTCTTCAGCTTTGCGAAGCTTTGCTGTAGAGACAAGCTTCATCGCACGCGTCGTCTTTTGAGTGTTCTGGACGCTCTTGATCTTTCGTTTTATATCTTTTAAATTTGACATATCTTAGCCCTAGTTAGCGGCAAAAGTCGCTTTAAAATCTTTCAACGCTTTATGTAAAATTTCTTCTACTTCTTTATCAAGAACTTTTTTAGTTCTGATCTGCTCAAAAATTTCAGGGTATTTTGCCTCTATATATGGATATAGCTCAGCTTCAAATTTTGTTACATTTGCAGTTGCAACATCATCTAAATATCCCTTAGCACCAGCAAATATGATAACTACTTGATTCTCAACTGGAAGCGGAGAATATGGAGGTTGTTTTAGTACTTCAACCATCTTTTGACCACGCTCTAGTTGTTTTCTTGAGCTCTCGTCAAGGTCGCTTGCAAACTGAGCAAAGGCTTGTAGTTCGCGGTACTGAGCAAGGTCTAGTCTTAACGTACCAGAAACTTGTTTGATAGCTTTGATCTGAGCTGCACCACCGACACGAGAAACAGAAAGACCAACGTTAATCGCTGGGCGGATACCTGAGTTAAATAGGTCACTCTCAAGGAAAATTTGACCATCTGTAATAGAAATAACGTTTGTTGGAATATAAGCTGAAACGTCGCCCGCTTGTGTCTCGATAATAGGCAGAGCTGTTAAAGATCCCGCACCTAGCGCGTCATTTAGCTTACTTGCTCTTTCTAGAAGTCTTGAGTGAAGGTAGAAAACGTCACCTGGGTAAGCTTCACGACCTGGTGGTCTTCTTAAGATCAAAGACATCTCACGATAAGCAACCGCGTGTTTTGACAAGTCATCATAGATGATTAGCGCGTGGCGAGAGTTATCTCTAAAGTATTCACCCATTGTTACGCCAGCGTATGGGGCAAGGTATTGAAGCGCAGCTGCGTCACTAGCACCAGCATTTACAACTATCGTGTAGTCCATAGCACCATACTCTTCAAGTTTTTTAACGACTTGAGCAACGGTTGATTGTTTTTGACCGATAGCTACATAGATACAAATGACATCTTGACCTTTTTGGTTGATGATAGTATCGATAGCAACTGTTGTTTTACCAGTTTGGCGGTCGCCGATGATAAGCTCTCTTTGACCTCTACCGATTGGCACAAGTGCGTCGATAGCTTTGATACCTGTTTGAAGTGGCTCATGAACGCTTTTTCTTGCCATGATACCTTTTGCTTTTTCTTCGACGAAGCGAGATTCAGTAGCTTCGATTGGTCCTTTTGCATCGATTGGCTCACCGAGTGAATTTACAACACGGCCGATCAATGCGTCGCCAACTGGCACACGTAGAAGTTTTTTAAGTCTTTTTACAGAGCTTCCTTCTGTGATACCGCTAGTTTTTCCAAGGATAACTATACCAACACTGCTCTCTTCAAGGTTAAGAGCCATACCCTTTTCGCCGCTTTCAAACTCTACCATCTCACCAGCCATAACGTTTTTCAAACCATAAACGTTAGCAACGCCATCAGCGACTGAGATGACTTTACCGGTCTCTTCTACATCAACACTTAAATCAAAATTTTCAATACGCTCTTTGATTATCGTGCTAATTTCGTCAGCTTTAATTTTTGCACTCACGCTTTCACTCCTTTTTAAATTGCTTTTAATATATATTCACTCATTTGACTTTTTAGTCTGTCGATAGAGAAATTTACCTCGACACCTAAATCGTCTAACTCAACTTTTACACCGTTGTAATTGCTCTTTGAGCCATCAAGCTTAATCTTAGAGTTAAATTTCTTAGAGAAATTCTCTTCCAAAGCTTTTAGCTGCTCAGCGCTTAGATCAAAATTTCCGACAACCTCGCCACAATATGTATTTTCAAGCAAAGATTGTTCTATCTTCATCTCATCTAGTATCGCAGGTATAAGCTCTAGCCTTTTGTTTGCACCAAGAAGCTTTATAAAATTTGCAAATTTAACATCTTGATTTTTAACCAAAGATAGTACAAATTCAACCTTTTGTGAAGCCTTTAATGTCGGCAAACTTATAATGCTTTTAAATTTATCGATAGCAAAAGCAGCAGCTAGCTCTGATAAATTTTCAACAAATGCATTAAGTTCATTGGACTTTACGTCGCTTAAGATCGCTTTTACGTATTTTTTAGCTACTACTTCATTCATTAGCTAACCTTTTTAAGTATGATATTTACAAGCTCTTTTTGATCGACTTTTAGGCTATCGCTTGAGAAAATGTCGCTCAAAATTTCATTTACAACGCCTTTTGTCATCTTGCGCTCTTCAAATTCTTTTTGCTCTTTGTAGCCTTTTTCGATATTTGCGATATCGTTTTGAGCCTCTTTTTTAACTTTAGCAGCTAAATTTACAGCCTCTTTTTTCGCAGTTTCGATTAGAGCATTTGCATTTTGCTTAGCCTCTTCTACACGCTTTAAAACGTCATCTTTTTTAGCTTTTGACTCACGAAGTTTCTCTTGGATACTCTCAAGCTTATTTGCGATCCTGTCGATCCTGCTTTGATAAAGAGCTTTTAGTGGCTTAGCAGCAAAATAGACCAAAATAGCAAAGAAAAGCAAGAAGTTTAGCGTTCTCTCGACTATGTCGTAGTTTGTTCCACCATGCTCGCTAGCGTATGCTAGAAATGGAAGTGCTAGAAAAAATAAAATTTTTATCTTCATAAATTTCCTTTAAATTTTAGAGAGCTTAGCATTTAAAGCTGCTCTAAGCTCAGGTAGTTTAGCTAATAGATCTGCCTTTAGGCTATCTTTTTGAGAGCTTAAAGCGTTTAAAAACTCATTATAATCAGCCTCTAAACTACTTTTTACCGCATTTATCTCTTTTAAAGACTCTTCTTTTGCCAAATTTAAGGCTTCTTGTCTTATTTTGTTAGCCTCATATCTTGCATTTTGTATGATCTCTTCGATCTCTTTTTCATGAACGCTTAAGTCGCTTGCATTTTTGCTAGTGCTCTCTTCGTCATTTTTTATAGAGGCATTTCTGTCATCTATAAATTTAAGCATTGGCTTGTATAGCAAAGGATTTAAAATGGCGATCAAGACAAAGAGAACGATAGCCGTTAAAAGCATCAATGGCACATCTATTTCTAACATCCACTCTCCTTATTTTGTTATTAAGTTTTATTTAATATTCAAATCAAAGTCTGATTTTACAATAAAATACTAAAAATAAAAATAAATTTGTAATTCTATTTTAGCTTAGCGATAATTTCTTCTACCTGTGAAATGTCACTAAATTCTAATATTAAATTTTTAGATTTTACTTTTGTTTTTATCTTTAAATTTTTAAAAATTTCTTGTAAATTTGATAACTTTTTGCTCATTTCCTCTGAAATTTGAGGCTTTGGCTCTTTTACTTCTTCTTTATTTTTTATCTTTTTTACTAAGATTTCTGTATCTCTAACACTTAGTTTTTGTCCGATAATCGTATCAACAACCATTTTTTCTTCTTCGCTGCTAAGTCCTACGATGACTTTAGCATGACCTTGCGTGAGCTTGTCTTCTTGCAAAAGTCTTTGCGTGTAGTCGCTAAGTAGCAAGAGCCTCATTGTATTTGTTATCTGAGTTCTACTCTTATGGATGATGTTTGCTAGGCCATCTTGCGTGATCTTATACTCATTTATGAGCTCTTTATATGACTTTGCAAGTTCGATTGGATTTAAATTTTCACGTTGTATGTTTTCGATAAGCGCAAGCTCTCTTAAATTTTGAGACTTGATATCAGCGATGATTGCCTTTATCTTGCTTGCTCCAAGCATTTTTGTAGCACGGTATCTACGCTCACCAGCTATTAGCATATAGCCGTCATCTTTTTTGATGACGATTATTGGTTGTATGAGACCATGCCTTTTGATGCTGGCACTTAGCTCTTTTAAAGCCTCTTCGTCAAAATGCGTCCTTGGCTGGTAAGGGTTTGGTAAAATTTCATCTATATTTATCTCTTCGACTATCTCAGAGTCGTTTAAATTTGCGATCTCTTTGCTGTAGGCCTGCTCTACATCTTCAAGTATCGCGCTAAGTCCGCGCCCTAATCCACCTTTTTTCGCCATTTTTTTCCTTATTTTTTAGTTTAAAATACAATATGCCAAATTTTGATATGCGATCGAGCCTGGTGATTTTATATCATAAAGTATCACCGGCTTGCCAAAACTTGGGCTTTCAGCAAGTTTTACATTTCTTGGGACGACTACAAATTCCTCTTTGCCGTCCTTGCTTTTAAAGAGCTTATTTTCAAAATGCTGCTTTAAATTTGCAATAGTCTCTTTTGAGAGATTATTTTGCGAGCTAAACATAGTCGGTAAAAAGCCCTTTATATTTAGCTTTGGATTTATCGTTTTTTTGATTATCTTAACTGTGTTTAGGATCTGTGCCAAGCCCTCAAGTGCGTAAAATTCGCACTGGATCGGGATGATCACACTATCGCTTGCACTAAGAGCATTTATCGTGATACTGCCGAGTGCCGGAGGACTATCGATGATGATAAAATCATAGTCATCTACAACTTCTGAAATTTTGTTTTTAAGGATTAGTTTATAGTCTTTGCTTTGATCGTTAAATTCTTGCTCGATGCCGACAAGTCCAATGTTTGACGGAGCTAGAAAAAGCGTTGGGATCTCAGTTTTTAGCACTATTTGTGAGAGCTTTTTCCTATCTGTTAAGACGTGATAGATGTTAAACTCGTAGTCGCTTCTGCTAAAACCAAGTCCGGTCGTCGCGTTTGCCTGTGGATCGATGTCTATTAATAATACTTTTTTCTCAGCAACCGCCAGTGATGCGGCTAAATTTACGGCCGTTGTGGTCTTGCCAACGCCGCCTTTTTGGTTAGCTATTGTTATTATCTCGCTCATCTTAACGAATATACCTTTTCCCCATTTAATAATATCGCTCCATCCTCGCAAATTTCAGCATCCTGAAGCGAAACAGCTCTATTTGCAATATGCGTAATAAAACTTTTTGACTTGCAAAAGTCTATCCTAAATTTGCTAAAAATTGGCTTCCATAAAATCTTTTTATCGAGCATGCTAACAAAGCCCCAAACTAGCTCGTCTACGCTAGTTCTGATATCCAAAATGCCCGCGTTTTCGGGCGCACTAGCCAAATTTATCCCCATGCCGCAAATGTAAATTTCATCCACTTTATTTGTCAAAGTGCCGCCTATTTTACGCTCGTCCACGTAAAAATCATTTGGCCATTTTAGCCAGCACTTTGAGCCAAGTTCGCTCAAGACTTCACGCATCAGCATAGAAAAATATATCGAGATCGAGGGCGGAGGTATGTCGCTTGGCAGCTCATCTTCGCCTATGCAAAATGACATAAACAAATTTCCGCCAAGCCCCTCCCAGCTGTTGCCACGGCTGCCGATCCCTTTAGTTTGATTGTGTGCCACGATCATGTGCGGTGGCTTTATCTCGCCGTTTTTTAGGGCGTCTATCAAAAATTCCTGCGTCGAAGGCAGACTTTGAAAAAACTCTACTTTCAAATCACACCTTAAATTTATAGAAGTGATTTACTGGATTTTGTCCGCCGCCGATGATGACCGCGTTTTTGATAGCGTTAAAGATATAATCATGCGCATTTTTCACGCTCTCTTTTAGACTAAGCCCATTTGCTAAATTTGAAGCGATCGCACTTGATAGTGAGCAGCCTGAGCCGTGTGTCGCGGTCGTTTTTATGCGCTCGTCGCTAAAAATTTCATACTCTTTGCCATCATAAAATATATCAAGCGACTTGCCTTCTATCTCGCCACACTTTAGATAAACGCTCTTTGTGCCAAATTTCAAAAGATCCTTGCAAGCCTCTTTTAGCTCGCTCTCGCCCTTTAGCTCACGCTTTAAAATTTCGCGCGCTTCAAAGATATTTGGCGTGATCACGCTCGCAAGTGGGAAAAGCTCCTCCACGATCGCGTCTTTTGCAGTGCCCTCTAGCCAGATGTCGCCATTTTTACAGCTCATGACAGGATCAAGCACGACTGGTGGTAAATTTTTCATCTCTCTTAGCGTTTTTGCGACGCTTTTGATGATCTCAACGCTTGGGACAACGCCTATTTTTATCACATCAACTCTTATATCATCAAATATCGCTTTTATCTGATCCTCGATGAGCTTAGTATCGACTAGCTGCATGCCAAAGATGCCCTTTGTATTTTGAGCAGTGATCGCAGTGATCGCTCCCATCGCATATACGCCGTGTGCTATAAAGACCTTTATATCAGCTAAAACTCCAGCTCCGCCACTTGGATCAACCCCTGCTATACTTAGCGCATTTTTCATAACCGCTCCTTTAAATTTATTTTAATTCATCGCCAACGCTAAGGCGCTTACCATTTATATATGCTTTTGCGTTTGTTGGCTTTTTGCTTGGCTCTTGAAGCTCGTAAATTTTAACCGCCCCACCTTTGCAAGCAACCACGACGTGGTCCTTTTCTACGCTTAAAATTTCTCCACTTTTGCCACTTTTGTCGCTTAGCTCAAGCGATAAAATTTTTAGCCCACTTGCCAAATAAAGCCCTGGCCAAGGTGTGAGCGCGCGAAATTTATTATAAATTTGCCCCGCCTCTTCATCAAAGCTAAAAAGTCCGTCGCTCTTGCTTATCTTTTTGCAGTGCGTGGCCTGCTCGTCGTCTTGTTTTTGTGGCTTTAAATTTTCAAAATTTTTAAGCACTTTTACGATTAGCTCACCGCCAAGCTCGCCTAGCTCGCTAAAAAGCTCGCTTGACATCTTGTTTTCGCAAGGCGTGTAGATGAAGTCTAGCATATCGCCAGTGTCAAGGCCAGCGTCCATCAGCATAGCTGTGACGCCAGTTTGCTTCTCGCCTGCTAGGATCGCGCTTTGAATGGGGCTTGCGCCTCTATATTTTGGCAAGATCGAAGCATGTAAATTTATACAAGTCGCCACGTCAAGCACACTCCCAGGCAAAATTTTGCCATAAGCTGCCACTACGATAAATTTAGGCTCAAATGCCTTTAACTCGGCAACCACCGCCTCATCTTTTAGCGTATTTGGTGTAAAGACTGGCACGCCTACTAGCTCATTTTGCGCGTAAATTTTGACCTCGCTTGGGGTTAAAATTTGCTTTCTGCCAACTGGCTTATCAGGCTGGGTAAAGACCGCTTTTATATTAAAGCCAGCTTCTTTTAGGTGCCTAAGTATCCTAACGGCATAATCAGGCGTCCCCATAAAAACTACATTCATCACTTTCCTTTAAATTTCAACGACTTTTATTTTGATCTGCGTTTTTGCTGCTTGGCGGCCAAGAGGCGCATGGATCTTTCTGCCAGCTAATCTTTTGCAATACTAAATTTCTTAGCTCATTAACGCTAACTTTGCCACTACGATCAAGATCCAGCCTTTTAAATTCCTCACTAGTGCATAGATCTGGCGCTATTTTTAGTTCAGGTGGCGCCTTGCACGCCACCCACTCATCTAAATTTAGCATGCCATCGCGATCTATGTCATTAAAATCCAAAAGCATATATATTGGATCCGCTGGATCACAGCTATATGCACCAAGACAAAATAGCATAATGTAAAAAATTTTCTTCATTTTATACTCTTAAAAATCTCTGTTCAAAGCACTAAAAATTCGCAACTCAAAGCTCCTTTTTTAGCAGCTCAAGCAGTGCAAATTTAAGTTCGTCGATGTTCTCGTTTGTCGCTGATGAGATTGGCAAAACAAAGTATGGTTTTTTCGCGTCAAAGCTGTATAGGTCTTGCTTATAGACAAATTTACCAACTTGTTTTGGCTCTAAATTTATGCTTTTCATAAATTCTTTTATATTTTCATCTAAATTTTCAGCCGCATCGACTCTGGTGATAGCGATCGCATAGTCCCTGCTAGCAAGCACACTTGAAAATTTAGCGACCTCCTCTTTTAGCACGCTAAACTGCTCGCTCATGCTTCTGTAGTTCGCACTATCTATCATAAAAAGCAAAATTTTATTTCTCTCGATGTGCTTTAGAAACTGCACGCCAAGGCCGCGTCCATCGCTAGCTCCCTCGATGATGCCAGGGATGTCAGCCATGACAAAGCCGCTAAACTCATCGACTTCAACAAGTCCGAGCTTTGGCGTAAGCGTGGTAAATTCGTAGTTTGCGATCTGTGGTTTGGCGTTTGAGACGGCTGAGATGAGGGTTGATTTGCCCACATTTGGAAAGCCAACAAGACCCACGTCAGCTATTAGCTTTAGCTCGAGCCTGACCTCTACGCTCTCTTCTGGCATACCCTTTTGAGCGTATTCTGGAGCTTGGTTGATAGAGTTTTTAAAGTGAAAATTTCCTAGTCCGCCCTTGCCGCCTTTTAAAAATAGCGTCCTTTGCCCCTCTTCTACCATGTCGCAAAGCAGCTCGTTTGTCTGCGCGTCATAGACTGCCGTTCCTGGTGGCACGATGAGCTCTAGGCTCTCGCCCTTTTTGCCAGTCATTCTTTTGCCCATGCCAGCCTCGCCGTCGCTTGCTCTCATCGCCTTTTTACCCTTGTAGTTTGCTAGTGTGTGGGTGTTGTTGTCGCAGACAAAATAGACATCTCCGCCGTCACCGCCGTCTCCGCCGTCTGGACCGCCTAAAATGACGTGCTTTTCGCGGCGAAAGCTTACTGCACCAGCTCCGCCATGCCCTGAGCTTAGGGTTAATTTCACGCTATCTATAAACATTTTTTACCTTAAATTTATCTATTATTTAGTTTGAATTTTAGGCGAGATTATATCTCTTAAATGATTAAAATTTGTTTTGTATTCAAAATGTTATTTTTTTCTTGCCACATCATAAATTTATAAAATCAGCCAAATTTTTGCCTAAATTTCATAAAATGGCACAAAAGGATAGAGAATGAAAACACTTACGATTATTGATACTTTTGGCTTCTTTTTTAGGCTTTACTACGCTATGAGCGGGCTTAAAAACAGAGATGGCAAACCAAGTGGTATGATAAGTGGCTTTGCAAATTTCATAGCTAGCCTAAAAGATGAGTACCAAAGCGACTACCTCATCTTCGCACTTGATAGCAAGGGCAAGACCCTGCGCCATGAAATTTTAGGCGAATACAAGGCAAACAGGAGCGAGCCGCCAGCTCAGCTAAAAGAGCAGCTGCCAGTTTGTATAGATATGATAGAAAAAATGGGACTTTACAGCCTTAGCCGCGAGGGCTACGAGGCCGATGATATCATCGCAAGTGCGGTTAAAATTTGCAAAGATAAAGATATATTTGTGCGAATAGTCACGCACGATAAGGACCTTTATCAACTCATAGAAGACGGCAAAGTGAGCATCTACAGCCCACAAAGCAAGATCGACCACGATAGCGCTAGCTGCTTTGAAAAGTATGGCGTCTATCCAGCTCAGGTGAGAGACTTTCTAGCCATCGCTGGCGACAGCTCAGACAACATACCAGGCGTCAAAGGTATCGGCGCAGTGGGAGCTAAGAAGCTTTTAGCCGAGTATGGTAGCTTAGAGGGAATTTATGAAAATTTAGCCCTTCTTAGAAACGAGCGCACCAAAAATATGCTAGCAGCCGCAAGAGACGAGGCGTTTTTGAGCAAAAAACTAGCCACGCTCTTTGATGACGCGATCACTTCACTTGATCTTGAGCAGTCTAAATTTCCAGAGCAAAATCCTTTGATAAATATCTCAGAAATTTTAAAAGAATACGATCTAAACAGGCTTCTTAAGAGCTTGCAAAAAGAAGAAAATGCTGAATTTAAGCTTGGCTTTAGAGCAAATTTACTACTTGATGAGGCAAGCATCGAAAAACTGCTCTCTAGCGTCACACCAGAGACCATCGTCGCCT
Organism: Campylobacter concisus; assembly: GCF_015229965.1. Taxonomy (GTDB): domain Bacteria; phylum Campylobacterota; class Campylobacteria; order Campylobacterales; family Campylobacteraceae; genus Campylobacter_A; species Campylobacter_A concisus_BD. The sequence goes on from NZ_JAAKZB010000002.1 coordinate 180,589, forward strand.
TTGACACCGAAACCACGGGCGTTGATAGCAAGAGCGCAAAGATCGTTGGTTTTAGCTTTTGCTTTAACGACGAGGACGCCTACTACGTGCCAGTGGCTCACAACTACCTAGGCGCGCCAAAACAAATCGACCTAAAATTTGCCACTTGGGCGGTAGGGCAAATTTATAAAGGCTGCGTGATCGGACAAAATTTAAAATATGACTTTGAGATCGTGAAAAACAACCTTGGGCTCAACCCACCAGCAAATTTTAAAGACACGATGATACTTGCGTGGCTTAGCGATCCAAACTCAAGTGTGGGCATGGACGCGCTGGCAAAGAGACTTTATGACTACGACACGATCAAATTTGAAGATGTGGTCAAAAAGGGGCAGACTTTTGGCGATGTGCCGCTAGAAAATGCTGCTAAATACGCGAGCGAGGATGCTTGGATAACGCTTAAATTTTATAAAACTTTTTTAAACACGCTTGATAAAAATTTACTAGCCCTTGCCGATACGCACGAGTTTCCTTTCATCCTCACGCTCTTTGACATGGAGCAAAACGGCATCAAGATAAATGAAGCTAAGATGCAAAAGCTCATCCTTGAAAACGACACCAAACTAAAGGCACTAACAAGTGAAATTTACGAGCTAAGTGGCGAAAATTTCAACATAAACTCCGTAAAACAGCTTGGCGTCATACTTTTTGAACACCTAAAACTCCCAACCAAAAAGAAGACAAAAACAGGATATAGCACCGATGAGAGCGTGCTAGCTGAGCTTACGGACGCTCATCCAGTGATAGAGAAAATTTTAGCTTACCGCGAGCTATATAAACTGCAAAGCACCTACTGCGAGCCACTTTTAGCACTTGCGAAAAAGGATGAGGGCTCGCGAATTTATACGAGCTTTTTGCAAACTGGCACGAGCACTGGCAGGCTTTCAAGTAAAAATCCAAATTTACAAAATATCCCAGCACGCGGCAGCCTCGCAAAGGATGTCAGAGAGTGCTTTGAGGCGCGCGAGGGGTATAGCTTTGTGGGGCTTGACTACAGCCAGATCGAGCTTAGACTGCTAGCTCACTTTAGCCGTGATCCTGCGCTGCTTGAAGCGTTTAAAAATGATGAGGATATCCACGCAAGGACGGCTATTAGCATATTTGGTAGCAGCGACGGGCAAAATAGAGCCGTGGCAAAGAGTATAAATTTTGGCCTGATTTACGGCATGGGCTCAAGCAAGCTGGCAAATCAAGTAAATATCACAAGAGCCGAGGCAAAAGAGTATATAGAGCGCTATTTTAAGGCATTTGCGACGATCAAAGAGTTTTTAGAGAGCATAAAAATTTCAGCCAAAAACGATGGCTTTGTGCAGACGCTACTTGGCAGAAAGCGCTACTTTGACTTTAAAAGTGCCACACCTATGCAAATAGCCATGTTTGAGCGCGAAGCGGTAAATACGGTCTTTCAAGGCTCAGCAGCAGATCTAGTTAAGATGGCGATGGTAAAAGTTAGAGCAAATTTAGATGAGAACGCAAAAATGTTGCTTCAGATACATGACGAGCTGATCTTTGAAGTAAAAGACGAATTTGCGCAGGAATTTGGCAGAGCGACACAAAAGACGATGGAGGAAATTTACACGTTAAATGTGCCACTTAAAACATCGCTAAATATCGCCAAAAACTGGGGTGAGTTGAAGTAGAGTAAATTTTAGGCTGGCCTATCTAAATTTAAATGAGCTAGCCTATTTTTACCTTGTAATTTAAACGGCATATTTAAAAGGTAAATTTTAGTGCGTTTTGCTTTTTTGCATAGATAAATTTTCAAACATATAAGCCAAAATGCAGCCAGCTAAATAACAAATAATGTCCGCCCAGTCAAATGTCCCACCAAAAATTATCCGCAATATTGAGCTTTTGACAGCTAAAATTTCAAGAATTTTGAGGTATTGCAAAGCTTCTATAAAAAGTGAAATGGCAAAGACAAAAATGGCTAAATTTATAGGAGCTACCCTAAATATAGCTCGCCCAAACGCATAAAGCATCGCAGTAGCTAGCACATCGCCGATATAGTGTCTTATAAAACCGCCTTTTATAAAGATAGCAATGTAAATTTCTATCACCAAAATAATAACGCCAGTCACCGCCCAACCTACTCTTCTTTTTTGGCTAAACTCATCTTTTTTTACAGGCAAATTTATAGCTTCTTTAGCATCTTCTTTCAAATTTATCCTTTTAAATTTATATCGCAGATTTTAACACAGATAAAAAATGCTTCTCAGATTTTAGGATTATATAAAATAAAACTTAAATTTTTTTATTAATAATTTTTAAAAACAAAGCATGAAAAATTTAGATTTTATAGTTTATACAAAGTAAAATTTATAAATTTTAAAAGAGTGGTAATGATGCAGAAATTTAGACCAAAACCACCTAACACAAGCTTTTATCTAGTGCAAAACTCTCGCTTTTGTCAAATTAATCTTAAAATATAAGTTTAATCTCAATTCATAAGAGATATAATCAACATTAAATTTACATTTAACTTAGGAGGTTTCATGGATTTTCTCATGAATTTGAGTGAAGGCATGCAGTTTGCTATCCAGCTTCTCATCGTCCTTATCTGTTTGTTCTACGGAGCTAAAAAAGGCGGTATAGCGCTTGGTATGCTGGGCGGTATCGGTCTTGTAGTTCTCGTTTTTGGATTTAACATCGAACCTGGTAAGCCTGCCATCGATGTTATGCTAACCATCCTTGCTGTCGTTGTGGCAAGTGCTACACTTCAAGCTAGTGGCGGTCTTGACGTTATGCTTCAAATAGCAGAAACCATACTTAGAAAAAATCCAAAATATGTAAGTATCTTAGCTCCATTTGTAACATGTACGCTTACTATTTTATGCGGAACTGGACACGTTGTTTATACCGTGCTTCCTATCGTTTATGATATCGCTATCAAAAACGGCATCCGCCCAGAGCGTCCAATGGCTGCAAGCTCTATCGCTTCACAAATGGGTATCATCGCTAGCCCAGTTTCAGTCGCTGTTGTAACCCTTACTAGCTTTCTTATCAATGCTAAAACTCACTTAGCTGGCTTTGATGGATACTTGGACCTTTTAAAGATCACTATCCCATCAACATTTTGTGGCGTTCTGGCTATAGGAATTTTTAGTTGGTTTAGAGGCAAAGACCTTGATAAAGATGAAGTCTTTCAAGCAAAGCTTCAAGACCCTGAGTTTAAAAAATACGTTTATGGCGACAGCGCAACACTTCTAGGCAAAAAACTTCCTATGCACCAATGGGCTGCAATGTGGATATTTTTAGGCTCTATCCTTGTAGTCGCACTTCTTGGATACTTTAAAGATCTTCGCCCAAGCTGGCCTACCTATAAAGACGCAACAGTCGTTCAAATAGTAGCAAACCTTCCAACTGAGCAAAAAGTCTTAAAAACCTTAAAAATAAAAGACGCCAGCATCCAAACTGAAGCTGCTGAGCTAAAAGTTTCAAACGACAAGCTAAACTCAAATCAAAAAGCTCAATCAGTCAAAATCATCGGCAAAGATGCAAATCAAACTCTTACTCGCACAGCTGATGGTGCAGTAACATATATAAATGAAAAAGGCGCAAAAGAGGAATTTCAAGGCGCTTATATTAACATAAGCAACAAACTAGCCTCTTCAAAGAGCCTAAGCATGGTTCATGTTATCCAAATTTTCATGCTTTTAACAGGTGCCATCATCTTGATATTTACTCCAACAGATGCTAGCAAGATCGGTAAAAACGAGATATTTAGATCAGGTATGATCGCTCTTGTTGCGGTATTTGGTATCTCTTGGATGGCTGAGACAATGTTTGCAGTGCATACTCCGATGATGAAAGAAGCACTAGGTGGCATCGTAAAAGAGCATCCTTGGACCTATGCGGTTATGCTACTTATCATCTCTAAATTTGTTAACTCTCAAGCTGCAGCTTTGGTTGCGTTCGTGCCATTAGCACTAAACATCGACGTTAACCCTGCTGTAATCCTAGCCTTTGCGCCAGCTTGCTATGGATACTACATCCTACCAACATACCCAAGCGACCTTGCGGCTATTCAGTTTGACAGAAGCGGCACGACACACATTGGTAAATTTGTTATCAACCACAGCTTCATCTTGCCAGGACTTATCGGCGTTTTAGTCTCTTGTATATTTGGCTATATCTTCGCTACAGCTTTTGGCTATCTATAATAGATAAATTTCTTGCTACCTTTTGGTGGCAAGAAATTTCTTCATCAAAGCTTATCTTTAAATTTCTGCTTATTACTCATATAAACAAAGCTTAGCACTTCAGCCACAGCCCTAAAAAGGTGCGCTGGTATCGTATCATCGACCTCACAAACTCTATAAAGCTCCCTTGCAAGAGGTGGATTTTCATAAATTTGCACTCCGTTTTCAACCGCTACCTTTTTTATCTGAAGCGCTAAGAAATCAACCCCTTTAGCAAGTATTATCGGTGCCTCGTCGCGGCTTTTGTCGTATCTGATCGCCACGGCGTAGTGAGTTGGGTTTGTTATGACGACGTCAGCTTGTGGGATATTTTGCATCATACGGCGCTTGGCAGCACGCATTTGCGCTTGGCGTATCCTACCTTTTACCTGCGGATCACCCTCCATCTGCTTATACTCGTCCTTGATCTCTTGCTTGCTCATGCGAAGGTCCTTAAAATACTGAAAACGCACGATAAGCAGGTCAGCAAGGCCGATCACAAAAAGTATAAAAAGCATGACGCTAACTAAGATGATGAGCTTCTCTTTTAGCCACGCAAGCTGGTCAAACATAGAGAAAAATAGCGTGTGCGGAAGCTCTTTTATAAACTGCAAGAAAAAGTAAAATCCAACTCCAAAGACGATGCTTACCTTAACGACGATCTTGACGCTCTCGATCGCCTTTTTCATTGAAAAGAGGTTTTTTAGCCCTTTTAGTGGATTTATCTTGCCAAAATTTGGCGTTATTGGCTTTGTGGTAAATATAAAACCAAACTGCATTACATTTGCGATTATGCCAGCAACCGCGACGCAGATGCAAACTGGCAGGATCATCAAAAGAGCCCTGCCAAATGTATTTACAACGATCATTTTTACCGTTGGCAAAGTCAGTGGCTGACCGATAAATTTAGAGTAGTAAATGTAAAGCGAGATGACCTGATCTTTCATAAAATTTAGCATCGCAAGCAGCACGCCAATAGCAATAACTAGGGTCACAAAGCCTGATAGGTCTTGACTTTTGGGGACGTTGCCGTCCTTTTTGGCATCTTCTATCTTTTTGGGGGTCGCTTCTTCGGTTTTTTCCTGATCTTCGCCTGCCATTTTTGTCCTAGGGTTGCTTAAATTTGGGGCGATTATAGCCAAAATGCGGTTAAACTATCCGCTAAATTTAAATTTTGCAATTCAAAAAACTAAGCCATTTTAGGCGTTTTTGGCTAAAATTAGCAAAAATAAGGAGTATGCAAAATGTCATTTTTAGAAAGCTTATTTAACATTTTCAAAGCCAAAAAACCACCAAAAAGCGATGAAGAGCTACTTTTAGACGAGTATGCAAGCATTTACGCTGAAATAAAAGAGAAAAATTTAAACGAATACGACTTTTTATGTGAGCTCATACGATTACTCTCTTTTTCAAGAGCTAGACGCTACGACTTTTGCCTTGAAAAGTGCCTAGCTGATGGCGACGCCGAGGCACTAAATGATCTCATTTTTCAATACGCTAAGCTAAATTTACTCCCAGGATGTAGCGGTGGATACGATCAATGCGAGAAGCTCATACCGGCATTTTTTGCTATCGCTTATGGCGACACAGATAGCATGGCAAGCATCTTTCCAAAAGGTCTGCCACCTAGCAAAAACGGCTATAAATTTCTATGCGTCATGCACGATCTGCTCACAGCGATACTTTGGCAAGATGAAAATTTACTTGCCCCTGCCCTAGAAAAAGCACGCGCTTTTGCAGAGTCTAAAAAGCCGGCAAACGAAAGAGAGGCGGTTAAATTTGTGCTTGCCTTGCATGAAAAAGATACGGCTGCCATGAGCGAGCATTTGCAGAAATTTTGCTCCACTTTTGGCAGGACAGATGCGCCCAAATTTGAAAAACGCCTCTACATTTTCGCGCACGGACTTCACGCTTTGGCGCGCTACTTTTTACCGCTTGAACTCTTTAAAGAGATAAAACTACCAAAGAACGAAAATTTCAGTAAATTTTACGCAAAGAGGCTCTTTCAAAATGAAATTCCCAAGCCAAAACTTTATTTTACTTTTCCACCTGAGCTTGAGCTGATAAATGTGATCTTAAGCGCACCAGTAGCCAAGACGCTGATATATCAGCCACATTTGCCAAGTGACAAAACATTTTTCTTAGATCACACATCTATGATAAGAAATTTAGCTGATGAGATCATAAGATCAGGGGCATTAAAGTAGAATTTATAAACTTTTGGCTAATATTCACACCTTACAACCAACAAAGCTCCATAAATCTTTTGCAAAAAAGTGCTTTTTGGTCTTACCAAATTTTAGAAAGGTAGAGTATGTCAAAATACGCTATATTTAAGCATGGCGGTAAGCAATATCGTGTTAGCGAGGGCGAGTTCCTTAAGCTAGATCACTTTAGTGCTGAAGCTAAATCAACCGTTGAGATTACAGAAGTTTTAGCTGTAAACGACGGCGAAGTAAAGGTAGGTGCGCCATTTGTTAAGGGTGCAAAAGTTGTTCTTGAGGTCGTTAATGAAGGCAAAGACAAAAAAGTAGTTATCTACAAAAAACGCAGACGTAAAGACTCAAAACTAAAACGCGGCTTTAGAAGACAATTTACACGTGTAAAAGTCGTAAGTATCGCAGCTTAAGGAGATAAGATATGGCACACAAAAAAGGTCAAGGTTCAACCCAAAATAACCGTGATAGTATCGGACGCCGATTAGGTGTTAAGAAATTTGGTGGCGAGTTCGTTCGTGCTGGAAATATAATCATCCGCCAAAGAGGAACAGCAACTCACGCTGGAAACAACGTAGGTCTTGGCAAAGATCACACTATTTTTGCATTAGTCGATGGCTTTGTAAAATTTGAAAGACTTGATAAAAACAGAAAAAAAGTATCTGTTTATCCAGCTGCATAACCCCAGGGGCATTCGCCCCTTCTCTTTTTAAATCCACTTAAAATTTAATTTATCTTTTCTAATTCTTTGATTATTTTTATAGCTCTATTTTGCCAAGTATTTTTACTCATACTTTCATAGGCATTTTTTGAAATTTTATTTAGCTCTTCATTGTTTAAAGTCTTTATATAGTTAAATTTCTCTTCTAAACTTTTTTCATCACCCGCTTCATATAAAAAACCGTTTTCGCAATCTTTTACTATTTCAGCAACTGGTGGGAAATTTGGAGCTAAGACAACATTTGAATTTGCCATATATTCAAAAAGCTTTAATGGAGTGCTATAAAGCGAATAATCACTTTTTACACTAGGTATTATCAAAATAGTATTGTTTTCAATAAGACTTTTTACAACTTCATTTTGAGGCAGCAATCCTTTAAAACATACCAAATTTTCAATCTCTCTTTCTTTAAGAGTGTTTTTTAAAGTCATAAAACTATTTCCGCTATTTTTGCCATAAAGTTCTAGTTTTATACTAGTTTTTAAGGCAAAATCTAGCATCAAATCAAGGCCTTTCCATAACAAGAATGAGCCATAATAGTTTATACTTGAAAAATCAAAATCTTTCTTCTTAAAATCATAATCTTGCTTACAACCATTATAAACAACTGCTGAATTTACTATTTGTAAGCCAAAAAATTTTCTAAGCTCGTTTAGCGTACTGCTATTGTGCGAAAATACAAAATCAGTATTTTGTAGTATCTCTTTTTCCATATCATAAAGTGCTTTGTTACCCAAAGTAAAACACTCATGCGCTTCAAATACAACCTTTTGATCGGGCATTTTATTTTCTAGTAAAAATTTAGCTATCTTTAAATGTCTCGTATAAAATATTGCGTCTTTATTTGAGTAGTTATTTATTATCTTTTTTAGAAAAAAATTAAAAATTTTATTACTTTTTAAAAATAGAATCTTTTTTCTTACAAACAATATGTCATTAGCTTTTAGCTTTAAAGCGAATTTCTCATTTACCTCATTTAAATTTAAAGGAGACTGCGGTAAGACCAGCTTAGCATCACACATATTACTAAGCTCAAAAAATGTATTTAGTATTGCTATCTCTCTTGCATTACCTTGCGGAATTTGTTCTGGATATATGTAAAACAGTTTCATAAATCACTCCTTATTTTTGCACAAAAACACTATAAAAAGACCAAGCATTACATAAAGATGAGTAAAGTACATAGTTTCAAATAATCCCCTAAATATATAAGTGCAAAGTATGCTTCCAAATATTGCTATATAAAATTTGTTGTTTGACAAATACCTTTTAAAAGAAACAAAAAGCATATAAAAAACAAGCGCAACAAAAAAAGCAGTACCTACTACACCGTAATGATAATACTGACCAATAAATACTGGCTCGTCATGGAATGGCTTTTTAGTACCGTCAGTGCCTATACCAGTTGGGCCAAGGTCATCATTATTAATATTTTTGTCATTTAAAAATTTAGTATATTGTTTACCACCAAAGCCTATACCTATATAAGCTCTATCAGAGTTAAAAAGAAGCGGCAACCTCTTTGTTAAAATATCTCCTCTACCAGAAGTATAAAATCCTTGCGCAACTTTTAACTGCAAAAGCGTAGAGTTATGATAGACGCAAGCAGAGGCGGCAAGTAAAAATAGACAAAATATCATGGATTTTTTATTTATAAGATTAATTTTTTCATTTTTAAAAGTTAGAGCCAACATAACCATCAAACTTAGAGCAAGTGCAAGCCATGAGCCCCTAGCTCCTGTAAGCAAAATAAAAATTAAACTAACAATAATGTTAAAAACTATGATAAAAAATTTATAAAATTTATTTTTGATAAAAAATATTGAGACTAAAGAAAAAATAAATAAACTATCAAAAAAGCCTGCATAAAATCTATCTATAGGTTGCGTCCATTGGTCTTTTTCATTTTTTAAATTTAAAAGAGTGCCATCTTCTATCCCTTTTACAAAAAAATGTATATTATCTATACTGAGTGCTGCAACCATAGCAAAAAATAACCATTTTGAGTTTTTATAGCTACCATCATGCCAAAGAAGAACGATAAAAATAAATATAAACGCTCTTTTAAATTCATTAAGCGCTGAAAGTGCTGTATTTTGCGTAGCATCATAAGGAAAAAATGATATGCCAAAAACATATAAATTTAAAAGCAAAAATAGCAACAAAATAGCTTTATTGTTCTTTTCATTGTTCTTTATATTTTGTACAACATTTTTAGTATCGACTGCAAAAAGGATCAATGTTAAAAATAGAGCTAAATATATGGCTAAATTTTTAATAGCAGTTATGTGTTCGTTATATTGACCTATCAAAAAAAGAGATAACAAAAGTAGAATTGAACTTTTTAAAAATGTTATCAAATTTGATTTATTTTGAAGTGTCATTCAACACCTCTTTATAAAATTTTTGTATATCCTCGGCGATCTTATCCCAAGAAAAATTTTCCTCACACATTTTTCTAGCATTTGAGATTATCCTGTGTCTTTCTGGATATTTTAAGTTTAATATATATTCTTTTACCTTTTTAGCAAAATTATCAAAATCAAAAAGTTTGCAGTTTTCATTATCCACCATGTATTCTTTACTACCTTCACTGGCTCTTGCTATAACAAAACTCTCACAGCTCATGGCCTCTATGCCAACCATGCAAAACGACTCTTTGTCATTTAAAGGGATGATTGTAAAATCAAAGTCATTATATGCTGCGTGAACTTTATCTGGTGAGATATTGTCAAGAAATTCTATATTGTTTAGATTGTATTCTTTTATCTTTTTAACAAGACTTTTATAGTATTCATAATTATCTTTTCTTTTAATTATTTCACCTATTATTTTAAAATTGTACTCAGGTAAAT
>NZ_JAAKZB010000003.1:0-137182 GCF_015229965.1 Campylobacter concisus
AGACGAAGCTTCATATCAAACATAGCCGAGTCTTTATCATCTCTAAGAGTAAAGTTATTCTCCTTAGCGAAATTTAGAAGGTTGAAATTTAGATATTCGTCTTTAGATGAGGGGAGGGGGAAGTGGCAAGGAGTAGGCACACTACTCCTCTTTTCTATTCTCTGGTAAAACTAAATGACCATTTTTATCTATTAGGGAGTATTGTATCAAGACTATATAAAGGAGGTCGTGGATACGATAATCGTCATAATCACCAGTATAGTTATCATATTTTCTTAAAAACTCAGCATAAGGATTTTTGTCTGTTTTTTTTATGTCTTTTAGATCTCTAAAAGAGTAAAGTATAGGCACATACTTTAAAGTATCTTCAAAAACCTCTTTAAATTTCTCATAGTCTTCGCCGTAAATTCTCTTAAATAGCTCTTTATCGTTCTCATAAAGCATTAAAGCTAGCTTTGCGGTGGAGTTTCTATAGTAAGATCTAGTACAATGGATAGAATCGCCGACACTATAATTATATTTAACCAGTACATGAAAATATTTTGAATACCCATTTATGCATTCTTTTTTAGTTTTAGCTATCCTCTCTCTAGCTATCTTTTGAGCTTTGTCTTTTAAATTTGGATTTTCTTTTACTATTAGATTATAAAGATCAGCAAAGTAGTTATCCCTAAAAGCAAGAAATTTGGACTGGCAGACAAAGTCTTCTAAAGAGTATTCTTTAAATTTATATTTGCCTTTTTTATCAGAACAATTAAAGCTGGGTAATATCTTAGTGCCATAATCATTAAAAGAATGGTCATCACCAGTAAAAAATTTGTCTTCGATCTGTTCAAAATTTTCGATCGCTTTATTGGTAGATTCGCTTGGCATCATAGGCTCAAATCCATATAAATTAAGGCTTGCTACTAAAAATAAAAATACTATTTTTTTAAATTTCATATTTTAGTCCTTTATTTAAATTTCTTAAATATATTTGCTTCTCTTATACGTTTATAAGAGTTTATTCTTAATTGTTTATTACCATCATCTGCTCCAGGATTAACTACTTTTGTTACCTTATTTACTACCTCTTCATTTTCTGAGCCTACTTTGCTTTCGTCTGCTTTTTCATAAATCTTTCTTTTCTCGGCCCAATAATATGCAGCTGATACAAAAGCATAGGTTTTATTTTCAGCTACCAGCTCTGGATTATCTACAAAGCTTACTTCATCTCCTACTAATTTAACTTCATGCGCAAATGTATTAAAGTCAGTATATATTTCCCTGCCAGTTATTTGTATTATCCCTCTGCCTCTATATTTCCAGCCGTCGCCTTCCTGCTTATTTCCTAGTTTTAATTTTTCTGGTCTATTTTCATCAGCATAGCCTAGATTGGCTATGGCTTCTTCATTGGCATACTGAGTTATGCCACTTTTTTTGTTTCCTATTCTTCCTACTTTTTTGCTTCTATCATAATTATTTTTAAAATAGCTAATATTAGACCCCACAAGACCTTCCACACTATAATCTAAGCTCTCTGTCAGTTTTGAGAAGCTACTTTCTACCTCTACCGCACATTGCCCAAAAAAATGCTCTAATCTATTTCTAGTATCAAGCTTATATTTTACATACATTTGAATTCCATCTTCATCATCTCTTCTATTTAGCTCATCTACCATCTCTTGTAATATATATATTCTTGATTTGTTTTTATATTGGTAAATACCTGCTTTAGCATACTTAGCGTAAAAGGATAGTCTTTGATCTCTATTAAAACATTTGCTCCTCTATCCCCATCCACCCACATACCCTTATCTACTCTTGTTATACTCTTTGACTCATTAAAAGAGTTTATAAAGCTATTCATATTATCTTTGCTTAGTAGATTGATACCATACTTGGTATCTTGGTTTATCTTTGTTTGACCTGTTTGGTTTGTGTTGCTTGGGTTTTGATTGTTTGCGGAATTTGCTTCATCTATGTAAATTTGATATCTCTTACTTGTACTATCTTCACTCTTTATCTCTTTAGTAAGTTTGTCATCTTCATAGATATTTATATCCTGTGCTGACATATCTTTATTTATATATAAGTAGCCACTTTTATTTACTAAGGCATCATCATGATTTAAACTAGCTTTAAAGCTCTTCTCTTTTATAGCATGCTCAAACTCATATATGATGAGCTTGTCATCTTTAAATTTAATATATAGAGGTATCTTTATATCTATCCTTATATGGTTTTTACCATATACGCTTTGATATTTAAATTTATCACTCTCTCCTTCAAGATATGCAAAAAATACTATAGTATGACCACCTTGCTTTAGCTTATCTAAATGATCTTTCTTTATAACATCTGAAATTTTAAATGCTATCTCTTTACCCTTTTTATCTTTTAGCTCTACCACATCTTTAGGATTTGATTTAGATACTTCGTTATACTCTATGGTTTTTATGACCTTATATCCCCAAAGTACCTCTTTATACCTCTTGTCTCCTTTTTCTTGTTTATATATAGCCTTTAAACTTATCTCTTCATTTGTCTTAAATGGATACTGGCTATCAGATACTACATTTACTATATGATCTGTTATATCTCTTAAAGATACCTTGTTTGTATAGCTAAAGCTAGCACCACTTTTATCTTTATATCCTATAGATATGATAGCTGTACCAGTGTAGGCATGTATCCCTTTAGTATCATGAATTTTACTTAGATCAGATGAATAGACTATAAGCTTGGTATCTTTCTTATCATTTCTATCTATAGGGATATTAAATGTAGCTGTATATGAGTTTTTCATATCTGACTCTTTGTTTTTAACTAAAGAGCTGCTCTCATATATACTCTTATCACCGCAGTGGTGAAGATATATCTTATCTATATCACTAGCTTCACCTTTTTCGTTTTCAATGATGAGATTATCTAGTGTTAGAGCTAGGCTTGAGCTAGATGTTGATGTAGGTACTACATTATTACCAATAGCTAGACGAAGCTTCATATCAAACATGGCTGAGTCTTTATCATCTCTAAGGGTAAAGTTATTCTCCTTAGCGAAATTTAGAAGGTTGAAATTTAGATATTCGTCTTTAGATGAGGGGAGCTTAAAGTGGCTCATCTTTACAACACCATCTTCTAGCTTGTACTCTATCTCATCGCTACTTTGCCTTATGCTAGTAAAGCAAGCGCCCTTTGTCTTGTTTTTATCATCTTTGCCATCATCGTTTTCTTTATAAAGGATCACACTATCTGACTTGGTCTTTGCGTTTTTAAATTTGATATCTCTATCAGATGAAGCACCATTGTTCTCTTTCTCGTAAGTGTCAAATTTAAAGTCAGTTAGTATTAGCTCGCATAAATTTAGCTTGCCATAGTTTGGTCTGCTAGGATTTAGCTCTTTTGGGTTTAGCTCGCTGCAGTCAAATTCGCTTTGGCTAGCCAGCACGATGGTAAAGTTGCTCTTTTTAGGCTGAAATATCCTAATAGGAGTAGCCGTCTTGATAGGGCAGAGTATGAGCATATCCTCTTGTTTATAAAGCTCTTCTTCTCTTCTTTTTAAAAGCTTATTTATCCTTGAAGCGTTAGAGGTTGAAGAGGAGGTTAAATTTACGCAGTAGATATTTTCGGTCTCAAATTTCTTTGATGTTTCAGAGCTTAAAAGAGAATTTAGCTTATCGGCAAATGGCTTAAATAGCCCCTCGCACTTTGAAGCGGTGCTGTTTGATCTCTCTTCGTCTTTTTGCATAAATTCTAAATGTGTGACGTCCTCTTTGTGCTCTTTGCCGTTTTTGTGTTTTGTTACATACATAGCTTTTGAGATATTTAGGTGGGTAAAGAGGTCTATACACTCGCCAAAGCTGACACGCTCCATGCTAGCCGTGCTAGATGAGTCGCTTAGAGCTTTATTGTTTTCGTCTGACTCGTAAAGGCCAAACTGAGCTGAGATCTTTTTTCTTAAAATTTTAATGTTGTGTGGATTATCACCGCTAAAGCTCTCGTGAGCTAGCCAAAACCACGCTTTAAAGCGACTTTTGCTCTTGATGTATTTTGCTAAAGCTGGGTCGATATTTTTCTTGCTACTTATGTGAAGCAGGGCAAGAAGTGCTACATGCTCTTTTGAGATCTGTGACGTCCCAGATGAAGTGAGCTTGACCTCTTCTAAATTTGCAAGTGACGATCCTCTTAGCTTATCTTTTATATCAGCCACTAGTAACTTTAGCTTTGACTCTAAAATGGCATTTAGCTGCTCATCTTGGCTAAATTTAAACTCAGGCAATGACTCTGAGCCAGCGCCGCCAGAAGCCTTTGTATAAGCAGCCCTTGCAGCGTCATTTATATCGTTAAAAAGCTTTTCTGTATCTATCTTTGAAACCACGATTTTGCTTGTAGTGTCGGTTATTGTTTTTCTAATAGCCTCTATCACTTTTGCTTTGCTAGCACCATAAATTTGAGTGCATATCGCGTCTAGATCGTCTTTTAGACTAAAGCTATAGCCCATAAGTAGCTTGTCGCCAGAGATGAAAGGCTTATTGATGTCGGCGCTATATGATAGTTTGATGATATCTATTAAGTTTTCTTTAAAATTTGCATCATTTCTAGGGGTAATTGGCATAAAATTCTTCCTTAATTTTTTCGCCAAATATTAACATAAACTTAAAAAGTATTCAATAAAAAACTCTTATAGAGAAAATTTTTGCTTTTTCTTTAAATTTTGGTAGCAAATTTTAGACAAAACGCTAATATCTAAAAAATAGCTTAAAATCAAAGAGCCCTTATAAACTCTTTAAATTTATCTCCTCGCTCGGCGTAGCTCTTAAACTGATCAAGGCTCGCAGCTGCTGGGCTTAGAAGTGCTATCTCGCCACTTTTAAGCTCTTTGCTTATCTCATTTACAGCGTTTTGTAAAAAGTCGCATTTTAGGGCAGGCACGTTAAATTTAGCAGCTAAATTCATAAGTTTGTCACTGTTTGAGCCGATGGCGTAAATTTTGACTTTAAGAGCCTTTAAAATTTCAAATAGCTCATCCATGCTAACGCCCTTGTCATCGCCACCTAAGATTAGGTGCATAAAGTGATCTTTGTAGCGTTTTACGGCTTGAATGCTCGCATCTATGTTTGTCGCTTTTGTGTCATTTACCCAGGTTCGACCCTTGTTATCAGTAAATTCTTCAAGCTTGTTTGCTTCAATAACAAAGGTGTTTAAAAGCTCAACGTCACAGCGGTCAAATAAAATTTTCTCCACCGCCAGTGCTAGCAGCGCGTCAAGTAAAAACGGCGTTTTAAAGGCTATATCGCCCAAATTTACGCCGCAAAATTTAGCCAAGTCGCTCTCATCTTTATAGGTGATCACCTTGGCTTTTGTGGGCGTTTTAGCGTAAATTTCAGGCACGATAGCTACGCTTGTTTCGCTCATGCTAGCAAGCGGCTTAAGCTTTGCCTTTTCGTACTCGCTCATGTTGCCATGCCAGCTTAGATGATCTGGAGTGATCGGCAAAAGCACGTAGATGCCAGGCGTTGCGTGCTTTGTGTAGTGCAGCGTAAATGAACTAGTCTCAAGTATCCAAATTTTAGCGTGTGGGTTTAAAATTGCTAGCGCGATGCCGACGTTACCGCCCATGACTGAGCCTTTGCTCTCTAGCAGGTGCTGCATCATCTTTGTGGTCGTCGTCTTGCCGTTTGTGCCGCTTATCCAGACGTTAAATGGCAGATGCGCCTTGTAAATTTCATAAAAATAGTCATATTCGCTAACTAAATTTTTAGCTTTTTTTATAAGCTCGTGGTGAGGCGGAATGCCAGGGCTTGGTATCTCTAGGCCGCTTTTTGCTGGGTCAAATTCGCTAACTGGCAAAAGAGCGTTGCCAAACTCATCTTTTGAAATTTCGCTAAATTTATCGTCATAAATATCCCAAAGTCCGTCATTTACGAAGTTTTTAGCGATCGCCTTTGTCGTGCCACCATAGCCAAATAGTGATTTTCTCATACTTTTATCCTCTTTTGCCCCATAAAATTTCTACTATCTCGTTAGCACTTAGCTCACGCATCACGCCCTCTATCTCGCGGCGATCAAAGAGCTCAAAGCTAAAGGTTTTGGCAAAATTTAGCTTTAAAAACTCTGCAAAATAAGCGCCTTTGCAGGCAAATGTCACTCTTACATAAAATGCCTCTAAAAAATCATCTTCAAATTCAGGCACAGGCGCCAACATACGCTCCACGATCTGCCTAAGCTCGTCTTTTGTTATATCAGGCACCACTTTAGGCTCTGGCAAGGCGATGTCAAAGGCTAGATTTTCAGCGCCCTCGGCCTCCCACCACTCGTGCAGGCTAAATTTACTCATATCCTTGCCACTTATCTTAGCTAGACGATCGGTCACCTTGCGGTACTCTTCGCCGTCCTCATCGCCAAATTCGTCGCAATAGTCGGTGTAAGCTAAAATTTGCTCCAAAATTTCATCATACTTTTTTCTAGCACTCTCAAAGTCAGGCTCTATCTGCGCTCGCATGATCTACCTGATCTTTAGCGCCGTTAGTGCGATCAAATTTGCCAAAAGCGCGATGATCCAAAAGCGCACGATGATCTTATTTTCCGCCCAGCCCTTTATCTCAAAATGGTGATGTATAGGCGCCATTAAGAAAATTCTGCGTTTAAAAATTTTAAAGCTACCCACCTGCAAGATGACGCTTAGGGTCTCAACGACAAAGATGAGGCCGATGATGATGAGCAAAATTTCGTTTTTGGTCGCAACGCCCATAAAGCCGATATATGCGCCAACGCTTAGGCTACCGCTATCACCCATAAAGACCTCGGCCGGATGGCAGTTAAACCACAAAAAGCCCATGAGTGAGCCAATTAGCGCAGAGGCTACGACGACGCTCTCACCAACGCCTGTGATCTTTGGTAAAAGTAGGTACGAGCTAAAGACAGCGTGGCCGCAGATGTAGGCAAAAACGCCAAGAGTTAGAAGCGAAAATATCGATGGTACGGCGGCAAGTCCGTCAAGTCCGTCTGTTAAATTTACCGCATTTGAGGCTGCGACGATGACTAGCGTCCAAAAGAAAATGGCAAAAATTTTCATGTCAAAGATCGGCTGCTTGTAAAATGGCAGGTAAAACTCGGTGTTTAGCTCTTTGCTAAAGTAGAGAAATGCTGCGAGCAAAAAGGCGATGAGAAACTGAAAAAAGAGCTTTGCCTTTGGGCTTAGGCCGGCGTGGTTTTTCGCACCTAAAATTTTGCTGTAGTCATCCTTATAGCCAAGCAGAGTGAAGCAAACTAGGCAAAAGAGCGAGGCTAGCACGAAAGCGTTATCAAGCCTTGCGCAGATGATCGTAGCGATCACGGCTGTAAAGACAAAGACAAGTCCGCCCATGGTCGGCGTTTTTGCCTTTTTTTGGTGAGTTTGCGGGGCAAGCTCGTAGATAGGCTGAGCGGCGTTTTTTGCCTTTGCCCAGGCGATAAATTTAGGCATCAGATAAGCTGTCAAGATAAATGCTATGAAAAACGCGATGCCAGCGCGAACGGTGATATACTGAAAGATATTAAAATTTAAAATTTCGTAGATATAGTAAAACATAGGGGCCTTTATTTTAAAAAAAAGCAATTTTAGTATAATGGCCTTAAAAATTATCTAAATTTAAGGATAAAATTTAAAAATGGCTCAAAAAACTATACTTATAATAACTGATGGCATTGGTTCAAACAAAAATGGCAAATTTAACGCATTTGAGGCGGCTAAAAAGCCAAACTACGATAAATTTTTTAAAGAAATTCCAAACTCACTCATAAAAACCTCTGGAAACGCTGTGGGACTACCTGAAGGGCAGATGGGAAATAGCGAAGTAGGGCACATGTGCATAGGAAGTGGGCGAGTTTTATATCAAAATTTGGTCAAAATTTCACGCGGCTTTAATGACGGCTCAGTAGCAGAAAATGAAGCGCTAAAGGCTCTTTTTAAAAAGTGCAAAAAGATCCACGTCATAGGGCTTTATAGCGACGGTGGCGTACACTCTCACATGGAGCATTTTGATGGCATGTGTGAGCTTGCTAGCAAAAGTGGCTGCGAAGTTTTTGCCCACGCTATCACCGACGGACGCGACGTTAGCCCAAATAGCGGTCTAAATTTCATAAAAAGCTTGGAGGCTAAATTTAAGGTAGCAACCGTCTGTGGCAGATTTTACGCGATGGATAGAGATAAACGCTGGGAGCGCGTAAAAGAGGCCTATGATAGCTTGGTAAAGGGAGCAAATTTAAGCAGCTTATCGCCAAGTGAGTATCTACAAAAAAGCTACGATGAGGGCGTGACTGACGAGTTTGTAAAGCCAGCAAGCTTTAATGGCTTTAGTGGCATGGGCGAAGATGACGGCGTGATCGTAATAAATTTTAGAAATGATAGAGCAAGAGAGATTTGCCAGGCTCTTGGCGAGGAGAAATTTAGCGAGTTTGAGCGACCATTTGCTATCAAAAATCTAATCACCATGACCGAATACGACGCAAATTTTAAATTTGAAGTGCTCTTTAAAAATGAAAAGATAAAAAACACTCTAAGCGAGGTCATAGCGGCTGCTGGCCTAAGGCAGCTTCACACGGCTGAGACTGAAAAATACGCCCACGTAACATTTTTCTTTAATGGCGGCGTCGAGGAGCTAGCCAGCAACGAAACTAGGGTGCTCATCCCTAGTCCAAAAGTAAAAACCTACGACGAAAAGCCAGAGATGAGCGCTGCAGAGGTTTGCAAAGCTGTGCTAAAGGGCATGGATGACGAGCAAGACTTTATCGTGGTAAATTTCGCAAATGGCGATATGGTGGGACATACTGGTAACTACGAGGCCGCTATAAAAGCAGTCGAAGCGGTGGATGCGGCTCTTGGAGAAATTTACGCCAAGGCAAAAGAGAAAAACTACGCTATGATCATCACGAGCGATCACGGAAACTGCGAAGAGATGCGTGATAGCAGCGGCGAGCTACTGACAAACCACACGACTTATGATGTCTTTTGCTTTGTGATGGCTGATGGTGTAAAAGAGCTAAAAAATGGCGGACTAAACAACATCGCGCCTAGCGTTTTAAAGCTCATGGAGCTTGAGATCCCAGCTGAAATGGACGAGGCGTTATTTTAAATTTGATAATATAAGCAAAATTTATAAGGAGAATCTATGAAATTTAGCGGAAAAAACGTGCTAATAACAGGTGCAAGCAGAGGTATCGGCGCACAGATCGCAAAGACGCTTGCAAATATGGGCTTAAAAGTGTGGATAAACTACCGCTCAAAGCCTGAGATAGCAGATGCTTTGCAAGCTGAGATCGAGCAAAATGGCGGCAAGGCTGCAGTGATAAAATTTGACGCGACAGACGAAGATGAGTTTATAAAAGGTATAAATTTGATAGTTGATAGCGACGGTGAGCTAAGCTACCTCGTAAATAACGCTGGTATCACAAATGACAAGCTAGCGCTTCGCATGAAAACTAGCGAATTTACAGATGTGATAAATGCAAATTTAACTTCAGCTTTCATAGGATGCAGAGAGGCTTTAAAAGTGATGAGTAAAAAGCGCTTTGGAGCGGTCGTAAATGTCGCATCTATCGTTGGTGAGATGGGAAATGCTGGGCAGGTGAATTATTCAGCCAGCAAAGGCGGACTAATCGCTATGAGCAAGAGCTTTGCAAAAGAGGGCGCAAGTAGAAATATCCGCTTTAACAGCGTAACTCCAGGCTTTATCGAGACTGATATGACGCATGGACTAAGTGATGAGGTAAAAAAAACTTATAGCGACAACATCCCACTAAAACGCTTTGGCAGCGCTAGTGAGGTGGCCGAGGCTGTGGCATTTTTACTAAGTGATCACGCTAGCTACGTGACTGGCGAGACGCTAAAAATAAACGGCGGACTTTATATGTAATGAAATTTCAACAAGTTTTGAAATTTAAAATAAATAAAAGCGTAAATATTATAAGATAACAGACATTTTTTATAAGGAGACCTTAAATGGCAGTATTTGAAGACGTAAGAGACGTAGTTGTAGAGCAACTAAGCGTAGATCCACAAGCGGTAAAACTAGAGTCTAAAATCATCGAAGATTTGGGCGCTGATTCACTTGACGTTGTAGAGCTAGTTATGGCTTTAGAAGAGAAATTTGAAGTAGAAATTCCTGATAGCGAAGCAGAGAAATTAGTAAGCATTCAAGACGTTGTAAATTATATAGAAAAACTAGGCAAATAATTTAAATTTGCATAGTTTGATTTAAGGAGATGTATTGAAACGAGTCGTTGTAACTGGTATTGGCATGATAAACGCACTTGGTCTTGATAAAGAGAGCTCTTTTAAGGCTATTTGCGAGGGTAAAACAGGTGTGAAAGAGATCACGAGCTTTGATGTAAGCGAATTCCCTGTTAAAATTGCTGCCGAGATAACTGATTTTGATCCAAATAGCATTTTAGACGGCAAAGAGGTGAAAAAAGTAGATCGTTTCATACAGCTTGGCATAAAAGCATCTAACGAAGCTATGGCTGATGCAAATTTAAAAGAGTTTGATGCTCATAAATTTGGCGTTAGTTCAGCAGCTGGTATAGGTGGTTTGCCAAATATTGAGAAAAACTCAATCACATATTTTGAAAAAGGCGTAAAGAGAATTTCGCCATTTTTCATCCCATCTGCACTTGTAAATATGCTAGGTGGCATAGTTTCAATAAATCACGGACTAAAAGGTCCAAATTTATCAAGCGTAACAGCTTGTGCGGCAAGCACTCATGCGATATCACAAGCTGCAAAATGCATAATGATCGGTCAAGCAACAAATATGCTAGTTATCGGCGCTGAGTCAACTATCTGTGGCGTTGGCATAGGCGGTTTTGCAGCGATGAAAGCGCTATCAACAAGAAACGATGAGCCAAGTAAGGCATCAAGGCCATTTGATGCAAACCGCGATGGCTTTGTAATGGGCGAGGGCGCTGGCGCACTTGTGCTTGAAGAGTATGAGTCAGCTGTTGCAAGAGGTGCTAAAATTTACGCTGAAGTAGTTGGCTTTGGTGAGAGCGGAGACGCACACCACATCACATCACCAACACTTGAAGGTCCATTAAGCGCGATGAAACAAGCACTTGATATGGCAAAAGGCGTAAAGATAGACTATGTCAATGCACATGGTACTTCAACACCAGTAAATGATAAAAATGAAACAGCTGCACTTAAGGCTGTTTTTGGTGATAAGTGCCCACCAGTTAGTTCAACTAAAGGTCAGACTGGACACTGCTTGGGTGGTGCTGGTGCGATCGAAGCTGTCATATCTATAATGGCAATGAGAGATGGCATCATCCCTCCAACGATAAACTACGAAACGCCAGATCCAGACTGTGATCTAGACTACGTTCCAAATAAAGCTAGAAAAGCTGATATAAAAGCTGTTATGAGTAACTCATTTGGCTTTGGCGGAACAAACGGCGTCGTGATATTTAAAAAGTTGGATTAAGATGTCAAATTATTTAGATTTTGAAAAGAGCATAAAGCAGATTGATGAAGATATAGCAAATGCTAAGATCAGAGGCGATGAACATGCTGTTGAAATTTTAAATAAGAACCTATCTAAAGAGATATCAAAAGTATATAAAAATTTAAACGAATATCAACGTTTACAACTTGCTCGCCATCCAGATAGACCATACGCTATTGATTATATAAATTCATTTTTAGTTGATGGCTATGAGATCCATGGCGACAGGGCATTTCGCGACGACCCAGCAATAGTTTGCTACATCGGCTATATCGGTGGTAAAAAGGCTATCGTTATAGGCGAGCAAAAAGGTCGTGGCACTAAAAATAAACTAAAAAGAAATTTTGGTATGCCTCATCCAGAGGGTTACCGAAAGGCTTTACGCGTAGCAAAATTGGCTGAGAAATTTAATCTACCTATCTTATTTTTGATAGACACTCCGGGCGCATATCCTGGTGTTGGCGCTGAAGAGCGAGGTCAAAGCGAGGCCATAGCTAGAAATTTATTTGAATTTGCAAATTTAAAAACTCCAATAATAGCTGTCGTTATCGGTGAAGGTGGAAGTGGCGGCGCTTTAGCAATAGGCGTGGCTGATAGACTTGCTATGATGAAAAACTCTGTCTTTTCAGTCATCTCGCCAGAGGGTTGTGCAGCGATACTTTGGAACGACCCAGCTAAACAAGAGCAAGCCACAAAATCTATGAAGATAACGGCTGATGACTTAAAAAATTTATCGCTTATAGATGACGTGATAAACGAGCCGATAAATGGAGCTCATAGAGATAAAGACGGTGCCGCAAAAGCACTTGCAAACTACTTCATCTCAGAGCTAGCCGAGCTTGAGAAGCTTGATATAAACGAGCTTGTCGCAAAAAGAATAGACAAAATCCTCTCTATCGGGGCTTATGAAGAGTAAAATTTATAGTCGCAAGTGAGTTGAAAGTTTAAGTAAATTTGCTTGCGGTCTCCTTTACGCTAAATTTAATGTGCCTTTTTTTAAATTTTAAAAATTAAACAATTTTATATTTTTATCCCACTCTTTTAAATTTTAATAACTCATCTATGCGACTTTTAAGTCTTTAAAGCTAAAATTCTTAGCAAATTTCATAAAGGCTATTTGTGGATAAATTTCAAGAAAAATATATAAAACTTTCAAAAGATTACTACAAAAATAACGGCAATGCGGCGAGCGTGGAGGCTTTGTATCAGTTCAAAGAAGAGCTTGAGACAAGCGAGGATATGCAGGCAAAGAGCGTTTTAGTCGATATTTATCAACTTTTGTCTATGCAAAAGAGTGCTTACGAGCTACTTTTAAAGATACATGACAAAAACGACAAAAAGCAGCTAAAAACGCTTGGCTACCTTGCGCAGTTTGTGGATGAGGGCGATAAATGGGCGGTGCCAAGGCCAAAGAGCAAAGAGCAAATTTTAGCTCAAAAGGCAAAGGCTGCCACCTTGCCAAAATTTCGCTATCACCCAGAGCCATTAAAAACTGGCGCATTTAAAGATGATATGAATGTCATTTGCGAGTGCTGCGGCAAAAACACAGAAATTTATTACAACAATGGCGTCTATAGCGAGCAAGACGTCACCTATCTTTGCCCAGCCTGCATCGCAAATGGCGAGGCTGCCAAGAAATTTGACGCTACCTTTGTGCAGGGTGCCGACAATCTTGCCACAGATGACGCCAAAAAAGATGATGAGCTTTTTAGAAGAACACCTGGCTATGAGAGCTGGCAGGGCGAGCACTGGGTGGCGTGCTGTGATGATTATTGCGCATTTTTGGGCGATGTGGGCACTAAGGAGCTTGATGAGCTCGGCATCGCAGACGAGGTCTTTGATGACTACGCAAAAAGGGACGATTACGACGTCAAAATGGCTCGCGAGCTACTCGTAGCAGGCGGCGACTTTGCTGGGTATTTGTTTCGCTGCTTACACTGCAAAAAGTATCACATCTACATTGATGCTTGCTAGAAAGGAAAAATATGGATCTAAATGAAATTTATAAAGGCTGCAAAGAGCGCGGTTTGGAGGGGCTTTTTGAGTTTTTAAAGCCAATGGCCAAAAATGCTATAAAGATAGATACGCAGGCTAAAGATGATGGTGATATCGCTGTTGGAGCGTCTAAATTTGGCGGGCAGCCAGATCTGCCAGCTAGCGTGCCTTGGCCATCAAATGAAAACGGCGCGCTTAGCTTTGTAGCGCAGATAAATTTTGCCGAGGCGAGCAAATTTGACACCGACAGGCTCCTACCAAAAAGTGGCATGCTATATCTTTTTTATGATATAAATTTACGTATTTGGGGTTACGACCCTGCTGATAAAAAGGGCTTTGCCGTGATCTTTAGTGAGGTAGCTCAAGACCAGCTTGCTCGACAAAACGTGGATAGCAGAAATTTCACATTTGGCGCACGCTCTCTTAGCTTTAAAAATGAGCAAAATTTGCCAAGTTTGCAAAGCTCGCTCGTGCCATTTGCCAAATTTAGAGAGGAGGAGTGGGAGGCATATCACGAGATCATCGAGCCAAGCTGGCAGGCCAAAGAAAACAAGCTCCTTGGTCACTCTGACAACATCCAAGATGGCATGGAGCTAGAGTGCGAGCTCGTGGCAAACGGCCTTGACTGCGGCGATAGTAGCGCTTATCACCACCCAAATATCGCTGAGTTTGAGAAAAATGCCGCCCAGTGGCAGCTGCTTTTGCAGATAGATAGCGACTGGGATAGCGACATGGACTGGGACGGAGAGGGCAGAGTTTATCTGTGGATAAAGAGGGGCGACCTGGCGGCGCGCGACTTTAGCAAGACGTGGCTAGTTTTGCAGACGAGCTAGGGGCGAAATTTAGCCAAAAGCTTTTGATATGCATCTGGTAGTAAAATTATTATTGCTGTTTTTGGCACGCTATCTAAATTTTGCGATTAGAGCGTGTGAATTTAAAGGTAAATGGCATGTGAAATTTATGCTAGCTAGATCAAGTTTAAAACCTTTTGCAATTTGCCGCCAGTTAAATTTACCTTGCAAGTGACTTTTGCTACCAAACTAGTGGCTCATCGCTAATTTGCTAGCTTTTTTATTTCTTTTTCTAGGTTGCACTCGCGTTTTTTTGTTTTTTGCGTGACCGCTCAAAACCTATCTTAATGTCAGTTGCGATATTTAGCCTTTATACCTTCTAAATTTCACAAAACTAGCAAGTCTATCCATGCGCCAAATTTAGGCAAAATTTAGTAAAATCCTTAAAAAATTTAAAGGCAAAATATGTTTAATGGCTTAATCAGGGAGCTTGCCGAGGTCATTAGCTACTCGCAAAATGTTTTACGACTAAAGGCTAAATTTCGCCCAAATTTAGGCGACAGCATCGCAGTAAATGGCGCTTGCCTAAGCGTCATAAAACTATATGATGATGGCTTTAGCGTGGAGCTAAGCGCAGAGAGCAGGGCAAATGTCGCGGTTGAAAATTTAAGTGGCTTGGTGCATATCGAGCCAGCGATGAAGCTAGCAGAGCGCATAGATGGGCATTTGATGCAAGGACACATCGACTTTATCGGCGTGATCTCAGCTATAAAAAAGCATGAAAATGGCGTTGATTTTTACATAGACCTGCCACGTGAGGCGATGGCTCTGATGGCAAACAAGGGCTCGGTGGGCGTCGAGGGTGTGAGCCTTACGATAAATGAAATTTTGCCAAAGGGCATAAGGCTAACCATCATACCGATCACGTTTAGAGATAGCCTTTTTGGCACTTTCAAGGTTGGCAGACGCGTAAATATCGAGAGTGACCTGCTGGCTCGCTACGTGGCTAGGATGCTTGAAGCTAAGCAAAATGGCGGCCTTAGCTGGGACGAGGTCGAGAGAATTTCGAGCCTTTACTAAGCGAGCGAATATGCGTGAAAATTTAGAGATCGTTTTTGATAAAAATGGCATCACTGCTGGCTTTACAAACAGGCTTGGCGGCGTGAGTGAAGGTAAATTTAGCTCGCTAAATTTGGGCGATCACGTGGGTGATGAGCCAAGAGATGTCATCAAAAATAGAGAAATTTTGGCTAAAAATTTAGGCGTTAGGCAGCTTAAATTTATGAAGCAGATCCACTCGGACAAGGTTTTTGTCCTTGAAAATGAGCAGGACGAGCTGCCAGAGTGCGACGCTGTGATCACAAATTTAAGTGATGTGGGCATCTGCGTTTTGGTGGCTGACTGCTCGCCAGTCGTGATGATAGATGAGAGGCGGGGTGCCATTTGCGTGGCTCATGCGGGCAGAGCTGGCGTGATGCTAAAAATTTGCACAAAAGCAGTTATGCTTATGGGAGAGAAATTTGGCTCAAGAGCGGGTGACATCAGCGTCTTTGTCGGAGCAAATATAAAAGGCGGCTGCTACGAGGTGGGCGAGCTTGACCTTGGGGAATTTAACGCATATAAGATAGGTAGAAATTTTGATATGAACGCAGCCTTGAGAGATGAATTTAGCGCACTTGGGGTTAGAAATTTAAACTTTAGCGAAGTCTGCACGCACTGCGACGAGAGATATTTTTCATACCGAAGAGACGGCGTGTGCGGTAGATTTTGCGGATTTGCAGTGAAATTTAAGGATAAAAATGGGATATGAGAGCTTTAAAAATCCACTAGCGGCAAAAATAGCTCAAAACGCTAGAAATTTGGGCTTTGATCAGCTTATGAATGAAGAGTTTGTGCAGATGCTACTTAGCTCAAAAAAGATGGAGCTAAGCGCCTTGGATAGGGAAAATATCGAGCAAATTTTTATAAAACTGATGGAGATAGAAGAGAAAGTGCAACTCAGCAAATAAAGGAGAAAAGATGCTTTTACTTAAAAATGCTAATCTATACACGCCAAAATTTCTTGGCAAGCGCGATGTTTTGGTAGGTGGTGGTAAAATTTTAGCCATCGGCGAGGGGCTAAGCTTTAGCGTAGAAGGACTTGAAATTTACGACCTAAAGGGCAAAATTTTAGCTCCAGGCCTCATTGATCAGCACGTGCATATCACGGGTGGCGGCGGCGAGGCTGGATATCACTCAAGAACGCCTGAGATCACGCTTAGCCAGATCGTAAAATACGGCACTACGACGCTTGTTGGCGTTTTGGGGACTGATGGTGTGACTAGAAGCCTAGAAAATCTCTACTCCAAAGCAAAAGCGCTCGAGTTTGAGGGCATCTCGACCTTCATCCACACCGGCTCATACGCAAGCCCCTGTGTGACATTTACCGGCGACATCGCAAAGGATCTCATACTAATCGACAAAGTGATCGGCGTAAAGATCGCACTGACCGACAACCGCGGTAGCTACGTCTCAAAAGAGGAGCTCATCAAAATTCTAAGCAAGATACGCATAGGCGGCATGGTCTCTAAAAAAGGCGGCGTGCTTCACATGCACATGGGCGGACTGAGTGAGAAATTTGACAATGTCTTTAAGGTGATAAAAGACTACGAATTCCCAGTTCATTACTTCTCGCCGACACACTGCGCTAGGACGAAAGACCTGTTTAACGAGGCTTTGAAATTTCAAAAAATGGGCGGAAACGTCGATATCACAAGCGGCGGAAGTAAATTTGCCCCGCTTCACGAGGTGGTGGCTTATGGCGTTGAAAATGGGCTAAATTTAGAGCGCCTAACGATGAGCTCTGATGGCAACGGCAGCGTGCCTAAATTTAACGAAAATGGCGAGCTTGTCGGATATGGCTGTGCCTCATGTGCGTCAAATTTAGAGGTATTGCAAGCTTTGGTGAGAAATAAAATTTTAAAGATAGAAGATACCTTGGCTTTGATGAGCAAAAACGTGGCGAGATATCTAAATTTAAGCCAAAAAGGCGAGATAAAAGTTGGCAACGACGCTGATCTTTGTGTCTTTGACGAGGAGCTAAATTTATATGACGTGATCGCAAAAGGCGAGTTTTGCGTTAAAGACGAAAAGGTCGTTAAAAAAGGCTTTTTCGAGTAAATTTATGGAAATTTGAGCTTTATTTGTAGCTAAAAATATCTTTAAATTTAGCTTCAATAAAGCCAAGTTTCAATATAATCCAAGCTTTATTTCACACACGACAATCCTAAATTTGGTTGTGCGAAAGCATTAATGGTCGTGGAGGATAAAACTAAATTCAAGGCAAAATGCCTAAAACAAGGAGAAACTCATGGTAACTATGAGAGATTTATTAGAGTGTGGCGTACATTTTGGTCACCAAACACGCCGCTGGAACCCAAAGATGAAAAAATTTATCTTTGGCGAGAGAAAAGGTATCTATATTATAGATCTACAAAAGACTATCCGCTACTTCCGCTACACTTACAACATCGTTCGTGACGCAGCTGCTGAGGGCAAGTCAGTGCTATTTGTCGGTACTAAAAAACAAGCTATCGACGCTATAAAAGAGTACGCTGAAAAATGTGGAATGCCTTATGTAAATCACCGCTGGTTAGGTGGTATGATGACAAACTTCGGCACTATCCGCCAGTCTATCCGCAAACTAGAAGTTATCGAGGCTATGGAAGAAGATGGTTCGATAAATTTACTAACTAAAAAAGAGGCTTTGATGCTTCGCCGCAAAAAAGAGAAGCTTATAGCAACTCTTGGCGGTATACGCAATATGAAAAGCCTACCTGATATGATATTTGTTGTTGATACTGTCAAAGAAAAGATCGCTGTTCAAGAGGCAAATCGCCTAAAAATCCCAGTTGTAGCACCGATCGATACAAACTGCGATCCTGACGTTGTTGACTATCCGATCCCAGGAAATGACGATGCGATCCGCTCTGTTCAACTTTTCTGCCAAGAGATGGCTGAAGCGATCAACGAAGGTAAATCACTTCTTGAACAAGATGGTGGCGAGCAAGTTGCTGGCGAAGAAGTGAGCCAAGATGAGAAAGACGCGGTTGTAGCTGAGGCTATGAGCGAAGAAGACTTTGGCGAGGACGAAGAATAATGGAAATAACTGCACAAATGGTAAAAGAGCTCCGCGAATCAACCGGAGCTGGTATGATGGACTGCAAAAAGGCACTTGGCGAAGCAAATGGCGACATGGAAAAAGCTGTTGACATCCTTCGTGAAAAAGGCCTAGGCCAAGCTGCTAAAAAGGCTGACCGTCTTGCAAGCGAGGGCTTAGTAAGCGTTGAAGTTTGTTCAAAATGCAAAAAAGCAACTATCAGTGAGATCAACTCTGAGACCGACTTCGTTGCTAGAAACCCACAGTTTCAAGCACTTGCAAAAGACGCAACAGCTCACATCCAATCAAGCGGCATAAAAACAGTTGAAGAGCTAAATGCAAGCACTTTAAATGGTGTTAAATTTGAAGATTATTTCAAAACTCAGATCGCAACTATCGGTGAAAATCTTGTAGTGCGCCGCTTTGAGACTATTATTGCTGATGATAAAGGCGTGGTAAATGGCTATGTTCACTCAAATGGTCGTGTTGGTGTACTTATCGGTGCAGCTTGCGAAAGCGCAGAAGTTGCAAATAAAGCAGCTGATTTTATAAGAAATTTATGTATGCATGCAGCTGCTATGAAGC
The DNA here is from genome assembly GCF_015229965.1 of Campylobacter concisus. Lineage (GTDB taxonomy): Bacteria > Campylobacterota > Campylobacteria > Campylobacterales > Campylobacteraceae > Campylobacter_A > Campylobacter_A concisus_BD. The sequence continues at coordinate 18,972 of NZ_JAAKZB010000003.1, forward strand.
CAAGCGTTATAAGCTATAAAGACCTTGATAAAGATTTTGTTGAGAAAGAATTTATCGCACTTCGTGCTGAGCTTGAAAAAGAAAATGAAGAGCTAAAACGCCTAGGCAAGCCACTTCATCACATCCCTGAGTATGCTAGCCGCTGCCAGATAGGTGAGGCAGAGCTTGCAAAAGCTACAAAAGCGATCGAGGAAGAGCTAAAAGCTGAGGGAAAACCTGAGAAAATTTGGGACAAGATCATCCCTGGTAAGATCGAGAGATTTTACGCTGATAACACAGTGCTTGACCAACGCCTCACACTTTTAGGTCAGTTTTATGTAATGGACGATAAAAAGACTATCGAACAAGTTATCGAAGAAAAAAGCAAAGAGCTTGGCGGCAAGATCGAGATCGTAAAATACGTTCGTTTCGAGCTTGGCGAAGGCTTAGAGAAAAAAGTAGATGACTTTGCTGCAGAAGTTGCTGCTCAAATAGGCTAATGGAAATTTTAAGAGCGTCTAATCTAGGCTTTGCGTATGATTATACGCTCTTTAACAATATAAATTTAACTCTCAATCAAAAACAAAGCATCGCGATAACCGGCGTTAGCGGTTGTGGCAAATCAACGCTTTTACACATACTTTCAACACTCTTAAAACCAAATTTTGGCGAGGTCATCTACCAAGATAGATCGATCTATGAGCTTTCTCAAAACGAGCTTTTGGCCATTAGAAGGCTTCATTTTGGCATCATTTTCCAGTCGCACTATCTTTTTAAAGGTTTTAGCGCTTATGAAAATATCGAGCTTGCAAGCATCTTATCTGGCGAAAATATAGAAAAAAATGATCTTGAAGCACTTAAAATTTCAAGTGTGATAAATCAAAAAGTTGGAGAGCTAAGTGGCGGTCAGCAGCAGCGTGTCAGCATCGCTAGAGTACTTACTAAAAAGCCAAAGATCATCTTTGCAGACGAGCCAACGGGCAACCTTGATAAGCAAACAGCAAATGAAGTGATGCAAGTTTTATTTGACTATATAAATGAAAACAATGCTGCTCTTGTTCTAGTCACTCACGACAACGACCTAGCCGCAAAATGTGACAACTCATACAAGCTTGAGAACAAAGAGCTTGTGCAAATTTCTTAAAATTTAGCTTCAAATTTCTAAAAACTACCGCTTAAATTTAAAAAACAAAGTAAAATTTTGTAAAATTAGTAAAAAATTTAAAAGAGCAAAATGGAACTAGTAGAATTTTTTGGAGCCGATAAGACCATAGTTTTTATGCTTTTGTTTGCACGCCTAAGCGGTCTCATCGTCTTTTTTCCATTTTATTCGCACAATCAAATTCCTCTTAGCGTAAAAACGCTTTTAGTTTTTGTCCTTTGCGTCGTGCTTTTTCCTCTCTCAAAAGCTCATGCAAACTCTATAAATTTCTTAATCGGCGAGATCTTAGGCGAGGTCATGCTGGGTCTAAGTGCCGGACTTATGCTAACCATCATCTTTGCCACACTTCAAATGGCAGGCGAGCAAATCTCGATGGTCATGGGCTTTTCGATGGCGTCGGTGCTTGATCCGCAAACTGGCACAAACTCTCCAGTTATTGCAAACCTTATAAATTTCATCGCGCTACTAACATTTCTAGCCTTTGACGGTCACCATTTGCTCCTTCAGTTTTACGCTAGCTCGCTTGCTGTTATGCCGCTTGGTGACTTTTATCCACGACCTGGCATCATGAGCTATGCGATAAATTTATTTACAAATTTGTTTATGTTTGGCTTTATCATGTCATTTCCCATCATCGCCCTATCTTTGCTCTCAGACTCCATTTTTGGCATGCTCATGAAGACGATGCCGCAGTTTAACCTACTAGTCATCGGCTATCCTATCAAAGTGACGATCGGATTTTCCGTTTTGATAGCCATTTTAGCAGGCATTATGAAGATCATGAGCGACCTACTTTTAAAAGTGATAAATGATCTGCCGGCTCTGTTTTTTTAAGAAAATAGCAATGAAATTTATCATAGAATAGGCTTTTACTATTACAAGGAGGGATGATGAAAGTTGCTCTAATAAATAAAAATCCAGCAGTTTCACGTCTGATAACTTTAAGTCTGAATAAAATCGGTACCGAATATAGCGAATTTGAGGATCTAAATGGATTTGACGATGCTCAGTTTGACTTTATCATAATCGACAGTGACGTGGATAGTAGCGAGCTAGCTACAGATAAAAAGGTGATGTATCTAGCAAGTCGTGGCGAGAGCAAACCAGAATTTGCTACTTTGATGCTTGAAAAACCATTTTTACCGACTGAATTTATAAGTGTTTTTGAGCAAAATATCCCAAAAGATGAGCCAGTTGCCGAGCAAAATGCTAGTGAGCAGGGCGAAAGCGACTTTGGTGATTTTAGCGACGAGGCTATAAATTTTGACGAGATGTCAGGGTTTAAGCTGCCTGATATCGATACAAATTTAGAAAATTTCGCAGACCTTGATAAAGAGCTTTTAGAAAGCGGCATAGATAGCCCAAGCGATGAGATTAACGAGAGCGACTTGCAAGAGGAAAATGAAGCTAGCGATGTGGAGTCTTTAGAAGAGCTTGAGGACTTGCAAGAGCTTGCTAGCGAAGACCTTGCTGATGAGAGTGTGGATGAAGAGACTAGCGAAGTGATAAGTGATGCAAATGAGAGCGAAGAGAGCAAAGATGGCGATTTAGCAGAGCTTAGCGCGCTTGTCGATGAGATAGAAAATATGCCAGAAGAGTCTGAAGCAGATGAAGAGCTAAATAAAAATTTAGATGATATTATTAGCCAAAATGACGTTGCAGGCTTGGTTGATGATGAGAATACGGGTGGCGAGCTTGATGAGATAGATCAGAGTAAATTTGAGCTTAGTGAGATCGATTCACTTGATGAAGAGCTAAATAGCGAAGAGGCTGACGAAGAAAATAAAAATTTAGACGATACTGAGCTAGATGTTCAAAATTTAGAGCAAGAAGAGCTAAATTTAGACGAGCTAGCTAAATTTGATGATGAAGATAGCCTTGAAAATGAGATAAATTTGGAAGATGAGCCTAAAGATGAGGAGAATTTAGATGAGACTTCTAATGCTGATGAAGAGCAAATTCAAGTAGATGATGAAAAAGCAGAAGAGGATATAGAAGAAGAGGCTTTGGATGAAATTTCAAGCGAGGAGCTAGAAAATTTAGAGCCTAGCGAGAACACTTCTAACGAGATGCCAGTAGAAGAGCTAGAAGATGTGAGCGAGCCAGAAGCCAAAGAAGATCTAGGGCTCGCAGATGAAACTTTCGAAGAAGAAAATGCTCAAGAAGAAGACACGCAAAAAGAGAGCAAAGACGCGGCATCAAGTGAGTTAAATTTTGACGTGGCATCGATAGATGACATAGATGAAAACACGATGTTATCGGCATTTGGACTAAAAGATATGCCTCAAACAAGCTCAAAAAATAATGCAAAAGAAGACTACAAAGAAGAGCTAACTAAAAAGATCACAAAACACGTCCACGAGTCGCTAAATGAGAGCTCGCTAAGAGATGTGCTAAAAGATATGAATATCAAGATAAATATAAGTTTCGAGGAAAAGTAGTTGCAAGGACAAATTTTAGTAGTTTCGGGACCTAGTGGAAGCGGTAAAAGCACGCTTTTGGGCCGTCTTTTAAAGGAAGAGAAAGACCTATATTTTTCTATCTCAAGCACAACAAGAGCCAAAAGAGAAGGCGAAGTTGATGGGGTGGATTATTATTTTATAAAAGAAGATGAATTTAAAAGTGGCATAGAAAAGGGCGAGTTTTTAGAGTGGGCGCAGGTGCATAAAAACTACTATGGCACGAGCTTAAAGCCAGTTTTAGAGGCACTTGAGGCTGGTAAGATAGTGATATTTGACATCGATGTGCAGGGTTTTCACATCGCACTTGAGAAATTTAAAAGCTACATCACTTCAGTTTTTATCACAACTGCAAATAAAAAAGAGCTAAAAAGGCGCTTGAAAAACCGCGGAACAGATAGCGACGAGACGATAGAAAACCGCTTAATGAACGCAGTTGGTGAGATGGAGCATATTTTAGAGTATGATTATTTTTTAGTAAATGATGATATAGAAAAGAGCTATAAAGGGCTAAAATCAATCCTTCGAGCGATGAGGTTAAAAAGTGCTAAGATAAACTTAAGAAACGTCATCGACGAGTGGATAGATTGTTAGAAATTCAGGAATTTATGATAATATTTTGAGAAAATTTGATAAGGAGAAAAGATGGGTTCTTTTAGTATTGGCCACTGGTTGATCGTTTTAGCGATCATTGTATTACTTTTTGGAGCAAAGAAGATCCCAGAGCTTGCGAAAGGACTAGGCAAAGGCATAAAGACTTTTAAGGCTGAGATGGAGGATACAACCCCTGAAAAGAGCGAAAAAGTCGAGCATAAAGAAGAGAGTGCTACTAGTCAAAAGATAGAAGAAACAGCTAAAAACGCGTAGGTTTTAGAGTTGAAAGATAAAGTAAAAGCTGAAATTTTAAAGGTTTTAGAGCGAGAATTTGTGCTTGAAAAGCCAAAGGATAAAAATTTAGCCCACTATGCAACGCCACTTTTTAGCCTCGCAAAAGAGCTAAGAAAGTCTCCAGCTATGATAGCTAGCGAGTTTGCTGATAAATTTAGTGATAGTAAGATAGTGGAAGCTAGCGCAGTAAATGGCTATTTAAATTTCAAGCTTAAGAGTGAATTTTTAGATGAAATTTCAAAGCAAATTTTGCTAGATAGTGAAAATTTTGCAAAAGAAGATGCGAAAAAAGATAGCTATTTAATAGAATACATCAGCGCAAATCCAACTGGACCGCTTCACATCGGACACGTTAGAGGCGCAGTTTATGGCGATACTTTAGCAAGGCTTGGCAAAAGACTTGGCTACGCTATCTCAACAGAATACTACATAAACGATGCGGGCAATCAAATAGATCTGCTTGGCACATCGATATCACTTGCGGCTAAAGAGCAGCTTTTTAACGAAAGTGTCGTCTATCCAGAGAAATATTACCGCGGGGATTATATTTTAGATATCGCTAAGCTTGCAAATGAGAAATTTGGCAAGGAAATTTTTTATGACGAGAGCAGAAACCTTGAACTTGCCGAGTTTGGCAAGGATATCGTGCTTGAGATCATCAAAAAAGACTTGGCTGATGTTGGGATATTTATAGAGAGCTGGGCTAGCGAAAAAGCTCTTTACGACCGCCTGGAGCCAACCATAAACAAGCTAAAACGCTCAAACCAAATGTATGAAAAAGAGGGCGCTATATATATCGCTTCTACCACACTTGGCGACGATAACGATAGGGTTGTGGTTAGAAATGACGGCAGACCGACATATTTAGCTGGCGATATCATCTATCATAACGCTAAATTTGAGAAAAATTTTGACCACTATATAAATATTTGGGGCGCGGATCACCACGGATATATCGCAAGGCTAAAGGCTGCGATAAATTTCCTTGGGTATGATGAAAACAGGCTTGAAGTGATACTTATGCAGATGGTTAGTCTGTTAAAAGAGGGTAAGCCATACAAAATGAGCAAGCGCGCTGGCAATGCCGTGCTGATGAGCGATATCGCGAGTGAGATCGGTGCTGAGGCACTTAGGTTTATCTTTATAAGCAAAGCAAACACGAGCAGTTTGGAATTTGACGTGGATGAGCTTAAAAAAGAGGATAGCTCAAACCCTATTTTTTATATAAATTACGCTCACGCTAGGATAAATCAGGTCTTTGCAAAGGCCGGAAAAAGCGTCAGTGACGTGATAAATGCAGACTTTGAGTGCCTAGATGAAAATGCCAAAAATTTACTTTTTGAAGCGCTTGTCTTGCCTGAAATTTTAGAAGATGCTTTTGCTTCAAGGCAGCTTCAAAAAATACCAGACTATCTAAAGTCACTAGCTGCTAGCTTTCATAAATTTTACAATGAAAACCGCGTGGTTGGAAATGAAAATGAAGATAGCTTGCTAAAAGTCTTTGCAGTCGTTGCTGTCTCGATAAAAACAGCATTTAATATAATGGGAATCACAGCTAAAGATAGGATGTAGCTTTATATCCACCAGACAAATTTAGTCAAAAAGAGATATATGGGTTTGACTAAATACCTCTTTTTTCAAATATAATTGCAATAGTTTTTGCTATGATCTTTATCTCCAGCCAAAGTGACCAGTGCTTTATGTAGTAAAGATCATACATCAGCTTTTGCTTGGCGTCGTGTGTGTTTGCTCCATAAGGGTAGTTTACCTGTGCCCAGCCAGTGATTCCAGGGCGGACGATGTGGCGTTCATTGTAGTAAGGGATCTTTTTTTCGTAGTCATGAACTAATATATCCCATTCTGTACGTGGTCCAATTAGGTGCATATCGCCGCGAAATACATTAATACATTGAGGTATTTCATCCATTCTAGTCTTGCGCATAAATTCGCCAAATTTAAATACTCTTGTGTCGTTTTTTTGCGTGTATGGGTTGTGTTCCGAGTTTTCATGCATCGTTCTAAATTTATAGCACTTAAATATTTTAGTATCCAGCCCAACCCTATTTTGCAAGAAGTAAAGACTACCAGGGGACTGCTCGTCTATCTTTTTCTTTACGTAAAATTTAAGCACAAAAAGTATCACAAGAAGCAGTGAGCAGCTTGCGTAGTCGATCACGCGTTTTAAGGCGTATTCAAAGGCATTGTAAGGCTTGATATCGTTTAAAAAGTTTAAATTTTCGCCATTTTCTGGGATGTAGCACTTTTGCAGATAAATTTCTAAAAAGCTCTCCACATTTAGAAATTTGATCTTTTTATACTTCGTCTTAAACTGCAAAAGCGTGAGAAATCTCACCAGCTTGCTATCAACGGGCTTTTGGGTATTTAGCACTATTAGCCTCTGATCGCCTGATTTTATGAGATTTTCTAGCGCACTTCGCAGGGCTTTTGCGTCGCTATTTTCAGGGGATAAAAAATTTACCTGGCCAAATTTCTTCCTAAGTTTCTCTAGCTCGAGTTTGGTGAAAGCATATTTTTCGCCAAGGATGATCATAGGCCTATCCCTTTATCTTTATTTTAAATTTGCATTATAAAATTCGTCTAATTATACCCAAACGTGCTAATTGCATTTTTAAAAAAAGAGTTAAGGTTAAAATATGTCTCATAAATTTCTCGCTGTGCTTGTTTTAGCGCTGATTTGCGGCGTTTCTTTTGCGCTCTCAAACACACTTTTGGCTAAATTTCACACCAGCCCGCTCATTATCTCTATCATTTTAGGCGCCATTTTTGCAAATCTTTTCACCAAGCAGACTCAAATTTTAAAAAGTAGTGGCGTCGTAGCGATCGCTGGGAAGCAAATTTTAAGGCTAGGCATCATACTTTTTGGCTTTAACATAAGCCTTAGCGAGATCGCAAGTGTCGGCACTCTAGGCGTTATATATGCAGCTTTTATGGTATTTGCGACCTTTTGCTTTGCGCTTTTTACCGCTAAAGCCTTGGGGCTTAGCAAGGATAGTGCCGTGCTCATTGGCTCAGGGGCAAGTATATGCGGTGCAGCTGCTGTTATGGCTACACAAAATGAGATAAAAGCAGACGCAAACAAGCTTGCTATCGCCATTTGCACGGTGGTGCTCTTTGGGACGATTGGCATGTTTATCTATCCATTTATCGCTAAATTTCTAGCTCTCACGCCACACCAAACTGGCTTTTTTATAGGCGGCTCACTTCACGAAGTAGCCCATGTAGTGGCAGCTTCAGCAGCATTTGATAGCACAGCAAGTAGCACCGCTGTCATCATAAAAATGCTTCGCGTCATCATGCTAGTGCCATTTTTGTTTTTGCTAAATTTCTTAAATTTAAGCCAAAATAGCGGCGGCTCAAAGCTAAAGAGCATACCATGGTTTGCGCTATTTTTCCTAGTGGCGATCTGCGTTAGATCTCTGCCATTTTTCCCTGAAAATTTGGTGGAGATTTTAAAGCTAGCCGCCAGCATCTGCCTTTGCGTCGCGATGTGTGCTTTGGGGTTTGGGATAGATAGAAGCATTTTTAAAGCGACGGGCAAAAAGCCATTTTTGCTAGCATTTTTTATATTTTTATGGCTTATTTGCTCATCGCTTGTGTTTGTTAAGACTCTTTGCTAGTTTTTAGCTTTTGCAAAAACTCTTCGATGTTGTATTTTGCTCTGTAAGCTGGGCTCAAAAGGTGTATCAAAATGTCGCCAAGGTCCATCACGATCCAATCAGGCGAGCTCTCCGTGCCTATAAATTTCTCCCCAAGAGGCTTAAGCTCCTCTTTTAGATCCTCAGCCAGCGAGTAAGCGTGCCTCTCGCCAAGCGTAGTAGCGATAACTACGGCCTTTACGAAATAATCATCTCCGCTCATATCAAACACTTGTATCTCTTCAGCCTTTTTTGCGTCTAAAACCTTAACTATACTTTCGGTGCGCTCTTGCATCGATCTCTCTTGCATCTTTAATCCTTGGTAAAAATTTATAATCTCATCTTTTATCTCGCTAGGCAGCTCATCAAGCCCTTTTTGGTGCCTGATCTGCGACGAGCTAACATCCACGTGCACGTCCATTTTTTGTAAATTACGTGGAATTTCTATGTGATTGCGTTTGGCGATCACAAACTGCACTAAATTTTTTAGCTCCTCATATCCGTGCCACTTATCAAGCGTAGCTAGGTGGTCCGCGCCTATTATGAGATAAAATTTCTCTATCTTAAATTTCTTATACAAATACTTAACCGTCTCTATGGTAGGCACTGGGCGAGCTAAATTTATCTCATAGTCTGAGATCTCGACCTTCTCTAGGCCGCCCCAAATTTCTCTTATCCACTTTAGGCGAAGCTCTGGCGGAGCTGAAAATTCGCTCTTAAAGGGACTTATAAAAGTTGGCATGATGATGAGCTTGTCGATGTCAAGGCCGCTTAGTGCCATTTTCACAATGCTATCGTGTCCTAAATGAACTGGATCAAAGCTCCCGCCAAAAAGTGCTAACTTCATCTATTAAAGTGCCTTGTTTATATTTGTTTTAAAATTCTTTTTTGTAGAATTAGGCGTAATTATATCAAAAGGAGCTAAGATGTCAGTTAAAGTAGCAATAAACGGCTTTGGGCGTATCGGTAGGTGTGCTGCGCGTATTATTTTAGAGCGTGATGATGTTGAGCTTGTCGCTATTAACGACACCGCAACAAGGGATATGACGAGGTATTTGCTCAAATACGACAGCGTTCATGGCGAATTTAAGCAAGACGTTAAGGTGATAAGCGACGATTTTATAGAAGTAAATGGCAAAAAGATAAGAGTTTTTTCTACAAGAGATCTAAACGAGCTTAGCTACGCAGACTATGGCACAGACGTTGTTTTAGAGTGCACTGGCAAGTTTTTAACCACTGAAAAATGTGAGCCATATCTAGCTCGCGGCGTCAAAAAAGTCGTCATGAGCGCTCCAGCAAAAGATGATACGGCGACATTTGTAGTCGGCGTAAATGACGATAAGTACGCAGGCGAAGCGATCGTCTCAAACGCAAGCTGCACCACAAACGGCTTAGCTCCAGTAGCAAAGGTGCTAAACGATAAATTTGGCATCGTAAAAGGGCTCATGACTACGATCCACGCATATACAAATGGCCAAAGCCTAGTTGATGTAAAAGCTAAAGACTTTCGCCGCTCACGCGCAGCAGCGCTAAATATCGGACCTACGACCACCGGAGCTGCAAAAGCGATCGCTAAAGTGCTCCCAGAGCTAAGCGGCAAGCTGCACGGCCAAGCAGTGCGCGTGCCAGTAGCAAACATCTCTATGGTCGATCTAACGGCGGTTTTAAAAAGGCCAGCTAGCAAAGAGGAGATAAACGAGGCATTTAGAGCGGCTGCGGAGTCAAATTTAAAGGGAATTTTATTCGTCGATGACGACTACAGAGTTAGCAGTGACTTTTGCACGAGTACCTTTAGCAGCATCGTAGCTAGCGACACTACACAGGTTATCGCTGATGATATGGTGAAGGTCTTTGCGTGGTACGACAACGAGTGGGGCTACTCAACAAGGCTTGTAGATCTTGCTAAGATCGTGGCTACAAAGTAAATTTAAAGGGTAAAAAATGAGTGATATTTTATCGATCAACGACCTTGAGCTTAATGGTGCAAAAGTCTTTATAAGGTGCGATTTTAACGTGCCTATGGACGAGTTTTTAAACATCACTGATGATCGCAGGATCCGCTCAGCGATACCAACTATCCGCTACTGCTTGGATAATGGCTGCAGCGTGGTTTTGGCTAGTCACCTCGGACGCCCAAAAAACGGCTATGAAGAGAAATTTTCACTTCAAGGCGTGGCAAAGAGGCTATCAAGACTGCTTGATAGAGAGGTGATATTTGCTGAAGATGTGATCGGAAATGACGCTAAAACAAAGGCTGCGGCTCTAAAGCCAGGCGAAATTTTAATGATAGAAAATTTACGCTTTGAAAAGGGCGAGACCAAAAATGACGAGGCTTTGGCAAAAGAGCTTTCAGGATTTGGCGAATTTTACATCAATGACGCATTTGGCGTTTGCCACAGGGCTCACGCATCGGTCGAGGCGATCACTAAATTTTACGATGAGAAGCACAAGGCAGCGGGATTTTTACTACAAAAAGAGATAAATTTCGCTCAAAATTTGATAAAACATCCATCACGTCCATTTGTCGCAGTCGTGGGCGGTTCAAAGGTGAGTGGCAAACTTCAAGCCCTACATAACCTTCTGCCACGCGTCGATAAGCTCATAATTGGCGGCGGTATGGCATTTACATTTTTAAAATCACTTGGCGAAAACATCGGAAATTCTCTCCTTGAAGAGGACCTTATCGAAGACGCGCGCGAAATTTTACGCAAGGGCAGGGAGCTTGGCGTGAAAATTTACCTGCCAGTGGACGTCGTCGCTGCTCAGACATTTTCAGCTGAAAGTGCCGTAAAATACGTCCCAGCTCAAGAGATCCCAAATGGCTGGATGGGGCTTGACATCGGACCAGCGTCGATTAGGCTATTTAAAGAGGTCATCGCCGATGCTCAAACCATCTGGTGGAACGGACCTATGGGCGTTTTTGAGATGGATAAATTTAGCAAAGGTAGCATCAAAATGAGCCACGCTATCATCGACACTCACGCGACAACCGTCGTTGGCGGCGGCGATACGGCTGACGTGGTCGAGCGCGCAGGAGACGCTGATGAGATGACATTTATCTCAACTGGCGGCGGTGCTAGCTTGGAGCTAATAGAGGGCAAAGAGCTGCCTGGCATAAAGCCGCTTAGAAAAGAGGAGTAGGTCTTGAAATTTCTAGCGAATTTAAAGTGCAACCACACAAGAGCAAGCTTTAGAGAGTACGCGAAAATTTTAGACGAAAATTTAAGCGCAAACGACGATGTGAGCGTATTTGCTCCAGCTAGTGCTTTTGATGAAAAAAGGCATATTTTTAGTCTTGGGGCGCAGAATTTCTACCCATGCGAGAGTGGGGCATTTACTGGTGAGATCGGCAAGGCGATGCTTGATGAATTTGGCATAAAAGATGTGCTTATCGGCCACTCCGAGAGGCGTGAAATTTTAAACGAAAGCGAGGAGTTTTTGCGAGCGAAATTTGACTTTGCTGCAAAAAATGGCTGGAATGTGATCTACTGCATCGGCGAAAATTTAAGCACAAATGAGAGCGGAGCGACCAAAGAATTTCTAAGCCGCCAGCTTGAAAACATCGATCTAGATTATAAAAATTTAGTCATCGCCTATGAGCCGATCTGGGCGATAGGAACGGGCAGGAGCGCTAGCATAGAGCAGATAGATGAGGTGCTAAGTTTTTTAAAGATAAAGGCAAATGTGCCGCTACTTTACGGCGGAAGCGTCAATGCAGCAAATATCGCTGATATCGCAGGTATAAAAAGCTGTGATGGGGTTTTGGTAGGCACAGCTAGCTGGGATGCGAATAATTTTTTAAATTTAATAAAGGCAACTATGTGAAATTAAAATATCTTGTATTGTTTGTTTTTGCTTCAATATTTTTTAGTGGATGTACTTTGGGCACTGTAATAACTAACCACCAGTGGAAAAATGCATCTCCTGAAGCGAAGAAAAAGGTGGAAGAGTATTATGATATGCAGTGTAGAGCAGATCCTACAACATCTACTCAGGAGAAGTTAAAAGATGGATATGGGTCTTTGTATATATATGCATATGGTTGTACTTATTGTAAATATTTTATGTTCCCAGATAAAGATGGTTTTGGATTAGTACCAGAATCATCACAGCCTGATATTACAGAACGCAAAATTTATATAAATGATGAATTAATCGCTAATCTACATGTTTGGGAATATACGATTTTGTACCTAAAAGCTGGAAAATATCGTCTATTTTATGATAGAGGTAATATTTCGACTGATGTTGAAGTTATTGATGGTGAACCAACACTTTTTTACCCAGTTGGTGAAAGAAGAGCATTGGTTTTGCATGGTAGAGATAATTTAACCGGATTTTATGATAGTTTACCGAGATATATAACAAAGCCGTTTTATGTCAAATTGCCTGAAAATGAAAAATATCTTAAAGATACAGAGGAGTATCTAGGTCTTTCAAATTGCTATCACACTAGCAAAAGATGGAAGGTTGTAAAATAATTTAAAAAGGAGAAATGATGATACTAAAAGGTAAAAAAGGTCTAATCGTAGGCGTTGCCAACGCCAAGTCAATAGCATACGGCATCGCAAAAGCTTGTCACGATCAAGGTGCGCAGATGGCATTTACATACCTAAACGATGCTCTTAAAAAGCGTGTAGAGCCGATCGCCGAGGAGTTTGGTAGCAAATTTGTCTACGAGCTTGACGTAAATAACCAAGCTCACCTAGACGGGCTTGCAAATCAAATCAAAAAAGACCTTGGCGAGATCGATTTTGTCGTGCATGCAGTGGCTTACGCACCAAAAGAGGCGCTTGAGGGTGAGTTTGTAAATACCACAAAAGAGGCATTTGACATAGCGATGGGCACTAGCGTTTATTCACTACTAAGCCTTACTCGCGCGGTCCTACCGGTGCTAAAAGAGGGCGGCTCGGTGCTTACTCTTACATACCTTGGCGGACCAAAATTTGTGCCACACTACAACGTCATGGGCGTTGCCAAAGCAGCACTTGAAAGCTCGGTTCGCTACCTAGCACACGACCTTGGCGCTAAAAATATCCGCGTAAATGCGATCAGCGCAGGCCCTATCAAAACGCTTGCCGCAAGCGGAATAGGTGATTTTAGAATGATCTTGCGCTACAACGAAGTAAATAGCCCGCTAAAACGCAACGTCACCACAGAAGATGTCGGCAACAGCGCTATGTACCTGCTTAGCTACCTAGCTAGCGGCGTAACAGGCGAAGTTCACTACGTAGACTGCGGCTACAACATCATGGGTATGGGCGACGTGGCTACCGACGCCGAGGGCAACACGATCCTAGCTTGGGACGCAAAATAACCTACCAATATAAATTTGGCGGGGCAACTCGCCAAATTCTTCTTTTAAATTTCACCAAATTTATCGCAAGGACAGAAAATGAGAGCTTTAGACGAGCTTATAGATACAAATGAGCCAGGCTGGGCGCTAATCGAAGAGTGGCTAAAAGAGGCCAAAAACGACTATGAAATTTTGCCTCGAGATGAGAGCAGGGCGCAAAGTGAGCTTTTGGGGCTTCAGATCACCACTCGTTCGCCGATGGGAGCGCTTGTTTATGGGTGCGGCGGCATAGTGATAGATGGCGGTTGGTTGCGCCTGCTTGGCTCAGGATGCGAGCAGATGAAGCGCGGAATTTATAGCTTCAACCTTGGCAAAAGCTTTAGCGAAGCAGGGCAGATGCCTAGCTATTTGCTAGTAGCGGATGATGTTTTGGGCGGATTTTTCGCGGTAAATGGCGGCGCCTTTGGTGGCAAAGCTGGCAACGTCTTTTACTACGCACCAGATAGCGGCAAATGGAAAGATACGCAGCTTGGCTACTCGCAGTTTTTATACTGGGCGCTAAGTGGGGATATATCTAAATTTTACGAGCTTTACCGCTGGGATGGCTGGCGCGAAGATGTGAGAAATTTTAGCCTTGATAAGGTTATGTTTGCGCTACCACCACTTCTTTGGCAAGACGCCGACGTAAGGGCAAGGCTAAAAGATATGAAAAAGGATGGCATTAATATTGATGAGTATTTTGCCTCTTTGTTTAAGGGGGAGAAATAGATAAATTTTAGTAGTTTTACAAATTTTAAAATTCCATTCACTCGCCTTAGTAACTTACCAAATTCAGGTCTCGTTATCGTTTGCCACTAAGTTTAGAGCCGTGATATGCTCGTTCATAAATTTTAAAATTTGAGGGAGACTTTCTAGAATAGAACGCATGCGGCGCAAAGCACTTTCGCATGCCACTTCTAACGTGCGAGGGGTTTTTACATCGACTTCGTCTCGTAACTGCGGGCAGACAGGGGATTGTTAAGGGGGGGGGGAGGGAGCTTCTTTGCGTCGCTAGCTCGCAACTGCAAGCAGACCGTAATTCAAGCCTCTTCCCCCTTAACAAAGAGGCAAACATTTAAATTTGATTAGGTTGCTTTGCAAATTTTAAAATTCCATTCACTCGCAAGAATTGACTACTAAAATTTGGATTCGCTTGCAGCTTAGCTCAAATTTTAGAGTCGAAATTACTCGTTCATGAAATTTTAAAATTTGCCTGGCGCTTGTCTGATTTGACAAAATAAATTTGTAAATTTTAAAATCTTACTCAACTCGTCTTAGCAGACTACTAAATTTAGAGCCGTAATATGCCAGCTCTAATTTTAAAATTCGTTTGAATGTTTTGTAAAAAAATTAAATATTTTTAGTTCGTGGTCACAAATTTTAAAATTTAAATTTCACCGAGCGGTAGGTCTGATCAAACCTAAACGTTAGCAGATTTTGCAGTATCCCAAAAAGTACCATGAAAGTGACAAAGCTACTTCCGCCGTAGCTAAAAAATGGCAGCGGCACGCCCACAACTGGCGCAAAACCGATCGTCATCGAGACATTTACCCCCACGTAGACAAAGATGAGCGCGGCTATGCCAGTGGCGGTCACCTGCGTGAAATAATCATTCTTAAGCCCGTAGTTTAGGCTAAGAAGGTGCGTTATAAGCGCTCCATAAAGCCCAAGCAAAAGAAGCGCCCCGTAAAAGCCAAAACGCTCGATATTGTAGGCGAAGATGAAGTCACTTGTGGCGATTGGCAAAAATTTAAAGTGTGTCTGCGTCGCTTCGTCCTTTGGCTTGCCTTTTAGCCCGCCGCTACCTATGGCGATGATACTTTGTTTGACGTGGTAGCTTGGCTCTTCGGCGATGAAGTCGTGGATCCTCTTTTTTTGATAATCATGCAAATTTTCATACAAAACTGGCGCCGAAAATCCTATGGCAAGGATGATACAGATCCAAATTTTCTTATTTACGCCGATTACAAAAAGGATGGTGTAGCCAACTATCAAAAGTATGAGCGCGGTGCCAAGATCAGGCTCTTTCATGATGAGAGCAAATGGCAAAAGTATGTAAAAACTAAGCCTTAAAAAGTCTTTTAGCCCGTATCCATCGACCTCTGGCGGGCGCTGCTTAACTAGATAGGCTAGCATCAGCAAAAAGGCTGGCTTCATGAGCTCTGAGGGCTGAAGTGTGAAGTGAACGAAGGGAATTTCAAGCCAGCGCCTAGCTCCAAGCTTGCTAACACCAAAGATATCAACGCTTAAAAGTAGCACTATGCAGACCCAGTAAAACATCGGGATGATCCAGTCGATGCGTCTAATAGGCAGCAAAAATGCGATGCAAAATGAGACAAATCCGATGCCAAAATATACAAGCTGTTTGTTTGCCAAAATGTCGTTTGCTTCGGAAACTAGGATGTATGAGATGGCTATGATTGGGATGATTAAAAACGGCTGAATAAAATCAAAATGTGTTAAAATACGCCGATCTAGTTTTATCAAGAAGCAAACCTTAATTTTTGGGCTAGATTATATCACAAACAAGGCTTTGATTTTGGTTAAATTTAATGTTTTAAATAGCTCAAGACTCGACGTAGCAGTAGCACATGAGCTTCAAATTTCACGTAATCAAGCTTTAAATTTGATAAAAGACTCCCTTGTAAGCGTAAATTTAAAACCAGTCTCAAAACCAAGCTTTTTGTTAAATGAAAATGATGAAATTTGCGTAAATTTTGCCCCAAAAAAAGAGGTGCAAAACGAATACGAAGTAAATTTTGACATCCCGATCATCTACGAGGACGACGATCTCATAGTGCTAAACAAGCCCCCTCAAATAGTCGTTCACCAAGCCCCAAGCGTCAAAGAGGCGACACTTGTTGAGTGGTTAAACAAAAAGGGCTTTATGCTCTCAAATTTAAACGGAGACGTAAGAGCTGGCATCGTCCACCGCCTAGATAAGGGCACGAGCGGCGCTATCGTCGTCGCTAAAAACAACTTCGCCCACGCAAAACTAAGCGAGCAGCTAAGCGATAAGAGCATGGGACGAATTTATCTAGCGCTCACCGACCTGCCCCTAAAAGAGGACGTCATCATCGACAAGCCAATCGGCAGAAATCCAAACAACCGTCTAAAAAAAGCGATCGTCACAGACGCTAAATTTGCTAAAAGTGCCTTTGTAAATTTACTAAGCGAAGGTGGAGTAAATTTGATAGCTGCAAAGCTTTTTACAGGCAGGACGCACCAGATAAGAGTGCATCTTGCTAGCATAAATCGCCACATTTTAGGCGATGATTTATACGGATTTAAGAGCCAAGGCGATAAAATAAGCAGGGTTATGCTTCACGCTTATATGCTCTATTTTATCCATCCGCGAACTGGCAAAAGGGTAGAATTTACCGCAAAAACGTATGATGACTTTAACCAAATAATTTACAAAAAAATTCCCAAGGAGATTTTTGATGAAAAAATTTGCCCTACGCATATTGACACCATTTTTAGTAGCTTTCTTAGCGGGATGCGGCTCTAGCGTACCGACTCAGCAAAGCACATCACTACCAACTATTACAAGCTTAAAAACTATTTCAGATATGACAGAAGTTGGCTTTGAGTGGAACCCAGTGAGCGACGAGAGTGTCGTTGGCTACTACCTTTACCGCTCAAATCCAAATGATGCAAACTCAAAAATGCAACTAGTTGCAAACATAAAAGACCGCTTTGCTACGCACTACGTGGATCGCGACCTAGCTCCAGAGACGACTTACTCATACCAAATGAGAACCTACTCAAGCAACGCCATCTCTCAACCAGGTGCGATCGCAACTGCGACAACTAAGCCACTACTTGACTCTGTGCCATTTGCACAAGCTATCACAGGACTTCCAGGCCGCGTAAAAGTGATCTGGAGACCACATCCTGATAGCACAGTAGCTAGCTACATCATCCAAAGAAGCGATGCAGGAGCTAATAAATTTAGCCAAGTAGCAGAGGTAAATGGCAGACTAAACGCCGAGTATATCGATACTGATGTAAAAGACGGCAAGGCTTATGAGTATAGAATTCTCGTCAAAACTTCATCAGGCGTCATCTCAAAACCAAGCCAAAATATAAGCGCCACAACAAAGGAGTTACCCTAGGGCAGTAACTAATCTTCAAGCCACCAAAAACGCCCCAAAAAAGATCATTTTGACGTGGGATTATGCGCCGGCTGAGGACTTTTCGTACTTTAAGGTTTATAGAACGACTAGTAAATTTTTGCCTTACACATACCTAGCAAAAACGACTAGCAACACTTATGAGGACCTTATAAATACAAACGCTGCGACAAGATATTATAGAGTGACAGCGGTCGATAAAGACGGTCTTGAGAGCTTAAAACAAGAAGAGCCGATCGTTGGTAGCACACTTGGCGCACCAAAAACTCCAAGCATAAGTGCTAGCTACGATGGCAGCGGCGTAAATGTAAGCTGGAGCGCGGTGGAGAGAGCTAGCTCGTACACTCTTTATAGAGGTGGCGCAAGCGAAAAAGTATTTAGCAATATCAGTGAAACAAGCATAAGAGACGACAGCGTCCAAGCTGGTGCTAGCTACACTTATAGCGTCGTAGCAGTCGATGAGTACGGCATCGCTTCTGATAAGTCATCAAAAGCAGAAGTTAGCATAAAATAATGCCAAATTTCATCGCTTCGTCCTTAAAAGAGCCCTCGTTTCCATTTGGTAACGAAAAGATCAAATTTCTTTGGCAGGCAAATGGCCGAAACGAGAGGCTCATCTACACAAAAAATGAAGATGAAGGCTTTTTTCTAGTCGTAAAGCCAGCTAAAAACGGCATCGTCGTAAAGGGAGAAAAGCTTACAAAGCCTGCTAAAGTCGGACTTTTACAAGAAGCGCTTGAGCTTTTTAAAGAGCAAAATTGCAACGGCATCATCAGCCAAGCATTTGCCGTGAAAAAGACAAATTTGACCAAAAAAGTGAGTGAAATTTTAAGTCTTGAAGAGTTTGTGCCAGCATTTTGCGAGCTAAAAGATAAATTTAAAGAGATTTTTATCGAGATCGGCTTTGGCTCTGGCAGGCACTTGCTCTATCAGGCTAAAAACAACCCAAATGCCCTAGTTATCGGCATAGAGGTCTATAAACCAAGCATCGAGCAAGTAGCAAAGCTAGCTAGGGCAAATGCCCTAGAAAATGTGCGTCTAATAAACACCGACGCAAGGCTCTTACTCTCGCTTGTTGGATCAAATTTAGTTGATAGAGTATTTTTACACTTTCCAGTGCCGTGGGACAAGGCCGAGCATAGACGCGTGGTCTCATCGGCGTTTGCGCTTGAGTGCGAGAGGATACTAAAAGTTGGTGGTAAATTTGAGCTAAGGACTGATAGTAAGGAGTATTGCGACTTTAGTTTGAGTAAATTTTTAGAGCCCGCAAACTCAAAGATAGAGGCTTTTAAAAATAGAAATTTAGAGGTAACTAGCAAGTATGAAGACCGCTGGAGACGCCAAGATAAGGACATTTACGACGTCATTTATACTTGTGAAGTTAAAAGCGATGAGAGCGTTTTGGCTGGAGATTTTAGCTTTAAAGAAAAGACAAGCGTAAAAAATATCATTAAAAATTTCAAAAATTTCATAATAAAAAAAGAGGATCACTTTTTACATTTTGAGGAAATTTACACTATAAACGATGGTGAAATTTTGTTAAAAGTCGCCTTTGGAGCGTTTAACAAACCAGAGCAATGTTTCATCAAAATAAGCGATGAGAAAAGCGAATATTTTATAAAAAAACCGATCTTAATACGTGAAAATTTAGCAGCACACGAGCTTTTGAAGGAGTATTTGGCTGATGCAAGAGATAATTAGCGCAAGAAATTTAAGCCTAGCTTATGAGCGCAACGAGGTTGTGATCAATAGCGTAAATTTAGACATCTACGCAAATGACTTTGTCTTTATCACAGGCAAGAGTGGAAGCGGAAAAAGCACGCTTTTAAAGTCATTTTACGGAGAAATTTCGCCCCTAGCTGGCGAGCTAAATGTCTGCATGACGCAAATGGACGATATCGATGACAAAAGACTTTGCGAGCTTAGGCAGCGAGTTGGTATTATATTTCAAAACTATCGCTTGATAAATGAGTGGAATGTCGAAAAAAATGTCATGCTGCCACTCATCATTAAAGGCGTCAATCAAAATGTGAGCAAAAAGCAGGTGGCTAAACTTTTAAAACATGTAAATATGCTTCACAAAGCCGATAAATACCCTCGCGAGCTAAGTGGCGGCGAACAGCAAAGGGTTGCCATGGCAAGAGCACTCGCGCATAATCCAAATTTGCTCTTATGTGACGAGCCAACGGGAAATCTAGACGAATACTCAAGCGACGTCATCTGGTCGCTTCTAAAATCAGCTAGAGAATTTCTAGGCACAAGCGTCGTCGTGGTGACGCATCACATCCCATCAACGCTTCGCATCCCATACCGCCACTTCGTCATAGAAAATGGAGGCGTGCATGAGATCGCTTAAAAACCACCTCGGGTTTATCCTGCCGTTAATCGCGCTTTTATTTTCAGTGCAGTTTAGCCTCACAGCGGACAAGATCGTAAGAGAGTATGAGAGGCTTATGGGAAATGACTACAACATCGTGGTGGTCTCAAACAAAGAGCTAAGCGAGCCAGTGCTAAAGCCAGTGGTTAGCACGCTGGCAAGTGTCGAGCCACTAAGCCCGCAAAAGATAATAGACCGCCTATCAAACGACATCTCGGCTAAAAATTTATCCATCCTTCAAAATGCCTTGCCTAAATTTTACTCGCTAAGACTTAGCGAATTTCCATCGCCAGAATATATGGAGGAGATAAAGCAAAAGCTTTTGAAATTTGATGGTATAAGCAAGGTCGAGACATTTTCAAAGACCCATGACAAGGTCTTTAAGATGCTAAATTTAGCCAAAAGCATATCGTATGCATTTATGGTGATACTTTGTGTTGTTGGGCTTATGCTTATGCTAAAACAGACTAAAATTTGGCTATTTGAGCATAGAGAGCGCATCGAGATCATGACGCTTTTTGGCGCGCCATTTTGGTTAAAATCAGCCATGCTCTATAAATCAGCCATGGTTGATAGCATAGTTGCGACCATTGTTGTTGGCGCATTTTTCTTTTTCTTTCCAAATTTTGAAATATTTAGAGAAAATGCCGCAAGCATCGATGTAGTCTTGCCTAGCCTTGATCTTTCAAGAGATATTTTTATCTTATTTGGCGTGGCTGTGGTTTTAAGCATTTTTGCTGTTAGTTTAGTGATGAGTAAGGCTAGAAAAAGCACGATATGAAAAAAGGAATTTTTACACTTTTGCTAGCATTTAGCCTAGCTTTTGCATCAAATACTAAAGAGAAGATAAAAGACTCTAAAAACTCGCTAAGATCGACGCAGGCGATGAGCGAGCAGCTTAGTAAAAAGCTTGATGACTTGGCTGGAGATATCGTAAATGGCGAGAAAAAACTTCGCGGCATAAGCGGCGATATCACAAATTTAAAAGGTCAAATTTCAGTTCTTGAGACAAATGCTTCAAAAGCGCTTCTTGAGCTTGATGATCTAACAAAGCAAAACAAAGAGCTAGAGCGCACCCAAAAAGAGCTAGAGCAAAATATGATAAGGATCATCGCAGAAGACCTCTCATTTGATCTCATGATGTCTGCAAGCGAGGGCAAACAAAGCGAAGAGAGCATCATCTCGTCGCAAATTTTAACCAAACTAAATGCCATAGCAAAAGAGGACTTTAAAAGGCTTAGTGAGAACTACGAAGATACGATAGAAAAGATAAAAAATAAATCAAGTAAGATAAATGAGATAAACTCAAGCATAAAAAACTATAGGCGCAAGCAAAATGATCTACAAAGCCTAGAGAGCACGCAGAAAAATACAATAAACGGGCTAAAACGCGATAAAGAAATTTACAGCAAAAAGTTAGCCAAGCTTCAAGCCCAACAAGATGAGCTAAGAAAGACACTTGAGCAGCTTGCTATCATGCAAAAGCAAGAGGATGAAGCAGCACGTGCAGCTAGAGAAAAGCAAGAAAGAGCAGCTAGCAAAGGTGGCAAAAAGGGCGAAAAGAGCCAGCCAATGGGTGGGAGCTATCAGACAAGCTCTGTTAAGAGATACTCAGGCGCAAGGACGATCGCTCCGCTTGATAGCTACTCTGTAAAGCAAAAATTTGGCAATTACGTAGATCCGATATACAACATCAAAATTTTCAACGAGTCAGTCATACTTCGCTCAAGCACGCCAGATGCAAAGGTTAAAAGCGTGCTAAATGGCAAGGTTGTCTTTGCAAAAGCGACCCCTATGCTTGAAAATGTCGTCATCATCGAAAACGAAAATGGCATCCACACGATCTACGCCCACCTAAGCCAGATCGCGCCAACTGTAAAGGTCGGCTCAGTCGTGCAAAAAGGCTATGTTATAGGTAGGGTAAGGAACGATCTAACCTTTGAAGTAACGCAAAGAAACTACCATATCGACCCGCTTGAAATGATCTCAAAATAGTCACTTTGTAAGCGTTATTAGCTAAATTTAAAGCCTTTTTGGCTAAAATGCGTGAATTTCAAGGAGCATGACAATGAGTAAGAGAAAACGCGTATTGGTCAAATTTTCAGGCGAGGCCTTGGCTGGAGAAAATGGTTTTGGTATAGATACAGCTGTGCTTAAATTTATAGCAAGCGAGATAAAAGAGCTTATAGAAAATGATATCGAAGTTGGCATCGTCATCGGCGGTGGTAACATAGTGCGCGGCGTGAGTGCTGCAAAAGATGGTATCATCAAGCGAACAAGTGGTGATCACATGGGCATGCTAGCAACTGTCATCAACTCGATCGCGATGCGTGAAGCATTGGAGAGAAGCGGGCTTGAAGTAAGGGTGCAAAGCGCGATCAAGATGGAAGCGATCTGTGAGACGTTTATCGTGGGACGTGCGCAGCGTCATTTAGAAAAGGGCAGAGTTGTTATCTTTGCAGCAGGCACGGGCAATCCATTCTTCACAACAGACACCGCAGCCACGCTAAGAGCTATCGAGATCGGCTCAGATATGATCATAAAAGCGACAAAAGTTGATGGCGTTTTTGACAAAGACCCAAAAAAATTCAAGGATGCAAAACTTTTAAAATCACTAAACTATGAAAAGGCGATGAGCGATGATATCAAGGTTATGGACGATACTGCCATAGCTTTGGCAAAGGACAACGCACTGCCGATCTTAGTTTGTAATATGTTTAAGGCTGGAAATTTATTAAAAATAATAAATGAAGAAGAAGCAGCCCTATACTCAGTTGTAAAATAAATTTCAAAAAGGATAAAAATGAGAACAGAACAAATCACAGCAAGAGCACTAAAACAAGTAGGAGATGACAGATATAAGCTTTCACTTATCGTTGCAAAGCGCGCAGAAGCGCTAGCAAATGGTGCAATAGCTTTAGTCGATGCTGATACTTCAAAGATGAAATTTGCCGACATCGCACTACTTGAAGTGGCTGAGGGCAAAATAGGCTTAGAGGCAATAGTTGAAGGAAAATAGTCTTTTTTTAGAGCAGTTGATAGAGCAAATTTTAGCTTGTAAAAACGTTTCTGAAGCGATAAAACTGCTCTTTTCTCTTTGTGAGAGAAGTGAAATTTTAGACAAAGCCGTAGATAGCTGCGTCACATCTCACGCTGGACAATACCGCAAAAGTGGCGAACCATACGCCATCCACCCCATCTTAGTAGCCTCTATCGTAGCAAATATGGGCGGCGATGAGAGCATGGTCATAGCTGCACTTCTTCATGATGTGGTCGAAGATACCGATGTAACGTTAGGTGAGCTTCAGGCTGAATTTGGCGATGAGGTGGCAAAGCTGGTTGAGGGGCTTACAAAGATAGTTGCCATTAGAGAAAACAAGCTCGCAAGCTCAGATAGCAACGAAAAACTTGCAAGCTCGGCGCTAACTTTTAGAAAGATGCTCTTAATCTCCATAGAAGACGTGAGAGTCCTTGTCGTAAAGCTTTGCGACAGACTTCACAACATGCTAACTCTTGAAGCGCTAAGGCCTGAAAAGCAAAAACGCATAGCCGAAGAGACGCTTATGGTCTATGCTCCGATCGCTCATAGGCTAGGAATTTCATCGATCAAAAACATGCTTGAAGATCTAAGCTTTAAGTATGCGATGCCAGAAGAATATGCAAAGATCGATAGTTACCTAAACAAAAACAAGCAGCAACTTAGCCTAAAACTAAATGCTTTTCACGAAAAGGTAAGTCAAATTTTGCTTGAAAATGGCTTTATCGAGGGCACCTTTGAGATACAAAAACGCATAAAACACTACTACTCGATCTATCTAAAGATGCAAAGAAAGGGCATTTCTATCGAAGAGGTGCTTGACTTGCTTGCCATTAGGATCATCGTGCAAAAGCCGCTTGATTGCTACCTTGCACTTGGAAATTTGCATATAAATTTTAACCCTCTCATCTCAAGATTTAAAGACTATATCGCACTTCCAAAGCAAAATGGCTATCAAACGATACACACAACCATTTTTGATAACAAAAGCATCTTTGAGGCGCAAGTTCGCACTTATGATATGCATAAAACCGCTGAATACGGCGTTGCCGCTCACTGGAAATATAAAAACGGCGAGGGTAGCCTCTTAAATCCAAAGCTTGACTGGCTAAATGACATCAGCATGCAAAATAGCGAGAATGAGAGCAACGTTGAAGAGCTATATGAATACGCAAAAGATAGCCTTTATATCGAAGATATCGCAGTTTATTCTCCAAAGGGCGAGGTCTTTACTCTGCCACGTGGTGCTACGGCGCTTGATTATGCTTATGAGATTCACTCAGAGATCGGACTTTACGCAAAAGAAGCTTATATAAACCGCGTTAGGATGCCGCTTCTAACGGAGCTAAAAAATGGTGACATCGTTAGGATAGTAACTGGCGAAGAGGCTAAATTTCGCTGTTCATGGATAAACAGCGTGCGAACAGGCAAGGCAAAGGCGACGATAAGGTCATTTTGTAAGCAAAAGATAAGAGATATAAACTACAAAATGGCGATCGATATCTTAAAATCAGTATTTAACGTTTCAAAAGATAGAATTTTAGAGTGGATAGAGTGCGAAAATTTAGGCAAAAAGGTCTTTCGTGCAGCAACTGATAGCGAGTATCTGCAAGAAGTGGCAAATATGCTTAAAAAATACATCAGAAAAGAGCGTCCATTTATGATCTCTTTGGGCGACAAATACCAGATCAAAAAGCAGAAATTTGAAAATATAGTAATCTATTCAAATCACAAAATTTCAAATGTCGAGTTTGATTATTGTTGTAATCCAAAAAGGGGCGATAGCATAGTTGGCTTTAAAAATGGTCACACCGTGACAGTGCATCACAAGCTTTGCGAGCGCGCTGGCAAGCTAATGGATAAAGGCGATGAGATCATCTTTGTCAAATGGACGAGAAATGCCCCGCATAGGTATAAAATTTTATTAAATTTAGAAAACAGAAAAGGTGCGTTGGCTGAATTTTTAACATATCTTGCTAGACTTGATATAAATTTAGCTACAATCTCACTAAACGAAGCAAATGATCTTAGCGGAGATACGTTTGAAATAAGCGTCGAAATAGCAGAAAATATCGATGCAAACGAGATCAAAGAGAAGATCAAAGATAGATATAAGATTATTGATTTTGTTTCGCAAAGCGACCCATATCATAATTAGGAGAGAAAAATGGTTCAAGATATAGATGATATTTTACAAGAGATAAACCGCGGCGTTGCCGAGATGATCGATGCTGAGAGAGTTGAAAATTTAGTTAAAAATTATTATGAAAAAGGCGAAAATTTCTACGTAAAAGCAGGCTTTGACCCAACAGCTCCAGACCTTCACCTAGGTCACACAGTCGTTTTAAACAAGATGGCTTTGCTTCAAAAACATGGCGCGATCGTGCAGTTTTTGATAGGTGATTTTACCGCTCAAATAGGCGATCCAACAGGCAAGTCAGCCACTAGAAAAAAGCTAGATCAAGAGACCGTTTTAAAAAATGCAAAAACCTACGAAGAGCAAGTTTTTAAAATTTTAGATCCTAAAAAAACCGTGATCATGTTTAACTCAAAATGGTCAAATGAGCTTGGCGCTGCTGGGATAATCGAGCTAACTAGCACATTTTCAGTAGCTAGAATGCTAGAGCGAGATGACTTTGAAAAGAGGATAAAAGCGGGCAATCCTATATCAATCTCAGAGTTTATGTATCCGCTTCTTCAAGGCTATGATAGCGTTGCTATGAAGTGCGACATCGAGATGGGTGGCACAGATCAGAAATTTAACCTTCTAATGGGTAGAACTTTGCAGCGAACATATAATATCGGCAAAGAGCAAGCTGTCATCATGATGCCACTTCTTGAGGGGCTTGATGGCGTAAATAAGATGAGTAAGAGCCTTGGCAACTACATAGGCGTTACTGAAAATGCAAATGATATGTTTGCAAAGACGCTTAGCATAAGTGACGAGCTTATGTGGCGCTGGTACGAGCTACTAAGCACAAAAACACTTGGCGAGATAGAAGAGCTGATGAATGACGTAAATAGTGGCAAATATCATCCAAAAAAGGCGAAAGAGGATCTTGCTTATGAGATAACAGCGAGGTATCATGGCGAGGAGGCTGCTAAGGCTGCTATGGCTGAATTTAACAGCGTGCACTCTCAAAATCAGCTCCCAACTGATATGAAAGAATTTAGTTTAAAAGCGCCGATCTGGATAGTTGAAGCCTTATCTCAGTGTGGGCTAAGTGAGTCAAATTCTCAAGCAAGGCGAGATATAAAAGCAAATGCAGTTAGCGTCAATCAAGAAAAAATTAGTGATGAGCAGTTAAAATTAGGAGCAGGCGAGTATATCTTGCAGGTTGGAAAACGTAAATTTGCGAAGATAAAGGTTGAATAAATGGAGTTAAAGCCATTAAAAATAGGTAAATACGAGATAAGATACCCGATATTTCAAGGCGGTATGGGGCTTGGCATCAGCTGGGACAAACTAGCTGGCAATGTGAGCTTAGAAGGCGGTCTTGGCATAATTAGTTCAGTCGGCACAGGCTACTATGAAAACCGCAAATTTATAGATAAAGAGCTAAACGCAAAGCCTTTTGGAAGCGAAAATTTCTACTCTACAAGAGGTCTTCGAGCAGTCATAGAAAATGCACGTAAAATTTGCGGTGATTTGCCACTTGGCGTAAATATAATGTATGCTGCAAACGACTACGCAAGGGTGGTAAAAGATGCTTGCGAGGCTGGTATAAACATCATTGTCTCAGGTGCAGGCTTGCCTACAAATTTACCTGAATTTACACAAAATTTTAAAGAGATAGCACTAGTGCCGATCGTCTCAAGTGCAAAAGCACTAAAGATCATCTGTAAGCGCTGGCTTCAAAGATATGAGCGCTTGCCAGATGCTGTCGTGCTTGAAGGACCTCTAAGTGGCGGCCATCAGGGCTTTACATACGAGCAGTGCCTTGATCCTGAGTTTTCACTATTTAATCTCATCCCGCAGGTAAAAGCTGAGATCAAAGAGTGGGGCGACTTCCCTCTCATCGCAGCTGGTGGAATTTGGGATAAAAACGACATCGAAAAGGCGATATCGCTTGGAGCAAATGGCGTTCAGATGGGCACACGCTTCATCGGCACCCATGAGTGTGACGCAGACATCGGCTTTAAAGAGGTCTTGCTAGCAGCTGAAGAGAAAGACATCGAGCTTATAAAGAGCCCAGTTGGCTACCCAGCTCGCGGGATAAGAACAAATTTGATAAATTTAGTCGATAAAAGAATGGGTCCAAAGATCCAGTGCATAAGCAACTGCGTGAGCCCTTGCCAAAGAGGCAAAGAGGCAAAGCAGGTGGGATACTGCATCGCGGATAGGCTATTTGACGCATATAGCGGCAAAAAAGAGAGCGGGCTATTTTTCACGGGAGCAAACGGCTACAAACTAAAAGAGCTAATAAGCGTAAAAGAGCTAATGCATAAGCTGGTACATGGTGAATGAAACGGGTTTTAATATCTCTTTTTCTAGCATTTAGTTTTCTTTTTGCGGCGACAAATTCGGAGACTTTTGCCAAATTTGATAGAAATTTTATGGCTCTAAACAGAAGTGCTAAGATCAAGCTTCACAACGATATAAAAAATATCTACGTCGATGCGATCATTAAAAACGACAAAAACACGAAAAAGCAGGCACTCACTAGGCTCATAACAAGCTCAAAGGCGCTTGGCTTTGACTCAAGCGCATATATAAGAGACCTAAATGCGATAAACGGCGTAAAAGGTGCCAGCGCGCCAGCGGTTTCGCCAGCTTTAACGCTACTAAGTGCCACAAAGGTAAATGACACCTTGGTGCTTAAATTTAACACAAAGCTAGATACCGAAAGGCTAAAAACATCGTTTGCCAAACAGCAAAATGCCTACAAAAATATCATGGACATTGATGGCAGGCTAAATGGCAACCCACTAACTTATAAAAATTTCATCTCAGACTACATCCACATCTCTCAGTATGACAAAAACACCGTCAGGATCATCTTTTCTGACAAGGTGCAAAAGACGATAAAAGCAAATGCGACTGGGGATTTGCTAATAATCAGCGCTCAAAATTTCATTTCAAATGAAAATGTAAGAGCGCCACTTCATAAGCTTAAAAATAAAAATGAAAAGCCAGCACAAAGCGCAGTAGAGCCAAATTTAAAGTCTGAGCCAGCACAAAGTGAGCCAGTAGAAGAGCCCTTGCCTCCAGTTGCTGCGGGTAAATTTTCACGCAACAAAACGATCGTCATCGACCCAGGGCATGGCGGCACAGATCCAGGCGCGGTAAATGGCAGTTTAAAAGAAAAAACAGCCGTTTTAGGTGTAGCCAAAAAGCTTGGCGAGATACTAAAATCTCGTGGCTACAAGGTCTATTTCACCAGATCAACTGACGTTTTTATAAATTTAAGATCAAGAACGAAATTTGCAAACGACAAGATGGCTGACCTCTTTGTATCCATCCACGCAAACGCCGCTCCAAACGCTGCTAAAGCAAAGAGCATGCACGGCATCGAGACATTTTTCTTATCGCCTGCAAGGAGCGAGCGCAGCAAAAACGCAGCCGCACTTGAAAACAAATCAGACATCGAAGAGATGAACTACTTTTCGCAGCAAACGTTTCTAAACGTGCTAAACCGCGAGAAGATCATCGCCTCAAACAAGCTTGGTATCGACATCCAAAAAGAAATTTTAGCAAGTGCTAGAAAGGTCTATGCAGCCAGCGACGGCAGCGTGCGAGAGGCGCCATTTTGGGTGCTCGTGGGCGCTCTTATGCCGGCAGTTCTTGTCGAGATCGGATATATCACGCATCCAGTCGAGGGTGAAAAACTCTTTAACGAGGCCTATCAAAAAGCCCTTGCAAACGGCATCGCAAACGGCATAGATGGATATTTCGCAAAAAATAGATGAAAAATGCAAATTTAAGCTTTAAAGGACAAATTCCATTTAATGAAGAGTTTGGCGACATCTACTTTAATACTGACAAGCCTTGGCTTGAGAGCGAATTTGTCTTTGCGAGCGCACTTGATGAAATTTGGCAGAGCAAAGATAGCTTTATAGTCGCTGAGACTGGCTTTGGCGCTGGGCTAAATTTCTTCACGCTTTGTAAGAAATTTAAAAATAGCTCCAAAAAACTTCACTTCGTTAGCATCGAAAAAAGTCCTATCAAAAAAGAAGATCTTTTAAAAATTTATGAAAATTTAGGCATTTTTAAAGCCTATGCTAAAAAGCTAGTTTCGCTCTATCCACCGCTAATCTCAGGCATACACCGCATAAATTTTGCGCCAAATATCACTCTTGATCTTTGCTACGGCGAGGCAGATCAAATTTTGCCTGAGCTTGATTTTACCGCTGATATCTGGTTCTTAGACGGCTTTGCCCCAAGCAAAAATGGCTCGATCTGGAGCGAAGAGGTCTTTAAAGAGATAGCAAGGCTAAGCAGGGTTGGTACCATAGTTAGAACCTACTCGTGCGCAAAAATGGTAAAAGATGGGCTAAAAAATGCTGGCTTTTTACTGAGCCTAAAAGAGGGCTACGCTAGAAAACGCCAGATGAGTATCGCCGTGCTAGAGAAAAAGGATGAAAATTTAAAGGACGCTTGGTTTGCGAGGTGCGAGCCAGTCGCCAGCGTAAAAGGCAAAACAGCGCTTGTTATAGGAGCAGGTGTAGCTGGGCTTGCCACTGCTGGAGAACTGGCCAAAAATGGCTTTAAAGTGGTGATTGCTGAGGCAAAGAATGAAGTCGCGACAAATGGCTCAGGCAACCACTGCGGCGCATTGATGCCATTAGTTACGAAGCCAGGGGTAAATTTAGGCCGCATGCACATAAATGCGTTTTTGCAAGCAGTGAGATTTTACAAGGCAAATTTACCAAAAAGCCTCATCAAATTTAATGGCTGCATCGACTATGCGTTTGATGATGAGCTTGTTAAAAGATACGCATCGTGGCAGGATCAAAGCGCGGAGGATGTTTTTAAATTTGATGAGAGCTTAAAGCCATATCCTGGGATATTTATAAAAGAGGCGGCATACGCTAGACCAAAAGAAATTTGTAAATTTCTATCAGGTAATTTTGAAATTTTATTTAACCACGAGTATGAGAGCAGGACGCACCTGCAAAATGGCAAGATAAGCGTTAAATTTAAAAATAAAAAAAGCTTGAAGGCTGATATCTTGGTCTTTTGCACAGGTAGTAAAAGTAGTGAAATTTTTAAAGGCTATGACATGCAAATAAGTAGCGTCAGAGGTCAAGTCACGCACCTAAAGCCACTTCTTAAAAACACCTTGCCACTAAGTGCAAAGGGCTACATCTGCCCAGCCGTCAAAGGGGTGCAAGTCATCGGTGCAACCTACGCTAGAAATGAAATTTG
The DNA here is from genome assembly GCF_015229965.1 of Campylobacter concisus. Lineage (GTDB taxonomy): Bacteria > Campylobacterota > Campylobacteria > Campylobacterales > Campylobacteraceae > Campylobacter_A > Campylobacter_A concisus_BD. Next base: position 49,370 of record NZ_JAAKZB010000003.1, read on the forward strand.
CGATACGCCTAAATCTGAGGATAATGCTAAAAATTTAAGCGACGTGAGCGAGTTTTTTGACACTAGAGAAGCAACCATCATCGGCTCACGTGTGGGATATAGAAGTTACAGCGGAGATAGATTTCCGATAATCGGCGCCTTGCACGATGAGACGTTTTACAAGCAAAACTACAAAGGGCTATTTTGGAGTAAAAATAAAGATAACAACAAAAAAGCAAGCTACGAAAAAAATCTCTTTGTAAATTTCGCTCATGGCTCACGTGGCCTTGGTACGGCGATACTTGGAGCAAATTTGATAACAGATCTTGTGCTTGCTCGCCCACTTTGCATAGAAAGATCGCTATTTTACGAGCTTCATCCTGCTAGATTTTTGATAAGAAAGCTAAAAAAAGGACTAAAATAGTCAAATTCCTTAACATAAGTTAAGAACTATTATCAAAACTTGCATTATAATCCTTCACAAAAAAAAGGATAGAAAATGAGTCAAATTTACAATCTCAACAAAGACACAAAGATAGTTGAAAAAAGCGTCGTTAGTAAAAGGCTCTTTCAAAACAAAAACGCAAGTGTCGATATATACGCATTTGACGAGGGCGAGGAGCTTGATCACGAGATGCTTTTTATAGACAGCCTTGCCTTCGTCATTGATGGCGAAGCGCAGCTTGAGTATGGCGAAAAGCAGATGAAGCTTGGACGCGATGAGGCCTGCCTTATCGAGGCAAAAACCTGGCGAAAGCTCAAATTTACAAAGAAAACAAAATATTTACTAATAGATTTTAAGGAGAATGTTATGATAGATCATTTAGACAAAGCGAGTGTCTTTAGTCTCGCAGATGCCGTTAGCTACGAGAGTGGCAAGATAGTTAGCAAAACGCTTGTCAAAAACGAAAATGGCTCAATGTCACTACTTAGTTTTGACAAAGACCAAGAGCTCTCAACCCACGCTGCCCCTGGCGATGCGCTACTTATCGCGCTTGATGGTGAGCTTGATTTAAAGATAGCTGATGAGAGCTTTCATCTAGTAAAAGGCGATAGTATCGTGCTTCCAGGCAAGATCCCACATGGCCTAAAAGTGAAAGACAAATTCAAAATGCTTCTAATCGTCACAAAAGACAAAATGTAAAAATAAGCCCTATTTTAGGGCTTTTCTCTTTTATAAATCACATTAAATTTACCCTTAATAACCCAAAAAGCAAAGTCATAATATAATCTCTTTAAAATTTGAAGAAGAGCTATGAAAAAAGAAAATTCCAAACCATTTTTACTACTATTTTTGGGCGCGCTTTCAGCATTTGGACCATTTGTCACAGACCTTTACCTGCCAGCACTTCCAGCCATAACTGAGTGGTTTAGCACAAGCGTTTCAGCAACCCAACTAACCCTTACAACCTCGATGGCAGGCCTTGCGATAGGTCAGCTAATAGTTGGCCCAATCAGCGATAAATTTGGCCGAAAAACACCACTTACCATCTCGCTCATCGTCTACACGATAAGCACGATTTTTATATTTTTTGCGCAAAATATCCAGTTTTTTATCTTTATGCGCATCATCCAAGGGCTTGCAAGTGCAGGTAGTCTGGTTATCTCAAGAGCCGTTGTGAGCGACCTTTACAAGGGTCACGAGATGACTAAATTTTTTAGTCTTATGATGGTTGTAAATGGTCTTGCTCCGATATTTTCGCCCATAGGCGGCAGCTTGCTACTTAAATTTACCGACTGGCGCGGCATCTTTATGGCGCTAACGATCATCGGTATTTTGCTATTTATCGCAAATTTTTACTTCAAAGAGAGCCTAAGCCCTGCTAACCGCCTAAAAGTGCCTTTGCTTCAGACCTACAGTGTCTTTGGCAAAATTTTAAGAAAAAAGAAATTTATGCTATTTATTGCGATCCAGACATTTACGATGGCTGCGATGTTTGCCTATATCGCGGCATCTTCTTTTATCTTACAAGAGTTTTACCTGCTAAGCCCAGTAAGCTACAGCTTTTGCTTTGCGGCAAATGGCCTAGCCATCGTCATAGGTGCTAGGCTTGCAAGCTTGCTAAATGAACGTAAAGCGCTAAAAACTGGGCTTTTTGGCACCTTGTTTGCTAGCATTTTTATAGCGTTTGTGCTTTTCTTTAAATTTGAAGTGATCGGCGTTATCATCGCATTTTTTTTGCTTTTACTCTTTACTGGCTTCATCTTACCAACAGCCTCATCACTTGCGATGAATGAGGGCAGAGAGTATGCTGGCTCAGCCTCAGCGGTGCTTGGATTTTGCCCATTTTTCTTAGGCGGCATCATCTCGCCATTAGTTGGGCTTGGTGACATTTTTTACTCGACTTCAATAGCCATTTTGGCTTGCAGCGTGCTTGCTTTTATCTCATTTTTAGGGCTAAAAAGAGTTGCGTAAAATTTATCTTGTCTCAAACACAAAAACGGCTGATGAGAGCGTTGTAAATTTAAGCGTTAGCAAGATAGAGTTTTTGAAATTTGAGATAAATTTAAGCGAATTTGACGCACTTGTGGCAACCTCTAAAAATGCTTTTAAGTCTTTAAAATTTAATGACATTTCGCCTATAAATTTACCAGTTTTTGCTATCGCAAATAGTTGCGCAACATCTGCAAAAGAGTTTGGTTTTAGTGAAATTTACACTGGACAAAACGCTCACGGAGATGACTTTGCGAGAGAAATTTTGCCACTTTTAAAGGGCAAAAATGTGCTTTATCTAAAAGGTAAAGATAGCGCTTCAAATTTCTTAGAAATTTTACAAAAGGGTGGCGTAAATATAAAATCGGTCATCGCTTATGAAAATGTCTTAAATCCTTGCAAAATGGAGCTAAAACCACCAAAAAATAGCATTTTGATCTTCGCATCTCCGATAAATGTGAGAAATTTTCTTACTAATTTTGGTTGGGACGATAGCTATCAGACGATAAGCATCGGAAAGGTCACTGCAAAAGAGCTAAAATTTAGCACGCCAATAGTGAGCCAAAATCAAGATATAAACGCTTGTATCGCACTTGCCAAAACGTTACTTTAAGCAAAGAATTTATATAATTTTATTGCCTGAGTGAAGCGAGTCAGCATTTTACGGGGTCCAACACTTTTTTGTTAGCGAAAAGGTATGGGTGCCTTGCGATGTGGCTTCGTTTGAGCCTTAAACAGCGAGAAGTTGCAACCTTTTGGTATCCATCTATTTGCAAGATTGGCTTTGTTTATGGGCCACTCTTCTATGCGACGCCCACTTGGGTTTTTAAATTTACGGAGATAATATGAACATTCTCATAATAGGAAGTGGCGGCCGCGAATACGCCATCGCTCTTAAGCTAAAAAGTGAAAAAAACGATATAAATTTATACTTTGCGCCTGGAAATGGTGCGACCTCACGCCTTGGCGAGAATTTAAACATAAAAGACTTTCATGAACTAGCAGATTTTGCCAAAAAAAATAGTATCGAACTAACTATCGTGGGACCTGAAGCGCCTCTTAGCGAAGGCGTGGTGGATATCTTTAAAAAAGAGGGCTTGCTCATCTTTGGACCAAGCAAAGCAGCAGCCAGACTTGAAGCTAGCAAGGCCTATATGAAGGACTTTTTAGCTAGAAATAATATAAAAACTGCAAAATATTTAAATACAAACGATAAAGAAAAAGCATTTAAATTTATTGATACCCTAAGTGCTCCGATGGTCGTAAAGGCTGATGGACTTTGCGCTGGAAAAGGCGTGATCATCGCAAATTCTAAAGAGGAGGCCAAAGAGGCAGTTAGCGATATGCTAAGTGGGGCTAGCTTTGGTGATGCTGGTAAATTTGTGGTGGTTGAGGAGTTCTTAGACGGCTTTGAGCTTAGTTTTTTTGCCATTTGTGACGGCGAAAATTTCGTAAGCTTGCCAGTGGCGCAAGACCATAAACGCCTACTTGATAACGACGAGGGTCCAAATACTGGCGGTATGGGCGCTTATGCTCCAAGTCCGCTTGCTTCAAGTGAGCTAGTAAAAAGGGTCGAAGAAGAGGTGGTAAAACCTACGCTAAAAGGGATGAAAAACGAAGGTAATCCGTTTTGTGGAGTGCTTTTTGTGGGGCTGATGATCGTGAAAAATGAGCCTTATGTGCTTGAGTTTAACGTGAGATTTGGCGATCCTGAGTGCGAGGTCTTGATGCCTTTGATCGATGGAAATTTGAGTGAAATTTTACTAAACGCTGCAAAAGGCGAGCTAAAGCCTATTAGTTTAAAAGATGAATTTGCTGTTGGCGTCGTAATGTCTAGCAAAAACTATCCTTATAAAAGTAGCCCAAAGGCTAAAATTTCAGTATTAAATGATGTAAAAGATGCCCATATAGCTTACGCAGGCGTGAGCAAAGAGGGTGATGAAATTTACGCAGATGGGGGCAGAGTGCTAGTCTGCGTGGCGACTGCAAAGAGCATAAAAGAGGCACGTGATAAGGCCTATGAGCTTTGCGAAAATGTCAAATTTGACGGAGCACACTATAGAAAAGATATCGCGTGGCAGGCTCTAAAATGAGTATGCAGATAGAAGAGAAGCTTCAAAACGAAGAAATTTCACTTGCTCCTTTTGCTAAGAGGATCATGGCGTTTTCTATCGATGAGATCATAGTTTCGTTTCTTTTTATGATCATCTATTGGGAGTCACTTTCTACTAGCACTAACTATGATGATGCTAGAAATTTGGTATTAAATTTATTTTGGCAAGTGGTTGCTTTAAAAGTCATCTATCACACATTTTTTGTTTGGTATTATGGCGCTAGCCTCGGGCAGATGATAACAAAGACGATGTGTATAAATGTAGAAATTTTAGATAAGCCAAATTTAACTCAAAGTCTTGTTAGGGCGGTCTTTAGGATAGTTAGTGAAGCTTGTTTTTATCTTGGCTTTGCTTGGGCACTTTCAAACCCTGCAAGGCAGACGTGGCAAGACAAAATAGCAAAAACAGTGGTGATAAATGCGTAAAATTTTATTTTTAATTCCGGTTTGTGTTTTTAGTTTAAGTGCAGCAGTGCAAGATGTGCAGCTATTGGCTGATGATGTGAAGCAAGATAAAGGCATCGTAACGGCAAACAAAAACGTCGTTGTATATTCGCAAGAGTATCTTGTGACGGCTGATTGTGCTGTTTATGATCAAAACAACTCAGTCATTGAGCTATTTGGCAATGTCAATATGATGAAAGGCAAAGATGAGGTCTCTCGCTCAAACTACGCCAAGCTAAATTTAAAAAACAACAACGCTGCCTTTGAGTCGCTCTTTATGATGAACAAAGACATGGAAGTGTGGATGAGAAGCGATGAGAGCAGCTCTGATAGCGAGTACTACAGAGTAAGAAAGGCGATGGTTTCAAGCTGCAACGTCCAAGACCCTGACTGGAGCATCACCTCAAGCTCAGCCATGCTAAACAAACAGAGTAAATTTTTGCATCTTTTTAACCCAGTCTTTCGCATAGCAAACGTACCAGTCTTTTACCTGCCATACTTTGGCTTCTCAACTGATACTACAAGAAGGACAGGACTTTTGCCACCAGAGCTTGGATATGGCAAGTCAGAGGGCTTTTACTATAAGCAGCCAGTCTATTTTGCTCCTTATAACCAGTGGGATCTGGAGTTTGATCCGCAGATAAGAACAAACAGAGGCGCTGGAATTTACGGTGCTTTTAGATTTACTGATTCGCCTGATTCAAGAGGTGAGATCAGCTTTGGTTCATTTACTGATAAAAATAGCTACCGAGCCAAGCAAAAAAGCGAGACTTCAAACAGAGCTGAGCTAAAAAACAAAACTCACAAAGGTGTCGGGCTAAAATATGAAAGAGATAAACTCATAAAATACCTTAGTGAGGCTGATCTGCAAGAGGGCATGTGGATAGATGCAACCAAGCTAAATGATATAGACTATCTAAATTTAAAGGGCAGAGACGATGACTACGACTCGCTTGTGACCTCTAAATTTAACTACTTCATCGCAAATGACGATCACTACTTTGGTGCCTATGCGAAATACTACATAGATACCGAAAAGATCGGCTCAAAGAACGAAAACAAAGATACGCTTCAAGAGCTTCCATCGCTTCAGTATCATAAATTTACAGATGACATAGTCTTGCCAAATATCTTATACTCGCTCGATCTTCAATCGCACAGATATGATAGAAAGATAGGCGTTAGAGCAACTCAGTATGAATTTACTTTGCCAGCTTCAGTGCATGTGCCACTGTTTGATGATAGCCTAACATTCTCGTTTTACGAGTACCTTTACGCTTCAAGGATAAACTACGAAAACAAGATAAATTCATTTGATGACAAAAGAGAAGATAAACACGCAAATTTTGTAAATAACTACCATAAATTTGCCCTTCACACAGACCTTGCAAAGGCGTATGAGAGCTTTTATCACACTTTAAATTTTGGTGCTGAGTACTTGCTGCCAGGCTATAGAAAAGGAAATTTAGACGATGAGTTTATCTACGATAAAGATCTAAATGAGTATGAAAATTTCTTAGCTCAAGATCAGAGCAAAGAGGAAGTTTCTGGCTATTTGACACAGTATTTCTTTAACGGCAGTGGTAGAAAAGTCGTAAAACATAGCATATCACAAGGTTACTACACAAAAGATGATGAGTATTCAAATTTAAAAAATGCCATCTACCTATATCCGTTTGAGAATTTTAGCGTTTATAACAAGCTTGAGTACTCACACAAAGACAGAGAGCTTAAAAAGGTGCAAAACGGACTTTACTATACGCACGATCTATTTTGGATAAATATGCTCCATACGATGAAAAAGAGCGACAGCAAGGCTAAAAATAGTGCAACAAAAGATAGCTACTTTACCAGCAGTGCTGGTGTGAAGCTCCCGCATCAATATAGCCTAATCGGTGGCTGGCAATACGACCTTGAGAGAAGCTACACAAAGAGCTGGAGAGTTGGCGTGCTTCATCAAAGGAAGTGCTGGAACTACGGGCTAATTTACCAACACGATGTCGAGCCTACAACAACGACAAATGGCTCAGCCTCAACTAAGAAAAGCGGCATCTACTTTACTATAAATTTCTATCCGATGGGCGGCTTGCACTATGACTTTTCACAAAGCAGCACCACTTCATCAAGTAGCAAATAAGATGGCTAGATAAATGACAAGCGTTAAATTTAAAGATCAACTAGATGCAGCTAACAAGCTCATCGAGATCTTGCCAAAAAAAGAGCTAAATGACGCTAAGACGATAGTTCTTTGCATGTCGCTTGAGTCAGTTATCCTGACTGATGTGGTTTGCAGGGGGTTAAATTTAAGCTATGAGATGCTCTTTAGCGAGCCAATCCCTGCGCCAAACAACAGCGAATGCGACGTAGCGATAGTTAGTGAAACTGAGGATATCGTGCTAAACGATCCTCTCATAAAAGCTTTTAACATAAGCTATGACTACATCTACGGCGAAGCGCATAGAAAATATGAAGAGAAAATTTTAAAAAATGTCTATAAATACCGAAAAGGAAATTTGATAGGAGAGCTAAAGGGTAAGAATATTTTACTGATCGACGAGGGGTGTGAGACTGGCATGACGGCACTCATTTGTATAAAGACGCTGCTTGATGTGAAGGTAAAGTCCATCTCATACGCAACGCCGATGATAGCCACTGATGTCTTTGCAAATTTAAATGATATGGTCGATGAAATTTACACGATAAACAAGATCGTTGATTTTATCGATGTGGATTCGTATTACGAGAAAAAGATCGAGGCTACGAGCGAGCGCATCATGTCGATATTAGAAGAGAGCCCTCACTATTTACCGTTACAAAAACAACAAGGAGATAAAAATAATGCAATATAGTATAGAAGTCAATAATCAGGTCGAAATTTTTGACCTTAATAAAGTAGCTAAACAAGCTAGTGGGGCAGTGCTTTTAAGGGTGAAAAACACCGTAGTTTTAGCAACTGTGGCAAGAGAAGATGTGCAAGTTGAAGAGGACTTTTTGCCTCTAACGGTGCAATATATCGAAAAAGCTTACGCAGCTGGCAAAATCCCAGGTGGTTACGTCAAGCGCGAGACCAAGCCAGGCGACTTTGAGACACTAACGGCTCGCATCATTGATAGATCACTTCGCCCACTTTTTCCAAAAGGCTACGCATACCCAACGCAGATCGTTGTCATGGTGCTTTCAGCTGATCCTGAGGTTGATTTGCAAGTTGTGAGCCTAAATGCGGCTTCAGTTGCACTTTACCTTAGCGACATCCCTGTAAATCGCCCAGTTTGTGGTGTAAGAGTTGGCTATATAGATGATAAATTTGTTATAAATCCAAGCAACTCTGAGCTAAAACAAAGCGCGATCGATCTTTATGTTGCTGGCACAAAAGATGAGCTTTTGATGATCGAGATGAGAAGCTTGCCTCAGCAAACTACGCAGCTCATACCGATGGTAGCGATCGAGCCGATGATAGATCCTAGCCTAAGCGATAGCATGGCGCAAAAGCAAGTGATGAATGAATTTAGTGAAGATAAGATGGTTGAGGCGATCGACTTTGCTGGTAAAGCTATACTAAGAGCTAGCAGCGCTTATGAAGAGGCGTTTAAAGAGCATAAAAAAGAAGACGCTGCGCTTGAGCTAAAACCAGAGATAGAAAACGAAAATATCGCTATTTACATCGATAAATTTTATAAAGCAGAGGTTAAAAACGCGATCAATCAAATGGCAAAGAGTGAGCGTGCAAGCGAGCTTGGCAAGATCGCTAAGCAAATTTCAAGCGATGAGGTCGCTCAAAAAGAGGGCTGGGACGAGGCTGTCATCTCAAATGTCCTTGGTAAATATAAAAAGAAAATAGTAAGAGAGCAGATCATAAACGAGGGCGTTAGAGCCGACGGACGCGGACTTGAAGAGGTTAGACCTATTAGCATCGAGACAAATATCCTTCCAAATGCTCACGGCTCATGCCTCTTTACAAGGGGTCAAACTCAGGCGCTAGTTGTCGCCACTCTTGGCACAGATAGCGATGCTCAGATGTATGACATCCTAACTGAAAAAGCTCCTTTAGTTGAGAAATTTATGTTTAACTACAACTTCCCAGGCTTTAGCGTCGGCGAAGCAAGCCCGCTTAAAGCTCCAGGCAGACGTGAGCTTGGACATGGAAATTTAGCCAAACGTGCCCTTGCACCAAGTATCGATCTAGCTTCTCCATATACGATAAGGGTCGTTTCAGAAATTTTAGAGAGTAACGGTTCAAGCTCGATGGCTAGTGTTTGCGGTGGTTCGCTCGCGCTTAGAGCAGCTGGGGTCAATACCCAAAAACTTGTCGCTGGTGTTGCGATGGGTCTTATATTTGAAGGTGAAAAACACGCTGTTTTAACTGATATCATGGGTCTTGAAGACCACGACGGCGATATGGACTTTAAAGTTGCTGGCACAAGTGATGGCATCACAGCGCTTCAGATGGACATCAAGCTTGGAGGCATCAGCCTAGAAGTGCTAAAAGAGGCGCTTTATCAAGCAAAACGTGGCAGAGAGCACATCCTTGCTCTAATGACACAGGCTGATAAAAATATAGAGATAAACGAAGACGTGCTTCCAAAACTTGAGCTATTTAACGTTGATCCAAGCAAGATCGTAGATATCATCGGTCAAGCTGGCAAGACTATAAAAGAGATCATCGAGAAATTTGAAGTTTCGATCGACCTTGATAGAGAAAAAGGCGAGGTTAAAATCGCAGGCGGCGCTAAGAAAAACGTCGATGCGGCAAAAGACTACATCATCTCTATCACTTCAAAAGAGAACTCTCGCTCATTTGGCAAAAAGCCGTTTAAACACGACAAAGACCGTGTAAAACCGACATTTAATATCGGAGATGAGTTTGTTGGAAGCGTAAAAAGCGTGGTTGATTTTGGAGTATTTATCGAGCTAAAAGACGGTGTTGATGGTCTGCTTCACATCTCAAAGATAAAGAGCCCATTAAACGTAGGCGATCAGGTAAAAGTGTGTGTGAGCGAGCAAAAAGGAAACAAAATTTCGCTCTCTTTGGTTGAATAAATTTTTAAAGGATAGATGATGAAATACAAAAAGTTGCTTTTTCCAATAGGAGCAGGGGACGATATCGAGCCAAGAATTTACGGTGCTTTAAAGGTTGCACAATGGTTTAAAGCTCACATGGAGATCCTCACTTGCCAACTAGATCCAAGCGTGGTTTATAATATGAAAATGACGCTTCGTGGCGGAGTGCTTTTTGAGGAATTTTTAAAATCAGCCAAGTCTGAGCTTGCAGTTGAGCACGAAGAGAACGAAAAGCTTTTTAATAAAATTTGCGCCGATCTAGGCATAAAGGTGAGCGATGAGATCATCGAAGATGTCTGCACTGCAAATTTCACGATCCATAATGGAAAAAGAAGTGCCATAGTCGAGCAAGAGAGTAAATTTTGCGATCTAGTCGTAGCTGCAGTGCCACTTGATGGCAAGATCACTGGCACATTTGAGTCAGCTGTTTTAAAAAGCGGCAAAAATGCGATCGTTATCCCTAGAAAGATGCGTGATTTTAAGGCTGATAATATCCTTGTAAGCTGGACAGGAACAACTCAAAGCTCAAGAGCCCTAACTGGAGCGATCGATCTTTTAAAGAGCGCTAAAAAGGTTCAGTGCATCACTTCAAAAGCAAGCCTTGGTGATAACGCCGAGCTAAATCTTAAAAAGCTTGAAGAGTATTTTAAAATTCATGGTATCAGCGCGTCTTTTGAGATCATAGCAACTACAACGATACCTGGCGAGGCACTTTTAAAAGCTGCAAATGATAGAAATGCAGATCTTATCGTAGCCAGCAGATACGGCGAAAACGGGCTAATGGAGATGGTCCTTGGCGGAACATCAAGATTTTTCTTAGAACATACAAATATTCCAGTTTATCTATAATGGATTGCGGCTTGGTCCGCGATCTAATTTAATAAATTCATCTTTTCGTTTTGCAAATTTTAAAATCTTACTCACTCGCCTTAGCAGACTACTAAATTTAGGTTTCGTAAAACTCACCACTAAATTTAGAAGCGTGATATACTCACTCATAAATTTTAAAATTTGATGGAGGCTTTTTTGAATAAAACGCATGCAGTGCGTAGCACTAAAGCATGCCCCTCTAACGTGCGAGGGGATTGTGGGATATAAAGGGAGATAAGGGGACGGATTTACTTCGACTTCGTCTCGTAACTGCGAGCAGACCGTAACTCGAGTCCCCTTGTCTCCCTTTTGATAAATTTATATCGCAGAGCAAATTTTAAAATTCCATTCACTCCTAAGAATTGACTACTAAAATTTGGCTTTGCTTACCGCTTAGCTCAAATTTTAGAGCCGAAATTACTCGCTCATGAAATTTTAAAATTTGCTCGAGCCTCTTTGTTATAAAACGAACGCAGTATGACAGCTTAACCATGCGCTTTGTTCTTGTCACAGACTTAAAAATCTCTAAATTTTAAAGCTATCATTAAGCTTTCATCAAGCGCCTTATTAGCCAAAATTTTGTAAAATCCGCTCATTAAAAAGGATAAAAAATGAGTGAAAATTCTGGCTTTACACACCTACATTTACACACCGAATACTCCCTACTAGACGGAGCAAACAAGATAGAAGAGCTAGCTCACATGCTCCATGACAGAGGCGACACGGCAGCAGCGATCACGGATCACGGCAACATGTTTGGCGCGATTGATTTTTACAAAAAGATGAAAAAGAATGGGATAAAACCGCTAATTGGCATCGAGGCTTACGTGCATAACGGCGAGCAGCTCGACGACAAGAGCACCAAACAGCGCTTTCACCTCATCCTAATCGCCAAAAACGAGACTGGCTACAAAAATTTGATGTATCTTAGCTCCATGAGCTACATCGAGGGCTTTTACTACTATCCTCGTATCAATAAAAAAATCTTAAAAGAGCATAGCGAGGGCCTAGTTTGCAGCTCTGCTTGCTTGCAGGGCGAGGTGAGCTGGCATCTAAATTTAAGCGAGCGTAACGTTAAATTTGGCGCTAAAGGCTACGAGAGGGCAAAAGAGGTCGCGCTTGAGTATAAAGAAATTTTTGGAGATGACTTTTACCTTGAGATCATGCGCCACGGCATCGGCGATCAAAGGCGCATAGACGATGACATTTTGCGTATCGCAAAAGAGACTGGCATCAAGGTCATCGCCACAAACGACACCCACTACACTTTTAAAGAAAGAGCCGCTGCGCACGAGGTTTTCATGTGCATCGCGATGAACAAAACCTTAGATGATCCAAACCGACTTCGTCACAGCGTCCATGAGTTTTTTGTCAAAAGCAAAGAGCAGATGAACGAGCTATTTTTAGACATCCCTGAAGTGATAGAAAACACCCAAGAGATCGTGGATAAGTGCAACCTTGAGATCAAGCTTGGCAACCCAACTCCGCCAAATTTTAAATTTACTCTTGAGTGCGCTAAGGAGAGAAATTTGACCCTCCCAGAGCCAGAAAACAGATATAGCTTCAAAAATGACGCTGTTTTTTTCGAGCATGAGTGTAGAAAGGGTCTTGAAGAGAGGCTGAAATTTGTCCCTGAAAATTTACACGAAGAGTATAGAAAGCGCCTTGAGATAGAGATCGGCATCATCAATAAGATGAATTTCCCAGGATATATGATGATCGTTTGGGACTTCATAAATGAAGCCAAGCGCAGAGGCGTGCCAGTTGGTCCAGGACGTGGCTCCGCAGCTGGTAGCTTGGTCGCTTACTCGCTAAAGATCACCGACCTTGATCCTATCCCATACAACCTGCTTTTTGAGAGATTTCTAAACCCAGAGCGCGTTAGCATGCCAGATATCGACGTGGATTTTTGCCAAAGCAGACGTGGCGAGATCATCGACTACGTCACGCAAAAATACGGCAAATTTAACGTTGCAGGCGTTATTACATTTGGTAAATTGCTTGCAAAAGGTGTCATTAGAGATGTCGCTAGAGTCTGCGACATGCCTTATGCGGAGGCTGATGCGATGGCAAAGCTTATCCCTGATGAGCTTAACATCACGCTAAAAGATGCCTACGAGAAAGAGCCAAAGATAGCTGAGCTAATAAGTCAAAACCCAAAGGCGGCTAAAATTTGGAAATTTGCCCTTGATCTTGAGGGACTAAATAGAAACGCCGGTCAGCACGCAGCAGGCGTTGTCATCTCAAACGAAGAGCTTTGGAACAAAACCCCGCTATTTCGCCAGCCAAACAGCCCAGAAGATCGCTTTGTGACGCAGTATAGTCTAAAATACCTAGAAGACGTTGATTTAATAAAATTTGACTTTCTTGGCCTTAAGACGCTAACGGTTATCGACAATGCGATCAAGCTCGTTAAACAGCGCACTGGTAGGGACATCATCTGGGAGCAGGTCGATAAAAACGATTCTGGCGTTTATAAAATGATACAAAGTGGCCAAGCCATCGGCATCTTCCAGATAGAGGGCGAGGGCATGAGAAAGCTAGGAACTAGCCTGCGCCCAGACTGCTTTGAGGATATCGTCGCGATGCTAGCACTCTACCGCCCAGGACCGATGGAGAGTGGCATGCTTGATGACTTCGTCAAGAGAAAACATGGCGAGGCGGAGATAACATACGCGTTCAAGGAGCTTGAGCCGATCCTTGCGCCAACATACGGCGTCATCGTCTATCAAGAGCAAGTCATGCAGATCGTGCAAGCCATAGGTGGCTTTAGCTTAGGCGGTGCGGACCTTGTGCGCCGTGCGATGGGTAAAAAGATCAAAGAAGAGATGGATAGGCTAAAGGGCGAGTTTGTAAAAGGTGCTGAGGCAAAAGGGCTAAATGGTCAAAAAGCGGACGATCTTTTCGAGCTAATCGTTAAATTTGCAGGATATGGCTTTAACAAGTCTCACTCCGCAGCCTACGCTTATGTCACATTTCAGACGGCTTATCTGAAGGCTTACTATCCGGCTGAATTTATGGCGGCACTTCTAACAAGCGAGGAGAGCAACGTCGATAAGATCGTTCGCTACATCGATGAGATAAAACGCATAAACATCGATACTTTGCCGCCATCTATCAACAAATCAACCAAAGAATTTAGCGTCGTTAAAAATGAGGGTCACGATGGCATTATATTTGGTCTTGGAGCGATTAAGGGCGTTGGTGGAGCAGCAATTGAGAACATCATCGCTGAGCGTGACGCAAAGGGCGAGTTTAAGAGCATGGATGACTTTGTCTCAAGGATCGATCCATTTAAGGTCAATAAAAAGGTCTTTGAAAGCCTCATAAAAGCTGGCTGCTTCGATGAGTTTGGCTTTAGTCGCAAGATGCTTTTACAAAATGTAGAAAATATCGTAGAAGCTTGCAAAAATGCAGCCCAGATACGTAAAAATGCGGCTGAGAGCCTATTTGTCGAAGATGATAGCATGAATGATGTGAAGATAAATTTCGTCACTATAGATGATGAATTTGACATCAAACAGATCTTGAAATTTGAGCAAGAGAGTGTTGGCATCTACCTCTCAGGTCACCCGCTTGATGATTATAAGGACGAGATAAATAAGATCAAATACACGCTAAGCTCCGAGTTTGAAACCTTGCCACAAAGTGCTGAAATTTTGGTAGTTGGCAAGATCGAGGACTTTAGCACGAGGATCACAAAAAGTGGCAAAAAAATGGGCACTATAAATGTGCTGGACTTTCACGGCAACATCGAGATCGCCGTCTTTGAAAGAGAGCTTGGCAACATCGAAGATATCGTAAAAGACGAGGCAAAGCGCGATCTGCCTTATGCATTTAGGATAAATATCTCGCGCGACGATCAGTTTGTAAGGACAAATTTAAACGAGGTTTATAGCCTAGAAGATGCACAAAATTTAGACTTTAAGACAAGAAAACTAAAGCAAAACTCTAAATTTAGCAAAAACGAAGAGGCGAGCGCCCCTCAAAAGATAAGAGAGTATGCCGAACTAGAGGTGCTTTTAAGCCTTAGCGAGCTTAGCAGGCAAAAGCTGGAGCAAATTTATTCGCTAGTTTTTAGCAAAAATGCGCCAAATAATCAAAAACGGCTAATTTTGAAGATAAAAAATGAAGCAACTGGCGAAATTTTCATCTATAAGACCGAGTTTATCATAAGCGACGATGTAGGCGAAGAGATAGAAAAGCTCGCCGCTTCAGCGTAAATTTAAGGACAAGAAATGTTTGATATTTTTAGAAAAAAGAGCTATTTTTTAGATGAGCTTGGCATAGATAAAAGTAACTGGAGTGAGCTTTTTAGCGCTTGCCTTGGCAGAGCGATGCTCCTTCAAAAACGGCTTTTTAAGCAAGTGGTTGAGGCTAGCAAGTGGCAAGCCGACTTTGAAAGTGGCAAAATTTGCTTTGACAAGCAGGAGTTTGATATGCAGTTTATCGGCTCTGAGAGCTTTTCGTCTAACACTTGGCTTTGGGGCTATGAAAATATCAATGGCTTTGATGAGCGCTTGCTTAGCCTTGCAAATAGAGCGCGTGAGTTTGGCGAGAAATTTGGGCTTGAAGCGTTTAGCACGGCGCAGTTTGAGCTGGACGAAAATATAAATGGTCATACGCTCAGTATGGTTGCTTGCGTGGCGCTTGGCGAGGAGCTAAGCTATTATAAGATTGATTACGACGGAGGCGCTGCGTACGTTGCATTTAGGGCGGAGACTATCTTTAAAGAGCCAGTTTTTGCAAGCGAAGTAGTAAGCGTAGTAAATGAGTGCATAAGCGCCTATGAGCTTGATCACAGGCTTTTTACAAAAGGACTTTTGCTGGGCAGCGAGATAAAATTTAGCGAAAATAAGGATGAGATAGTAGCTAAGTTTAAAGATGAACTTAGCTTTAAATTTGATGATCTTAATAGGCTCGTAAATATTTCAGGTGCGATTTAGCAATAATTCAGCTATATTTTTAAGCCTAAATTCATAAAGCAAGTTTGAAATTTTATCTGCTGAGTTTAAATTTAGTCCAAGATCGTTTGCTAACATTTTGTAATAAATTTGAGGATTTTGGTTTAGATCAATAGGCGGCGACTTGGAGCTTTTAGAAAGCTTTTTGGCTCCGTTTAAAAGTAACTTGTGGTGGATAAATTTAGCATTTAAAAAGCTAAAATTTAGCCTTTTTGCAAGGTATCTTTGAGCTAGCGTGCAAGGCAGCAAGTCCTCGCCTCTAACCACTAAATTTACTCCCATATCTTCATCGTCAATGACGCTTGCAAAGTTATAAGCTGGAGTAAAATCCTTTTTATAAATGACAAAATCGCCCATCTGCGCTGCCACTTGCCTGCCAAGCTCGTCATTTTCATCAACACTTAGTCTGATAGCGGTTTTATCTTTTATAAATTTTAACTTTTTATCTTTGCAAATTTTAGTGTAAATGCCGTTTTCATAGGCATCTTTCGTGGCTCTTGTGCACTCACAAATGTAAATTTCATCTAGCTTTTCAAGTGCGTTTTCATATCTTTTAGCTCTTGTTTTAAAGCTAAAATTACGCTCAAAGTCACTAACGCCTGTGGCACCTTTGTCGTAATCTAGCCCCAGAAATTCTAACACGTCAAAGATATTTTGAACAAATTCGCGCCGGTACCTGCCAAGGTCATAATCATCAATCCTTAGGTGCAAAACGCCACCCAGTGAGCGCGTCAGAAGATAAGTCAGGATAAAGTTGTAGGCGTTGCCAGCGTGCAGGTAGCCGCTTGGCGTCGGAGCTATGCGAGAGACTATGCCACCAGATGGTGGCAAATAGTCATTAATCCCTTGGTCTAGCCTCATTTACTCTTAAAGTGCGTCCGCCAAGTTCTTTTTCATTTAGTGCGTCGATCGCCTTTTGGCCCTCGTTCGCGTCGTCCATCTCAACAAAGCCAAAGCCCTTTGAGCGGTCTGTCTCTCTATCTTTTACGATTTTTGCGCGCCTTACTTCACCAAATTGTGCAAAAGCTTCCTTCAACTCTGCCTCTGTCGTTCTATACGACAAATTTCCTACATAAATGTTCACAGGATTATTCCTTAAAAAAATTATCGATCTGATCGATTAGAGAAATAATAGCTTATTTCCGTCAAAAAGATGTAAAAATCAAAAAAAATATTACAAATTTTTAAAAAATATCCTTAAATGCAACAAATTGCAACAATACGGCATTATAATATCTATCATTAAACAAAATTTATCCTTAAGTTTAAGTAGAATAATTAAATAAAAAATTACAATTTTTTTATAAACTATTTATAAAGTAAATCATTTTTTACTTTAAGATAAGCCTCTTCGCCAAGCAAATTTTTCACTATAAAAAGTGCAAATTCCATAGAAAAAGCAGGTCCCTTGCCAGTGATGATGTTTTGATCTTTTAGCACGTTTTTATCGCTCACGTAGCCTCTTTTGTCGCTTCTTACATTTTCTTCAAAGCCAGGATAGCAGACAAAATGCTCTTTTAGCACACGAGCTCGCTCAAGCACCATAGGAGCGGCACAAATGGCACAAATTAGCTTACCTTTTTTATCAAATTCTTGCAAAATTTCTCTTAGTTTGGCGTCATTTGCGAGATTTTCTGCGCCAGGCAGGCCTCCTGGAAGCACGATCGCATCATAGTCTAGCTCCTCCACTTCACGAAGTGTGACATCAGCTTTTACATTTATATTGTGAGCACCTCTGATCTGCGCGTCCTTCAAGCTAGCGATAGATGCTATCGCGCCTGCTCTGCGTAAAACATCGACGGAGGTTAGCGCCTCGATCTCCTCAAAACCATCAGCTAAGATTACGGCTACCTTTTTCATAAAATCGTCCTTTCTCGTGTTATCTGTTTGTTAGGATAAATTTTATATAATCAAAACTTATTTCACAAGAAAGGACAGAGCATGCAAGTAAAAATTATTTACTGCAACTCTTGAAACTATCGTCCGGTAGCTTCTCGTGTAGAAGATGAAATAAAAGCGAACTTTAGTGATGCAAGAGTCGAGTTGGTTGTAGGTGATGGTGGAAATTTCATCGTCGAGGTTGATGGAAACGTTATCTTTTCTAAAAAAGATCGCATCGGAAACGATGAGTCAAGGTTCCCACACGGCGAAGAGATCACAACGCTTATAAACAAATATCTCAAAGAAAAGTCGGCTTAATGCTAACTAGCGGGGCAGGCAACTGCCTCGTTCTATTTTTTGCCTAAATCCCACTCTCTTTTCTTAGTAAATTTATCTCATCTATTACCATTTGTGGCTTTAGATCTTTCATACAAGCGTGCGTTTTTAGTGGGCAAACTCGCTTCATACAGGGCATGCAAGCTAAATTTAGATGCACTATCTTTGCAAATTTATTGTCCCAGGGCGAGGTTTCGCTAAATTTTGTCGGTCCAAAAAGAGCGATCGTTGGCACATGAAAGGCTGCAGCTACGTGCATAGGGCCGCTATCGTTTGTGACGAAAACGCCATTTTTACTAAGCCCAGCTATGCGCTCACAAAGCTCTTTGACGCTTGTTTTGCCAGCTAAATTTTGGCAAGCTACGCCATTTTCTTTTAAAATTTGCTCTATTTTTTCACAAATTTCTTGCTCGCCTTTGCCGCCAAAGATGACAATCTCAAACTCATCTTTAAAATTTAAAGCCACCTGAGCAAAATACTCTGGGTACCATCTTTTCGCACTTCCGTAGCTCGCACCTGGATTTAGTGCTAGTGTTTTTTTAGCTGAAATTTGAGGTGTAAAATGTAGCTTTAGCTGAGTAGAAATTTCGCTTAGGCCTAGGGCATTTTTTACAAAATTTGCATATTTTAGCACCTGATGAAGGACGGTTTTGCTCTTTTTAAAGATGGCTTTTTTCTTAGCGTTTATAAAAAATAGCAAAAATTTACTAGCAAACGAGCTTCTAAAGCTAAGCGCTATATCAAATTTACCAAGACTTTTAGCACTTTTAGCAAGAGATAAAAATCTAAATTTAGCCTTTTTGCTCTCATCAACGACCACTTTTTCGCAGTTTGGATGGCTTTTGTAAAGCTCGCAAGCTACAAATGAGCCAAAAAAAACGATTTGCAAATTCTTTTCATTTTGCACTAAATTTTCAATCGCAGCGCTTGCCATAACGCTATCGCCTAGCCAGGTTGGAAGCTCTATAAAAACTCTCATTTTAAGGCATCTTTTATAACATCAAGCGTAAGAGCGGCATTTTTTTCGATGCTAAAATTTAAAGAAAGCTCGTAAGCCTTCTCTTGTAGGCTCGCTAAAAGCTTATGGTTTGTGAGAATTTCATCTATAAACTCCAGCGCGCTCTCATCATTTGGGCTTTGAAGCACAAATTTATCTTCTAAAATCTCGCTAGCGCCATTTTGAGCCGTCGTAAAGACCACGTTTTTAAAGCTAAGCGCCTCTAGCACGACATTTGAAAATGGCTCATAGTGCGTTGGAAAGATAAAAATATCGCTCGCCTCATAAAATTTCGCCGTGCTCTTTTGCTCGCCGACAAAGTAGGCGTTTAGCCCAAGTTTTTTGGCGAGGCGTTTGTAGCTTGAGATGTTTTTGTCTTTGCCGACAATGAGCGTATTTACGGGCGTTTTTAGCTTTGAAGCAAGGAGTAAAAACTCTTTTAGCCCCTTTCTTTTAAAGCCATTTCCCACGAAAAGCAGGGTCGCAAGCTCAAATTTAAGTCCAAATTCCTCACAAAGCGTGAGCTTTGCCTCAGCTTTTTGCACCCTTTGGGGTAAATTTACGCCGTTATAAATAGTCGTGATCTTTTCAGGCTCTATGCCGTAAGTCGCGATGATCTGCTCTTTGATGAAATTTGAGTTTGTGATGATCTTTTGGGAGTTTTTAAAGCACTTTTTCTCTAAGTATGGATAGACGAAATTTAGGGGGTTTAGCCACCAAAAGCTCTTTGTCGCCCTATAAACCTTATGCACTCCGTCTCCAGCCCTGTAGATATCGGCGCAGCTTACTCGCTCTAGGCTAAAATAAAACTCGTCCTCTTTTTTTTGGCGTTTTACTTGGCGGTTAAAATTTAGAGCTTTTTTCCAAGAAGATATGCCAGCATCTCCAAGATATGAGCGAATTTCTGTTTGGATACCAAGCTCATTTATAGCCTTAACAAGCCTTCTTAAGTATCTTTCAGCACCTCCAACTGCGTTTGGATTAGTTCTTAAAAATACTATTTTTTTCATCTATAACTCCTAAAGCCAGTGCCCAGATAAGTAGCATTAATAATTATTAATAAGGCATTTGATTTTTATTTTAAGGGATTTATTTTATCAAAAACAAATAGTAAAATGCTTAAAAATAAAATTAAAAAAATTTTAGCTATAATGCCCTAAAAATCGCTAATTTAAGCGATATTGAAGCTAGGAAAAATAATGATAAACATACTTGAGCTTGAAAGCTCTTTGGGATTTGGTGGGCAAGAGCACCGCACGCAGCGCGTGATAAACGGACTAGATAAGAGCAAATTTAAGGTTTTTTATGGGTTAAATCCTGGTTCAAAAAGCCTTGAAAAGCAGATAGAGTGCGAATTTGTCGAGTTTAACCTCAAAAAGTCTTTTAATATCTTTGAAATTTTAAAAATTTGCAAATTTGTAAAGCAAAATAATATAAAAATCATCTCAACTCACTCGGGTAAAGATGGCACCATAGGCGCTATCGTGGGCAAAATTTGTGGCGTTAGCGTGGTTCGTACTAGGCATTTGCAGCTGCCTATAAGCTCTCCCATACCTTACAACCTAAGCACCAAAGTAGTTGGCGTTTGCAACTCAGTTTGCGCTGATCTTATCAAAAGAGGTGTGAAAAAAGAGAAGGTGCTAAAAATTTATACAGGCATCGACACGCAAAAATACACGTCAGAATTTAAGATAAATATGAAAAAAGAATTTGGGCTAAGTGACGATGTGGTGGGCATTTGCATCGTTGCAGTGCTAAGAGCTGCTAAAAATCATAAGCTTTTAATCGATGCATTTAGCGAGCTAAATTTAGAAAAATCAGCCCTTTTTATCGTTGGCGACGGTCCTCAAAATAAAAATTTACACGAGTATATAAAAGATAAGAAAAATATCTTCATGCTTGGCAACAGAACCGACGTGAGCGACTTTTTAGGCTCACTTGATATTTGCGTGTTACCTTCAGACATGGAGGCTATCGGTGGGGCGCTACTTGAGGCATCTTCGTGTAAGCTAGCTACCATCGGAAGCGATGTGGGCGGCCTTGGTGAGGCAGTGAGTAATGGCAAAAGCGGATTTTTATTTGAAAATGGCAACAAAGAGGAGCTAAAAAAGGTGCTTGAAAGGCTCATTTTGGATGAAAATTTAAGAAAGCAGATGGGTGAATTTGGCAGAGAGTACGTCAAAGAGACATTTAGCATTGAAAAAATGATAGAAAACACACAAAATTTATATATGGAGCTTGTAAAATGAGCGTACCAGTTTTGATGTATCACCATGTGCTTGAAAAGAGTGGATTTATCGCTAGTAGCGTGGATGAGTTTAGATCGCACATGAAATTTCTAGCCGAAAATGGTTATAAAACGCTAAGCATAAATGAATTTATCGCATACAAAAAGGGTGAGCTTGAGGTGCCTAAAAAGAGCGTTTGCATAACATTTGACGATGGCTGGATGGATAACTACATCTATGCCTATCCTATCGTGAAAGAATTTGGACTAAAAGCAAATATATTTATAATAACTGGCTGGATAGAGGCAGCACAAAAGGCCCATGAGATGAGGCCTGCTAGTTTTTTAAACGTCGATCACAACGAGTGCAAGAGGCTTGCTCCAAGTAGGCCGCAAGATGTGATCTTAAATTTAGAGCAGATCGAGAAGATGAAGGACTGCTTTTGTTTTCATTCGCATACGCACGGGCATTTTGATGGATATTTTGGACGGCTTAGCTTGGATGAGGAATTTGGTCTTTGCCGTGAGTTTATGAAGAAAAATTTTGGCTTTGAAGATGAGTCGCTTTGCTGGCCAAGAGGCAAATATAATGACGAGTATCTAAGTGCTGCTAAAAAGCATGGCTACAAGGCATTTTTCACGACAAAACGCGGCATAAACAAGGCCGATGGTAACTTAGAGGAGATAAAACGCATAGTGACAAAGCGCGACGAAAAGTGGCTTAAAAAGACTATGTTTATCTATCAAAATGACTTTTTGGGATCTATTTATGCTTTTCTTAGGAGTTAGAGCTAAGCGCTATTTAAAGCTTCTATTTCTAAGGTCTGAGTAAAATTTGCCAATAAATGGAGTCGAATAAATAAAAAGCTTCTTTTTGATCCTAAAAATGTAGTCGCTCTCGCTCTTTGCGTTGTTTGAGATATCGATACGCCTTATCTTAAATTTATCATCTCCCGTGCAAAATCCACCATCTATCACGCTAAAAGCAAAGCCGTAATACTCTTTAACTATCCTTTGCGAAAGCTCGTTAAAATGCCCTTTTGGAAAGCAAAAGCCAAATTCTTTTTTTTCTGGAAATAGCTCTTTTATCTTGGCAAGCGAGCTAGAAAACTCCTCTCTTAGCTTTGCCTCATCGTCACTTCTGCAAGAAAAGTGGCTCGCTGTGTGGCTATCAAATTCAAAAAGCCTGCTCTCTTGCATCTGCCTGATCTCATCTAAATTTAAAAAATACTCCGCGTCTTTGTCGTAGTCGATCTCTTTGTGTTTTTTAAACGAAAAATCATAATCCTGCCTTTTAAAATCCTTGATCTTATCTGTTATCAAAAAACAAACGGCTGGGATATTTAGCTCTTTTAAGATAGGAAATGCAAATTTATAATTGTCAAAATATCCATCATCAAAAGTTAGCAAAATGCTCTTTTTGCGAGCCTTTGCTCTGCCAGCCACGATATCTTTAAACTGGCCATAATTTATAAATTTATAGCCCTCATCAAGCGCCATAAGAAGCGCTTTTTTAAATAGCTCTGGCTTAATGGCAAAGTCGTTTTCATTGTTATTGCAGTGGTGCATCGTTAGCACACAAACTGGGTAGTTCATTTTTGCTCCAGTAAATTTCTTATAGCCTCTTTTAGCACCTTGTGGCTAAAGTTTTCATCCACAAATTTAAAGGCGTTTTGAGAGTAAATTTTGGCTTTTTCAGGCTCATTTATCAGCTCTAAAATGCACTCTTTTAGTGAAATTTCATCTAAATTTCTAGCACAAATCCCACGCTCTTTATCTTTAACTAGCACGTTCATCGGCGCGTTATCATAGACCACGACTGGCACCTTTGAGCTCATCGCCTCAAGTAGTACTGTGCCAAGCCCCTCAGAGTGCGAGGCAAATACGTAGATATCAAAGCTTTTTATAATATTTGCCGCGTCATTTCTAAAGCCAGTGAAGATGATCTTATCTTTTTCATCAAACATAGAGGTGATCTGCTCTTTTGTGCCGTCACTAATGTTGCCAGAAAATACAATAGTCGCATCCTTTGTCTTTAAAATTTCTTTTGCAGCACTTGCGAAGTCAAAGACCCCTTTTTTGCGGTAAAGTGAGGTAAAAGTGCCGATGACTAGCTCATCTTTGGCGATATGAAACTCATCTCTAAAAGTGCTTTTTGTGCTATCAATCTTTTCAGCATCAACCGTGCTTGGCATAAAAAAGAGCCTATCTTCGCTAACGCCGATGTTTAGGAGATACTCTTTGACGCTACCTGAGATGTATAAAATTTTGTCAAAAAGCTTTTTATGCATAAATTTAGAAACAAACCCATTTATAGGGAAAAGATTGTGTCTTTCTTTATAAAATTTAACGCCTCTTTTGCGGTAAAAAAGCCCAGCTATGGCGCCGACCCAGCTATCAGTTGAGCCATGTGTGATCACGACATCTATATTATTTGAGCTTATCGCTTCGCAAAACGCTGGCACGCTTTTATGAAAATTTTTCTTATTCATCTCGTGCGTTATGACCTTAAATCCATCTTCTTTTGCGATGCTTTCGATCTGCGAATTTGGGTTGCAAAAGAGCATCACTTCATGACCCATTTCACGCATGAAACGCATCTCATTTAGTGTCTTGTTTTGCTCGCCACCCCAGTTAAAAAGCGTCTGCGTGTGGAGGATGTTCATTGCGCTAGCTCCAAATTTGATCTTATTTTCGCCTTTATCTGTCCCATTTCATCGCTAAAGTCCATTAAAGTCTTTTCGATGCCGTTCTCTTTTATACCCTCTTTATCACATGGCACAAAGTCCCAGTTCTTTTGATAGACGATGTGCTTACCCATGCTTTGGATGCCATTTTGCGCTGTGTAGCCATTTCGCATTAAGTTATTATCCCATGGTCCCCACTCGTAAGCATTACTTGGGCCAAAAAAGGCGATCACTGGCACGTCATTTGCAGCGGCTATATGCATGATCGCAGTATCGACGCCGATAAAGAGACTTGAGCGCTTTGAGAGGGCGATCGTTTGTTTTAGGCTTAGCTTGCCACCTAAATTTATAGGCTCGCTTTTGCAAATTTTTAGCACATTTGCAAGCTTATTTAGCTCATTTTCTTTGTTGTCGCTTGTTAGCACGACCTTTACATTTAGCTCGTTTTCGCAGTAGTCGATGAGCTCTGCCATACTCTCGTCGTTTGCGCATTTAAACATCCAGCGGCTTGTTAGATGCACGTGTACAAAGCGTTTTGGTAAATTTAGATGCTCCATGCTCTCGTCTGAAAAAACGCTCACTTTTTTACTCACTGGCTCAAAGCCCAAAGCCCTTAGCGCGTTTAAATTTAGATCAACCGTATGAGAGAAATTTTCGTAGTATTTTGCCTTTACGCTTAAAAGTTTGTTTATCGCATTGTGCTTGCCTAAAAAGCCAACTATCTTTTTGATCTTGGCGTATTTTGAGATGATGACTCCGCGGTCTCCAGTGGTCGTTTGCACCGCCATATCGTACTTCTCTTTTTTGATCGCTCTTATAAATTTTAGCTCGGTAATTAGCTTTTTAAAAAAGCCAGAATTTGCACTTTGCCTATCGTAAATGTGGATTTTATTTATATAAGGATTGCCTTCTATCATCGCTTCTGTGCCTTTATTTAGGGCGAAGTCGATGGTCGCATCTGGGTAGTAGTGGTGCAGGTTTTCAATGAGTGGCGTTGTCAAAAGCACATCGCCGATGTTTCTAAATTTAATCACAAGTATTTTCATTTTATATATTTCCAAAATGTGTACTGGGCGTAAAGCCTAGCGATAACGTAGCCAGCAAAGCCCTCTTTGAAGCCACCTTTTAGCACATAAAGCTTAAAAAATGTCCAAGCAGGGCTTGTAAGCGCCTTTAGCAAATTTCTTTTTGCGCCCATGCTTGAGTAGCGATTTTGCTTGGCGATAAACTGTTCGATGCTCTCATACGCGTAGTGCAAGAAGTGGTTTTTAAGCGCTCCAAGCCTTTGTGAGCCGTCATTTAAAACAACCTTTTCATGCACAGCTCTGCCATCAAATTTGGCAAAATTTTTATTAAAAAGTCTCACCGTGTAGTCCGGATATAGCCCCATGTTTTTTATCGCTTTACCAAAGAAAAAATTTAGCCTGGCAACGTTATAAGCCATAAATTTAGGCTCTTTTAATGTGCTAATGATCTCATTTTTAAGCTCGTCTGTTATCACCTCGTCGCTATCAAGCACAAATACCCACTCGTTTTTGGCTAGATCCACGCCCTTTTGCTTTTGCGCGCCAAATCCAAGCCAAGCTTGCTCGTGAAATTTCACATTGCTAAAGCCATCACAAATTTGCCTTGTGCTATCTTTTGAACCGCTATCAACCACGATGATCTCATCAGCAAATTTAGCGCTATCTAGCACCTCTTTTAGGTACTTTTCGCTATTAAAAGTCAAAATGACAACGCTTAGCATTTATACTCATTTTCGTAAAATCTCTTAAACCTTTGGTGAAACCAAAAGTACTCTTCTGGCCTTGCTCTAACCATCTCTTCGCACGCACTGCACTGCATCTGCGTCGCTTTTTGCACGGCATCTTCTTTATCAAACGTGCTTATATCTATTGGCTCTTCAAAGCAAATTTCATTTAAATTTTCACCTTTTTGGTAGATAAATGCGTTTATGATAAGGGCATTTGTCTTTTGAGCTAGCACGCTTGCCGCTGGCGTGTGAAGCACATCTTTGCCAAAAAACTGCACCTTTATGCCATCTTTTGGCGCGGTATTTTGATCGACTAAAATTCCTACTATTCGCCTAGCTTTTAGCGCTTTTAAGATATCTTTTGCGCCGCCATCTTTGTCGATTAGCTCCACATCAAACTGCACTCTGTTTGCTCTTAAAATTTTATCCATGACGCTGCTATCAAGCCTTCTGCCAAGCACCGAAGATGGCCCAAAATGAGCTGCGACAGCTAGAGGAAATATCTCCCACTGCCCAAAGTGCGCCGTTGTGACGATGATAGGCCGACCAGACTTCATCGCATCAAGCAAAAAGTGCTCATTTTTAAAAACAACTTGCTCAAGTATCTTTTGCTTTGTCGTGTTTTGATTGAGGATAAAATTTATGCCAAGGTATTTTGCAAAGTTGTAGTAGCATTTTTTGGCGATCTCTAGCTTCTCTCCTTTAGTTTTTGTCTCGCCAAATGCAAGGTCTAAATTTGTCATCACGACGTGAAAACGCTTTTTTTTAAGCTTCATAAATGCAAATGCTAAAAATTTAGCAAGCATGTTTTGAAGGGAGCTTGGCAATATAAATATAAGAAATTTCAAGGTATAAAAGCCAGCTAGATATAGCCTATCCATTTAGCAGCCTTTTTGCGAAATTTGCAACCGTTTCAGGGTAAATTTCTCTTATGCAAAAGTCGTTTTTATCGATACTTCTAGCATCTATTTGCTTACCCATATCAACAACTAAGTTTTTGTCCGTGACGTAGGCATTGCGGTGGCTTGGTCGGTTGCCAAAAAGCGTGATAGAAGGCCTATTTACAGCCCATGCAAGGTGCGTTAGACCGCTATCATTGCCGATTACTAGATCGCAGCTCGCGATAAAATCTATCATATCTTTTATGCTTAGTTTTTCAAGCAGTTTTGCTTTGGTGCCTGAAATGATCGCCTCAGCCCTTGCTTTTTCGCTCTCACTCCCGTAGCAAAGGTAAATTTCGCAACCATCAAGTAGTCTAATCACATCTTTAAATTTGTCATAAATTTTGCTCTCTTCGCTTGCAAAAGCAGCGATTAAAACGCGTTTTTTACCACTTTCGTTTTTAAACTTTTTGCAAATTTCAAAGCAGGGCGATTTTTTTAAAATTTCATCTCTGTCAAAGCTAAAATTTAAGGCGTATCCAACGAGGCTTAGGTTTCTAACTATGATATTTTCGTTGTAGTCGATCTTAAATTTATGCCTATAAAGCCTGGCTGCGATCTTTTCTTTGACGCTTTCTCTGCTAAAGCCATAAATTTCTTTGCCAAGTAGTTTTGCGACGACGGCTGATTTGAAAAGTCCCTGCAGGTCGATGATCTTGTCAAATTTACCAAGCGTTTTTATGATCTTGTAACTCTTTTTAAAGCTCTCTTTAAGCGGCAAAATGACTAGCTCGTCGATAAGTGGATGGTCTTTTAAAAGGCTTGCAAAACGGGCATCAACCAGCCATGTGATGTGAGCATTTGGGCAGTGCTTTTTGATAAACTGAAGCACGATGGCTGCATGGACGATGTCCCCAAGTGCCGAAAGCTTTACGATGGCTATTTTTAGTTGATTTTTATCTTGCATTGGCTACTTTAAATATAAATTTTTGGTATGATTTTAAAAAAAAATGCTTAAAAAAGGGCTAAAATGGCGAAAAGTTACATCTGCGTCTTTGACTGCGAGACGATACCTGATGCAAATTTGATAAGAAAAGTTTACAGCATCGACGGAAGCGACGAAGATGTGAGCGTGCAGGCTATGGCCTTGCAAAAAGAGGCCAGTGGGAGTGAGTTTTTGCCTGTGATGTTTCATAGAGTTGTGGCGATCTCTGCGGTGATGGCCGATGAGTACGGCAAATTTTTAAAAGTCAGCACGATGGAGGGCAAGGACGAGCGCGAGATCATCGCTAAATTTTTAAAATTTATAAATGATTATAACCCAAGGCTTGTTAGCTTTAACGGCCGTGGCTTTGACCTGCCTATGCTAATGGTGCGTGCGATGCGCTACAACCTAAACGCAGCGGCATATTATGAGAGCGAAAACAAAGAGCTAAACAAAAACAAATGGGAAAATTATAGGGCAAGGTATTCGCCTAAATTTCACCTTGATTTGCTTGATTTTATAAGCGATTTTGGAAGTGTTAGAGGGCTAAAGCTTGATACGCTTTGTGCTAGCTTAAATTTACCTGGCAAATACGACGTTCATGGCGATCAGGTGCTTGAGCTATACTACGCAGGCGAGCTTGATAAGATAAACGAATACTGCGAAAGCGACGTGCTTAACACCTACTGGCTATTTTTGAAATTTGAGCTTTTGCAGGCAAATATCTTGCAAGATGACTATATAAATCACCTAAACGTGATGAGCGAATTTCTAGCTAAAAACTGCGCTCACAGGGGATACACTGAGGTCTTTTGCTCTGCGATAAGCGACGAGCTAGCAAGGCTTAACGGACAGCTAGACTACGAGATCAAGGTAGATAAAGAGGCTTTGGAATTTAGCGAATTTGATGATGTAAGGCCCATTAGCAAAGAGGAGCTAAACCGCGATATGCTGGGCGGTTTGCTTAAAAAAGCAAGCGATCTAAAGCCAAAAGAGCCAAAGAGCAAGACACTTTTTGAAGAGAAAGTGCCTGAGATAAATTTAGACGACGAATAAGTCAGAATGAAAGGAAAAATATGAAAATTTTAGTAACTGGAACAGCTGGATTTATAGGATTTCACCTTGCAAATGCCCTTGTGGCGCGTGGGGATGAGGTCGTTGGATATGACGTGATAAACGACTATTACGACGTAAATTTAAAGCTTGCACGCCTAAAAACGGCAGGTTTTGACGTGAGCGAGATAGAGTATGGTAAGCTTATCACCTCAAAAACGCATCCAAATTTAAAATTTATAAAAGCAGACCTTGCTGATGAAAAGACGATGAAAGAGCTTTTTACTAAGGAGAAATTTGACGTAGTGGTAAATTTAGCCGCACAAGCTGGCGTTCGCTACTCGCTCATAAATCCAAAAGCCTACATCGACAGCAACATCACGGGCTTTATGAACATCCTCGAGTGCTGCCGCCACAATGAGATCAAAAATTTAGTCTATGCAAGCTCTAGCTCGGTTTATGGACTAAATGAAAACATGCCATTTTCTACACACGAGGGGGTCAATCACCCTATAAGCCTCTACGCAGCGACCAAAAAGAGCAACGAGATGATGGCGCACACTTATAGCCACCTATTTAACGTGCCAACGACCGGACTTCGCTTTTTTACGGTTTATGGACCATGGGGACGCCCTGATATGGCGCTATTTTTGTTTGTTGATGCCGCGCTTAAAGATAAAACCATCGACGTCTTTAACTACGGCAAGATGAAGCGCGACTTTACCTACGTGGATGACATCGTAAAGGGCATCATCAAGTGCATCGACAACCCAGCTAAACCAAATCCAAACTGGGACGCAAAGCACCCAGACCCTGCCACTTCAAAAGCGCCGTTTAAGGTCTATAATATCGGCAACAACAGCCCAGTCGAGCTCATGGACTACATCAAGGCAGTTGAGATAAAGATCGGCCGCGAGATCAAGAAAAATTTTCTCCCACTTCAAGCAGGCGACGTGCCAGCGACATTTGCAGACGTGAGCGACTTGGTGGCTGACTTTGACTACAAGCCAAATACAAAAGTAAACGACGGCGTGGCTAAATTTGTCGAGTGGTATAGCGAGTTTTACGGGATCAAAATTTAAATGAGACGTTGCGAGTGGGCCAAGGGCGAGCTTGATATAGCCTACCACGACAATGAGTGGGGCAAGGTCATAAAAGATGATAGAAAATTTTTTGAAATGATAGTTTTAGAGGGCTTTCAAGCAGGACTTTCGTGGCATGGAGTACTTCTAAAAAGAGAGGCTATGAGAGCGGCGTTTGACGGCTTTGACCCTGAAAAGATCAAGCTTTATGGCGAGGCTGAGATGGCTAAATTTATGCAAAACGAAGGACTGATACGCAATAGACTAAAACTAAAATCGCTTGCCACAAACGCCCTTGCATTTTTATCAGTAACGAAAGAATTTGGCAGCTTTTATTACTATCTTTGGGGACATTTACTAAGAAAATTTGACCCCAAATTTGACGGCAAGCAGATCATCAATCACTACCAAAATATCAAGCAAGTGCCGGCAACTACGCCTATGTCTCATTTTGTGGCAAAGGAGTTAAAAAAGCGAGGGTTTAAGTTTCTAGGCTCTGTTAGCACCTATGCCTTTTTGCAAAGCGTGGGCGTGGTGGATGATCATATGGACTATTGTTTTTGCAAGGCAAAAGGCTGATTAGGATAGTTTTTGCACTTTTGGTGCTTTTAAATTTTGCATTTTCTCTTGAACTATTACGCCTTAGCGAGTATAAAGATCAAAACGTCAGTGGCTGGCTAGCTAGTGAGAAGCTTGATGGCGTGCGTGCCTACTGGGACGGAGAGAATTTGCTCTCAAGGCATGGCAAAAAGCTAAATGCACCGTCAAGTTTTACTAAAAATTTCCCCAAATTTGCACTTGATGGCGAGCTTTACGCAAAAGAGCTTAAATTTGAAGAGATTCAAGCGACCGTGATGGATAAGCTGCCAGATGAAAAGGCGTGGGGCAGGCTTAAATTTCACGTTTTTGACGTACCAGAGGCAAGTGGCGGCTTGCTTGATAGGCTTGAAGTTTTGGCTAAATTTCTAAAAAATGAGCCAAATGACAATTTAATCATCATAAAACAGATAAAAATGCGCGATAACGCTCAATTTTTAAAATTTACAAAGGACATTGTCGCAAAAGGCGGCGAGGGAGCAGTCGTGCGTGAGCCAAATGCGCCCTACGAGCGAAAACGAAGCAAAAATGCACTTAAATTTAAGAAATTTAAAGACGCTGAGTGCGAGGTTGTTTCTATAAATAAAGGCAGCGGCAAATACGCTAATCTTGCTGGCTCGCTCACTTGCAGGGCGCTTGGCGGCAAAGATAAAGAAGAAAAAGCTGGCGAGCCAAAAGAGGGCACTATCTTTAAAATAGGCTCAGGACTAAGCGACGAGCAGCGCACAAATCCCCCAAAGATAGGCTCTATCATCACATATAAATTTCAAAATTTAACCTCTAATGGCAAGCCAAGATTTCCTATATTTTTAAGGGTTAGAGAGGATTAAATTTCATCTATGGTCTCTTTTAACACCCTAAAAGAGCTAAGCTGCGCCTCCTCATCAAAAATGAAACTTTGAGCCATGATCTCATCGACTTCAAGCCTATTTTGAAAGTCTAAAATTTGTTCTTTAACGCTTTGTTTTGAGCCTATGAAAGAGCACGCCATCATCTCTTCTGTGACGATTCTCTCTCTGTTTTTTAGCTCTATTTGCCTAAAGTCGATCGGCCCAAAATGTGGAGCTTTGATGCCTGTTTTGTAAGAGGCAGCAAAGACCTCGTCGTTATCTTTTTTTGGTGGTTGCAAATACTCTTTTTCGCCAGTGACCACGTTTAAGAAAAACTGCGTTTGCGTAGTTGCTAAACTCTTTGCTAGCTCGTCAGTTTGGGCTATTATCACATTTGCTCCTGCGATGACATAAGGTGTGGCAAGAAAGTGGGATGGCTTGAAATTCTGACGATAAATTTCTACCGCTTTTTCTAGCGCACGTGGTGCAAAGTGCGACGCAAAGGCGTAAGGCAGGCCAAACTCAGCCGCCACGTATGCGCTATATATGCTTGAGCCAAGTATGTAGATGGGCGGAAATTTTTCAATTTTTGGATAGGCTTTCACGGCTCTTTTGGCGTTAAAATAGTCCATTAGCTCGTTTATCTGCAGGTCAAACTCTATCTCTCTTGCGCCTCGTCTAAGCACTGCAGCTGTATCTTGGTCAGTCCCTGGAGCTCTGCCTAGCCCAAGATCGACGCGGTTAGGAAATATCGTCTCAATGGTGGCGTACTGCTCTGCGATAGAGTAGGGGCTGTGGTTTGGTA
Organism: Campylobacter concisus; assembly: GCF_015229965.1. Classification (GTDB taxonomy): domain Bacteria; phylum Campylobacterota; class Campylobacteria; order Campylobacterales; family Campylobacteraceae; genus Campylobacter_A; species Campylobacter_A concisus_BD. The sequence goes on from NZ_JAAKZB010000003.1 coordinate 81,346, forward strand.
ACATCACGCCGCCAGAGCCCACGCGCAGGCTCTTTGTGTGCTCTAAGATGTGCGCGATGATGAGCTGTGTGGCTGAGCTAGCTAAATTTCTCATATTGTGATGCTCAGCGATCCAGTAGCGCTTTATGCCGATATCTTCGGCAAAAATAGCTAGTCTAACGGCTGCATCTATGGCAGCTTTTGCGTCACCGCCTTGCTTTATCGGTAGTAAATTTAATATCGAGACTTCCATTTTTATCCTTTTTTGTAGATGAAGGATTATAAAGATTAAATTTAAAATAGATTGTAAGTCTATTTTAAATTTATAAAGGCAAAGATCTATTTTGCAGCTTTTAGGCAAATTTTAAAAACTAACCTTGCTTTACTTTTGCTTTACTCTATTTTTGATAAAATTACACACTTTTAATGAAAGGCTTAAACTTGAAAATTTTAGTAACAGGTGGAGCTGGATACATCGGCAGCCACGTAGTAAAAGCACTTTTAAAGCAAGGCAAAGATGAGATAACCATCATCGACAATCTCTGCAAGGGCTCACAAAAAGCACTTGAGGCACTCAAAAATATAGGAAATTTTAAATTTATAAATGCAAATTTAGAGGATGATCTAAGCGAAATTTTCGCAAATGGCAAATTTGATGCAATCATCCATTTTGCAGCATTTATCGAGGTTTTTGAGAGTATGAGCGAGCCGCTAAAATACTATCTAAACAACACCGCAAACGTCGCAAGAGTGCTAAGATACGCAAAAACTTACAACGTAAATAAATTTATATTTAGCTCAACTGCCGCAGTTTATGGCGAGCCAGACGTGGCGGAGGTTAGCGAAACAACACCTACAAATCCGATAAATCCATACGGCAGAAGCAAGCTCATGAGCGAGCAGATCATCAAAGACTACGCCGCATCAAATGAAAATTTCAAATTTGCGATTTTGCGCTACTTTAACGTAGCAGGTGCGGACGAGGAGGGGCTTATCGGTCAAAACTATCCAAACGCCACGCACCTTATCAAAGTAGCCGTGCAAACAGCACTTGGCAAGCGCGATAGCATGGGTATCTTTGGCGATGACTACGCGACGAAAGATGGCACTTGTGTTAGAGACTACATCCACGTTAGCGACCTAGCAGATGCTCATATAAGCGCGCTGGAGTATATCGGAGAAAACGGCAGCGAAACCTTTAACGTGGGATACGGCAGGGGATTTAGCGTAAAAGAGGTGATCGAGAGCGCAAAAAAGGTAAGCGGAGTAAATTTCAAGGTGCAAAATGCGCCAAGAAGGGACGGCGACCCAGCTATCCTCATCTCAAACGCAAGCAAACTGCGCTCGCTAACAAGCTGGAAGCCAAAAAGAGACGATCTAGCGCTCATCATAAAAACTGCCCTTGAGTGGGAAAAGAGAATTTAGGGGAAAACATGAAAATAGCAGTAATTGGAACCGGATATGTTGGACTAGTAAGTGGTGCGTGTTTTGCCAAAATGGGCAATAGCGTCATCTGCGTCGATGTCGATAGCAAAAAGATCGAGGCACTAAAAAACGGCGTCGTGCCTATATATGAGCCTGGGCTTGCTGATATCGTGAGTGAGTGCTACAAAAATGGCTCGCTTAAATTTAGCACGCAGATAACCGAGGCGCTAGAGCATGCAGATGTGCTATTTATCGCAGTTGGCACGCCTATGGGCGCTGACGGGCAGGCGGATTTAAAATATGTGCTTTCAGTTGCCAAATCGATCGGAGAAAATTTAAGCAAACCGCTAATCGTAGTCGATAAATCAACCGTTCCAGTGGGCACTGGAGCTAAGGTGCATGAGGTGATCGAAGCTGAGCTTAAAAAGAGAAATTTAGATGTTAAATTTGAAGTCGTCTCAAACCCAGAGTTTTTAAAAGAGGGCGCGGCGGTTGAGGACTTTTTAAAGCCAGACCGCGTTGTTATCGGAGCTAGCAGCGAGTGGGGCTTTAGCGTGATGAGGGAGCTTTATGAGCCATTTATGAAAAATCACGACAGGCTCATTTGTATGGACGTAAAATCAGCCGAGATGACAAAATACGCTGCAAATTCGATGTTAGCAACCAAAATAAGCTTTATAAACGAGATAGCAAATATCTGCGAACGCGTGGGCGCTGATGTAAATTTGGTAAGAAAGGGCATCGGCAGCGACTCAAGGATCGGATATAGCTTCATCTATCCAGGCTGCGGATATGGCGGTAGTTGCTTTCCAAAAGACGTCGAGGCGCTCATCTATACAGCTAGACAAAATGGCTTTGAGCCAGAGCTTTTAAACGCGGTCGAGTCAAGAAATAAGGCTCAAAAAAGAGTGCTATTTGATAAAATTTATAACTTTTTTGGCGGCGATCTAAAGGGCAAGACGATCGCACTTTGGGGGCTTGCGTTTAAGCCAAATACCGATGATATGAGAGAGGCTAGCTCGCTAACTTTGATAAAGCTTTTAGACGAGGCTGGTGCAAAAGTGGTCGCTTACGATCCAAAAGCGAGCGAAGAAGCTAAAAAATATATGCCAAATTTAGATGTGAAATATGCTAAAAATAAATATGACGCTCTTAATAACGCCGATGCAATGGTGCTTGTGACAGAGTGGAGTGAGTTTAGATCGCCTGATTTTATGGAGATCAAAGAGAGGTTAAAAAATGCTGTCATATTTGATGGACGCAACCAGTATAACGCTAAAGCTTTAGCTGAGCATGGCTTTAAGTATTTTCAGATAGGCGTCAAAGCATGAAGCAAATTTTATCTCTCATAGCTTGTTTATTGCCTTTTGCGCTTTTTGCTAGCTATGAGGCAGGCAAAAGCGAAGCAAAGATGCAAGAGCAGGTTTTTGAGCTGCCCGTCTCAAAGATGCCGAATGATTATTTTAAATATGAAGTTGCATTTTTTAAAGAGGTGCAAATGGATTGTGAATTTGCTATGCTAGAGGGCGGACATTTAGATAAAAAAGAGGATAAAAGCGGGGTTTATTATGAATTTAGCGCAGATGATGAGCTGCTTAAGCCTTGCAATGGCAAAAATAAAAAGAGGCAAATTTATTATGAATTTACTCAAATTTTGCCTGGTATTAGCCCCATTAAGATCGTAACTCCGCAAGGCGTGGGCGCAGAGATAAGAATTTATGAACGTGTAGAAACAATAAAACCAAAAATTTTAAAAAGGAAAGAGAAATGAAAATAGCAGTAGTAGGACTTGGATATGTGGGACTTCCACTAGCAGCAGCTTTTAGTGAAAAGTACGAAGTAGTCGGCTTTGACGTAAATGCAAAACGTATAGAAGAACTTAAAAGTGGCTATGATAGAACGCTTGAGCTTAGCAACGAGCAGATGAAAAAAGCGATCGATAATGGCATGAAATTTAGCCTAAATTTAGATGACATCAGAAGTTGCAACTTCTTCATCGTAACCGTCCCAACTCCGATAGATAAGAACAAACGCCCTGATCTAACCCCGGTGGTAAAAGCGACTGAGAGCGTAGCAAAAGTGCTTAAAAAAGGCGACATCGTTGTCTATGAAAGCACCGTTTATCCAGGCGTTACAGAAGAAATTTGCGTGCCACTTCTTGAAAAAAGCGGGCTTAAATTTAACAAAGACTTCTTCTGCGGCTACTCTCCAGAGCGCATAAACCCAGGCGATAAAGAGCACACTGTTACAAAGATCAAAAAGATCACAAGTGGCTCAACTCCAGAGATCGCTGACAAGGTCGATGAAATTTACCGCTCTATCATCACAGCTGGCACTCACAAAGCTTCAAGCATCAAAGTAGCAGAGGCTGCAAAGGTTATCGAAAACACTCAGCGCGACATCAACATCGCCTTTATAAACGAGCTTGCGATGCTCTTTGAAAAGCTTCACATCAACACTATCGACGTGCTTGAGGCTGCTGGTACGAAGTGGAATTTCTTAAATTTCCGTCCAGGTCTAGTTGGCGGTCACTGCATCGGCGTAGATCCATACTATCTAACTCACAAAGCTCAAGAGGTTGGCTACAACCCTGAAATGATCCTAGCAGGTCGCCGTATCAACGATGATATGGGCAGATATGCAGCCGATCAGGTGATAAAGCTAATGATAAGAAAAGGCGTGCTTATCAACAAAGCGCGCGTGCTTGTTCTTGGCATGACATTTAAAGAAAACTGCCCAGATATAAGAAATTCTCGCGTTATAGACGTGGTTGATGAGCTAAAAGACTTTGGCTGCAAGGTCGATGTGACTGATCCTTGGGCTGATAGCGCTGAAGTAAAACATGAGTACGGCTTTGATCTAGTAAAAGAGTATAACCTAGACGACTACGACTGCATCGTGATCGCCGTAGCTCACAATGAATTTAAAAAGCTCAACCTAAAAGGCCACTTGGTTTATGATATAAAAAATATCTACCCAGAGGCTGACGCTAGGCTGTAAGGAATTTAGTGCACAAAGTAAGCGTAAATTGTAAAATTTTACTTATCTTTCTGGCTGCTTATCTGTTTGGATTTGCAGCTAGGATGCTTTGGGTATTGTGGGCAAAGGATATGCCAGAGTTTTACTTTAATGGCGAATTTATGCTTACGACAAATGACGCATACTATTACGCAGAGGGTGCTAGAGATATGCTTGCTGGTTTTCATCAGCAAAATGACTCTAGCCCCTTTAATCACCCAATCTCAACAATAGTTTTTTATATTTGCAAAATTTCACCTTTCAAGATCGAAAGCGTGATGTTTTATATGAGCGCGCTTTTAGCACCCCTTATCGCACTTCCAGTTATCTTGATATCAAATGAATTTAAAGTTCTAAAAGCTGGAGCTGTGGCGGCATTTATGAGCGTTATCTTGCCAGGCTATCTTGTAAGAACGTCGCTTGGTTATTTTGATAGCGATATGCTAAATGTCACGTTTGCGCTTTTTATCATCTATATTTTGATCAGACTTTTAAATGCAAATGAACAAAAATTTATCGTTTTGCCAGGTCTTTTTGTATCGCTTTATCTTTGGTGGTATCAAAGCTCTTATGCTCTTATTTTAAGCATCATTTTTATCTTTTTTATCTACACGCTTGCTTTTATGCGAAGCAGGATAGAAAACTACCAAGCGATATTTTTTATGTTTATAAGCATTGTTAGTTTTAATATTTTTTCAAAAGATCCACTCATCTCAAATAAAATTTTGATTTTAAATTTAGCGGTCATTGCTTCATTTTATACCATTTTTTGCAAATATAAAAAACTACTTTCACCTAGAAATTTAAGCATTTTTCTAGCTATTATGCTAGCTATTTTTATCTATTTTGGCGGTTTTGATTTTATTATCTCAAAGATTGGCAGTTACGTTTTAAAAAGCAGCTTGGATTTTGCAAGTAAATTTCACTTTATAAGCGAATACACGCTAATTGACGAGGTAAAAAGCGCTAGCCCTTTATATTTTGTCTATTTCATGGCTGGAAACATCCTTATTTTGCTAGCTGCAGCGGTTGGATATCTGGTGCTTTGCTTTAAATTTCGCCCATTTTTACTTAGCTTACCACTGCTTGGACTTGGCGCTTTATCGCTATTTGGCGGAGTTAGATTTGCTATGTATATAACGCCACTTGTGGCACTTGGTTTTGGGTATTTCTTACACTTTTTTTTAAATTTATTTGACCTTAGAAATTCTCTTAAAAATTTATCCTTTTTTATCTTCGCAGCTGCTGCGCTTGCTCCAAATTTAGAGATCGCCTACTCTTATAGACCGCATACTTTGATCACGCACGATGAGGCAATGGCACTTGATCAGTTAAAAAAGGCTGCTAAGCGCGATGACTACGTGCTTTCGTGGTGGGATTATGGATATGCTATAAGGTATTTTGCCGATGTTAAGACGCTAAATGATCCTGGCAGGCAAGGCGGCGAGAACGGCTATTTTGTTAGTCTTGCTTTAAGAAAAGATGAGACAATCTCAGCTAAGCTAGCTAGAGTAGTGAGCGAGTATAGCGATATCTCGTTAGAGAAAAAGAGTAGAGCGCTAGAAGAAATTTTAAAAGATCACAACACAAGCGACCTAAACCTCTTTTTAAGCCAGCTTGAAAGCGCAAATTTTACTCTGCCAGCGGCAAAAAAAGAGGTTTTTTACTATCTTGTGCCAGATATGATAGATATCGCTCCAAACATCTTTAGGTATAGCTACATCGATGTTATGAGTGGCGAGCGGCCAAAAGAGGAGTTTTTTTACTACATTAGCCCTATAAATAGCATTAGTGAGGCTGGCATAGATCTTGGAAATGGCTATATCTTGCCGCTAAAAGAGCCAAAATTTATCACACATAACGGCGAAAAAGTGGCGGTAAAGTCCTTTTATAAGATAAAAGGCTCTGGCAAAGAGCTGCAAATAGACGAGAAAACTATCGACGACAAGGCGAAAATCTCTGTTTTGTTTTTGGAGGACTATGCGCGCGTGGTTTTAGTTGATGAAAATGCCTTAAATTCAGCCCTTGTGCAGCTTTTTATATTTGAGCGAGCAGACGAGCGATACTTTGAGCCATTTGTCATCTCAAGTGGCGTAAAAATTTACAGGTTAAAAGTCTAATGCTAATCAATCTAATAAGCTCGATCGTCGTTTTTGTCGTATCAATGGGCATAAATTTCTTTCTTACGCCATTTATCTTAAAAAGCCTTGGCAACGAGGCATTTGGCTTTGTAGGCCTTAGCAACGCCATCGTTAGCTATGCAGCGGTCGTAAGTGTAGCCATAAACTCGGTTAGTGGGCGCTTTGTCGCTCATGCGTGGCACAAAAAAGATCTAAACCTTGCAAACACCTACTACTCATCAGTGCTTGTTGTAAATATCTTCTTTTGCGCCGTTGTCGTGGTGCTTAGCTCTGTTTTCATACTAAATTTGCAAAGCTTTTTAAACGTCCCTGAAAATTTGCTATTTGACGTGAGAATGACCCTTGTTTTTTACTTTATAAATTTCTGCGTTGGGCTATTTAACGGTGTTTTGACGGTTTGCGCTTTTGTGACAAACAAGCTCTATCTACTCTCCATCAGAAACGCCATCTCAAGCGCGATCCTAGCAGCCCTCATCGTGGCGCTCTTTTTCTTTTTTAAGCCATTTATCTCATATATCGCGATTTCAGCACTTGTGGCGAGCCTTTTTGTCTTTTTTAGCACCATTTTTATGTCAGCTCGCATCACGCCGGAGTTAAAATTTAGCCTTAGTAAATTTGACTTTTCTAAGATCAAAGAGCTTTTAAGCTCTGGCATTTGGAACAGCTTTAATGCGCTAAACCGCATACTTTTAACAGGTATGGACCTATTTATTTGCAACATTTTCGTAAATGCAAACGCCACGGGTCTTCTTTCAGTCGCCAAGGCCGCCCCTATCATACTTGAGAGCTTTGTAGCACAGCTTAGCGGTATCTTTGCGCCAAAATTTGTCGAGCTTTACTCTAAAAATTTGATCACGGACCTCATAAACGAGGCTAAATTTTCTATGAAGGTGATCGCCTTTGTGATGAGCGCTCCAGCCGCATTTTTCGTCGTTTTTGGGCTGGATTTTTACACGCTTTGGCTACCTTTTAAAAGCGCAGATGAGGTTAAATTTATCTACAACGTCTCGATGATCACGCTAGTGCCCATTGTCTTTATAAGCTTTGTTTTTTCGCTTTTTAACCTTGATAGCGCGACAAACAAGCTTCGCCGCCCAGCCATTGCCAACACTATCCTTGGCGTTAGCACGATCATAGTGCAAATTGCACTGCTTAAATTTAGTGGCTACGGCGTTTATGGCATCGTCATTGTCGCAGCCGTTTTTTATAGTATAAGAATTCTTGGCTTTGACCTTATAAATGCTGCTTTAAATTTAGAGGTGAAGCTCACCACGTTTTATGGGGTTTATTTTAAAAATTTAGCCGTTTTTGCGCTCTGCGTGCTTGCGATGTTTGCCTGCAAGGACTTTGTGAGCTTAGATAACTGGCTAAAATTTGCTATCTTTGCTGCGATATACGCCAGCGCAGCTTATATTTTGGGATATTTTTTGTTTTTTAATGCCTTCGAGCGAGGCATAGTCTGGCGTAAAATTTTAAAAAAATTTAAAAGGTCTTAAATGAATGAAATTTATCTGATCTCTTTGGCAAAAGATACCAAAAGGCGAGAGCTTTTGCAGCAAAAATTTAGCTCTTATAGTAGCTTTAATCTAATAGACGCAGTTGATGGCAGGGAGCTAAACGCGAGGGAGTACTATAAGATCATTTCGCCATCATTTAAAGCTTATGGCAAGGTTTTAAGCCCAGCAGAGGTCGGCTGTTCGCTCTCGCACGTAAAAGCTTACGAGGCATTTTTGGCAAGTGAAGCCAAATTTGCTCTTATCTTTGAAGATGACGTTATAGGAGATGATAATGCCATAAAAGAGGCCTTTTTGGCAGCTAGCAAGATGCCAGAAGAGAGCGTGCTGATATGTGGCATGCAAGATGGGCTAGAGGGCAGGTTTAGCGCCTTTGGCAAAAAGGTGGATGCTAGCCTAAGTAAGCCACTTTGGCAGGTTTCAAAGCACTCATTTTCAAGCATTTATAGAGCAGGGGCTTATGTGCTAACCAAAAAAAGCGCTAGAAATTTGCTTGAAATTCATAAACGTGCGCTTTGCACGACCGATGTTTGGGACTATTTGCTTGGAGTTAATGGCATGCAGATGTATTTTTGCGATCTTTTTGCACACCCAACAGATCTTAGCGGCTCAAACATCGAGGGCGAGCGCCTTGAGAGAGGATACAGCGCAAATTTAAAGGCATACATAAAAACATTTAAATTTATACTTTTCTCAAGGCTTGAAAAGCTTCAAGGCTATGAGAGAATTTTTAAAAGGGGCTAGATGAGCGAGCCATTAATCAGCATAGTAACTGCGACCTATAAGCGTCCAGAGCTTTTAAAAAAGGCCATAAAAAGCGCTCTAGCTCAAAGCTATAAAAATTTAGAAATAGTTGTAACCGACGACGGCGATGACGAGAGTGCGAGTGAAATTTGCAAGAGTTTTAACGACGCAAGGATCAAATTTGTAAAAAATAGCGCTCACAAAAAGAGCCCAAATGGCAACAAAAATAACGGCTTTGACAACGCAACAGGCGAGTTTGTCTGCTTGCTTGACGATGACGATGAGCTTTTGCCTGAGGCGATTGCTTTGTGTTATGAAATTTTAAAAAGTGGCGAGTATTCGTGCGTTTTTGCAGACGCTATCTGCGAAAAAGATGGCGTGATGACCGAGATGATAGCTGGTAGAAGCCCATATAAGCAAAGCGGGGCGATGAGCAAGGTTGATTATCACTGCGGGCGGATAAATGGCGAGTATTTTAAGCTTTTTTCGCGTGAATTTATAGAGGGCTTTAGATTTGATGAGAGCAGTTTTGGCGGCGAAAATGAGCTTTATATCCGCTTTTTTGAAAAAAATGTCTTCTATCTTAAAAAGCCACTTTACATCTACCGCATCGCAAGAAGCGATAGTGCGACGCTAAATGCCAGCAAGCACGCTCTAAACGTCGCAAACGCCTATATAAAAACGGCAAATTTGCACTACGACATCGCTATAAAAAACGAGCCAAAATTTCTAGCCTTGCAGTATAAAAACGCCGCTTACTACGCCAAAATAGCAGGCGAATATGGGTTGATGCTAAGGTGTATCTTTAAAAGCCTTAGCATTAAATTTAGTAAAGAAGCGTTTATTTTTTTGCTACTTAGCCCACTTCCAAGTGGCATTTTACCGGCACTTTCAAGGCTTAGAGTGAAGATAAAACAAAGGTTTGGCGTATGAGGATATTATTTGTCACATCAACGCTTAGAAGTGGCGGTGCGGAGCGAGTTTGCGCGGTGATCGCATCAAGATTTAGCATGGATCACGAGGTAAGCCTTGTTAAATTTGACAAGGGCGAGCCATTTTACGAGCTAGCAAGTGGCGTAAAGCTCATAAATTTAGGCGTTGGGGCTGATGAGCTTGGCTTGGTTGGAAATTTAAAAAAGAGAGTTTCAAAGGTGTTTGCCTTAAGAGCGCTCATCAAAGAGGGCAAATTTGACGCCGTGATATCATTTTTAGACGCCGTAAATACCTTGGTTCTCTTTAGCTCAGCTGGGCTAAAAACGCCTATAATAATAAGCGAGCACACAAACTACCTTGCGCCAAAAAGGGCGATCTTTAAGGTGCTAAGACGCATAAGCTATCCATTTGCAAACGCACTTAGCGTCTTAAGCGACGAGGATCTTGGCTATTACTCTAAATTTTGTAAAAATGTGATGAAAATTTACAACCCACTCTTTGAAGAAGTGCGCAGTGAGAGCTTTGATAAAGAAAATTTGATCATATTTGTTGGCAGGCTAAATAAGATAAAAAACTGCGAAATGTTTGTAAGAGTGGCCGCAAGCTTAAAGCAAAGCGGCTATAAATTTGCCGTGGCTGGAGATGGCGGCGAGAGGGTAAATTTAGAAAATTTAGCCAAAAGCTTGGGCGCAGAGGTGGAGTTTTTAGGCAACGTTAGCGACATCGCCTCACTTTATAAAAGGGCAAAGGTGCTGTTATCTTGCTCAAATTTCGAGGGTCTTGGAAACACATTGATAGAGGCGATAAACTATGACTGCGTGCGGGTTGCGACAAGGACTAGTGGGGCAAAAGAGCTTATAAAAGATGGTTTTGATGGCTTGCTTTGTGAGATAAATGACGTTGATGATATGAGTAAAAAGCTTGCAAATTTGGTGCAAGATGAGGCAAAAATGGGCGAATTTGCTAAAAATGCAAGGACTAGACTTGATGAGTTTAGCGTGGAGCAAATTTATAAAAAATGGCTGGAGCTTTTAAGACTTGGAGGTGTGAAGTGAAAATTCTTTTTGTCATCGCTGCGCTTAGAAATGGTGGGGCTGAGCGCGTGTTAAACGTGCTTGCGAATGAGCTTAGCAAAGACAATGAGATCACTATCGCCCTGCTTGAAGAGGATCTTGGACTTTATAAAATTAGTGAAAAGATAAAGATCATAAACCTTAATGTGAATGGTTCTGGGCTGGCTTTAAAATTTAAAAAAATCCTCGCTCTTAGAGCGCTTTTTAAGGAGCAAAGGGCTGATCTGATAATTAGTTTTATCGACTGGACAAACGTCGCTTGCGTGCTGGCAAATTTGGGGCTAAAGAGCAAACTAATAGCAACCGAGCACCACGAGCATAGCTACTTAAAAAGTAAAGTCGCAAGCGCTATGCGTGACTTTTCGTATAAATTTGTAGATGGTTTAAGCGTGCTAAGTAAAAGCGACTACGACTACTATAAATTTGCCAAAAATCGCGAGGTCATACATAATCCACTTTTTATCGACGTGCCTGAAATTTGCGAGAAGCAAAACGTCATCTTAAGCGTGGCAAGGCTGGAGGCGGTAAAGGGCTATGATATCTATTTTGAGGCGCTTAGCAAGGTGGATAAGAGCTTGCTTGATGGCTGGGAGATAAAGATCGCAGGCAGTGGCAGGCAGGAGGCCGAGCTAAAGCAAATGGCGTCAAATTTAGGGCTTAATGTCAATTTTTTAGGTCATATGAGCGATGTTAGCAAGCTTTATAGTGAGGCAAAAATTTTTACTCTTTGCTCAAGAAGCGAGGGGCTTTCAAATGTGCTAATAGAATCAGGCGCTTTTGGTTGCACTAGGCTAAGTAGCGACACTGTGGGCGCAAGAGAGCTTATTAGAGAGGGCATAGACGGGCTTATCTTTAAAAATGGAGATGCAAATGATCTAAAAGAGAAGCTTGAGATGCTTTTAAAAGATGAAAATTTAAGGCAAAAACTAGCAAAAAACGCCAGCGAAAGTGCAAATTTATTTAGCAAAGAAAATATCATCAAACAGTGGCGAGAATTTATAAAAAAGGTTGTTAGCAAGTGAAAAAATTAGCCGTTTTTTTATACTCTATGGGACCTGGTGGGGCTGAGCGAAATGTGGCAAATTTGCTCCCTTTTTTAGTTAAACATTATAAAGTTCATCTCATCTTAATGAGTAATGTTATCGCTTACGAGATCCCAAACGAGGTGCAGATCCACTTTATAGAAAATAGCGATCCTTACGAGAGCGGACTAAAGAAGCTTGCAAGGCTCTTTTTAGCGATGCCAATACTTGCCTTTAAATATAAAAAGCTTTGTCAAAATTTGGGCATCGACACGCAGTTTGTGCTGATGAACCGCCCATGCTACATCGCTGGGGTTGCTAGGATTTTAGGGCTAAAGGCTAGGCTGGTTATCAGCGAGCGAAGTTGTCCGTCGATCCTATATAAAGACGATCTAAGCGGCAGGGTTAATAAATTTTTACTCACTCATCTTTATAAAAAGGCTGATCTAATCCTCGCAAATGCAGCTGGCAACAAAGAGGATCTGGTGCGAAATTTTGGCATGAGCGAAGCAAAAACAAAGGTGCTTTATAACGCCCTTGATCTAAAAACTATAAATTTGCTAAAAGATGAGCCGCTTGAGGATGGCTTTAAGCCATTTTTCATAAACATAGGCCGCCTTGATAGCGGTAAAAATCAAGCCATGCTAATAAAAATAATAGCTTCAATTAACGACCCTCGCGCCACGCTTGGCATCCTTGGCAAAGGGCCTTTAAAGGATGAGCTGCAAAATTTGATAGACAAATTTGGCGTGGGTGATCGAGTAAAGCTTCTTGACACTGATAAAAATCCTTTTAGGCATATAAAAAACGCCTCTTGCTTGCTTTGTGCTTCGCGTTTTGAGGGCTTTTCAAATGTCCTGCTTGAAGCGCTAGCATGCGAAAAAACCATCATCTCAACCGAACACAAAAGCGGTGCAAAGGAGCTTTTGGGCGAGAGTGAGTTTGGCATCTTAGTGCCTGTTGATGACGAAAATGCGATGAAAGAGGCGATGATAAAAGTGCTTAACGAGCCAGAAATAAGGCAAAATTTTGAAAATGTTGCGTATAATCGGGCTAAATTTTTTGATAGTGAAAACATAGCGAGCGAGCTTATAAATTTTTTGGAAAATCCTAATGAATAGAAATTTGTTTTTTAAAAATTACTCTTTATACCTTATGATATTTGTCGCAGTCATCTTTGGCATGGTTTGTAGGCTTTATTGGGTCTTTTGGGCGAGCGAGTATCCGGTATTTTTCTGGAACAACGAGCTGATGATCAGCACAAACGACGGCTATGCATTTGCCGAGGGCGCAAGGGATATGCTGGCTGGCTTTCACCAAGAAAACGACCTTAGCTACTACGGCTATCCGCTCTCGACACTTACTTACTGGATCGTGAAATTTCTAGGTGTGAGGCTCGAGACGGCGATGATTTATATGAGCGTATTTTTCTCATCGCTTGTGGCTGTGCCTGTTATCTTGATCGCAAATGAATACAAAGCAAAAATGGCTGGCTTCATCGCTGCACTTCTTGCAGTGATCGCAAATAGCTACTACAACCGCACAATGGCAGGATATTACGACACTGACATGCTCATCATCCCACTTAGCGTTTTTGTCGTTTGGGGGCTTGTTAGAGTGCTTGAGAAAAAGGACGCAAAGAGCCTGATAATAGCACCTTTAAGCGTGCTTATCTATATGTGGTGGTATATGAGCGCCTTTTCGCTTATTAGCATTTTAACTGGGCTATTTTTACTTTACACGCTCATTTTTGATAGGAAAAATCCACTTTTTTACCTTGAAATTTCTCTGCTTTTACTTGCCATCTCAAACCTTGATCTAACTCTTAAATTTATCGCTGTCATCGCTATTTATGCACTTTGTCTATTTAAAAAAGAGGTGATAAATTTAAAAATTGCTCTTGGCATTTTGGCAATTATCTTTGTCGCTTTTGTCATCCGTGGCGGGCTAAATCCGATAATCTTTCAACTTAAATTTTACGTCTTTAGAGATGCGCCTGAAGTTGGTGGCATGAGCTTTCACTTTTTTAATGTCAATCAAACTATCCAAGAGTCAAGCGTCGTTGATTTTACGCTATTTTGCGAGAGGATCAGCGCAAATGTCATCACATTTTTGATCTCGCTTGTTGGTGTTGCTCTTTTTTGCTACAAACACCGCTCATTTGCCGTCTCGCTTGGCATGCTCGCACTTGGCTTTTTAGCTTTTAAAAGCGGCCTTAGATTTACCATTTATGCTGTGCCTATCATGGCGCTTGGCTTTGGCTACTTAGTGGAGTTTGTGCTTGCAAATTTAAAGCTAAAAGGGGCTGTTTTAAATCTCATAAGAGCGTTCATAGCAGCTCTTGTGCTTGCTCCAGCACTCATTCACATCTATGGCTACAAGGCTGAGCCAGTCTTTGTAAATAAAGAGGTTGAAATTTTAAATAAGCTAAAAAGCATCGCAGGACGCGAAGACTACGTGCTTGCGTGGTGGGACTATGGATATCCGATTAGATATTACAGCGATGTTAAGACGCTAATTGACGGCGGAAAGCACCTTGGACGTGAAAATTTTGCCGTGAGCTTTGCGCTTGGAAGCGACGAGATGAGCTCGGCAAATATGGCAAGGCTCGATGTAGAATACACTGAGCGAAATTTCAAAGAGCACTTTAATGGCAACTTGGCTCAAATTTTAAAAGATAGAAATTTAAGCGTTGATCAGTTTTTTAGTGAGATAAAAGAGGCAAATTTTAGCCTGCCAGCAAAGAGCAGAGAGATATATTATTACCTGCCAGATAGGATGCTTAGCATCTTCCCGACCATTTTGCAGTTTAGCAAGATTGATCTAAAAAGTGGTAAAAATTTAAACAACGGACTTTTTATCACCACTAGAGCGATCTCGCAAAGCGAAAAGGGCATTAGGCTAAGTGGTGGATTTACTCTAACAAGTGATGTCACAAATTTGATCTATGATGGCAATGTCTTACCACTAAGATCTTTCATAGAGACTGACTACAACGAGGCTGGCAAGCTAAATGTAAAAGAGTATAAAAATAATGAAAGCTCAAATATTTCTGTCATTTTTATGAGGGATTATGGTAGATTTATCATCCTTGATGAGAGCATTTTAAATAGCGCCTACATCCAGCTTTTCGTGCTTGAAAGATACGATCCTAAGGTCTTTGAGCCAGTCATACTTGACGGGGCGGCAAAAGTTTATAGGCTAAAGAGGTAGAGATGGCAAGGATAGGATTTTTAAGCCACGCTGATATGAGCATACACTTTTTTAGACGCCCTATCATGCAGGCTTTAAAAGATATGGGGCATGAGGTTTTTGCTATCGCTCCAAAAGGAAATTTCACTAATGAGCTTGCTAAAAGCTTTCATAGTGTCACCTACGAGCTTGATAAGGCGAGCATAAATCCGCTAACCGTGATAAATAACTCAAAAAAATTATCTCAAATTTTAGGAGAGCTAAATTTAGACCTGCTGCAAACTGGCGCTCACAAGTCAAATGTCTTTGGCACGTTTGCTGCTAAAAATGCTGGCATAAAGCACGTGATAAATTTGGTCGAAGGCCTTGGTAGCTTTTATATTGATGATGATATGAAGACAAAGGCCGTGCGTTTTGTCATGGAGAGCCTTTATAAGCTCTCTTTTGCAAAAGCTGATGCTTGCATCTTCGTAAATGACGCGGATCCAGACTATCTGATCTCTAGAAATTTGATAGATAAAAGCAAAGTGTATCGCATAAAAAGTGTCGGCGTCGATACTGCTAAATTTGACCCAGCTATCACGCAGGCGGCGGACTTGGGTGAAAAAGAGGTGGTTCTCATGATCGCCAGAGCCATGTGGCACAAGGGTGTTCGTGAATTTTACGAGGCAGCAGAAATTTTAAATGGCTATAAAAACTGCGAATTTGTCTTTGTGGGCGAGGGCTTTGCTGGTAATAAATCAACTGCAGATGAGAGCTTTTTAAAAGGTGGCAAGGTGCGATATCTTGGCGCTAGAAACGACATACCACAGCTTTTAAAGGCTTCTTACTTGTTGGCTTTGCCAAGCTACAAAGAGGGCTTTCCAAGAACGGTTTTAGAGGCGATGAGCATGGCTAAAGCAGTCGTTGCAAGTGACGTGACAGGCTGTAATGAAGCTATAAAAGATGGCTACAACGGGCTTTTATGTAAGGTAAAAGACGCAAGTGATCTAGCTAGTAAGATAAAAATTTTACTTGATGATGAGGAGCTTTGCGCTAAGCTTGGGCAAAATGGCAGGGACTGGGCAGTTAGTGAGTTTGACGAGAAGCAAATCGCAAAAAGATATATAGAAATTTATAGGAAATTTATAGATGTATAGAAATTTTTTTAAAAGAGTGATTGATATTTTGGGGGCTTTGTTTTTGCTCATTTTAACATCGCCCATCATCATAGCAACGGCGATTTTTATCTATTTTAAGGTAAGCCGTGATGTCATTTTTACGCAGGCAAGACCAGGACTAAATGAGAAAATTTTTAAAATTTATAAATTTAAGACGATGAGCGACGAGCGTGACGCAAATGGCGAGCTTTTGCCAGATGAGCAGCGTCTTGGTAAATTTGGTAAGCTGATCCGCTCACTTAGTCTCGATGAGCTGCCACAGCTATTTAACGTGCTAAAAGGTGATATGAGTTTTATCGGACCAAGGCCGCTTTTGGTCGAGTACCTACCCATCTATAACGAAACGCAAAAGCATCGCCACGACGTGCGCCCAGGTATCACGGGTCTAGCGCAGGTAAATGGCAGAAACGCCATAAGCTGGGAGAAAAAATTTGAATACGACGTCTATTACGCTAAAAATTTAAGCTTTATGCTTGATGTAAAGATCGCTTTGCAGACCATCGAAAAGGTGCTAAAACGAAGTGGTGTCAGCAAAGAGGGGCAGGCGACGACGGAGAAATTTAATGGCAAAAACTAAGAAAATTTACATCTACGGAGCGAGTGGGCATGGGCTTGTGATCGCTGACATCGCTAGAGATAATGGCTATGATGAGATAGCTTTTTTAGACGATGCTAGCGAGCGTAAATTTAGCCCGGAGCTTGAAAAAGCTGACATCATAATAGCCATAGGTGATAATAAAACAAGGCAAAAGATCAGCCAAAAAGTAGAGGCTGCTGGCTTTGTGATAGTAAATTTGATCCATAAAAGTGCGGTCGTGAGCGAGAGTGCTGTGATAGAAAAAGGCGTAGTGGTCATGCCAAATGCCGTGATAAACGCAAAAGCTCGCATAAAAGAGGGCACTATCATAAACTCTGGCGCAGTGATAGAGCATGAGTGCGTGATAGGTAAATTTGCTCACATCAGCCCAAATGCAGCCCTTGCTGGAAATGTGAGCGTGGGCGAATTTACGCACGTTGGCATTGGCTCAAGCGTCATTCAAGGCATAAGCATCGGTAAAAACTGCATTATCGGCGCTGGAAGCGTGGTCATTAGAGATATAAAAGATGGCATAAAGGCGTATGGCGTGCCTGCATGCGAGCGTGCTAAGATATAAATTTAAAAATAAGTGCTAAAATCGCCAAAAAATCACGAAAGGTATGAAAATGGATAGGGTTTTTTTATCTCCACCAAATATGAGTGGAAAAGAGCAAGAATATATAAAAAAAGTTTTTGAAAGCAACTACATAGCGCCACTTGGCGAATATGTCAATAAATTTGAAGATAGCATAAAGGCTTATACTGGCGCCAAAGATGCGCTTGCACTATGCGCTGGAACTGCGGCACTTCACCTAGCACTTCGCGTCCTTGGCGTAAAAGAGGGCGATCTTGTGCTAGCTTCTAGCTTTACTTTCATGGCTTCAGTCTCGCCGATACTTTATGAAAAGGCAACTCCAGTCTTTATAGATAGCGACGAGAGCTGGAATTTAAGCCCAGAGCTACTTAAAAAAGCGATCTCAAATTTACCTAAAAAGCCAAAAGCATTAGTCGTCACTCATCTTTATGGACAAGCTTCAAAGATGAAAGAAATTTGTGAAATTTGCCAAAACGAGGGCATCGCTTTGGTCGAGGACGCAGCTGAAGCACTTGGTGGATTTTACGGCGGCAAGGCACTTGGCACATTTGGCGTGATGGGCGGATATAGCTTTAATGGCAACAAGATCATCACTACTTCAGGTGGTGGCATGCTAGTTGGAGATAGCGAATTTGTAGAAAAAGCTAGATTTTACAGCACGCAAGCAAGAGAGCCTTTGCTTCACTATGAGCATAAAGACTATGGCTACAACTACCGCTTAAGCAACGTTCTAGGCGCTATTGGCGTGGCTCAGATGGAAGTTTTAGAAAAAAGAGTCGAGCAAAAGAGAAAGGTCTTTGATATCTATGAAAAAGAGCTTGGCGATATTTTAGAATTTATGCCAGAGCTACCAAATTCTCGTGGAAACAGATGGCTCACAACTGGCGTTTTTGCTAAAAAAGATGCACATTTAAAGGTTATAAAAGCGCTAGCTGATGCAAACATCGAGAGCCGTCCGCTTTGGAAGCCTATGCACTTGCAGCCTGTCTTTAAAGGTGCGTTAAGCTTTGTTGATGGATATAGTGAAGACCTATTTTCAAGAGGAATTTGCTTGCCAAGCGGCAGCGATATGAGCGAGCAGACACAAGAAAGAGTGATAAAAATAGTCAAGGATAATGCGTAAATGTTTCATGCAACGAAGTTAAAAAGGCTCGTATTTTTCCTTCTTGGCGATGTTTTTATATTTGTTTTTTCGATATATGTGGCATATCTTTTAAGATTTAACGCCGACATCCCAGATATCTACGTGCAAGGGCTTTTTGTAACGGCTGGATTTTTGATCGTATTTAAGCTCTTTTTTATGTGGATGTTTAAAATTTACAAGGTGCCATGGAGATTTTTTGGCTTAAATGAAGCTCGTAAAATTTTCCTAGCTCACGTTTGTGCGGCGATCTTATTTACGATCGTATTTTTCATCATACAAGATTTTTTAAATCCTTACCCAAGAAGCGTCATTTTTATCGACCTTCTCATCTCATGCCTACTTATCGGGCTTTTGAGAATTTCAAAGCGTATGGTGCTTGACTTTTCAAACAGACCTCACAAGGGCGAGCCTTGTATCGTTATAGGCGCGACCTCAAAGGCGCTTCACGTCTTACGTGGCTTAAAGCAGGGCTATCTTGACTACTACGCAGTTGGCGTGGTAGATGGTAGAAGCGATCTTGTTGGCACATATTGCGATGGATTTTTAGTTCAAGATAAAAAAGATATACCAAGCCTTATAAAAGACTACGACGCAAAGACTGCTATCATCGCACTAGCGCTTGATCAAGACGAGCTTCAAGCTTTAGTTGATGAGCTGACTGGATATGGCATAAGAGATATGAAGCTCTTTTCGCTTATCGAAAATGAGCCGATCAAAGATATCTCGATCGAAGATTTGCTCGCTAGAAAGCCAAAAGACCTTAATCCAGAAGCCATTTCAAATTTCTTAAAAGACAAAAAAGTGCTTGTCACTGGAGCTGGCGGTAGTATAGGAAGCGAAATTTGTAAGCAGTGCTTGAAATATGGCGTAAGCGAGCTCATAATGGTCGAGCACAGTGAGTTTAACCTTTATAAAATAGGCGAAGATACAAGAGATAAAAGAACTGTTAGCAAGCTTGTAAATATCACAAATTTAAAAGACTTTGAAGAGGTTTTTGAGGAATTTAGACCAGAGATCGTCATCCACGCTGCAGCCTACAAACACGTGCCACTTTGCGAGCTAAATCCTCGCTCAGCAGTTGAAAACAACATCCTTGGTACAAAAAATGCAGTCGATCTTTCTAAAAAATATGGTGCTAAGAAATTTGTCATGATCTCTTCAGACAAGGCTGTGCGCCCAACAAATATCATGGGCACAACTAAGCGTGTTTGCGAGCTTTATGCGCTAAATTCAAACGAAGCAGGTGTCTGCGAGATAGTTTGTGTGCGCTTTGGTAACGTCCTTGGCTCAAGTGGCTCAGTCATACCTAAATTTAAGGCGCAGATCGCTGCAAACAAGCCTTTAAGCGTCACGCACCCAGAGATCACAAGATACTTTATGCTTACATCTGAAGCGTGTCAGCTAGTCCTTCAAGCAGCCTCTATCGCAAAAGGCGGAGAGCTTTTCGTGCTTGACATGGGCGAGCCAGTTAAGATCGTCGATCTTGCTAAAAAGATGCTTCTGCTTTCAAATAAAGAGCATCTAGGCATTGAATTTGTGGGGCTTAGACCTGGCGAGAAGCTTTATGAGGAGCTACTGATCAACAAAGATGACGTTCAAACTAAGTATGAGTCGATCTTCGTGACACACTCACAGCCTTATGATCTAACCCTTTTAAATTCACAGATAAATGGGCTTTTGCAGCTTGAAGATGACGAGGTGGCGCCTGCTCTTAAGGTGATCGTGCCAGAGTTTAATCATGCATTAAATTTAAAAGGCTAGTTTTGGTTATAAAAGATATTAAGAGATTTAGTGACACGAGATATAAGGCAAGGGCGTATATCTGCTATTTATTTAGTAGAAATTTGCCAAACAGACTGCCTGGAGTGTGCTTAGAAAACATAAAAGCTGGCTTTGATAAGATTAGCCACGAGATAGAAAATTTTGACGCACTATACATTTTGGACGAAAATGGCATACAGATCGAAGACTCGATCAGCCTAAATGAAAAGTATAAAATTCCAAAAGGCGAAAACCGTGCAAACAAGGCATACTACTACACCGCTGTGCGCGAGAAAAGGTGCGTTTTAAGTGATCCATATCCATCAAGTCTAAATGGAGGTTTATGCGTTACAGCAAGCGTGCCTATCTATAATGAAAAAAATGAGCTTAAATTTATCGCCTGCATCGACATAAGCCTAGAAAATATCCTAAATATGGTCGATAGCGGCTTTGTCGAGGAGCATTTTGGTAGATTTTTAAAGACAGTTTATGCACTCTTTTGTGCATCGCTTTTTATGATCTGCGCATTTTTATTTTGGCATGGCGTAAAGAGCTTTATCTCAAAGAGTATCGAGCATATAAATGTCGAAGAAATTTTTGAATCAACCATTATTTTAACGCTAGCTCTTGCCATTTTTGACCTTGTTAAGACGATATTTGAAGAAGAGGTGTTAGGCAAAAATCACGAGGAAAATAGCGTTATTTATAAGACTATGGTTAGATTTATCGGCTCTATCATCATCGCACTTGCCATCGAAGCGCTTATGCTTGTGTTTAAATTCGCTATCACTGCACCTGAAAATATCATAAACGCTATCTATCTAATAGGTGGCGTGGCGATGCTAATGGCGGCACTTAGCTTTTATCTCTTTAGCGTAAAAAGACAAGAGAACAGATGATTGCTATTATTGACTACGGTGCTGGCAACATCAAAAGCGTGATAAATGCTTTTAAATTTCTTGGGCATGAGTGCGTTTTAGTAAGTGAGCCCAAGAGTTTAAAAGAGCACTCTCATATCGTTTTGCCAGGCGTTGGAGCATTTGGCGAGGCGATGAAAAAGCTCAAATTTAAAGGCATGGACGAGGCGATAAAAGAGGCTGTGAAAAATGGCAAAGCGTTCATAGGAATTTGCCTTGGCATGCAGCTTTTGTTTGAAAAAAGCTTCGAATTTGGTGAGCATGAGGGGCTTTCTCTTTTGCAAGGCAAGGTCGTTAAATTTGATGAAGCTAAATTTGATAAGCCACTAAAGATCCCACACGTTGGCTGGAACACGCTTAGCTTTAAACAAAATGGTCCTTTAAATTTAGGGCTTAAAGAGCTTGAATATTTATACTTTGTGCATAGCTACCACGTGGTTTGTGATGATAAATTTGCACTTGCAAAGACAACTTATGGATATGAATTTACAAGTGCGGTGCAGCATGAAAATCTCTTTGGTTTTCAACCTCATCCAGAAAAAAGTCACGAGGTTGGGCTTAAAATTTTAGAAAATTTTGCGAGGTTGTGATGGAAATTTTCCCAGCGATAGATCTAAAAGAGGGGCAAGCAGTTAGGCTTAGTAAAGGGCTTATGCAAAGCGCTAAAATTTATAGCAACGAGCCAAGTGAGCTTGCTAAGAGATTTGAAGATTACGGCGCAAAATGGCTACATGTGGTTGATCTTGACGGAGCATTTGCAGGGGAAGCTATAAATTTTAAGACGATCGAAAAGATAGTAAAAGCTACAAATTTAAAGGTGCAAGTGGGCGGTGGCATAAGAGATGAAGAGCGTATAAAGCGCTATTTGGACCTTGGAGTTAGCAGGGTGATCCTTGGCTCAGTTGCGCTTCGTGATCCAGAATTTACAGCAAAAATGGCTGGAATTTACAGGGTCGTAGTTGGTATAGATGCCAAAGATGGCTATGTGGCAGTGCAAGGCTGGGGCGAGGTTTCAAACATAAAAGCGGTCGATCTTGCAAAAAAATTTGCAGAAGTGGGTGTAGAAGCTGTGATTTGCACCGATATTAACAAAGATGGAATGCTTGGCGGAGTTAATGTTGATTTTAGCTTGCAAATAGCTAGAAGCAGCAAACTTGAGACCATAGCAAGTGGCGGTGTGAGCGATATAAACGACATTTTGGCGCTTAAAGAGACAAATGAGATCTCTGGCGTGATCGTTGGTAAAGCTTACTATGAGGGACGACTTGATTTAAAAGATGCTTTCAAACAAGTTGGCTAGCGTTAAAGCTTTTATAAATTTTAATTAGCTAGAATAGGGCAATTTTTACTAAAAGGATATTATGTGAAGATTTTGGTTGTAGATGACAGCTCAACAATGAGAAGGATCATAAAAAATACTTTGCAAAGGTTAGGACATCAAGAAATTCTCGAGGCTGAGCACGGGCTTGAAGCTTGGAATATCTTGACACAAAACGAGGGTATTGAGGTTCTTATTACTGACTGGAACATGCCTGAGATGAATGGTCTTGAGCTTGTTAAAAAAGTAAGAGCTGAGCAAAAATATGTTGATATGCCTATCATAATGGTAACAACAGAGGGCGGAAAAGCCGAGGTTATAACAGCTTTAAAAGCAGGTGTTAATAACTACATCGTTAAACCTTTTACGCCACAAGTTTTAAAAGAGAAGCTTGAAGACGTTCTTGGTTAATGAAAGATAAATTTTACGAATTAAGCATCAAAACATCAAATTTTTATGATGAAATTTTAGAGTTAGTTTTCTCTTTTGGGGTCACCTGTGTAGAAGAGCTAGATCATGAGATCATCATCAGGGAAGAGTATGATCTAAAAGATATAGCTTGGGGTGTCGAAGAGTATGCAAAAGGGCTCTCTAGTGTTCGTAAAATTCCAAATGATTTAAAAATTTCTCTTAATTTAAAAGAAAATAAAGACTGGCTAGGCGAATATAAAAAGGCAGTTAAGCCTATTTTGGTTGATAAAATTTATATTAGACCTAGCTGGGAAGAGCCACTTAATGGCGTAACAAATATCATAATCGACCCAGCTCTAGCCTTTGGTTCAGGGCACCATGAAAGCACAAATTCTTGTTTGCAACTTTTACAAAAATATGCAAAAAGTGGTGATACCGCTTTAGATGTGGGATGTGGAAGCGGGATATTAAGCATCGCTTTAGCAAAGCTTGGCTGCAAGGTCGATGCCTGCGATACAGACGAGCAGGCCACGCAAAGTTCGCTAAGTAATGCCCAGCTAAATGAGGTTAAATTTAATAAAATTTGGACAGGTTCTATTGCAAATTTAGAGCAAAAATATGATATCGTCGTAGCAAATATCATTGCTGATGTCATTTTTATGCTCTCAAATGACTTGAAAAAATCGCTTAAAAAAGGCGGCTATTTAGTATTGTCTGGAATTTTGAACAAATACGAAGATAGGATTAAAGATACGTTTAAGGATTTGGAGCTAATTGAGATAAAACAGGCTAATGATTGGGTTAGCTTTGTTTATAAGGAAATGGATGAATAATCAAAATAATAACCAAAACAACGGCGATAATAACGGGTTTTTCAACAAAAACCCCATCTTTATCTTTGCTATTTTTGCGATAGTTATAGTTCTAGCTTTTAGAAGCTTTAGTGGTGACGGACTAGGCGGTACTTTTGGGCTTGGCAGCAACGCTCAAAGCAAAATGATAGCTTATTCTGAATTTAAGGATATGCTAAAGAATAAGCAATTAAATGAAGTTGCGATATCTGAAACCACGATAAAAGGCGTTGGTAATGACAAAACCATCTACCTCGCAAAGCGCATAAATGATCCAACGCTCATTGGCATACTTGAGCAAAACGGCATAACTTACAGCGTTTATAGCGAAAATAACTGGTTTGGAGATCTTATATTTTCATGGATCATACCGGTATTTATATTTTTTGCTATTTGGATGTTTATCGCTAGTCGTATGCAAAAGAATATCGGCGGTGGCATACTTGGCATAGGAAGTGCGAAAAAGCTTATAAATTCTGAAAAGCCAAAAGTTAAATTTGACGACGTCGCAGGCGTTGAAGAGGCAAAAGAAGAGGTTCAAGAGATAGTTGATTATCTAAAGAGCCCAGATAAATACCTAAGACTTGGAGCTAAAATTCCAAAAGGTATTTTGCTAGTTGGCCCTCCAGGCACTGGTAAAACGCTTCTTGCAAGAGCAGTTGCGGGCGAGGCTAGCGTGCCATTTTTCTCTATGTCGGCATCAAGCTTCATTGAGATGTTTGTTGGCGTTGGTGCAAGTAGAGTTAGAGATCTTTTTGAAAATGCAAAAAAAGAGGCTCCAGCGATCGTTTTTATAGATGAGATCGATGCGATCGGTAAGAGCAGAAATTCTGGTCCGATGGGTGGCAATGATGAGAGAGAGCAGACGCTAAATCAGCTTCTTTCTGAGATGGACGGCTTTGATGCGGACAAGTCGCCAGTTATTGTTATAGCAGCTACAAACAGACCTGAGGTTTTGGATGCTGCGCTTTTAAGACCTGGTAGATTTGATAGGCAAGTGCTTGTTGATAAGCCTGATTTTAAGGGACGTTGCGACATTTTAAAAGTTCATATGAAAGATGTAAAGATCGGCAAAGACGTTAATATCGAAGATATAGCAAGGCTTACGACTGGTCTTGCGGGTGCTGATCTTGAAAATATCATAAATGAGGCAGCTCTTCTTGCAGGACGTAAGTCAAAGACTTTTGTCGAGCAGGCTGATCTAGTGGAGGCTGTCGAGAGATCGATAGCTGGTTTAGAGAAAAAATCACGCCGCGTAAATCCAAAAGAGAAGAAGATAGTCACTTACCATGAAAGCGGCCATGCCTTGGTAGCTGAGCTAACAAAAGGTGCAAAAAGAGTGACAAAGGTCTCAGTCGTGCCGCGCGGTCTTGCAGCGCTTGGCTATACGCTAAATACACCTGAAGAGAATAAATTTATGATGCAAAAGCATGAGTTGCTTGCAGAAGTGGATGTACTTTTGGCTGGTAGGGCTGCTGAAGAGGTCTTTATAAAAGAGATATCAACTGGAGCTAGCAACGACCTAGAGCGTGCAACTGATATCATAAAAGCTATGGTTAGCATGTATGGTATGAGTGATGTTGCTGGTCTTATGGTACTTGAAAAGCAACGCGCAACATTTTTAAATGGCGGACAAAGTATAAAAGACTATAGCGACAAGATGGCTGAAAAGGTTGATGAGTTCGTAAAAGCACTTCTTCATGAGAGATATACAGCTGTGCTTGGTCTTCTTGAAATTTATAAAGGTGCCATTGAAAACATGGTCTCAGCACTTTATGAAGAAGAGACTATAGAGGGAAAACGAGTTAGAGAGATCATAAAAAACTACGAAGAAGAAAATGGTCTTGAAAGCAGGCTTGTAGAGCTTGAAGAAGAGGAAAAAGGCAAAAAAGAGGAATAAAAATGAGTGGTTACATCGCAAAAGCAGGGTATAAATTTATATTATTCTTTTTGATTTTATTTGCTATATCTGCATTGTTTGGTATTGCGCCACTATTTTTTCTAGCACTGCTTCTTTTGACTCTTTATTTTTTTAGAGACCCTGAAAGAGAGCCTTTTACTGACGATAAACTAGCTTTACTTTCGCCTATAGATGGCAAGATAAAAGAGATCAGCGTTTCAAATTTTGATGATAAAGAGGTGGCTAAGATAGTTATCTCAAAGCCATTTTTTGGTGTAGGCACGCTAAGAGCTATAAGCGATGCTAACGTCACTGAAGTTAAAAAAAGGCATGGGCTCTTTTTATGCCAGGCTATGAAAATTTCAGAGATGCTAAATGAAAGAGCGATAATTCGTTTTGAAAAAGGAAATATCAAATTTGTTATGAAGATCATAGCCGGAGTTTTTAGTAGAAGTTTAGAAATTTATAACATTACCAGTCTAAAAGCCTCTAGAAAATTTGGCTTTTTAGGAAGCGGAGAAGTGATTTTATACTTGCCAAGAGATACTAAAATTTGCGTAAGCGTTGGCGAGAGCGTTAAAGCTGCTTCACTTTTAGGATACTTTGAAGAGGAAAAATAAAATGAATAGCATACAAAAAATGCAGTTAATGTATATCTTGCCAAATTTATTTACCGCAGCAAGCGCTTTTTTGGGCGTTATAAGCATTATTTCATCTATTCAGGGGAACTATTTTAAAGCTATTATTTACATCATTCTTTCACTGATTTTAGACGGACTTGATGGACGCGTGGCAAGGCTTACAAAGACTACAAGTAAATTTGGTGTGGAGTTTGATAGCCTTGCAGACCTTGTAGCATTTGGCGTGGCTCCAGCGATTTTATTTTATCTAACAGTTGGTACAAAATTTGGCAGATTTGGTGCGCTAATAGCAGCTATGTTTGTAGTCTTTGGAGCTATTAGACTAGCTCGTTTTAACGTTACTACAGGCACATACGAACCAAATGTTTTCATCGGACTTCCTATACCATCAGCAGCGATTGTCAGTGTGCTTTGGATCGGCATTTATGTAGACTACACGTTCTTAGAGGGTTTTGAATGGTGCTTGATATTGCTTGAAGCAGTTTTAGCTATCTTGATGGTTAGCAACATCCGCTACCCAAGCTTTAAAAAGATGAATTTAAAACAAACTCATGTTATACGAATTTTAGTAGCACTTGTAGTTGTTTTTTCTATGCTTTATCTATATCCATTCGAGAGTGCAACTTTAGTGATGAGTATTTACGTGCTTTATGGTATTATTAGAGCGGCTATAATGTTTAGCAAAAATCACAAAAAAAAGGAGAGCGAATGAGCGAAAATGGCATAATAAAATCGCGTAAATTTTTACCAAAAATCGAAATCAAAAACTCTCTACTGCTGCTACTTAGGTAGCAAATTCTTCTTTACTTAACTCATTAAATTTAAATATAAAAAATCATAAAAGGACAAAAAATGGATAAAAATAAAATTATAATCTTTGATACGACTTTAAGAGATGGCGAGCAAAGCCCAGGAGCTTCTATGAACACAGCTGAAAAGCTACAGATCGCACTTCAGCTTGAAAGGCTTGGCGTGGATGTGATGGAGGCTGGATTTGCAGCTGCAAGCCCAGGGGATTTTGACGCGGTAAATCAGATCGCAAAGCAAGCTTCAAACATCACTGTCTGCTCGCTTGCACGTGCGGTTGAGCGTGATATCAAGGCAGCTGGCGAGGCACTAGCTCCGGCAAAAAACAAGAGAATTCACATCTTCATAGCAACAAGTCCGATCCACATGCAGTACAAGCTAAAAATGAGTCCAGACGAGGTGATCAGGCGTGCAGTTGAGTCAGTGCAATACTCAAAAACATTTTGCGATGACATGGAGTTTAGCTGCGAGGATGCTTGCAGAAGCGAGATGAGCTTTTTAAAAGAAATTTGCGACGCAGCGATAAACGCAGGGGCAAAAACTATAAACATCCCTGATACGGTTGGCTACTTGTATCCAGAGGAGATCACAGCTCGCATTAGCGAAATAGTAAAATTTATAGGCGATAGAGCGGTAGTTTCGGTGCATAACCACAACGATCTAGGCATGGCTACGGCAAATTCACTAGCTGCTATAAAAGCTGGAGCAAGGCAGGTTGAAGGCACGATAAATGGCATCGGCGAGCGCGCTGGAAACGCTGCACTTGAAGAGATCGTGATGGCTATAAAAACTCGTCAGGATGTCTTTGCGCCGCTTTACACAGGCATCATTTCAAAAGAAATTTATCCGACTTCAAGACTGATCGCTAGCATCACAGGCATCGAGCCACAGCCAAACAAAGCGATCGTTGGTAAAAACGCCTTTGCGCACGAGAGTGGCATCCACCAAGACGGCGTGCTAAAACACAAAGAGACCTACGAGATCATCAGTGCTGAGAGCATCGGCTTGGAGAAAAATTCTCTCGTTCTTGGCAAGCACAGTGGCCGACATGCGTTTAAAGATAAGCTTGCTAGCCTTGGATTTGACCTTGATAGTGATGCGCTTAATAAGGCGTTTGAGAAATTTAAAGACTTGGCGGATAAGAAAAAAGAGATATTTGACGATGATATCAGGGCGCTTGTTGCAGAGGAGATCACCAAGATCCCGCAGGCTTACGAGATCACAGACTTGCTTCAAAGTAGCGGTGGCAGCTTAGCAAGTGCCTCTATGAGCATCAGGCACAACGACGAGATCGTTAGCGACTCAGCCCTTGGCAATGGCACAGCAGATGCGATATTTAAGGTAGTTGATCGCATTAGTGGCATTAATGGTACGCTCAAAGACTACAAGGTCACAGCTGTTTCTCAGGGCAAAGATGCTCTTGCAAAGGTCGATGTAAAAGTCGAGTTTGAGGGCAATGCCGCTGTTATGGGCCACGGACTTGATATCGATACGATGATGGCAAGCGCAAAAGCCTATGTCGGCGCACTAAATAGCTACCTTCGCATTCATAAAAACTAAAATTTATAGCTGGCTGCTAAATTTGCAGCTGGCTACTTTAAATTTAGCTACTCTTTAAATTTACTGCGTTTTTTAAATTTTTAAAATTCCATGCACTCGCCTTAGCAGACTACTAAATTTAGAGCCGTGATATGCCAGCTCTAATCTTAAAATTTGTCCTAGTTTTTAAACGCATGCAGTGCAAAGCACTGAAGCATGCCACCTTGAATGTGCGAGGGGATTTTGTTCAGGCTTCGTCTTGTAACTGCAAGCAAATGAGTATTAAAAAAGAAGTGGGATAGGGGGGGGCGACTTCGTGTCTGCCCTGTAGTTGCGAGCCTGCGAAGCAAAGTTCAAGTATCCTTGTCTCCCTTTTAAATAAAAGAGTTTATAAATTTAAAATCTGCATTTCAAAAATAGAAATTTACTATTTTTGCAAATTTTAAAATTCCACTCACTCGCAAGAGTTGACTACTAAAATTAGGCTTCGCTTATAGCTTAGCTCAAATTTTAGAGCCATGATATGCCAGCTCTAATTTTAAAATTTACTAAACACTTTTGTAGTCGCAAGAAGTAAATTCCCACATATCCAAGAATTTAAACAAATATCCTAAAATAATCAAAAAATTTAAAGGAAATTTCATGCAAAATAAGCTTTTTACGCCGCTTAAGATAGGTGGCATCGAGATCAAAAACCGTATCATCATGGCTCCGATGTGTATGTATGAGGTCAAAAAAGAGGATGGCCGTCCAAGGTGCTTTCACAAGCTCCACTATGCTACAAGGGCGATCGGCGGTGTTGGCATGATCATCGTTGAGGCGACAGCTGTGGAGGCGTGCGGCAGGATCACCAAAAAAGACCTTGGGCTTTGGAGTGACGAGCAGATCGAGGCTCACGCGGAGCTGGTAAAAGGCTGCAGTAAATACGGCGCCAAAATGGCCGTCCAGCTTGCTCACGCTGGCAGAAAAGGCACGTGTGAGGGCATCATCGCGCCAAGTGCCATCAAATTTAGCGATGACTACGCCACGCCAAAAGAGATGAGCGCAGAGGATATCGCAAGCATCAAGCAAAGCTTTGTGGAGGCGGCCATTAGGGCAAAGAGCGCAGGATACGAGGCTGTGGAGATACACGCGGCGCATGGATATTTGATAAATCAATTTTTATGCGCTGGCACGAACAAGCGAGGTGACGCATACGGCGGCACTTTTGAAAACCGCATAAGGCTGTTGCTTGAGATTTTAATAGATATCAAGACTCGCGCTAATATCGCTGTTGGTGTAAGAATTAGTGCCAGTAGCTGGCTTAAGGGCGACTGGGATGTAGAGGAGAGCGTAAAGCTAGCGCGTGAGCTAGAGAAAAATGGAGCTGACTTCATCCACGTCTCAGCTGGCGGAGTCTATGCAAAAGTTGATAGCGCGCCTAAATTTACGCCTCTTTATCAGGCTGGCTACGCAAAAGCTGTGAAAAATGCAGTTAATATCCCAGTCTTTGCGGTCGGTCTCATCACAAAGGCAAGCGAGTGCGAAGCATTGCTCCTTGGCGATGTTTGTGACGGCGTGGCGCTTGGCAGAGAGCTGCTTAGAAATCCTTATTTTGCTTTTGGTGCCATGAAAGAATTTGGCGAAAATGACAAAATAGAAAACGCCTACAAAAGGGCTTACTAAATTTTCATGGCAAGGTGAGAGCCTTGCCAAATCTCGCTTTTCTTAAACAAAATATCCAAAATTTACTTGCTATTTTTTCTACACAACAAATCAAAATTTCTATATTTATAGCTATAAAATCGCATATATTTTAAATTTTTACCTAAAATTTATATTTAAAATTATAATATTCAATCTCAAAATAAGATTATAAACTAAAATAGTAATTTTAATAATCAAACTAGGAGGAGAGATGAAGTTTAAGGGCTTATTTAAGCTCTCTCTTGCAGCAAGCGTGGCAGTTTGTGCAAACGCAGCAGACGAGAGCGTGCTAAGCGGTGTTGAGGTGACAAGTAGCAGCGGTGGATACGGAGTTGATGATATCAAAATTTCAACTAGAAACGCTGGCCTAGCAAAAGACGTGATGAGGGACATCCCTGGCGTCTATGTGGGCGGCACAAACGGCATGAATCAAAAAATTTATATGAGAGGCGTAAGTGACCGCGGTCTAAATATCACGATAGATGGCGCGAAACAAAATGGAAATACTTTTCACCATAACGCCGACTTGCTGATCGATCCTGATCTCATAAAGGCAATAGACGTCGAGGTTGGCTCAAGATCGGTCGTAAATGGCTCTGGCGCGCTTGGTGGGCTCAGTCGCCTTTAAAACGGTCGATGCAAAAGACTTGCTAGAAAGCGGCGAGAAGATCGGCGCAAAGATAAAGACTGGATACGCCTCAAATAACAGCGAATTTTCTCAAGGCCTTATGCTTTTTACTGCCCCAATTGAAGGGCTTGACTTTATAGCAGCTATTAATCACAAAGGCTATGACTACGGCAAAAGTGGCAATGGCAATAAAATAGGTGGCGATGGCAACGACCTTAGCTATCTTTTAAAGCTTGGTTATAGCTTCCTTGATGCGCATAGAATTTCCATCTCAAGAGAGCATAATGAATTTAAAGGCATTTATCCATTTAGAGCAGAATTTGGTAGCTGGTATAGCGGCTCAAATAGTGTCGATAACCGCAAGTATGAGCGCGACACAACAACGCTAAAATATGAGTATAAGCCTAGCGATCTTTTAAATTTAGATGTGACAGCTTACAACACAAGACACCAAAGGGTTGATGATTCAAAATGGGGCGTAGAGACGAACGGCATAAATGCAAAGGCTAAAAGTGTAGTAGAGAGCGGCGCTTTGACGCAGACATTTAGATATGGTGCTGAGTTTTATCAAAGTAAAAATTTCAACAAACCAGACAATCACTACCCAGAAAAGGTAAATAACTACTCTATCTACGCAGAAGATGCGCTAAATTTTAGCTCGCTAACCGTTACACCTGGCATCAGATACACTCATCACGAGCTAAAAAGCTATGATGGCAGAGCTGGAAATGTAAAAAGCTACACCTATAAATTTAATGAATTTACCCCAGCGCTTGCGCTTGATTATGAGATCATTAAAGGGCTTAACGCATTTGCAAGCTATGCGAGGGTCTTTAGAGGACCTGACGTCATGGAGTCGATGATGGCAAGTGGAAGTAGTAGGGGCAGGGCTTTAAACTGGGCGGCAAATAAAGATCTAAAAGCAACAACTGGCAATAGCTACGAAACCGGTCTTAAATACCATGGCGACATAAGTGAAGCTAGCTCATATAGCCTATCTGCAAAATACTTCATGACAAAATATAAAAATTTAATAGTCGATAACAACGCAGCAGGTGGTGGTGTAAATCAAACTCTAGTCAGGATAAACGCTGGTGGGGCTGATATAAGTGGCGTTGAACTACTTGCAAGACTAAATTTAGACGCACTAAGCCTAGCTGCTAGCTACACTCACCAAAAGGTAAAATATAAAGATAGGGTCGCTAAACCAAATGGCACCTACTACACCTCAAACGTTATCGGCTACCGCGATCAAGGCGATAAATACACATTTAACGCAGAGTACGCGTTTTCAAGGATCGATACGCTAATAGGCTACAACCTAATCTACTTTGCATCAAAAAACACCATCTCAGCTGGCGATAATGAAAATGTCAAGATACCAAGCTATGCAGTTAGCGACATCTACGCTACATATGCGCCAAGCAGCGGTAAATTTAAAGGGCTAGAGATAAATGCTGGAATTTACAACCTCTTTAACAAGGCATACGCTTCGCAGTCTCAAAGAACGGCTGATTATACAGGCAATCCAGACTACGTAGACTGGGAGCCAGGTAGAAATTTCAAGGTAAATGTCTCTTATAAATTTTAGCTTTATGGCAAGGTGAGAGCCTTGCCAAATTTCACTTTTACACAGCCTATTTTTCATGCCCTGCTTTTTGCTGTTTGATTTAAATTTAATATAGTATCATTTGTGCGACTAAACTTTCAGGGGAAAAAATGAGACAAAAGCACTTTGAAGTGGCAATTGTTGGAGCGGGCATTAGCGGGACGGCACTCTTTTACGAGTTGGCTGCATTTAGCGATATAAAAAAGGTCGCGCTTTTAGAAAAATATGACGGCGTAGCGACGCTAAATTCAAGCGGCAAGGGCAACTCACAGACCATCCACTGCGGCGATATCGAGACAAACTACACGCTAGAAAAGGCAAAAAAGGTCTCACAAGTGGCAAATATGCCAGTAAGATATGCCCTAAAATACAACTTAGAGGGCAAATATATGTTTGCTCATCAAAAGATGACGCTAGCCATCGGAGATGCCGAAGTAGAGCGCATCAAGGAGCGATATGAGAGCTTTAAAGAGCTGTTTGCTTATCTTGAAATTTATGACAAAGAGAAGTTAAAACAGATCGAACCAAACGTCGTTTTTGACGCAAATGGCAATGAGCGCCCAGAAAATATCATCGCAATAGGCGCGCAAAATGGGCAGTACACTACGATGGACTTTGGTGGCGTGGCAAATTCGCTCGTTCAAAATGCGCTAAATTTGGGCGGAGATGGCTATGAGATCAGCCTAAGTTCAGAAGTGACCGATATGAAAAAGGTGGGCGATACCTTTCACATCAAGATAAATGACGGCGAAGTGATCACAGCAAACTACGTCGTAGTCGATGCTGGAGCGCACTCGCTATTTTTAGCTCACAAGATGGGTTATGGGTTGCATCTTAGCACGCTGCCAGTTGCTGGAAGCTTTTACTTTGCTAACAAGCGCCTACTAAACGGCAAAGTCTATATGGTGCAAAATGACAAGCTACCATTTGCCGCACTTCACGGCGATCCAGACATCCTAGCTAATGGCAACACTCGCTTTGGGCCAACTGCCCTTGTCATACCAAAGCTTGAGAGATTTCACGGCTGTTCTAGCTTTTTTGACTTCTTAAAGTGCTTAAAATTTGACAAAAACGTCCTTGAAGTCTTTACAAATTTACTAAAAGATGGGGACATAAGGTCATATATACTAAGAAATTTCTTGTTTGAAGTGCCATTTATCAACAAAAAAGAATTTGTTAAAGACGCCAGAAAGATCGTACCAAGCCTAAGCGAAAACGACCTAAGCTACGCTGTAAATTTTGGTGGCGTAAGGCCACAGGTGATAGACCGCAATAAAAAAAGGCTAGAGCTTGGTGAGGGCAAGATCAGCACAGGCGAGGGCATAAGCTTTAACATGACGCCAAGCCCTGGGGCAACTAGCTGTTTTGAAACGGCGAGGGCTGATATGGAGGAAATTTGCAAATTTTTGGGTAAAAATTTCGACGAAGAGAAATTTAACGCCGAGTTTTTTGGGTAGAAAATGGGAGTGTTTGATATTTTTAAAGGAGGTGCGGATATGCCAAAAACAGCACAACAAAGAAAAGATGAGAACATAAAAATTTTAAAGCAAGAGGGCGTAGCAGTGCTTGAGAGCTTGCCGCTTCGCTATGAAAATAGCGAGGTTACGCCAAGAGATATTGACGAGATAATAAAGCGCGCAGTTTGCTCATTTACAGCGATCATGTGCGCTTGCACGATCCGTGATGAAGGCTCTTTGGGCAAAGAAAATATGGCGTGGGCAAAGAGCTTTTTAGGCGAAGCTTACGACGGACTAAGTGTAAAAGAAAAAGAGGTCGTTGAAGACAGGGCCGATATGGACACGGCTGTGAATATGGGCTGGAAATATGAGTCGCTTTGGATCTTGCTTTGGGCGCTTGGCATAGCCGAAGATATCGGCCAGATGGATAAAATTTGCGACTGCGAGTTTGTGATGAATGTCTTTAGAGAGGGTGGGCTAAAAAGCCGCTCAAAGCTTCGCAGTATGGATGAAATTTTAAGTAAGCTCGATCTAGTTTATCGCTACCACTGGGCGTGCGTAAATGCAAGAGTAAATGGCAAAAAGGCTGCTGGACTTGACGAAGAGGTCGTTATGGAGAGGCGAGCAGGGCTTGAGTGGCTATGCTGCAAAGGGCAAGAAAATGACGATTTGAGCGCTGAGTTTAACTGCTGGGACTATCCTGATCTAAACACTTGATATAAGAAATTTTAAGCTCAAATGAGCTTAAAATTTATTTTAATGTAAATGCTATAGGAAAGCGAAGATAGCGGTCTTCTTTTGGTTTTGGAAACTCAGAGCTTGCTTTTTACTCGCCTTTAATAAGTGGCTAAAATGCTCGTATATGTCGCAATAAGCATTAAGCAAATTTAACTAGCTTAGCGCGGTTTAAACGGTAAAAAACTAACTCTCAAGTCCTAAATTTGCTCTATACTCTTCGTATGTGCCTTTAAAATCAACGACTTCGCCATTACCTTTTAGGTGCAAAATTCTATTTGCAAAGGCGTCTATCAGCTCCCTGTCGTGGCTCACGCAGATGACTGAGCCATTAAAGTTGTAAAACGCCTCGCCAAGCGCGATGATAGCCTCGAGGTCGAGGTGGTTGTTTGGCTCGTCCATGACGAGTAAATTTGGTCTATGAAGCATGAGCTGAGCTAGTCTCACGCGGTGTTTTTCGCCACCGCTTAGTGCGCCTACTGCTTTTTCTTGCTCGGCGCCGCTAAAAAGCATCCTACCAAGGCACTTTCTGATCTCGTCGATGTCCTTGTTTTTGGCATCTTGTAAGTACTCATAAAGCTTTAGCTCGCCATCTATCTTATTTACCGTATCTTGCGCAAAATATCCTAGCTCGATTGTCGCACCTATATGCACTTCGCCCGCGTCAGGCTTTAGCTCGCCCATTATGATCTTACAAAGTGTGCTCTTGCCAACGCCGTTATGACCGATGATGGCTAGTTTGTCGCCCTTTTCGAGCTTGAAATTTAAGCCGTCAAATATCACTTTATCATCGAATTTCTTACTTACATTTTTAAGCTCTATTAGCTCGTTGCCTATCTCGCGGTTTGCACGAAAAAGTATGCTTGGATCACGCCTGCTTGAGACTGCGATCTCTGCTATGTCAAGCTTTTCAAGCTGCTTTGCACGTGAGGTCGCCTGCTTTGCCTTGCTCGCATTTGCTGAAAATCTCGCGATAAATTTCTCCAGCTCCTCTTTCTCTTTTAGCTTCTTATCGCGCTCCATCTCATGCTGCTTTGCGATCAAATTTGCAGCCATATACCAGTCGTCGTAGTTGCCTGAAAACTCGCGAATTTTCTTAAAATCCACATCCAAAATGTTTGTGCAAACTCTATTTAAAAAGTGCCTGTCGTGACTGATAACCACAAGCGTGCCCTCGTGGCGGTTTAGCTCGTTTTCTAGCCATGCGATCGCGTCTATATCAAGGTTGTTTGTTGGCTCGTCTAAGAACAAGATGTCTGGCTTTGGAAAGAGCACTTGAGCTAGCAAAACTTTAACTTTATCGGAGTTTTCGACCTCGCTCATGAGCTTATCAAATTCATTTAGCCCAAGCGAGCTTAGGATTTTTTCTATCCTAGTCTCGTACTCGTAGCTTGGGTCCTCTTCAGCGCTTATCATCTCAAGCTCGCTTAAGCGCTCGTTTATCTCATCTGTAAATTCCTCGCTCATATAGAGCTTTTCTTTCTCTTTGACAGCGTCATATAGGCGTTTGTTGCCGTAAAGCACCGCATCTTTTAGCGTGAAATTTTCAAACGCAAACTGATCTTGCCCAAGCACGCCAACCTTTAGTCCATTTTCTATGATGATCTCGCCGCTAGTTGGCTCGATAGCTCCGCTTAAAATTTTTAAAAATGTCGATTTGCCAGCGCCATTTGCACCGATTAGTCCGTATCTGTTGTGGCGATTTAGCTTTAAATTTACATCCTCAAATAGCAAACTGCTTGCAAATCTTTGAGTAAGTCCCCTAACTTCTAACATTATTTTTCCTTGAATTTATTTTTTGCGATTTTGCCTAAAATTTGATTAAAAAGCCATTTGCTACTTTAGCCTAAAATGCCCAGTGATCTTGTAGCTATAAAGTATGTTTTCTTCTTGCACGCCAGAGCCGATATTGTGGATGACAAGCGGCGTTTGTCCTTCAAATTTATCTGAGATCACGCCGATGTGAGGTAGATTTCTTGGTAGCATCCATGTGACGATATCCCCTGGTAGAAATTTATCATCACTCACCTCAAAACCTTTTCTTTTTAGATAGGTAGCGATGTTTAAAACACGCCTGTGATCGATGTTTTTATCAGCCTTTTTAAGGCCCCATTTTTTAGGATAGCTTGCGAAATTTCTACTCATATCTTCAAAAATGAGCCTTTGCAGATCCATATCCTGATGACGTAGCGCCCTTACCACAACGTCTGTGCAAACGCCCTTTTTGATATCCACATCGCCCATTGGGTAAGCAAGCCTTTCGTAGCTTGGATCATAACTTAGCGTCACGCCGATCTGCGACCTAGCGTCATTTACAAATTTACTCTCCGAAAAGGCAAAAATTTGTGTGGCGAAAAGAGCTAAAAGTAGAAATTTCTTCATTTTCTACTTTAAAAGCATTGTTTTTAAGATACGTTTTCCTATCTCAACGCCTGGCTGATCGTAGGTGTTGATGCCTAGCATGATGCCAGTGGCCGAGGTTAGTAGCTCGTAGTAAAAAATGAGCCAGCCAGCGTGAAACTCATCAAGCCTCTCAAGCGTGATCGTATCGACACTTATGCCCTCTTGCACCAGCGCCATAGCCGTCGCATCGCACTGCAAATTTATAAGCTCATTTAGGCTTAGACCCGCCACAAAATCGCACTCTTCAAGCCCTTTTAGGCTTAAATTTGGGATAGTCTTGTCGCTTGCGTGATCTTTTATCTTTATAAATGTCACACTCTTATCTTTTACACCGTCCATGATAAGCTGCAAAAAGCTGTGCTGATCGCGGCTACCAACAAGTCCAACTGGCGTAAGGCCGACCCTTTTATAGCCTCTTTTTTTGCCAAGGCTCTCCGCCCAAAGCTGCACGTACCAGTCGTTAAATTCAAAAAATCTATCGCAGTAGCTAAAAATAACATTTATACTGGCATTCCTGCTAGTGGCGTAGTGGTAGGCTTTAGCGACTATTGAGCTATCTTTTTGCTCGATGTATTGCTTTTTGCAAGCAAGCGCCCCCTCCAAAAGTGCCTTTATATCGTAGCCACAGATACCAAGAGGTACAAGGCCGATCGCACTTAGTACGCTAAATCTCCCACCAACATTCTTTGGGATGTTAAAAAATTTAATGCCATTTTCTTTGGCGAAATTTTCTAAATTTGTGCCTGGATCTGTGATGATGAGGAAATTTTTGCCTAAATTTTGAGGCTTAAAGTCATCAAGCAAGCACTTAAAAATAGTGATCGTCTCGATCGTGTTGCCTGATTTTGAGCTTATTACAAAAAGCGTCTCATCAAAATTTACACCATCAAGCGTGCTTTTGTAGCTGCAAGGATCGACGTTATCTAAAAACAAAAGCTCTCTTTTTATCCCCTTTGTGCCTTCAAGCATTGATTTTAGCGCCTTTACGCCAAGACTGCTGCCACCAATGCCAACAAGTACTATATTTTTGATATGAGCTAGCCCCTTTTCATACTCCCGGGTCTCGCCAAGCAAATTTTGCCCAAGGGCTGGCAGGTGGTAGTAGCCTATCTCGCCGCTTTCGTACTCGTCGTTTATGCGTTTGGCATAAGAGTCGATGACCTCGCTGCTTGCAAAGTTAAATTTAAATGAAGTCTCTATCATTTACTGCGCTCGTAAAAGAAATTTGTAGCCTCGACAAAGCCATCGATGCTGCCGCAGTCAAACCTCTTGCCCTTAAATTTATAAGCTAGCACCATGCCATCTTTTGCCTGCGTTTTTAGCGCGTCTGTGATCTGGATTTCGCCGTTTTTGCCTGGTTTTGTTCGCTCTAAGATATTAAAAATATCTGGCGTTAAGATGTAGCGTCCTATTATCGCTAAATTTGTCGGAGCCTCGGCAGGATCTGGCTTTTCAACCATATCATCAACCATTATAAGATCATCTTCTATAAACCTACCACTTACGACGCCATAAGACTTGGTCTGCTCTTTTGGCACTTCCATTACAGCAACAACGCTGCAGCGATACTTTTCATAAATTTTAACCATCTGTGAAAGCACGCCCTCGCCATTTTCATTTATGCATAGATCGTCTGCCAAAATGACCCCAAATGCTTCATCTCGAACTAGCGTTTTGCCCGTATAAATGGCGTGTCCAAGCCCTTTCATAGCATTTTGCCTAGTAAATGAAAATGTGCATGAGCTCATCAAATTTCTAACTTCGCTTAGTAGTGACTCTTTTGAGCTGCCTGCGATCTCTTTTTCTAGCTCGTAGCTGATGTCAAAATAGTCCTCAAGCGCCCTTTTTCCGCGTCCTGTGACAAAGGCCATATTGTCCATGCCAGCCTCAAGCGCCTCATCAACGCCGTAGTGAATGAGCGGTTTTGTAAGGATCGGCAACATCTCTTTTGGGAGCGATTTTGTAGCTGGTAAAAACCTCGTTCCATATCCAGCCGCTGGAAATAGGCAAGTTTGTATCATTTTAGTCCTTCATGAAAAATTGCAAAATTCTACTATCTTTTCCTTAATAATATAAATTTGTTTGAATTTACAAGGCTTTAATTAGCAAATTGATAAGATTTTTAAAATTTTTAAAAAAGAGCAAATTTGCAGACGATTGATAGGATTTTCAAAGCCCAGCTTGATATAAAAAAGTCAAATTTCTTAGCGTTTTTGTGCCCGATAAGCTCGTTTAAAAGCTTGCACGAACACCTAAAAGAGGAGCATTTTAAGGCTGTTCATGTAGTTTGGGCGACAAGGGAGCTAAACAAATACGGACAAATCGTTGAAAATCAAAGCGATGACGGCGAGCCAAAGGGCACTAGCGGCCAGCCAAGCCTAAACGCGCTAAGAGGGGCGGGGCTTATAAACGTTGGGGTCTTGATAGTTCGCTACTTTGGCGGGATAAAGCTTGGCACTGGAGGGCTTGTCAGAGCCTACTCAGGGGCTGTGAATGAAGCGATAAATGAAGCCATAAAAGATGGTGGAGTGATGAAATTTGAGATAAAAGATGAGACTAAATTTTTTACGCCATTTTCGCTGATGAGTCGCTTTGAGCACTATTTTTCCACTAAAAATTTAAGTGAGTTTGAAAGAGATTTTAATGACTCTGGAGCGATCTGGAGCGTAAATTTAAACGAAGCCGAGTTTGCTGAGCTATTTAAATTTTGCAAAGAATTTGAAGCAAACGAGTTTAAATTTCTAGCCTTGCCACTTGGTAGCAAAGCGCTGTTTATTTATTAATTGTAAAATCGCATAAATTTAAAAAGAAAGTAAAAAATGGAAATTTGGAACGACATTTATAACCACTTTAACCCAGTCGCCTTTAGCATCTTTGGTTTTAGCGTGCACTGGTATGGGCTTATGTATATTTTGGCCCTTGTTTTAGCACTTGCCATGGCAAAGTATCTCGTTAAAAAAGATGATATCCCTATCTCAAGCCAACTTTTAGATAACTACTTTTTTTGGGTAGAAATAGGCGTCATTTTGGGCGCTAGACTTGGCTGGGTTTTAGTTTATTCTGGCGAAGCAGGATATTACCTAACGCAGCCTTGGCAAATTTTTAATCCAATGCACAACGGCGAGTTTATAGGAATTCGTGGCATGAGCTATCACGGCGCTGTGGTTGGCTTTTTGCTAGCGACAATTTTATTTTGCAAAAGATATAAGCAAAACGCTTGGCAGTTACTTGATCTTTGCGCCATTTGCATACCTTTTGGCTACACCTTTGGCAGGATAGGAAATTTCTTAAATCAAGAGCTTTTTGGGCGAGTCACAGACGTGCCTTGGGCGATAAATGTCTTTGGTCAGCCAAGACATCCAAGCCAGCTTTATGAAGCATTCTTAGAAGGTTTAGTTATTTTTGTCATTTTATTTTTATATAGAAAATATAAGAAATTTAATGGCGAGCTCATAGCACTTTACGCCATTTTATACACATTTGCAAGATTTATTTGTGAATTTTACAGAGAGCCTGATTCTGGACTTGGATTTATTATCTTTGGTCTATCGATGGGGCAAATTTTATCACTTATTATGTGTGGGTTGGGAATTTTTGTCTATATTAAACTCTATAAGAGATTTACGAAAATTTAATGTCAATATTTAAAATTTATTAAAGTAAAGTTCTGATAACATTAGCTTTATCAATTAATGCTAATGTTTAAATTAGTATTAAGAAATGATAACTTATTTCAAATTTCTTAGGAGGGCTCATGACCGGGCTTATAGAAGGTTTTTTGGGGAAACGGTCGGACGGCAAAAAAAGCCGCACTCCAGCCGCTTGGGATAGATGGCAAAGTATTACAGGATTTATTCTAGCCTGTTTCATATTGTGCCATATGGTTTTTACTTCTACTATACTACTTGGCAAAGACGCATTTAACGCTGTCGTAGGATTTGCAGAGGCTAAATTTTTATTTGGCGAGGCTACTTGGTGGATCACAAATGTTATAGCTGCTGTTATCTTTGTAGTTTTTGTAACTCACGCTTTCTTGGCAATGAGAAAATTTCCTGCAAATTACAGACAATATTTAATGTTTAGAGGCCACAAAGACCGCATGAAGCACCTTGATACCACACTTTGGTGGTTCCAGTTTTTAACAGGCTTTGCTCTATTTTTTGCAGCAAGCGCCCATCTCATCGACATCATCTTTGGCGGACACATCACTGCTGACAAATCAGCTGCTGCTTTTCACAAACTAGAAATTTTCTACTTCGCACTACTTGTTTTCATGGTCGTTCACGCTAGCGTTGGCATGTATCGCTTATATGTCAAATGGGTAAGCATTGATGGCGTAAATAAACACGAAATGTTTGCCAAAAGAAATAAGGCAAAGACAGTTGTATTTGTCATTTATGGCATACTTGCTGTGATCGCTTTGATCGCTGATTTCGTGTGGATCAGCCATTAAAAAGGAGCTAGAAGATGAATGTAAAATATTATGACGCATTGGTAATTGGTGGCGGTCTAGCTGGTCTTAGAGCTGCTGTGGCTGCTGGAGAAAAGGGCTTAAGCACCGTAGTTTTGAGCCTCATCCCTGTAAAACGCTCTCACTCTGCTGCTGCACAAGGCGGCATGCAAGCAAGCCTTGGTAACTCTAAAATGAGTGAAGGCGATAACGAAGATGTACACTTTGCTGACACAGTAAAAGGTAGCGACTGGGGTTGCGATCAACAAGTTGCACGTATGTTTTGTCAAACTGCTCCAAAAGCTATTCGTGAGCTTGCGGCTTGGGGTGTGCCTTGGACTAGGATCACAAAAGGCGAAAGAAGCGCTATCATCAACGCTCAAAAGACAACTATCGTTGAAAAAGAAGAGGTTCATGGCCTTATCCACTCACGTGACTTTGGTGGTACAAAAAAGTGGAGAACATGCTATACAGCTGACGCAACTGGTCACACCATGCTTTTTGCTGTTGCAAACGAAGCGCTTAAGCACAATGTAGAAATTCACGACCGCAAAGAGGCGATCGCTTTGATACACCAAAATAACCGCTGTTACGGCGCGATCGTTCGTGACCTAGTTAATGGCGAGATCACAGCTTATGTTTCAAAAGGCACACTTATAGCAACTGGCGGTTATGGTAGAGTTTATAAACACACTACAAACGCTGTTGTTTGCGAGGGTATCGGCGCTGCGATCGCACTTGAGACTGGCGTAGCTCAGCTTGGCAACATGGAAGCTGTTCAGTTTCACCCAACTCCGATCGTCCCATCTGGCATTCTTTTAACAGAAGGTTGCCGCGG
Source organism: Campylobacter concisus (assembly GCF_015229965.1). GTDB lineage: Bacteria > Campylobacterota > Campylobacteria > Campylobacterales > Campylobacteraceae > Campylobacter_A > Campylobacter_A concisus_BD. Next base: position 123,814 of record NZ_JAAKZB010000003.1, read on the forward strand.
TGATGGCGGAATTTTACGTGACGTTGATGGATACCGCTTTATGCCTGATTATGAACCAGAGAAAAAAGAACTAGCTAGCCGTGACGTCGTTAGCCGCCGTATCATGGAGCACATCCGTGCAGGCAAAGGCGTACCTAGCCCTTATGGCTATCACGTGTGGCTTGATATCTCTATCCTTGGACGCGAGCACATCGAGAAAAATTTACGTGACGTTCAAGAAATTTGCGAAATTTTTAATGGTATCGATCCTGCTGACACTGAAGTATATACTGACGAGACAGGACATCAGCGTGGCAAAGGTTGGGCGCCGATCCTGCCTATGCAGCACTACTCAATGGGCGGCATCAAGACAAAACCAACTGGCGAGAGCCCAACACTAGCTGGTCTATTTAGTGCTGGTGAGGCTGCTTGCTGGGATATGCACGGCTTTAACCGCCTTGGTGGTAACTCAGTTTCTGAGACAGTAGTCGCTGGTATGATCGTTGGTGATTATTTTGCAGATTATTGCGCTAGCCACGAGATCGAGATAAACACAGCTGATATCGAGAAATTTGTTAAAAAACAAGAAGACTATCTAAATAGCCTTGTCACAAAAGAGGGTAAATTTAACGTCTTTGATATCAAAAACAAGATGAAAGAGGTAATGTGGGAACACGTTGCGATATTTAGAACAGGCAAAGGTCTAGAGCTTGCTGTTAAAGAGCTTGAAGCGCTCTACAAAGAGTCACTTGATGTAAAAGTAAGCAACAAAGCACTATTTGGCAACCCAGAGCTTGAAGAGGCTTACCGCGTGCCAAAGATGCTAAAACTAGCACTTTGTATCGCAAAAGGTGCGCTTGATAGAACAGAGAGCCGTGGTGCTCACTGCCGTGAAGACTATCCAAAGAGAGATGACCTTAACTGGCTAAACAGAACGCTTACAAGCTGGAAAGAAGGCGACACTATGCCAACTATCACTTATGAGCCACTTGATATCATGAAGATGGAGATGCCGCCAGCATTTAGAGGTTATGGTGCAAAAGGAAATATCATCGAGCATCCAAACAGCGCTATCCGCCAAAAAGAGGTCGATGAAATTCGCGAGAAAATGCAAGCAGAAGGCAAGAGCAGACAAGAAATTCAAGAGGCTTTGATGCACTATGACCTTCAACCAAAATATAAAGCACCAAATGAAAGAGCAGGTATAGGAAATGAGTAGAAAAATAACCATAAAAGCTTTTAAATACAATCCTTTAAGCAAAGTTTCAAAGCCTCATTTTGCGACTTATGAGCTTGAAGAGACTGATGGTATGACGCTATTTATCGCGTTAAATCAAATTCGTGAGAAATTTGATCCAGATCTTAGCTTTGACTTTGTTTGTCGTGCGGGAATTTGCGGAAGTTGTGGCATGCTAGTAAATGGCAAACCAAGCCTAGCTTGCAGAACTCTAACAAAAGACTTTGAAAGCGGTGTCATCGAGCTTATGCCTTTGCCAGTCTTTAAACTACTAAAAGATCTAAGCGTGGATACTGGCAACTGGATGAACGCTATGAGTAAGCGTGTCGAGAGCTGGATACACACAGATCATGAGACAGATATCTCTAAGCTTGAAGAGAAAGTTGAGCCAGAAGTCGCTCAAGAAGTTTTCGAGCTTGATCGCTGTATAGAGTGCGGAATTTGCGTCGCATCTTGTGGAACAGCTATCATGAGACCTGATTTCATCGGCGCTGTTGGTCTAAACAGGGTTGCTAGATTTAAGATAGACGCGCTTGATAAGAGAACTGACGAGGACTTTTACGAGCTAATCGGCGATGATGATGGTGTATTTGGTTGTATGACTTTGCTTGGCTGCGAAGACAACTGCCCAAAACACCTACCACTTCAAAGCCGCATAGCTTATATGCGTAGAAAAATGGCTGCTATAAAGTAGCAAAGGGGCTGTAAAAAGCCCCAAATTTATTTAAAAACTCTACAAACTGACGCCAAGATACAGATACAAATATCTAGTGCTGCAAATACTAAAAACACAAATATTAAAAGCGGAAACGACAAGACTAAGCCCATTATATAGCCAAGCGGCAAGGTAATAAAAAATAAAAGATCAAATCCAGTGCTAAAGCAAAAAAATAGCGCAAACAATGAAGCGATCACGTTCATAAATAAATTGATATTATCAGAGAAAAACTCTGTTAGGCTTACATATTTCATGCGGTGATTATAGCTTTTAAGATTAAAAAAATTGTTGAAAATTTATCTAGCATTTTAGAAAAATGAACTATGGAACTAGATGTCGATTAGACGGCGCCATGGATGAGCTAGGACTTTCTAAAATTTACATCCAGGCAAAGAGATATAAGGACGGCAGCAACATAGGTAGGCAAGAGATACAGCAGTTCATCGGCGCTATCTCAAATAAAAATACCAAAAAAGGCGTTTTTATTACAACGGCAAAATTTACAAAGGAGGTACAAACGTTTGCCAAAGATAGTCAAAACTTTAGCGTAGTCTTGATAGATGGCGACAGACTGGCTGAGCTAATGATAAAGTATAAAGTAGGCGTTCAAACAAGCCAGATATATGAAATTTACAAGATCGACACCGACTTTTTTGACGAAAATAATTTCTAGATACAAGAATAAACAATCTTTTGTTTTTATCGCATAAATTTTTTGCGTAGCCACCCAAATAAATCTAAAATTTATCAACTCAAAACACATTTTAAACCAAATTTCACTCTTATAAACGCCGTCTAAATTTATAGTGTTATAATTACGGCAAAATAACGATTTTAAGGAGAGTGTATGTCTTCACGCATTATCACTGGCGTTTTGATGTTTGTTGCTATTTTGGTAGTTTTTTTTATAGATAATTATATTTTAAATTTTATTTTGCTTGGCGCTGTGCTTTACTTTGCCTTTAATGAGTCGCTCAAGCTTTATGGCATCGATCACAAACAGCTAGTTTATGCAGCACTCGCATTTTACGTGCTTACATATTTTACAAATCCGATCTTTATCGCGATCCTTGCGATCATGCTAGTGGCATCTATCCTTGCGCACATAAAAAGCGAAAATTTAAAGCTAGTCGCCCCTTTTGTCTATCCGACAACTCCTATATTTATGATGTGGATGCTCTACTCAGAGTATGGCATGGGCTATCTTGCGTGGCTTATCTTAAGCGTCGTTGCAAGCGATAGTGGCGCATTTTTCGTTGGCAAAGCCTTTGGCAAGCATCCATTTAGCCCTAGCTCACCAAACAAGACTATCGAGGGTGCAGTTGGCGGCGTGGTAGTAGGCACCATAGTTGGCTGCGTCGTTGGAAATTTCGTAACAGATGGATTTTTTCAAATTCTATTTTCAAGCTTTTTAGTCTGCGTCTTTGCGGTCTGGGGAGATCTCTTCGAGAGCTATCTAAAGAGACTTTGCGGTGTCAAAGACAGCGGCACGCTTTTCCCAGGTCACGGTGGCATGCTTGATAGGATAGATGGCTATTTATTTGGCGTTGTCGCCCTACTTTGGTCGCTATCGTGGTAATACTTGGCTCAACTGGCTCGATCGGCAAAAATACTCTAGCGCTCTGCGAGAAATTTGACATTAGCGTCGAGGCACTAAGCTGCGCTAAAAATGTTGATCTTCTAAACGAGCAAATTTTAAAATTTAAGCCAAAATTTGTCTGCGTGGGCGACGAAAAGCTAGCTAAAAATATAAAAAACATTGAGGCCAAAAATATCTTTTTTGGCGAGTCTGGACTGCTAGAAATGCTTGAAATTTCAAGTTCAAAAAAGGTGATAAACGCCCTTGTAGGCTTTGCTGGGCTTGCTCCTAGTCTAAAGACACAAGCACTTGGTAAAAAGCTAGCACTTGCAAACAAAGAGAGCCTTGTAGTTGGTGGCAAGTTTTTAAAAACAAGAGAAATTTTGCCCATTGATAGCGAGCATTTTGGGCTTAAATTTCTACTAGAAAATAAAACTACCCCAAGCAAGCTCATCATCACAGCAAGTGGCGGGGCATTTTATAAAAAACCGATCAAATTTCTAAAAGACGCCACGCCAAGCGACGCGCTTAAACACCCAAACTGGGATATGGGCGCAAAGATAACGATTGACAGTGCGACGATGACAAACAAGCTTTTTGAGGTGATGGAGGCCTACTGGCTTTACGGCATAAAAGATATCGAGGCCGTGATAGAGCCAACCTCAGCCATCCACGCCGTAGTCGAGTTTATCGACGGCTCAAGCACGATGCATCTCTCACGCACGGATATGAAGCTAGCCATTTCACATGCTATCTTTGAAAAAGTTGAGCAAAATATCGTCTCACACGCAAATTTACTTGATCTAAAAAATATCAAATTTCAGAGGATCAGCCTTAAAAAATACCCAGTCTTTTCGCTAAAAGATGAAGTCTTAGCTAGTCCTGATCTAGGTGTCGTCATAAACGCTGCAAACGAGATTGGAGTGTTTAGCTTTTTAGAGAAAAAGTGCTCATTTTTGGATATCTCAAGGCTCATTTTGGGCTTGGCTAAGAAATTTAAGGATATAAAAATTTCAAGCGTAGATGAAATTTATGAAGTTGATAAAGAGGTTCGAGAATACGCAAAAAGGATGCTAAATGCAAAGGTATGAGGGGTATAAATTTGATCTTAAGCAAAGCTTGATCGGTGTGCAGTTTTTATTTGTCGCCTTTGGCGCGCTCGTGCTCGTGCCTATCCTTACGGGGCTTGATGCAAACGTCGCGCTCTTTACGGCCGGTCTTGGCACGCTGCTTTTTCAGCTAATAACTAGAAAAAACGTCCCGCCGATATTTCTAGCAAGCTCATTTGCCTTCATCGCTCCGCTTCAATACGGCATCGAAAAATGGGGCATACCAGTGACGATGGGCGGCGTTATATTTGCTGGATTTTTCTATGTCGCGCTAAGTCTTGTGGTTCGCTTTGGCGGCGAGAAAATTTTGCATAAAATTTTGCCTCCAGTTGTCGTTGGTCCAGTCATCATGACCATAGGTCTGATACTTGCTCCAAATGCCGTCAAGATGGCTACTTCAGCTACTGAGACTTACACTCAAAACGTAGCGATGATAGTTGCAGCCACATCGCTTATTGCTACTATCGTTGTCATGATGCTAGGACGGGGGATGTTTAGGCTCATACCGATCCTGCTTGGCATCATCGCTGGCTACATCGTGGCTTACTGCTTTGGCATGGTTGATTTTAGCGCCATCGCAAGCGCCCCTTGGTTTAGAGTGCCAAGCTTTAGCGCACCAAAATTTGAAATCGAAGCGATCATCTACATGATACCTATCGCCATCGCCCCAGCGATCGAGCACATCGGCGATATGCTCGCTATCTCAAACGTCACAAAAGAGGATTTTTTGAAAAATCCAGGGCTTAAAAATACCCTTTTAGGCGACGGTCTGGCCACCTCACTAGCTGCTGCCTTTGGTGGTCCGCCAAACACCACCTACTCAGAGGTCACAGGTGCAGTTAGCCTTACAAAAGCGTATAATCCAGCGATCATGACCTTTGCAGCGATCACTGCTATCGTACTAGCCTTCGTTGGCAAGCTTGGCGCGGTGCTCTCGACCATCCCAGCACCAGTCATCGGCGGCATCATGCTGCTACTTTTTGGCATCATCGCAAGCGTTGGCATGGAGACACTTATAAAAAACAGAGTCGATCTTGCCGATCCTAGAAATATGATAATCGTAGCCCTCATCTTCATCTTTGCCATCGGCGGCATGGTGCTTGACCTTGGAGCGGTTAAATTTTCAGGTATCGGACTTGGCGCGGTTACTGGTATAGTTTTAAATTTGCTTTTGCCAAAGACAAAGCATTACGAAGGATACTAATGCGTAAATTTAGACTTTTTCTAGCAGCTCTAGCGGCTGCAAGCCTTGCAAATGCAAGCGCACTGGACTATGCACTTATCAAAAAAGGTGAGCCAAGTAGCAATACTATGCTCTTAATCGGTGGCATACAAGGCGACGAGCCAGGCGGCTTTTTGGCGGCCTCTATCGTGGCGACTGATTATAACATCACAAAAGGCTCGCTTTGGGTCGTGCCAAATTTAAATTTCCCAAGTATCATCGAGCGAAGCCGTGGCACAAAGGGCGATATGAATAGAAAATTTGCCCACGTCGATAAAGACGATCCAGACTACAACTCAGTGATGAAGATAAAAGACGTCATCACCGACAAAAATGTCACTCTCATCTTAAATTTACACGATGGCAGCGGATATTACAGAGATAAATTTATAAGCAAGGACGAAAATCCAGACAAATGGGGCAACACTTGCATCATCGATCAAAGCACACTGCCAGGCTCAAAGTACCCAGAGCTTGAAAGTATCGCATCAAGTGTAAAAGACGTGCTAAATAAGCACCTTATAGATCCAAAACATCAGTATCACATCAAAAATACGCACACAGCGATGGGCGACAAAGAGATGCTAAAAAGCCTTACCTACTACGCTATCACGCAAAACAAGTCCGCCTTTGCAAACGAAGCTAGCAAAAATTTAAACGCCGAGCAAAGGACATATTATCACCTAGTAGCGATCGAGGAGTATATGAAAAAGGCTGACATTAGCTTTACTAGGCCATTTGAGCTTGATGTCAAAAGCGTGAAAAAGGCGATCGAAAAAGAGATCAGGCTTGAGCTATTTGACAGCTACGCTCTTAGCCTTAAAAATTTAAAACCAGTGATAAGCTTCGTGCCATTTAAAAGGGGTGAGTTAAGCTACCACTCGCCAAATCCGCTAATCGCCGTCATAAAAGATAACGATACTTACAAAGTGCAGTATGGCAACCGCTCTGTCACTAGGCTAAAACCGCAATACTTCGAGTTTGCAAAGCCACTTGATAAAATTTCTCTCTTAAGCGATGGCAAAGAGCAGGAGCTAAAAAGTGGCGATAAATTTAGCGTTAAAAAGAGCTTTAAAGTAAAAGCGCTCAAAAACGTTCGCGTAAATGTCATCGGATACGGCACTAAAAGCGTTGATGAGAGCGAGCAAGAGATCGATAAAAACAGCCTAAATAAAAGCTATAGCATAGATAAAGATGGCAAAATTTACCGAGTTGAGTTTTACAAAAGTGAAAGTGGCAAAGAGAAATTTGCTGGCATGATACTAGCGGAGTTTAGATGATACTTGGCATAGAAAGTAGCTGCGATGACAGCTCTGTCGCGCTCATAGATGAAGAGACGCTGGAGCAAATTTATTATAAAAAGATCTCGCAAGAAGAGGAGCACGCTATCTTTGGTGGCGTGGTCCCAGAGCTTGCAGCAAGGCTTCATACAAAGGCACTGCCAGCGCTTTTAAATGATATCTTGCCAAATTTAAAAGATATAAACGCGATCGCTGTGACAAACGAGCCAGGGCTAAGCGTGAGCCTAATAGGAGGTGTGAGCATGGCAAAATCGCTAAGTATCGCCTTAAACATCCCACTAATCGCCGTAAATCACCTAGTTGGCCACATCTACTCGCTATTTTTAGACCGCGAAGCCACCTTTCCGCTTGGCGTTTTGCTAGTTAGTGGCGGACATACGATGATACTTGAGATTAACGAAAATGGCGAGATTTTAGAGCTTGCAAGCACAAGCGATGATAGCTTTGGCGAGAGCTTTGACAAGGTGGCAAAGATGCTTGATCTTGGCTATCCGGGAGGTGCAGTGGTGCAGCAAAACGCACTTTTATGCGAGGATAAATATAGGTTTAAATTTACCGTCCCACTTCTTCACGACAAGCGCCTTGAATACAGCTTTTCAGGGCTTAAAAACCAGGTTAGAGTTGAAATTTCAAAGCTTGAAACTATCACACAAAAAGATATCTCAGATATTTGCTACGCCTTTGAAAATACGGCTTGTGAGCACATCTTAAATAAGCTTGAAAGGGTTTTCAAGCTAAGAAATTTCAAGCGCTTTGGCGTGGTTGGTGGAGCAAGTGCAAATTTAAATTTACGCAAAAGGCTTGAAACTCTTTGTCAAAAAAATGAGTGCGAGCTTTTGCTAGCACCGCTTGAGTTTTGCTCTGATAATGCGCTGATGATAGCAAGAGCGGGACGTGAGAAATACTTAAAAAAAGAGTTTATCTCGCATGATAAGCTAACTATAAATCCAAGGGTTGGTTTTAAGAAAATTGAAATTTAAAATTAGAGTAAATTTGATGGTGGCTAAAGCTAGCCACCTTGCTTAAATTTAAAGCCTTGTCTTCATCTTTTCAAACTCATCTTTTATCACTTGTTCGTGTGGCTCGCTAGTCATTTTATTTATCGCGTCGCCCCAGATACTGACCATGATGATGGCTAGGCTTGAGGTTAAAATGCCTGGTAAAATTTCATAAACATAGGCATTTAACCCTGATGTTATCCAAAATATCACGGTAGCACCGCCAGCTATCATGCCAGCAAGCGCTCCAAGTGCGCTCATGCGTTTCCAGTAAAGGCTAAAAAGAAGCACAGGACCAAAGCTCGCGCCAAATCCAGCCCAAGCGTTGCCAACGACGTTTAGAACGTTATCTGTCGAGATAAAGGCAAGTACTGTGGCGATTAGCGCTACGACCACGACTGCATAGCGGCTGATCGCTGTTTGTGTGCTTTGACTCACCTCTTTTTTATAAAAGGCAAATATGAAGTCCTTTGTGACCGAGCTTGAAGTGACTAAAAGCTGGCTTGAGATGGTACTCATGATCGCTGAAAGCACGGCTGAGATGATGATACCTATAAAAAATGGCGGGAAAAGTAGCTCGCCAAGCTTTAAAAATACTGTCTCAGGATCGCTTAGTCCGCCTCTTTGGCTAAAATAGACAAAGCCGATAAGTCCGCTCATAATTGCGCCTAGTAGGCCGATCGTCATCCAGCCAATGCCGATCCTTCTTGCCTTTGCGAGCTCTTTTGAGTCACGTATCGCCATAAATCTAACGATGATATGTGGCTGTCCAAAGTAGCCAAACCCCCAAGCTAGAAGGCCCAAAATGCCCCAGAAAGTCTGATCTCTAAATGGATTTAGGTGATTTGCATCAAGCCTGCTTATCTCTTTTATCAAATTTGTATCGCCTGGCAGGTCTAAATTTAGATATGCCACGACTGGGATCGAAACTAGGACGCAAAACATCAAAAGTCCCTGAAATGCGTCAGTTATGCTAACAGCCTTAAATCCACCAAAAAATGTGTAAAAGACTACGATTATGAGCGTAAAGACTGCTCCGTATGCAAATTTTAAGCCAAAAAAGCTCTCAAATGTCTTGCCGCCAGCGATGATGCCACTACTTACGTATAGTGTGAAAAATATCAATATGATAAGACCTGAGATGATCCTTAAAATTTTCGTCCTATCTTTAAAGCGGTTTTCTAAAAAATCAGGTATCGTGATGCTGTCGCTCGCAACCTCAGTATAGACCCTAAGCCTTTTTGCTAGAAATAAGTAGTTGCAGTAAGCTCCCACGATAAGGCCAGCTATCATCCAGACGTTTGTCACGCCAGTCGCGTATAATGCCCCGGGCACGCCAAGTAGCATCCAACCACTCATATCAGAAGCGCCAGCGCTAAGTGCGGTGACGACTGGACCCATTTGGCGGTTATCCAGTAGATACTCGTTCATACTTGCATTTTTATCGTAAAAATATCGTCCGATAAAGAGCAAGAAACCAAAATAGATGGCGATGGCTAAATAAGACCCAAAGCTCATAAATTTCCTTTCAAATAAAATAAAACGCTTATGTTATTATAAAATCATTTAAATTTCAATGAGTGGGCTTATTCCTTAAAAAATTTTAAGCAAAATGATATATTTTTTTTCGTATCATTTAAGGCTACATTTTAAAGAAAGGACGAAGTTGAACGCTCAAAATTTAGCCAAATTTCTATTTTTTATAATAATTGTCTCACTTGGAACATATTTTTTCTATCCAAGAGATCTTAGCGAGGCACAAGAGATCGCATATATCAAAAGTTATGGAGTAACACTTGGCCTTACGATAGGCGGTATCGCTATAGGCATCACACTTGGATTTATTTTAGCTTTTATTAAATTTTTAGATATCAAGGTTTTAAATTTCGTCATAGATGAGTATATTGACATCTTGCGTGGAACGCCTGTAATACTTCAACTTCTAATATTTTCTGTGGTGATTTTCGCCACTTGGAGCGATAACTTCTATGTCGCTGTGATCGCACTTGGACTAAATAGCTCAGCATACGTCGCTGAGATCGTAAGAAGTGGTATAAATAGCGTCGATAAAGGTCAGATGGAGGCAGCTAGGGCGATGGGGCTAAACTACTACGTTTCGATGCGTGAGATAGTCTTCCCACAAGCTACTAAAAACATCTTGCCAGCGCTTGCTAATGAGTTTATCTCACTTTTTAAAGAGACCTCAGTCGTTGGCTACATAAGCGTCGTTGATATCACGATGCAAAGTAAGAGCTTGCAGGCGGTGTTTTACAGCCCAGAGCCAGTCATTTTTACGGGCATTGTATATTACGTGAGCGTTAAATTTTTCACCCTTTTGGTGAAACTACTTGAGAGGAGACTAAATCGCCATGATTGAGATTAAAAATTTAAACAAAAGCTATGGCGATTTGTGTGTTTTAAATGACATCAGCGTGGATATCAAAAAAGGCGAAGTTATAGCGATAATTGGCCCAAGTGGAGGTGGAAAAAGTACATTTTTGCGTTGCATCAACCGTCTTGAAGAGCCAGATAGCGGACATATCAAGATAAATGGCGAAGATATCCTCAATAAAAAATCAGACATAAATAAAATTCGACAAAAAGTGAGCATGGTATTTCAGCACTTTAATCTTTTTGCAAATAAAAATGTCTTGCAAAATTTGACCCTAGCTCCGATAAAAGCTGGGATCTTAGACAAAGAGAGTGCCGAGAGGAGGGCAGATGAACTGCTAAAGAGTGTTGGGCTAAGCGATAAGAAATTTGCCTATCCGCACAAGCTCTCAGGCGGTCAAAAGCAGCGTATAGCAATCGCTAGAAGCCTAGCTATGGAGCCTGAGGTGATACTATTTGACGAGCCAACAAGCGCGCTTGATCCTGAGATGATCGGCGAGGTGCTTGATATCATGAAAGATGTCGCAGCCAAGGGTATAACGATGCTTGTGGTGACCCATGAGATGGGCTTTGCAAGAAACGTCGCAAATAGAATTTTCTTTATGGACAAAGGCAAGATAGCAGTTGATGACACACCAAAAAATGTATTCACAAATCCGCAGCACGAGCGTCTGCGAGAGTTTTTAGGTAAAATTTTAAATCACTAATAAGGAGTAAAATGAAAAATTTTTTAAAAGTTCTAGTGTTAGGGTTAGTTATGTTTTTTATAGGTTGTGGTGATGATAGTGGCACAAAAGCCAGTGCAAATGCGCCAGAAGCTAACAAAGAGGTAGTTTATAAGGTAGGTTCAAGCGCTGATTACCCTCCGTTTGAGTATCTTGATGATAAAAATCAAATCGTTGGTTTTGAGATCGATCTTCTAAATGAGATCACTAAAAAAACTGGGATCAAATTTGACGTTGCAAATATGAGTTTTGATGGCCTAATACCAGCTCTAAAAACAGGCAAGATAGATATCGCGATAAGCGGCATGAGCGCGACTGACGAGAGAAGAAAGTCTGTTGATTTTACTAAGCCATATTATTTTTCAGAGAATTTATTTATCCGCAAAAAAGGCTCAGACGTAAATAAAGATAACCTTAAAGATAAGAAAATTTCAGCTCAAGTTGGCACGCTTCAAGAAGAGGCAGCTAAAAATATCACAACTCAGTCAATCCCAGCTGAAAACGTAGCGGCAGCTATAATGTCACTAAATGCCGGCAAGATCGATGTTGTGCTTACTGATAGCCCAATAGGTGTTGAGTTTTTAAAACAAAATCCAGACTTAGAGGAGTTTTTAAGACTTCCTGACGGCACAGATGGCTTTGCGATGGCATTTGATAAGGGTAAACATACTGATCTTATCAAAAAGATAGATGCTGCGATCGAAGAGCTACAAAAATCTGGCGAATTTGACAAAATGCTTGCTAAATACGACCTTAAAAAATAAATCCTAATATAAATTTGCAAGAGGCAAGATGCTTCTTGCAAAAAATCTCACAAATTTCTAATTTATAAAATTTAATATTATTTAAATATATTGTAATAAAATTGTTAATTTGATTTAAGGAGAATGTAATGAAATCACTCAGGATGAGAACGGCACTTGTGCTAAGTGTCATGCTTTTGGTTTGTGTTAGTGTGGTTGGTCTTGTGACCTATAACATGGCTAAAAATTTATATACCGACAGGGTTGAAAGCAAAGAATTCCCACTTGCTGTCAATGAAGTTGGTTACAAAATAGAATCTTACATCGATAAGATAATCGACGCTTCTTATCAAATAACTCAAAATAGCTTTTTAATAGACTGGGTCAAAAATGGCGAGGACGAGCACGGCAGAAAGGTCTTATTTGACTATTTTCAAACTCTTGCTAAAAATTTAAAGCTAGATACGATAATGTTTGGCTCAGATAGAACCCTAAACTACTACGTCGAAGATAAAATTTTAAAGGTCATTAACCCAGAAAATGACAAGTGGTACTACGCCTTAAAAGATGGCAGCAACCTAAGCCTGATCGATATCAACAAGGCTGAAGACGGCAGCGGCAAGATAATGATGTATATAAACTACAAAGTTCAAAAAGATGATAAATTTTATGGTATAGCAGCTACTGGCGTAAATTTAAGCGAGATAGTAAATTTTGTCCAGTCACAAAAGATAGGTCGCGGCGGTAAATTTCTACTAGTTGATGAAAAAGGCGACATCAAAATCGGCAAAGATGAAAGTGGCAATCTAAAAGATATAGTAGGCGATGCAAATCTTAAAAAGCTAATCAACGAAAATGGCAGCTACATATCGCTAGATAAAGATGGCAGAAACTTATTGATCGGCTCAAAATATATCAAAAGTATGGGCTGGTATCTGGTCGGCGAGCTTGACAAAGATGAGCTTTTAGAGGATCTAAACTCGCTTGCATATGCGTCTGTCGGAGTGCTTGTAGTGGTACTTATTTTAGGACTATTGCTCTCACTTTACCTATCTTCTTACCTCCTAAAAATCATCCTCAAACTAAAAACAGGCCTGCTATCTTTCTTTGATCTACTAAATCATAAGACAAACAAAGCAGAGCCTATAGAGATAACATCTAAAGATGAATTTGGTCAAATGGCAGAGCTAATAAACAAAAACACAAAAGCCATTGAAGATGGTATGAAAGATCAAAGTATCTTCATCCAAAAAGCCAACACCTTTGTAAATGAGATAAAAGATGGCAACTATGAAGCAAGCTTAGAAGCAGATACTAATAACCCAGCTCTAAATCAACTAAAAAGCACATTTAAAGATCTACAACTT
>NZ_JAAKZB010000004.1:0-121682 GCF_015229965.1 Campylobacter concisus
CTATATAGATAGTATCGTGCTTTTGGCAAAACAAAATAATATAAAAATTTTAGAGCTTAAAAGTGATATAAAAGAGCCAAATTTCCAAAAGATAGAGCAAATTTTAAATATAGATGTCACTTGCCTTGGAAATTTTAAAGATATGCTTAGCTATATAAACGGACTTGAAGAGTCAAAACTCGTAGTAGATCTTCACAAGATGGATATAAATTCCACTCAAAAAGATCTAGGAGCTAAGCTCTCTATCTCTGTGTGGGGTATGAAGTACTGATGAAAAAATTTGGTTTATTTTTAATTTTAGCTCTTGGCCTATTTGGTAATGAGTTTGAAGGCGAGATGAAAAACTATGATGAAGTTTTTGTTAAGATAAAGGAGCAAAGAAAGGGGCTTAATAACGGTGAAATTTCTAGCTTGCAAGATCCTTTTAAGCTAAATTTGCCAGTTGCTCCAAAAGGCGATCAAAACACTACAAAATACTCTTCTGCAAGGGGGTTTATGCTAAAGGCTATTTTGCTAAATAAAGCAAATATAAATGGCAAGTGGTATAAAGTGGGAGATATGGTTGATGATTACAACATCACAAGCGTTCAAAATAGCAAGGTTATCATCGTAAAAGATGATGAAAAACAAGAACTAACTCTTAAAAATGGAAGTAAAAATGTTGGTATCAAAATTAAGTAAATTTATTATAACTGTGGCGTTAGCTTCATTTTTAGCTACCCCTATAATGGCAAAACCAAGCACATGCTTGAGCAAAAATTTTAGTATGAAGATCACAGACGATATAAGTCTTGGCGATGTTTTAAATCAGCTCTCTGAAATGTGTGATTTTAGTATCGTTGCAAAAGATGCTTATAGTAAAAAAGAGCTTGACGATAAAGTCTTTGGCGTAAATATAAGAAACATGAGTCTAAGCGAGGTCTTTGATCTACTTTTAAACGAGAAAAATTTAAGCTATGAGTTTTCAAATAATGTCTTAAAAATCTCATCGCTTCAAACAAAAATTTTTAAAATAGACTATATCACTTCTATCCGTGAGGGCACAGCTATCACAAAAGCTTCGGTTGATGCCTCTCCATCAGAGGTTGGCAATAGCTCAAGTAGCGATACTAGCTCAAATGATATAAAAAATGAAAACAACTTGATAAGAACAACTGAGAAATTTGACTTCTGGGAGAAGCTTGATGCTGAGCTAAAAGCCATCTTAAATAATAGCAGTGAGCACATCACGGCGCCAGATCCTATCATAAACCAAAATGCTGGACTTATCACGGTTACAGCTACCCCGTCACAGCTAAAACGCGTTGAAAAATATATAGCTGAGATGCAAAGAAGACTTAAAAAACAAGTCATCATCGATGTTTCTATCATCGCAGTTGATCTAAATAATGAGTATAAGCAAGGTGTTGATTGGAGTAAATTTGAGCTTGGATTTAACTCATATATAGGTAATTCAGGCACAAATGCAAGCTCAAGTGCAAGCTGGACAAACAAGGGCAATAGCTTAAGCGATGGCTTTGGACGCACGTTAAACATCGCTGCAAATTTAAACTTTAGCCTTGATGGTATGATAAATTTCCTTGAAACAAATGGTAAAACAAAGGTTGTTTCAAGTCCAAAAGTAACCACTCTAAATAACCAACAAGCGCTAATCTCTGTGGGCGATAATATAAACTACCGCGTGATGGAAGAGACAGATAATGGTAGCAACAATAACAATAACAACAGGCTTACAACAACTTATAAGCAATACTCTGTATTTATCGGTATCTTGTTAAATTTACTTCCAGAAGTTTCAGATAACAACAAGATCATGCTTCGCATCAACCCAAGCTTAAGCAGCTTTAAGTATGCAGAAGATGACATAAGATCGCAAAATACAGCCATTAGAGAGATCGCCCCTGATACAGTTCAGAAAAAACTCTCAACAGTCGTTCAGGTAAATAGTGGCGATACGATCATACTTGGCGGACTTATCGGACAGACTAAAAATAAGCAAAATACAGCTGTGCCACTTCTAGCTGACATACCTTTGATAGGAAGTGTCTTTAAAAGCACAAGAGATGGCGTAAAAACTACTGAGCTTATCTTTGTCATCACGCCAAGAGTTGTTGATCTTGAAGATCCAAAACCAGTTCAGCAGTCGCTAAAAGATCTAGGATTTTCTAAATCGATCTATGAGTAACGAAAATATTTATACGCATATAAAAGATGTTTTCATAGATGAAGACGAGAGTTTAAATTTCGTAAATTTAGACAACTCTATAAGCTGCTACAACAAGATAGTTTTAGCTCTAAAAAAGCCACTAAAACTCATCTTGTTTTATGGCAAGCCAGGTAGCGGCAAGACCTTTTTGCTAAACAAGATCGCAAATGATCTAAAAGAAGATAAAAGCCTCATCTTTTTTCCGCATCCATTTTTTAGCGAGGCGACATTTATCGAGGCACTTTGTGAGCAAATTTATGGAAAAAAGCTTGAAGATATAAACAACTTTGAGAGCTTTATAAAATTTTATTCAAAAGACTTTAGCAGTAAAGATGAAATTTTAAAAAATCAAATGACGGTTATCCTAGATGAAGCGCAGCTCTATCCGACTGAGCTTATCGAGAAGATAAGGCTTATGGCTGATACTAGGATGTTTAAATTTCTTTTTACGATACATAAAACTGAAAACGAAGATATTTTGGCGAAAGATTATTTTCAGACTAGAATTTGGGAGAGCATCGAGCTAAGTAGCGCTGATGTAAATGAGATCATCATATACTTGCAAAGAAAGCTTAGTCAAAAAAACTATGATAAATACCTTAAATTTGACAAAAAAGACTACGAGTGCGCCTACTCATTTTGCGGTGGAAATTTAAGAACGCTAAACAAGATCATGTATAAATTCTATGAAATTTGCGAATACTACGAGCAGTATCAGCCTTCAAAACTTAGCGGTGATAAGGCAAATATCATGATACTTACCATGGCTGCACTTGATGCGGGGCTAATCGATGCTTGAACCACAAGAAATTCAAAGACTAGAAAAGCTTTATGAGAGCTACAAGAAAAAAAATGGCGGTTTTTTACATAAAATTTTTAATGCCAAAAACTCTAAAATTTTAATCATCGAGCTTTTGCTTATCATCATTTTGCTGGCTGCGTTGATAGTTCTAAGTTTAGAAAAAGCTCCAAGTCTTGCTAATAAAAGCGATAAAGTTTTAACCAAAAATGCAACCACAGTAAAAATGGTAGAAAAAAATGAGACAAATGTAAGCGTTCTTAGTGAGCTAAAGCAAAAGAGCGAGGTTGCTAAGACTAAATTTGAAGAGGGTAAAAAGCAAGATGAGCTAGCTGATAAGATAGCTAAAAAGCTTGAAGAGGTTGTAAAGATAAACGAGACAAACGATACTTCAAAAAATGACCCAAAAAGGCAAAGAAGCTCACAAGGTTGGCTTAAGCTAAATATCCCTGATGAAGAGCCACTTAGCGAACAAAATGGTATAAACGGCATAAGCGTGCCACAAGATGAAGTGATAGATCTTGAGGCAAAACCAGCTAGAAAGCGTGTAAATATACAAGTGACTTCAGCATCAAATGAAGAGAGCGTGTTAAGAGAGCAGTTTTTAAAGACAAACAATCCAACTATCGCGCTCGAGCTTGCTAGATTAAATTTTAGAAATAATAATTTCAAAGAAGCTATAAAGTGGTCGCTTGCCGCGAACGATATAGATAATAGTTTAGAGGAGTCGTGGATCATCTTTGCAAAGTCAAAATATAAGCTAAAACAAAGCGATGACGCCGTCAAAGCTCTAAGGGAGTATAATAAAAACTTAAACAAAGCTTCGATAAATGAGCTTATAAATAAGATAAAAAGTGGAACATTATGAAATTTTTTGTTATTTTTTTGGTTTTTGTTTGTGAAGTTTTTGCCGTTAGTCTGACTGAGATAAGGGATGACTTTAACAGCGCAAACTATGCAAAAGTCTGCAATCAAAAGGTTGAGGAATTTTTAAAAACACAAAATAACGAAGAGCAAATTTCTATGTTTGGCATCGCTTGCATAAAGATGAACGATCTAAACAGGCTAGCAACTCCGATCGATAAGCTAGTAAAGAGCGAAAAATCAAGAGAAAATGCTGCCTATTTTGCTGACATCTTGTTTAAGAAAAAGCTCTTATTTCACGCTATGATAGATGGCGTTGATATAAGCTATATCAGGCTTCCAAAGAGTGATTATATACTTTCATTTTTGTTTGATAAATTTGTAAAAAAAGAGTATGTCGAAGAGCTTGGCACATTTATCTTTGAAGAGCCAAATTCTGACACAAGATATGAGATAAGCCCAACAAATGGACAAATACCAAAGCTAGTGCTTAAAATTTTTAAAAATAACGACCTGAAATCACAAATAGAGTATAGATAATGAAAAATGTAGAAAATGTAATCTTAAAAAATATAGAACAAAACGGCAAACTAAGCACATCAGACATAGAAAAGATAAAACAGATAAGCGAGCAAGAAGGTAAAGGTCTTGTTAAAATTTTAAGAGATGAAAATTTAATAAACGATGAAGATTTTATGGAAATTTTGTCTGATATTTATAGAAGAGGACATGTAAATATCGATGAAATTTCAAACGATCTTGAGCTTGATATAAAGGCTTTTGTTAAATTTATAAGCGAGAAATTTAAGGTTTTATACTTTGACCTTGATGATATCGACATCGACTACCGCATAAGCGAGAAGCTAAGCACCGCTCAGCTAAAAACATATAGCGCCATCCCAGTAAAAGAAGATGAGATAAGCGTATATGTCGCTTTTAAAAACCCATTTGACGTTATAGCTCAAGATAAGGTGCAAAATTTATTTAATAGAAAACTACTAAAAGTTGCCATCGCTCAGCCAACTCAGATAGAAAAATATATAAGCAAGCTAGCACTTAATGAGAGCATAAAAGATGTGATAACAGAGATCAGAAGAGAGCTTTCAAGCTCAGCTAGTCAAGGTCAAAACACTGAAAACTCTGGAATTTTAAAGCTAATAGAGATCATCTTAAAAACATCTATCCAAAGCAGAGCCAGCGACATCCACATCGAGCCGACCGAGACAAACTGCATCGTAAGAAGCAGGATCGATGGCATGCTAAGCGAGACATTTATATTTGATAAAGATATCTATCCGCCGATGGTTAGCCGTATGAAGCTACTATCAAACATGGACATCGCAGAGCGCCGCCGCCCACAAGATGGTAGATTTTCTGCTCAAATTTTAGACAAAGAGTATGATTTTCGTATCTCGACGCTACCTATCTTAAATGGCGAAAGTATAGTTTTAAGAATTCTTGATAAGTCAAAGGTCATTATAAATTTAGAAGATCTTGGCATGCATCCAGATAACTTTGCTAAATTTAAAAAGAGCATGAAAGCGCCTTATGGCATCATCCTAGTCACTGGTCCAACAGGATCAGGAAAGACAACAACACTTTACGGCGCGCTAAATGATATAAAAAGCGTAAAAACTAAGATCATCACAGTTGAAGATCCGGTCGAATACCAGCTAAATATGATCCAACAAGTGCATGTAAATGAAAAGGCTGGACTTACCTTTGTCTCAGCCCTTCGCTCTATCTTGAGGCAAGATCCAGACGTCATAATGATAGGCGAGATCAGGGATCAAGAGACGCTTCGCATAGCGATACAAGCGGCACTTACTGGTCACTTAGTTTTTTCTACACTTCACACAAACGACGCCATTAGCGCGCTTCCTCGTATGATAGATATGGGCATCGAGCCTTATCTAGTAAGCGGCGCGCTCGTTTGCATAGAGGCTCAAAGACTTGTTAGAAAGCTCTGCCCACACTGCAAACAAAAGATCACTCTATCTCAAAAGGCATTTGATGAGATTAAGAAATTTGTCCCTGAAAACTACCAGTTTTACAAAAGTGTCGGATGCCCACAATGCTCACAAACAGGATACTTGGGACGTGAGATGATAAGTGAAATTTTACCTATTAGTGACCATATAGCAAGCATGGTCGCAAATGGTGCTTCTAAAGATGAGCTTAAAAGCGTTGCTTACGAAGAGGGCTTTATAGATATGTTTCATGATGGCGTCATAAGAGCGGCAAATGGCATAACCACGCTTGAAGAAGTTTATAGGGTTGCTAAGATATGAAATACTTTGAGGTTGAGTACATCCAAAACGGCAAACGCCATAAGATGAGCCTAAGAGCGAACAATAAAAGTGAGATCAAAGACAAAGCAAATGTTACTGGCATGATCGTAAAGATCAAAGAGACGCAAACTTCTAGCATAAATAACTTTGAAAATTTACAAAACGTGATCGCAAAGGCTTTTACTAATCCAAAGGTGAAAATCCCAAATTTAGTAGCCACCATAAGGCAGCTTAGCGTTATGACAAATGCTGGAATTTCTATCCACGATAGCATTAAAGAGGTTGCAAACTCCACTGAGGATAAGCGCCTTAAATTTATATTTCAAACTATAGATGAGGAACTAAATCAAGGCTCAAGCCTCACAAATAGTATAGAAAATTTTAAAGAAGAGCTAGGCGACGTGACGCTAGCGATGATAAGACTAGGGGAAAGCACTGGTAATATGGCTGACGCGCTTGCAAAGCTCGCCTCTATCTTGCAAGAGGTCTGGGACAATCAGCAAAAATTTAAAAAAGCTATCCGCTATCCGATAACCGTCATCTGCGCGATCATCATCGCCTTTGTCATCCTTATGATACTTGTTGTGCCGCAGTTTAGAGAAATTTTCGAGCAGTTAAATGCAGAGCTGCCACTGCCAACTAAAATTTTGCTAAATATCGAATACGTCATGACAAACTACGGCTTTTATATCCTTGGAGCACTTGCATTTATCGGATATTTGCTTAGAAAATACTACCTTGAGAGTGAAGAATTTCAAGATAAGGTCGATAAATACCTTTTGAAAGTCTATCTCATCGGCAAGATCATATTTTATTCGAATATGAGCAGGTTTAACCTCATCTTTACAGAGCTTGTTCGAGCTGGTTTGCCTATAGCAGATGCCCTTGATACAGCTGTGATAACGGTTTCAAACAAGGATATCAAAAAGAAACTAAGCGGCGTTAAGATACTTGTTGGTAGGGGCGTTAGCCTAACGGAGGCTTTTAGAGATACAAATTTATATGAAAATATGCTCATACAGATGATAAGCGCTGGCGAGCAAAGCGGTAGCTTGGATGATATGACTGGAAAAGTAACTGACTATTACAGGATGAAATTTAACGATATTATTGATAACATCTCAAACTATATCGAGCCTATCTTGCTCGTTTTTATAGCAGGTATGGTGCTTTTACTAGCTCTTGGTATATTTTTGCCGATGTGGGATCTATCAAAAGCCGTTAAAAACTAAAATAATTAAAATCTTAAAGGAGAGAAGATGTCTGAAAACAAAGAACACATGGTCGAAGAGAGCGCCTTTTTGGTCTCAAAGACCGACTTAAAAGGACGTATTACATATTGTAACGAGCCATTTTTAAAGATAGTTGGAGCAAAGCAAGCTGAAGTCTTGGGTAAGCCTCACAACATCATAAGACACCCAGATATGCCAAGAGCTGTTTTTAAGCTACTTTGGGAGCGCATAAAAAATAAAGAAGAAATTTTTGCTTATGTTAAAAACAAAAGCTTTGATGGTGGATACTACTGGGTCTTTGCAAATATCACAACTTCGCTTGATGTACAAAATAATCCAGTTGGCTACTACTCAGTTAGACGCAAGCCAAATCCAAAGGCGATTGAGGTAATAGAGCCTATATATCAAAAGTTATTATCGGTAGAAAAGAGCGGTGGCATGGATGCTTCGATGAAATTTTTAACTGAATTTTTAAAAGAAAAAAATATAAGTTATGATGAATTTGTAAATAACCTACAAAGGCTATAATATGTTTGGAAAAAAACTTGACTCTATAAATGAAATTTTAAGCGTAGTAGGCTCAGCTAGAAACGGTATCTTAGAGCCTAGGATAGTAAATGTAAAAGAAAATGACCCACTTTATGAAGTAGCACTTGGTATAAATGACTTGCTTGATCAAGTTGAGGCACTTCAAAGAGAAATTTCAACCTCAATAGACGCTGCTCAAAGCGGACTAACATATAGAAATATCTTTACAGAGGGATTTCGCGGTATATTTAAACAAAATGCCATTTCTATGAGTAATGGCGTAACTGGCATAAAAGATAGTCACAAAAGTAAAGTAAGAGGTCTGCTTTCAAAAGAACTTGACACACTTGGCAATGGCAACGACGGCATAGAAGATGTTAGAAATGATCTAAATGAGAGTATCAAAAACCTTAGCCAAATGGCACTCATGGCAAAAGATACGGCTAGAATCGCCGAGGATACGACGCAAAGCATCAATGAGCTAAGCGTAAATATGAGCTCGCTTGAGGAGCTGATAGAGGGCTCAAGCCACGCTATAAGCACGCTAAATAGCAGAACAGACGACATCACTTCGGTTGTAAATTTGATAAAAGATATAGCTGAGCAGACAAATTTACTAGCTCTAAACGCAGCTATTGAAGCAGCACGTGCAGGCGAGCATGGACGTGGCTTTGCAGTTGTTGCTGATGAGGTTAGAAAACTAGCTGAAAACACTCAAAAAGCGACACATGAGATCGGCGTAAATATCCAAACACTTCAGCAAGAAGCCAAAGATATAGATGAAAACTCTAAAAAGATAGATGAAATTTCAAAGATCGCCACAGCAAATGTCGAAAATTTCAAACAAACTTTAGCTAGCTTTAACCAAAATGCAAAAGAGACAGCCCAAAGATCAAAATATGTAGAAGACAAGACCTTTGGCATCATCGCAAAGATAGCTATCATCGTCTATAAAGTGGGTGTTTATTCAGACACTGTAAATGAGCAAGGTTACGGCGATGATATAGCAAAAGACGCAGATGATCTTGTAGCGTGGTATGAAAACGAGTGCGCAAAGAGCTTTAGCCACACTAAAACATACGAGAAATCACGCCATTTGGTAGATGAGTTTAACAAAAACATCAAAGCCATCTTGACAGAAGCTGGCAAGGGCTATAACGAGAAAAATTTAAAACATTTTGTCACTGAGTTTAGAAAGCTCGAAGATCTTAGTAGAGAGATATTTAACTCATACAACGAAATGGTCGCCTCAAAATAACTTCAAATTTGCTAGACTCGCTTTGGGTCTAGCTCCTCTTAGATTGATTTAAATTTTATTTTCATAAATTTTTTCTGCATTGTTATTTAAAATTATGATAATTAATATTGTTTTTATGCTTGCTTTGTTAAATTTGCGTTTCGCTTTCATTATCAAAAATTAAATTTAACAAAAGGATATCCGTGAATAGATCAAAATTTATTGCAATTTGCCTTAGTGCTTGTGTATCGAATTCTCTCTATGCAGTAGAGAAAGAGAACAACGAAACTAAGCTAGATGGCGTCGTAGTAAGCGCGAGCGGCTTCTCGCAGCAGATCAAAGAAGCCCCTGCAAGCATCAGTGTGATAAGTGGCGATGAGCTAACAAAAGATAGCTTTACCTCACTTCACTCAATCGCGCAAAAAGTGCCAGGCGTAAATGTCGTCGGTGGCGAGGACGGAGCAGCTAGTGGCATCTCGATACGCGGCATGGAGAAGTCTCAAACGCTAGTTTTGATCGATGGCAAAAGAGTAAATTCAAGCAGCGCAAACCCAAAGGGCGGAGCAGGGGATATGAACTCAAATTTCATCCCACAAGCTGAAGCGATCGATCGTATAGAGATCATCCGCGGACCTATGAGCTCGCTTTATGGTAGCGACGCGGTTGGAGGCGTTATAAATATCATTACCAAAAAGGACTTTTCAAAATTTAGTGGCAACGTCGGCATCTCAACCACGATAAACGCGCATAAAGGCATAGGAGACGGCAGGCAGGGCGATTTTTATCTAAATTTACCTCTTTATAAAGAGCTTTTCGCGCTTCAGCTTTGGGGCTATAAAAAGCTAAGAGATGAGGATAATTACAAAGGTGGTTATCAAAAGAGCGATAAGAGAAATTTAAGCGCAAAACTTTGGATCACACCAGATGAACACAATAAATTTTTCATCCTTGGCTCAAACGAAAGGCACGACTACTCGCGCACTGTTGGCAAAACGGCTACCATAAAGACAAATAAGGTTTTAAACGCTTATGACTACGAGAAAAAGAGCTATGGTGTTGGCTATCTTGGTGAATTTGATAGCCTAAATGCCGATCTTAGTTACATTTATGATCAGACACAAAGAACGAGTCTTTTTGATAGTCTTACGCCAGCAAAAGTTAAAAATCACAACTTTAACTCCAAATTTACAACGTTTTTTGGCGCTCACGCACTAACTTTTGGCTATGACTTTCATAAGCAAAATGTAAATACAACATTTATCGTCTCAAATGCCTCAAAAAATGGGCTTAAAAATCCAAAAAGTTACTCGATGAGCGAGCATGCAGGATTTATCGAGGATGAGTGGCAAATTTTAGATGAGAAGCTGTTTTTAACGCTTGGTTCAAGACTCACGCACAACGAATTTTTTGGTAACCACCTCTCGCCAAGAGCCTACCTAGTCTATAACGCCACAGATACACTAAGCCTAAAAGGCGGCGTAGCGACTGGCTACAAAACCCCAGATGTCAATCAAATTTCTCCAGAAGTAGGCACTATCCAAGGTGGCTGGAGAATAGTTGATTTTGGCAACAAGGACCTAAAGCCAGAAAAGAGCACGACCTATGAAGTCGGAGCATATTATGACAATCAGGCTGATTTTAGAGGCTCGGTGACGCTTTTTAGAAATGAATTTAAAGATAAGATCCTAGATACCGACGGCAGTAAAAGAGTAAATGGAATTCCAGCTTTTGGCACTTGCACAAATGCACCAGACGTTACTTGCCCTGGCTGGGGAACTTACTTTAACATCGAGGGTGCGACCGTTTGGGGCGTGGAGCTAAGTGGCGACTATGACATCCTTTCAAATCTAAATTTAAGCTCAAACTACACCTATAATAAGTCAAAGATAAAAACTGGTGATCCAACGATAAACACGCCAAGAGGTCCTATGAAATTTAGCCAAACTGGGCTTAACAGACTTGATGGCAAAAGCCTAACAGCAACGCCAGAGCATGTATTTCACGCCACGCTTACATATAAGCCTGTAAAAAGCGTCAAGACATTTTTTGGCGCAAACTACGAGAGCAAGCTAACAAGCGTAAATTTCGGTGCTGGCAACAGAGTAAGAGAGAACACAAAAGACCTACTCACCTTCGATACAGGCGTCAGCTGGGACGCAAACAAGCACCTAACGCTTAGCCTAAATGCCTACAATATCTTTGATAAAGTAAGATACGATGAGGCGTTAGCAGACGACGGCAACTACTACTGGTATCCGCAAGAGGGCAGGAGATTTTGGTTTAAGGTCGCTGCAAAATGGTAAGAGCGTTTAAAATTTTGCTTTTTACGCTTGGTGTGACGCAAATTTTGCACGCAGGACCTAGCCAAACGCCTGAGCCACTTAGTCAAAAAGCTGCTAGTAAATTTGAAATTTCAACCTTTAAAATGAGCGCAAATGATGAAATTTATAAAATTTTCACAGCCAAGCTAAAGGGTCAAAATGAGTTTAAAAATGTGCTTTTCTTGCTTGATGCAAATGCCCAGTTTAACATGCTTTTAAATGAATTTGATGGCAAGGCTGCCCCGCTAATAATAGGCATAGGATATGACAGTAACAAAAGCTACGAAGTAGAAAAACGCACAAGAGATCTCACGCCAAAGGCGAAGGGCGAGGAGTTTAGCAAGGGTGGTGGCGCAGATGCGTTTTACCACTTTTTAACTAAAAATTTAGTGCCACTAATTGATGAGAAATTTAACGTGCAAAATAGCCAAAAGAGCCTTTATGGACACTCTTTTGGCGGCCTTTTTACACTTTATGCTTTGCTAAAAAATGATGGCGTATTTTCAAATTTCTTTATCGCTTCGCCATCTCTTTGGTGGGGCGAGTCTGAAATTTTAAAGCAAAATGTGAGCGAGGGTAAATTTAAAGAGAAAATAAGAGCTAAATTTGTCTTTCTTAGCGTTGGCGAGCTTGAAAAGAGAAAGGGCAAGACAGACAAAGCTGGCATTTTAAAGGCGAGCGATCTAGCCCAAATTTTAAAGCAAAGTGGCGTAAATTCTCACTTTGAGCTTTTTAAAAATGAGACGCACGGCAGCGTCATACCTCTAAATTTAAAAGAGCTTTTAAAATATCTGAAGGATTAAAAATTTAAGGCTATTTTTGTTAAAATCCGCCGCATGAGAGTAGATAAATTTTTAAACGTAGTAAATATCACCAAAAGGCGTGCCGTTAGCGAAGATATGTGTAAAAGCGGCGTTGTGAGCATAAACGGCGTGCAGGCAAAAGCGGCAAAAGATGTAAAGATCGGCGACGTTATCACTATCAAATTTCTAGCTCGCGAGGCGAGATACGAGGTGCTAGCGATCCCGACTACAAAAAGCATACCAAAAAGCGCTCAAAGCGAATATGTAAAAGAGCTTTGATGGTTTTTGAGCTTTTAGAAAATGAGCTTGATCGGCTTGTGCGGGTGCTGCCAAAAAGTGGCGTGGTGCTACTAAGTGGCGATCTAGCAAGTGGCAAAACAACGCTTGTAAAGGCGATCATCAAGGCTCATGGCATAGATGAGAGCGTGACGTCGCCAACATTTTCTTTAATGCAAATTTATGGTAAAGATATCTACCACTACGACATTTACCAGATCGGATTTGACGGGATGGCAAAAAACGGCCTTTTTGAAAATTTATTTGAAGAGGGGCTTCATCTAGTAGAGTGGGGCGATGAAAATTTAGAAAAAGCCCTAAAGAAAAACGGCGAGAGCTATACATTAGTAAAAATTTCTCCTAGCAAAAATGGCAGAAAATACGAGGTTATAAGTGCATAAACTAGAAGTAAAAGATCTAAAAAAGACGATTAAAAAAAGTGAGATCATAAAAGGCATATCTTTAGAGGTAAATAGTGGCGAAGTCGTGGGGCTTCTTGGGCCAAATGGCGCTGGAAAGACGACTACTTTTTATATGATCTGTGGGCTCATCTCGCCAACTAGCGGAGATGTCTTTTTAAATGACGAAAAGATCACAAACGTCCCACTTCACAAAAGAGCGCACCTTGGTATTGGCTATTTGCCGCAAGAATCAAGCATATTTAAAGAGCTAAGCGTAGAAGAAAATTTGCTCCTTGGGGCTGAAATTTTAAATCAAAGCAAAGAAGAGATCTCTAAAAGAGTAAATGAGATGCTAAATATGCTAAACATCGAGCCTATCCGCCTAAGAAAGGGCGTTAGTCTAAGTGGCGGCGAGCGCAGACGCTGTGAGATCGCTAGAAGCCTCATCATAAAACCAAAATTTTTGCTGCTTGATGAGCCATTTGCAGGCGTCGATCCTATCGCAGTTAGCGACATCCAAAGCATAGTTAGAGACCTTAAAAAGCTAGGTATCGGCGTTTTGATAACTGACCACAACGTCCGTGAGACGCTAGCCATTTGCGACAGAGCCTATGTCATCAAAGATGGCTCGCTGCTAGCAAGCGGCAGTGCGAGCGAAGTGGCAAACAACAAGCTCGTTAGAACGCACTATCTTGGCGAAGAATTTAAGCTACTTGAGTAGATGATGCTAAGGCAAAAGCAAACTTTAGCGCCAAAGATCAAACTAAACCAAACGCTAAGAAGCTGGCTTCCTATCCTTCAAAGCGGGCTTGATGAGCTAAAAGAGACGCTTGAGCCTTTTATAAAAGAAAATCCATTTGCCACGATCGAACACAAAAATTTAGAAAAAAGCGATAAAAAGCGAAATTTTTTCGAGCAGGTTAGCAAAAACTCGGTTAGCGAGAGCATCGAGGCTTTAAGTATCTATAAAGAAAGCCTCTATGAAAAGCTCGTTAGCCAGATAAATCCACCACTTTTCCCCACACAAAAGTCCCAAGATATCGCATATAAGATCATCGAGTGCTTGGATGATGAGGGCTATTTTTCTTATGATGATGAAATTTTTGCGGGTTTTAATGAGGGTGAAGTGGAGCGAGTTAGAGCGAGATTTGCCTACCTTGAGCCCTGTGGCGTGGGCGCAAAGGATGTTAAAGAGAGTTTTTTGTTTCAGCTAAGCGAGGCAGAGGCAAGTGAAGAGATCATAGAGTGCGCAAAAAAGATCATCTTAAATTTTGAAAATATAGAGAAGCTTAGAAAGCTTAAATTTTACGACGACGCGCTAAAGATCATAAAGAAATTTAAAAATCCCCCAGCCATTGAGTATCTAGAAGAGGCGAACCAAAAGGCCCCTGACATCTTCGTGCTAAGCACAAGTAGCGGCATAAGCGTGCAGATAAATGACGAGTACTATCCTGAAATTTCTATCGACACCGAGGGACTAGACGAGAAAGAGGCCTTTGTAAGCTCGCGCATAAAAGAGGCAAGCGAGCTCATAGACGCCCTTGAGATGAGAAAGGCGACGCTTTATAAGATAGGGCTCATGATAGTTGAGTATCAGTATGACTACTTTTTGGGTGGCGACATAAAGCCTATGAAACTAAAAGACCTAGCAGACGAGCTTGGACGCAACCCTTCAACCATCTCAAGAGCGATCGCGAACAAATATCTAAGCTCTCCAAGAGGCACGGTCGCACTTAAAAATTTCTTCGCTACTGGCTTTGACGAAGAGACTTCAAACGCTGCGATAAAGGAATTTTTGCTAGAGCTTATCAAAAATGAAGATCATAAAAAGCCTCTTTCTGATCTAAAAATCCAAGAGCTCATTCAAGCTAAATTTAACATCCAAATCGTTCGCCGAACCATCACCAAATACCGCAAAATTCTAAACATCGGCAGCTCAAGCCAGCGAAAAAAGATCTATCATATAAACGGCTAGCTACCACTCATTTATGGCAAAAAGAGTGGCTTTATGCATCTGCGTAAAAAGCTCACTACTAAGCTCATCATACTCTTTGCCTCGTCTTTTATGCTGCGCCAATCCTGCTGCGTCGTCGTTCCAAGAGCCCATGCCACCAAAGACATCAGCCGCACTTGCCGCAGTAAAAAGGGCTAAATTTAGCTTTGGCATAAGTGGCGCGTTTAGGACATTTTGCTCTATATTTTCTGGCTCATTTAGCGCTTTTAGCCCTTTTCTAAAGCAGTCACCAAAATTTTCACACTCTATCTCATCTGCAAATTTAGTGATCTTGGTTAGGATATCTTTAAATTCCAAAGTGTTATCACTAAATTTTTGAATTTCTGGCGTGCCATCTAGACTAAATTCTTTATAGACTATGTCCCAGCCTCTTTTATCTTCTTCAAAGCTCCAGTGCGGCACGAAGTAGCTCATCTTATCTTTATAGATGCAAAGGATTGACTTGTGGCTTACATTTGAAAAGCCTTGTAGCGAGCGCTCCTTTGATGAAACCGTCAAATTTGTAGCAAATTTCACATCGCTTAGCCCAAGCTTTTTGGCATGCTTAAACCACTCATTTATGCTAGTTTGCTCTCTTTTTTCTGGGTCATCCTCCAAAATATAGTCAAAAACTAGGCTTTTTATATATTTTTCGCCTTTGTAGTTTAACTCTAAATTTGACCTTAGAGCTTGCTTTATGGAGGCTACGATAATGCAAGCGTTAAAAACTTCACCATTCATTTTTGCTCCTTTTTTGAGATATTTTATTAAAAGAAGCATAAATTTATACCTTTGAGGATTGCAAGCGAAAACTTCAGCTTTTTATAGTAAAATAGCCAAAAATTTCAAAGAGGCAAAATGGATTTTAATGAGATTGATAAGCTGATAAGCACGCTTAAGAAAAACTTGGAAGTTATCGAAAACAACGGCGTTGTCGAGCCTGAAACAAAGATCGATGCGCTCACTTTTAATAAAAATGTCGAAGAGATCAAAAAAAGACTTTATAGCACAACAGACGAGGGCAGTTTTTTTAAAAATGTCTTTAATACTGAAGATTACTACGAAAACATTAGCTCATACCTCGAGCAGACAAACAAAAGTTTATATTACAAGATAGAAAAGGCTGGCGTGAGCCTAAAGACTAATCAAAATTTGCAAGAGAGCCTGACAAGCATCTCAAACATCATGCAAATTTTAGTCGCTGAGTATCAGATACAAAATAAAAAAAAGAAAAAGAGTATCTTCTCAAGAAGTGGCGACACAGCGATGATAAGAGGGCTACTTGCAGAGCTAATGGAATTGCAAAATAGGATGAATAAAATTTTACATCTCGACTCTCAAATCGTCTCAAACGTAGTTTTGGAAAATTTTAAAACTATCTACACATTTTTTTATAACTGCATAAGAGTGGCAAAACAAAGGGGTGACGAGCTACTTTTGGTTGAGATCGCAGGCATCACAGATAGGATCATCGAGATGATAAAGCCAGTGCTTTCAGGCAAGAGCCTAAAGACAAACGAGCTTATCTACCACTACCTTATTTACGAGCTACGAGAGCTAAAAGCCTACGCCATAGGCGAAGATCTAGCTTAAAATTTTATCCATTATCTCTTTTGCTCCGTTTGGCAAAAGGATATCTTTTAGAGCTTTGCTGCTTTTGCTTAGATCAAAGCTCTCGATCATTTTTATGACTTCATCTTTGTCTAAAATTTCGCCATTTTGCAGGCAAATTTCAGCTATGCCTTTATCTTTTAGAAATTTAGCGTTATAAAACTGGTGATTGCCAGCGGCATAAGGAAATGGCACAAAGATAGATGGCAGGGCGTTTGCGCAAAGCTCCCAAAGTGAGCTAGCTCCAGCTCTTGATATAGCAAGATCAGCCTCACTCATCTTCTTTTCTATCTCTTTGCTAAAGTCAAAAATTTCTAAATTTGCCTCGCTAAAGCCAAGCTCATCATATCTCTTTTTAAGCTCATCAAGGGCGTTTTTGCCGCATTGATGAATGATCTTTATCCGTTTTTCTTTAAGATATGGGGCTAAATTTATAGCTAGCTCATTTATAGCTTTTGCGCCTTGTGAGCCACCTAAAAATAGTATCGTTTTTAGCTCGCTTCTAACTCTTTGGCTTTCAAAAAATTTATTTGCCACAGGGTAAGGGCAGGGCGAGAGCTCATCATAAGAGCTAAAAAAGCCCTTTGCGTATGGCTTTAAAATTTTATTTAGCTTGCCAGTTACGGCATTTTGCTCATGGATGAAAAGCGGTGTTTTTGAGATGATGGCCGCTATGGCTGCTGGCGCTGCTGAGTAGCCTCCCACGCTGATGACTGCTTTAACGCCATTTTCTTTAAAAATTTGCCTGCATTTTAGAGCTAGGCTTATGATATTTGTTAGTGATTTTAGCTTGGCAAGACCTCTTTTATTTACTACGCCACTGCTTGGTAAGAAAAATTTTTTTGCAAATTTATCATCATTTTCAAACCAAAATTTATCCTGACCGCTAGTTGAGCCGATAAAAATTGGCTTTATGCCTCGTCTATTTAACTCCTCGCAAAAGCTTCTAGCGATCGCTAAATGCCCACCAGTGCCGCCACCACAAATAACTATCATAGTTTCGCCTTTTTACTAACCATCAAGACCATGCCGATGCCGATGCATATAGCAAGCACGGAGCTACCGCCATAGCTAAGAAATGGCACAGCGATACCTTTTATCGGCGTGATCGATGTGATGCCGTAGCTATTCATCAAAAACGAAAATGACAAGATAAGACCGATACCAAGCGAGAATAGGTGATAGACCTTGTTTTCGCTCCTAGCTGAAATTCTAAATATCCTATAAAGTAGCGTGATAAAGATCGCTGTGATGCATAAAATGCCAAAAACACCGACCTCTTCAGCTATGCCAGCTAGCACGAAGTCAGTATGTACCTCACTTAAAAAGCCAAGCTTAAATATCCCTGCTCCAAGCCCCTCGCCAAAAAACTCGCCGTGTTTAATTGCATTTAGTGAGTGAGAAATTTGATATGGCTCTGGTGCGTCTGCCACTCTAAGCACGTTTGCCACGCTATCTGGCAAGAAAGAGAGAACCATGTTTTGTATCGTGCCCCACCATGACTTTATACGCAAAATTCTGTGCTCAGAGCTAACGATCGCCACCGTCATGACAAAGGCAGCGCCCAAGATACCGATACCAAAGAGCCTAACACTAGCCCCTGCAAAAAGCGCCATCGTCACAAAAGTAAGTGCCAAAACTACAACCTGACCAAGGTCGTTTTGCATAACGGCAATAAGAAAGATAGCGATACCAAAAAGAATGATATAAGGCAAAAGTATCTTTAGCTCAGCCATCAAAGTCCTCTTGCCGTCGCTAAATTTTCTAGTAAAGCTCCACGCCAAAAAATAGACAAAACCGACTTTGAAAAACTCAACAGGCGCAAGTGAGAAGCCAGGCAGTCTGATCCAGCGTCTAGCACCTCCAGAGTCAGTCACCATAGAAGCTGGCAAGGCGTGCATGAGCCCCATAGCGATACCACACGAGATAAGCAGCCCAAAGCCTATCCAAACAAGCGCTTTGTCGGGATTTAGCCTAGAGAGCCACCACATGAGAAAAATTCCTATGCAGCCGACTGCAAACTGGCGGATAAAAAAGTGAAATTCGTCGTAATTAAAAAATAAAACTGTAAAAACTGGCAAAGATAGTGAAAAAATGATGCTTATAGCGATCAAAGTCGCGCAAAGATAGAAAATAACCTTATCAACTGCCAAATTTAGCTCCAACTTTAAAATGAGCCAAAGTATAATAAAAAACGGCTTACAAAGATATTATTTGCTATAATTGCAGGCTTTAAGGATGGGCATGAGGATAGGTATATTTGACTCGGGGCTTGGCGGACTTAGCGTCTTAAACGAAGCTTTAAGCAAGCTTAGCGAGCATGAATTTTTATATTATGCGGACGTGAAAAATGTCCCATACGGACAAAAGAGCAGAGATGAAATTTTAAAATTTAGCTTTGATGCGGTGAAATTTCTTGTCAAAAATGGCGCAAAAGCTGTTGTGGTAGCGTGCAATACTGCAACAAGCGTGGCGATAAAAGAGCTTAGAGCAAATTTAAGCGTGCCTATCATAGGCATGGAGCCAGCTGTAAAAAAGGCTCACGATCTAAGCCATGATGATGCCCTAAAAACGCTTGTCATCGCCACTCCAGTCACCGTAAATGGCGCAAAACTAAAAGAGCTAATCATAAATTTAAACGCAAAAGATAAAACCGAGCTGTTAGCTCTGCCTAGGCTTGTAAATTTTGCTGAAAAGGCTGAGTTTGAGAGTGAAAACGTGAAGTCATATCTAAAAGATGAGCTAGCTAAATTTGATCTAAGTAAATTTGACTTTTTAGTGCTTGGCTGCACGCATTTTAACTATTTCAAAGATAGCTTAAGAGAAATTTTGACTCCAAATGTAAGTATAATAGACGGCAACGAAGGGACGGTAAAGCGCCTTATAAGCGAGCTTGGACTTAAAATTTCAAATGCAAATTTAACTCCAAATGTGAAATTTTTTTACTCTGGTGAGGAGGTTTGCGAGCAAAGCGAGCTAGAGAAAATTTCAAGAAATTTAGCTCGCCTAGAAAAAATGAGAGCGATTAGCTAGGCTAAATTTAGCTAGAAATTTGAGCCAAATTTAGCAAAATACATTAAATTTTATGTATGTTTATATGTATTATCTCTTTCTTTGCTTTAATATATAGATAGCACTTATCATCGCGACCACTGCCAAAAGAGCAATCGTGATCGTTAGAAGCGTCTGTTTGTCAGGATTTGAGCCTAGAAAGTAGCCAACTCCAAGCAAAACCGCGCACCAAATCCCAGCGCCAAGCGTGGTAAATAGGCAAAATCTAAAAATGTTCATCTTAGCAAGCCCAGCTGGCAGGCTGATATACTGACGAATTCCAGGGATGAGGCGTGAGTTAAATGTTGAAATTTCGCCATGTTTATTAAAAAATGCTTCAAATTTATCCATCTTTTCATGAGTGATGCCTACAAATTTGCCGTATTTTAAGACGATCTCTCGTCCAAAAAAGTAGCAAAGATAGTAGTTAAAAATGGCCCCAAGAAGGCTACCAAGCGTGCCTGAGATAAAAGCAAGCGCTAAGCTCATCTCGCCTTTGTGAGCTAGATATCCAGCTGGTATCATCGCCACTTCGCTTGGAAATGGAAAAAATGAGCTCTCTAAAAACATCATCACAAATATGCCAACATACCCCCAGCTGCTCACGCTTGAGACTATAAAATCAATAATGTCATGTAGCATTTTTACTCCAAAATTTATCTTAAAGTGAGGCATTGTAGCAAAGCTTTATTTACTAATAGTAACTAACAAAAGCGATAAATTTTAAAAAAGATAGTTAAAACGAAAAGCTATAAGGTTTAAATTTAAAGGCAAAAGTAGGGCGAAAGCTCGCCCCGTTTTTAAAATGCAGGTATAACCTCGCCTTTGTAGCGAGTGATGATGAAATTTTTAGTATCAGGGCTAAGCACCGCATCGACTAAAGCTTTGATCTTAGGATTGTTCTCGTTGCCAGCTCTTGTGACGATGATGTTGGCGTAAGGGCTGTTGGCGTCTTCAAGCAAAAGTGCGTCTTTTGCCACGCTCATGCCAAGGTCAAGGACGAAATTTGTGCTAATAGCAGCGATATCGACATCATCAAGCGTTCTTGGTATCTGAGCGCCTTCTAGCTCAACAAATTGTAAATTTTTAGGGTTTTTAGTTATGTCATTTACAGTTGCAACTTTTACGTTTTTATCGATCTCTATAAGACCAGCTTTTTCTAAAATTCTAAGCGCTCTGTTGCCATTTGATGGGTCGTAAGCGATCGCTACTTTTGCGCCATCTTTTAGATCTTTTATGTTTTTTATCTTTTTAGAGTAAAAGCCAAGTGGCTCGACATGGACATTTGCAACGCTTACAAGATGCAGGCCTCTAGCCTTGTTTTGCTCCTCAAGATATGGCAAATGCTGAAAGAAATTTGCGTCTAAGCTGCCATCTTCTGTGGCGACATTTGGTATTGAATAGTCTGAAATTTCAGAGATAACAAGATCATAGCCTTTATCTTTTAGCTTTGGTTTTACAAATTCTAAAATTTCAGCGTGTGGCACTGGTGAGACGCCAACAATGATAGTGTGGTCCTTGTCGGCTGCGTGAAGGCTTAGAGCAACTAAAGATGCGGTTAAAAGTTTGATAAATTTCATTGTTTTTCCTTTTTTGATTTGATTTGAAGCGACGCTAAAAAGGTAAAAGCTTTTACGTCGCTTTTTATAAATTTAATTAAAACGCTGGGATGATAGCGCCGTTATATTTTGTCTCGATAAATTTCTTAACTTCTGGTGAGTTGATCGCTTTATCAAGGGCTTTAGTTTTAGGGCTGTTCTCGTTGCCAGCTTTAACAACTACGTAGTTTACGTATGGGCTATCTTTGCTCTCGATCACAAGCGCGTCTTTTGTTGGATTGAGATTTGCATTTAGCGCGTAGTTTGTGTTGATAACTGCGATGGTAACGTCATCAAGCGTTCTTGGCACTTGAGCAGTCTCGATCTCTTCAAATTTAAGTTTTTTAGGGTTATCAACTATATCAAGCGGAGTTTTTAGTGGGTTGTTGTTTAGCTTGATAAGTCCAGCACTTGCTATGATGTCAAGTGCGCGGCTCTCGTTTGTTGGGTCATTTGGGATAGAAACCACTGCGCCATCTTTTAGCTCTTTTATGTCTTTGATCTTTTTAGAATAAACGCCCATTGGCTCGAGGTGCACGCCAACTGTTTTTACAAGGTGAGTGCCTTTGTTTTTGTTAAATTCTTCAAGATATGGGATGTGTTGAAAGAAGTTTGCGTCAAGGTCGCCGTCCTCTGTCGCAAGGTTTGGCGTGGTGTAGTCATTAAATTCTTTGATCTCAAGTGTGTAGCCATCTTTTGCCAAAATAGGCTTTACAACCTCTAAAATTTCAGCATGTGGGATAGGTGTAGCACCGACGATTATTGTTTTTGACTTGTCAGCAGCATTTGCGCTAACGCTAAGGCCTAGGGCAACTAAAGAGGTAAGAAGTAGTTTTTTCATTTATTATCCTTTTTTAAAATTTGCCAAGCACCAAAAAAGGATAAATTTAAGCTAGAAGGTTAAATTTCTTTTTAAGCGCTTAAGCTAGTTCTAAGCACTTAAAAAGAAATTCTGTGCTTAGAGATTAGTCTTTCGACGACGCGTTTTTTAGTAGGCGGCACATCTGGCACATATCTGATTTCATCTTTTGTCCTTTCAGCTAAAATTAATTTGGCAATTTTAAAGAAAAAAGCTTAAAATCAGATAAAAAATGTGGCCTTATTTTTTTGAAATTTTATAGAGATAGTTGCCTAAAACTTGAAAAATTTGAACCATTATGATAAGAATAACCACGGTATAGAGCATGATATCTGGGCGAAATCTTTGGTATCCGTAGTTTATAGCAACAGATCCTAGTCCGCCACCGCCAACTGCGCCAGCCATCGCTGAAAAGCCGATATTTACGATAAGCGTTAGCGTAAATGCCGAGATGATACCAGGAAGCGCCTCTACAAACATCACGCGAAAGATGATCTGAAATTTCGAGCTACCAAAGCTTTGAGCAGCTTCAATGATGCCTCTATCAACCTCTTTTAAAGCATTTTCAATGAGCCTTGCCACAAACGGAGCCGCGCCAATAGTTAGCGGAACGATCGCAGCTGTGGTGCCGATGCTTGTGCCTACGATCATTTTTGTGACAGGAAAGAGCACGATGATCAAAATGATAAACGGAAAGCTTCTAAGCACGTTTATAACGATATCAAGTACAAAATAAAGCTGCTTGTTTGGTTTTAGCCCGTCTTTGTCTGAAAGTATTAGCAAAACCGCAGGTATGAGGCCTATGGCAAAGGCGAGCAGGGTAGAGACTATGCTCATATATAGTGTTTCGCCGATAGCTGGTAAAAGTATCCTAGAAAAAACATCTGGAAATTTAGAAAAGTCAATACCAAACATCAAGCAACCTCCCACAAAACGCCACTTTGCTTGATATAGTTAAGCACGTTTTCTTTATCTTTTTCATCTATGTTTATGACAAGCGAGCCAAGGACGTTGTCGTTTAGCTTTTCAAGCTTGCCCCAGACTATGTTAAAGTCGATATTTAGGCTTCTTGCCATGTGTGTGATCACGCTGTTTTGAGCCACTTCTTTTGGGAAAAATAGCCTGATATTTGTGCCAGTGCTTGGCAAAATTTCAACTTCACCCAAAAACTCTTTCATCTTCTCATCTGGCTTTAAAAATAGCTCTTCAATGCTTCCAGAGCCTATGATCTTGCCGCCTTCTAACAAAATCGCTCGTTTTGCGATCGATTTTACGACCTCCATCTCGTGCGTGACGATGATGACGCTGATGTCTAGCTCTTTGTTTATCTTTTCAAGCAGCTCTAAAATTTGATTTGTCGTGTTTGGATCAAGAGCCGAAGTCGCCTCGTCACTTAGTAAAATTTTAGGATTTAAAGCAAGCGCTCTAGCGATCGCCACACGCTGTTTTTGACCGCCACTTAGCTCACTTGGATAGCTTTTTGCCTTGTTTTCAAGACCAACTAAATTTAAAAGCTCTCTCACTCTTTTTTCGGTCTCATCGCTTTTATATCCCCAAAATTTAAGTGGAGTGGCGACGTTTTCAAAGACGTTTTTTCTAGCCATTAATGCAAAATGCTGAAATATCATCCCAACATCTCGCCTTAAATGTCTCTGCTGTGTCTCATCTAAATTTTTTATCTCTTGATCAAAGACTTTTAAGCTGCCACCTTGATAGCTCTCAAGCCCATTTATGCACCTTAAAAGCGTTGATTTACCAGCACCGCTGTGTCCCACGATAGCAAAAATTTCACCTTTTGCAACCTCTAAATTTACATCAAAAAGGATCTGCGTACCGCCATAAAATTTGGTTAAATTTTCTATTTTTATCACTATTTTTCTCCAAGAGCCTCTAGCTCTTCGCATACTTTTTTAAATTTAGCCTCAGCGCTCTGCAGAGCCTCTTTGTTCGTCTCTATGACCTCTTTTGGTGCGTTTGCAACGAAATTTTGGTTATTTAACATGCCAGAGAGTTTGGCTATCTCTTTTTCAAGCTTTGTCTTTTGAGACCTTAGCCTTGTGATGATACCGCTCATATCAAGCCCTTCAAGCGGGACAAATGCCTCTAAATTTTCGCTCACATCTCTGATAGAATTTTCGATTTTCTCATCTACAAAGCCTATTTCTTCGCATTTTGCAAGCAGCTTGATATACTCTTTAACCTCGTCAAGATCTATTTTTTCGTTAAATTTAACAAAGGCTTTTGCGATCTTTGAGTTGCCAAGATCTATGGTCGCTTTTGCACGGCGAATAGCCACGATCGCTTCGATAACTAGCTCAAATTTATTCTCAACATCTAAATTTCGCTCTTTTACCTCTGGATAGCTCATCACCATTATTGATTTTGCATTTTCAAGCTGTGTGCCGCTAAGCTCTTGAAATAGATACTCTGAAAGAAACGGCATGAAAGGATTTAGCAGTTTCATCGCCTCTTTAAATATACTTCCAAGCTCTTTTACACTCGCTTTGTCAGCCTTGCTAAGCTCGATGCCCCAGTCACAAAACTCATCCCAAAGGAATTTATAAAGTGTGTTTGCAGCGTCATTGAAGCGATAGGCGTCGATGTTTTCGCGCACCTCTCTCACGCACTCGTTAAAGCGGCTATTCATATAAATTCCAAGCTTTGTTTCAAGCTTGATATCCTCTAAATTTGCAAATTTGCTCTCATTTAGCATGAGGTATTTGCTCGCGTTATAAAGCTTGTTGGTGAAATTTCTTACCTGCTTCATCTTAGCGTCACTTAGCTTGATATCGCGTCCTTGAACGGCTAGAAGCGTTAGTGTAAAGCGCAAGATATCGGCGCTATACTCATTTATGCTATCAAGTGGGTCGATGACGTTACCAAGGCTTTTACTCATCTTTCTGCCAAACTCATCTTTTACAAGCGCGTGCAGATAAATGTCGTCAAACGGCAGCTTACCAAGGGCATTTTCACCCTGAAACATCATCCTAGCAACCCAGAAAAATAGTATATCAAAGCCAGTGATGAGAAGGTTGTTTGGGTAAAATTCAGCCAAATCGCCTTCAAACCATTTTTCATTTTTTAGCTCATTTTCATTGCCCCAGCCAAGCGTGCTAAATGGCCAAAGACCAGAGCTAAACCACGTATCTAGCACGTCTGGGTCTTGGTGGATGTTTTTACTTTTGCACTTTTTGCACTCGCACGGCTCTCCCTCGTCAGCCCACATATGACCGCACTCATCACAGTAAAATACTGGAATTTGGTGTCCCCACCAAAGCTGGCGTGAGATACACCAGTCTCTTAGCTCTCTCATCCACGCGTTAAAGCTGTTTATCCAGTGCGGCGGGTAAAATTTAGCAAGACCCTCTGAGACCTTTTGTATCGCCTCGTCTGCGATCTCTTTTTTTACAAACCACTGCTTTGAGATGTATGGCTCGACGACGTTTTTGCAGCGGTAGCAGTATCCCACTTGGTTTTCGTAGTCCTCTATCTTTTCAACATTGCCAAGTTTTTCAAGCTCGGCTACTACGATATCTCTAGCTTCAAGTCTCTCAAGACCTGCAAATTTATCGCACTTGTCGTTTAAGATACCCTTTTCATCAAATACGGTGATAAACTCAAGGTTGTGTTTTTTGCCAACTTCGTAGTCGTTTTGATCGTGCGCAGGCGTGACCTTAACAAGGCCTGTTCCAAACTCCATATCAACGTGCTCGTCTGCGATGATCTCGATCTCTCTATTTATGATAGGTAGCACAACTTTTTTGCCGATTAAATTTTTATAGCGCTCGTCGTTTGGATTTACCATTACCGCCGTATCACCAAAGTAAGTTTCAGGTCTGGTGGTCGCAACAACAACAAATTCGCTTGGCTTGTCTGCAAAGTAGTATCTCAAATGATAAAGCTTGCCTTTGTTCTCCTTGTGCTCGACCTCGATGTCAGAGAGTGCGCCATCATGTGTACACCAGTTTATCATGTAGTTTTTCTGGACTATTAGCCCTTTGTCATATAAATTTACAAAGGCTTTTTTCACAGCTTTTCTTAAGCCCTCATCCATAGTAAATCTCTGGCGTGACCAAGCCGGAGTGATGCCAAGCTTTCGCATCTGATGGACTATCATACCGCCGCTTTTTTCCTTCCACTCCCACACTTTTTCTACAAATTTCTCACGGCCAAGCTCTTCTTTTTTGATCCCTTGTGCTAGTAGCTGCTTTTCAACGACGTTTTGAGTAGCGATACCAGCGTGATCAAGCCCTGGCTGCCAAAGTGTCTTGTAGCCGTCCATCCTCTTGTAGCGAGTCATGATATCTTGAAGTGTGAAGGTCAGGGCGTGTCCGATGTGAAGCGAGCCAGTCACGTTTGGAGGTGGCATCATAATGCAAAATTTACGTCCATCTTTTTGGATATCTTTGTTTGCGTCTATCTCGAAGTATCCGCGTTCTTCCCAAATTTTATAAAATTTATCTTCTATCTCTTTTGCATTGTAAAATTCTGCCACTTTTCTCTCCTCAGTTTCGTTTAAAAAATGCTTAATGTTATCTAAAATTTGTTTAAAAAAATCTTTGCAAAAGTGGGAAAATATGGGCTTGGGGCGGTTAAACGCCCCGAAGTTTAAATAGCTATTTGACAGTAAAGCTTCGCTGAGCTAAGTCGTAGTCGTTTTGTCTTTCGTTATACATATTTTCAGTTGTGACTGCGCCAAGCGAGCATTTACCGCCAAGTCTTACGCGGTAAGGTGTGTAAAGCACGGCATCTTTTTCGTCGCCACCTAGCGTGTAAAAGCTTAACACGCGGTCATCTTTTATGCTTTTATACTCTACTTGTAAGCTATTTTTTAAGCTCTTTGTAAAATTACTTAAATTTTCATTTATCGGCTCAAAGCAGCTGCTTACGATCTCGTTTATAACGCCATTTTTAACCATTGTTTTTGAGTTTATCACCACTTTTGAGTAGATGACGTCATTTACTTTTAGGCTGTCAAGACCCAGCTCTTTGCCTTTTTCATCGACAAAAACGCGGTAGATGTCAAGCTCTTTTGGCTCGATTTTGTGTTTGATCTCAAGTGGTAAGTAAGCGTAGCTTAAGATAGTCGCATAAAGCTTATTTGAGCCTAGTGGAGTGATGCTAAATTCGCCATTTTTTGTAGTAAAAGAGGTGCTTAAAAGGCCGTCAAATTCTTTACTTTCGCCGTTATAGCTAAGCTTAAATTTATTATTTTTCTCGCCGCTATCTTTGCCAAAGTAGGCATTTAGCGCTCTTAGCGTAAATGCACGCTCTTGCGTTGAGCTTAGCTCATTTAAATTTACTATCAAGAAATTTGCAAGGTCGTCTGAGTAGTCGTTTTTCTCAAAGTATTTTGCGTGCAGATATAAGATAAATGCGTTATCTCTTACTTTTGAGCTAAAATCAGATGCATTTTCTTCGCTTGTTTTAGCATTTTTGATATCTTTTAGCGCGACCTTTGCCTCGTCATTTAGGCCGTTTAGCTTTAGGGCTGCTGCCATTAGGTATTTACTTAGTGCTGTTTT
This sequence comes from Campylobacter concisus, assembly GCF_015229965.1. Classification (GTDB taxonomy): domain Bacteria; phylum Campylobacterota; class Campylobacteria; order Campylobacterales; family Campylobacteraceae; genus Campylobacter_A; species Campylobacter_A concisus_BD. The sequence continues at coordinate 27,596 of NZ_JAAKZB010000004.1, forward strand.
GTTGTAGGCTTTGTCGTCATAAATTTTATTTAAGATTGATCTATCGGCCATATTTGCACGTGAGCTTACATAAAGAGCGTAAAGCGCCTCTAAATCGTTGTTTGCATATTTTAAGAGCGAATTTAGAGCATTTTGTTTGACACCTTTACTTACATCATATCCAGCCTCACTAAGGTCAAGAAGCACATCTGTTGCAAAGATGCTTGCAAATGCATTTGTCTCGCCTAGATCGCTCCAGTAGCCAAAGCTGCCGTCTGGTTTTTGCATCTTGACTAGCTCATCTATGCCGCTTGCGATAAATCTCTTTTTATCGCTTTTTTCAAGCTCATCTCTTGGTTTTAAATTTAAAAGCGCAAGCAGTCTTGAGCTCCTTTGCTCTGCACATCCATAAGGATACTCTACTAAATTTTTAGAAGCTGCCAAAAGCACGCTTGAGACCGAGCTTGACGCATCAATGCTCACATCGTGGTAGCCTTTTGGTAGTGAAATTTTACTATCTTTGTCAAAGACGCTGCTCTTTGCGTAGGTGCTGATCGTATAAGGGCTAACAACGTCTAGTAAATTTTGAAGCGTTTTTGAGCCATTTTTGTCGCTTATTGTGACATTGTATTCGCCAGCACCTGTTTCAAAGGCTGAAATTTTAAGCACAAATGCCTTATTTTCAAATGGCTTTAGGTTAGCATTTTCTTGCGTTTTGATGTTTAAATTTTTACTTGATGCTACATTTATAGTAAGGTTTTTGTCGGCATTTGTCGTATTTATAAGCCTTAAGTTTGCGCTTAATTCATCGCCTTTTAAAAGATATATCAAAGCACTTGGCTTAATGATCACATCATCTTTTACTTTTATCTCGCTATTTACGGCGTTCATTGCAGTTGCGTCATTTGCCACAGCATCTACTCTAATGGCGCCGTTAAAGCCATTTGGCGTTTTAAACTCGTATGAAATTTCGCCTTTGTCGTCTGCTTGAAGGCTCACTAAATTTGCAAAAGTTTTTACATTTTTGCTATCAACTGGGCTTGCGTGCTTTGCCATTTTTGCAGCCACAGCCATCGCTGCAGCATCACCGCCAAAGCTTAATGTTTTACCCTCGACCTTGTAGTTTGTAAGCATATTATAGATATCGTAGTCAAAGACGCCATCAGGTAAAATTTTGTCAAAAAACTTAAGCGGATCGGCTGGTTTTTGTGAAGTGATATCAAGCACGCCAACATCTGTGATAAATAAATTGACATAAGCTTTTGGCTTTGTTTTTAGTGAAATTTTGATATTTTCATCGCTCTTTGCGCTTTTTGGCGCTTCTAAGCTAAGCTCTATCTTTCTTGAAGATTTATCGCCGTTTGCATAGACCTTGCCGTAGGTTCTAAACGGAGTTAGTCCAGCGTCAGTCATGCGGTAGATATTTGCGCTCACGTAAAGGCCATTAAAGTCAAAGTCAAGTTTAAATTTAACGTTTGCTGAGTTGTTTTTGATCTTGACGACCTTGTAGGCTTTAACCCCTGCGTCTTCAAGCGTGACAAGTGCGATGCCTTCTTTTATAGCTGAGCTTATGTCTGCGCTTAGTTCGTCGCCTTTTTTATAGACGCTTTTGTTTAGCTTTATCTGAGACTTGCTAAGCTCTTTTGTAGGCGCTAGTGTTGAGTAGTTGTAGCCGCTTACGTCGATGTCTAGGCTCGTGCTCGCGCCACTTACTAAATTTGTAGCAGTGATGACGTATGAGCCACTTTGCGTAAATTTATAGCTAAACTCGCCACTATTTTTATAAAAGCTATCCACATCTTCAAGCGTTTGGATCCATTTTATATAGCCGTTTGCGTCCCTTTGATACTGCCATGTGACACGTTTTATATCAAATTTCAAATTTGACTTCACTGCCTTTTGGCTTGGCATATCAACAACGACTGTTCTTATCTTTACATCTTCGTTTGGATCAGCAAATGCCGTGCTAGCAGCGATGCCAACCATATCTTTATAAGGATAGAGTGTAAAGCTTTTTGCGTCACTTACGTTTTTGCCATCGTCATTTATGTTGAAATTTATGACGCCTTTTATGATAGAAGGTGCATTTTTGGTGTTAAAGCTAAGATCTATCATCTGGCTTGATTTGCCATCTTTTGAAAGAGCTAGATCATTTTCTATGCTTGGATAAGCAGCCGCTTTTAGGGTGTCATTTTTAAATTTATACTCTTTAAATTCACTATTTTTGTATTCATCATCAAAGAAGCTAACCTGCATACTGCCAGCTAGGTCGCTAGCTGCTCCGCCAAAGAGATAGCTACTTGTTAAATTTACCTTTACTAGTTCGTTTGCAAAGAATTTATCCGCGTCTATGGCTATGTCATTTTTTATCTTGTTTGGCACGAAGCTCTCGACATAAAATGGCACGCTTGCTATCACCTTGCTAGCGTAGATTATCTGCATGTTAAATCTACCGCTTAGATCGCTTAAAATTTCTTTTTCAAAATTTATCATGCCAACATCATTTGTATTTTGCGTGATCTGGGCGCTACTTTTGCCTTGCGGATCGATAAATTTGATCTTAACTGGCATATTTTTAAGCGGGTTAAAGTCCCTATCTCTTAGATAAATAGCTCCTTTTAAGCTCTCGTTTGGCCTTATGATATTTGAGGCAAAATGCGTGTAAGCATCGATGCTCTCGCTTGGATTTTGGCTGATGAGCTTTGCCTCATTTAGCGCTTCGCCATCTTTTATGATGAGGAAATTTTGCTCCTTGCCAAGTGAGACAACTACTGATGAGATCTCTTTGTAGATATCTTTTTTGTTAAATTTAAAGACGCCAACGTCATTTGTCGCGCCAACTGCGATTTCTTCGTTTCTTTTGCCATAAATTTTTACATTTGCGTTTGGCAGCATTGTGTTTTCGCCAAGGCGGTTTGCAAAGACGAAAATTTCATCCTTGCCAAGCTTTGCATTTATGGCGATGTCGCTTAGATAGACGACCTTTGAGACGCTCTTATCTTTGCCGTAGTTTAAGCTTATCTTATAAATTCCGTCTCCTGCTCCTGCAAAGTCTAGCTTGATCTTATTTAGTGAAATTTCGTTTAATGCACCCTCTAGCTTGTAGCTTTTGCTTGCTACTTTTGAGCTAAAATTGCTTAGATCTTCGCTATTGTCGTTGAAATTTAAAAAGTATCTAAAATTTTGATCGCTTAACTTTTCAACGCTCACATTGAGCTCAGGTAAATTTGCACTTCTAATGCCAATCTCCCCGACACTTGAGATATATGGCTCTTCATTTGTGAAATTTGCAAATGGAGTGAAGTTGCTAGCGACCACCTCGTAGGTTTTAGCCTCTCTTACGACATTTCTATCATCTCCAAAGCCCGGTTTTATCGTGATCTCGTAGCTATTTTGCGGTTTAAACTCATCGCTTGTGATATCGATGTAATAATCATACCCCTCAAGCTCAGAATTTGGCGCGCCATTTTCATCGTCATTTTTATATGCCACGTCGCTTATGCCAAAGCTTTTTACGCCTTTTATCTTTATAAATTTCTTTAGATTATTATCATCGCTTAGCCACTCTTTTAGATAAATTCTAAATGCCAAGATACCGTTATCAAGGCTTGTTGGATAAATTTTGGCTATCTCAAAGCTTTTAGCTTCAGCGTTTATATTTACGCTCTCATCGCTTGCTTGCTCACTAAATTTCACCACGCTATCGCCTGCTAGCTTAGCGCCAAATTTACTCTCAAAATTTTCTCCAAGATCAAAAGTAGGCTCGCTTATATTTTTATCAAGATCAAGCTCAAAGCTGTTTTGAGAGAGTTGCAAGGCATTAAAGCTTGCACCTTTTACGGCTATTTTTTTCACAAGCTCATCACTAACTTCGTCATTAAATTTAAGGATAAATTTGCTATCAGAGAGCTTTTCTATCTTCTCAAGCGCAAATTCTTTCGTCTCAAAGCTAGCGCTGCTGCCATTTTCAAGCTTACAGCTATACTCTACGCCTGCGTGCATATCTTTTGTAAAAAGCGTAAGGCTTTGAGCGTTAAATTTCACCGTGCCACTTAGCGCTGGCTCGCACGAAATAAGCTTTTTCTCGCTTAGTGTGCCTATGAGATTTTTGCTAACATCATCTTCTAGTCCAAATTCCACGCTTAAAGGCGACTTTACCTCGGCGGTGCCATTTAGACTTAAAGCATATAAATTTACTGCTCCTAAAAGTGCTAGAAGTAGCGCTTTTTGCTGCATTTTATCTCCTTAGTTTTATTGTTATTTCACTTTGATTTGAGTTTTGATCAAGGCATTTTAAAGTGTGCTCGCCAAGAGTTAGATCTAGCCTTTTTTCACTTGCATTTTCTATCTTAGAAAAGTTCAAATCATCCACTTTTAAGTAAATTTCATCACCTAAAAACGCGTAGCATTTTAGCATAATTTGTGTTACATTTTCATCTGTCACGATCTCTTCGCCGTTATACGGATAGGCAAAAACTGGCTTTTTATCTTTAAAAACTTCAGCGCAAGGGCTATTTTTGACCTCGTCTTTGTCTAAAAAGCCATTTTTTATCAAAAACTCAAGCTCCTCGCCTCTTAAACTCTCGCATTTATCTTGCAGTTTAACTCCAACTATCCTATCATCAAGCGCCGTTTTTTTGCACGTCTCATAGCTAAAAGCATCAAGGCAGGTCGGCACTTTTTCGATGCCCTCTGGCTCGCTCATAAAGCTTAAATTTCTTTTTTGAGCGATAAGTTTAAACATATCAAAAACGATCTTTGAGACGTCATTTAGCCCAGTTAGTTTGTCAGTTTTTTCGGCGTTAAAGTTGCCCACCCAGACGGCTATTGTGTAGTCTTCATCAACTCCTATGGCGTAAAGATCGCGTGAGTTTGCACTTGTGCCTGTTTTAAAGGCGATTTTTGGCGTGTTTTGCGCGTATTGCCAAGCATTTTTTAGATACGACCTTGAGGCCTCGCTCATCATTTTGGCGGTTAGATATGCACTTTGAGGCGAGATGAGGGTTATGTTTTTGTCTTCATTTTTGTAGTTTTTACCCGCAAACTCAAGTGGCCTATAAACCCCGCCATTTGCGTATATCGTATAAAGATGCGCAAGATCAATCAGGCTCATCTCAGCGCTGCCTAAAACTATCGAAGAGCCGTAAAACTCCTTGTTTTCATCAACTAAATTTACCTTTTCAAGCAGCTCATAAAGCGAGTTATCTTTTAGCTTTAAGTCTAAATTTATAACTGGGATATTGAGGCTAAAATTTAGAGCGTCCTTTGCGCTTACAAGCCCCAAAAAGTCGTTACTAAAGTTCTTTGGCACATATTCATTTATATAAATTTGCGTGTCAATTAGCTGCGAGTTTGGCGTGATAAGCCCGCTATCAAGGGCTAGCGAGTAGATAAAAGGCTTTAGCGTGCTGCCGGTGTTTCGCTTCATATTTAGGGCTGAGTTTTTGCCATCACGTGCGTACTCATCGTGCGAGCCGATAAAGGCAACAACGCTCATTTTTTTATTGTCTATCACCACGGCTGCGGCGTTATTTGCATTTTTAGCCTTTAGCGAAAACATCGCGTCTTTTAAAATTTTAAGCATATCTTTTTGTAAATTTAGATCCAAGCTTGCCTTTGAAATTTGGTTTTTAAAAGCGACATTTGCGTAGTCGCTAGCATTTACGACAGCTCTTATCCTTACATTTTTAAATGGCTCAGCTTGAGCTCTTTTAAAGGCGCTAAGGTCGATTAAATTTGCCTTGTAAAGCATCTTTATGACCCTGTTTTTTAGGGCGTTTATGTTTGAGACGCGGTCAAGTCTATTTTTATTTGGATTTTTTGGTATTGTGCTTAAAAGTGCCGCCTGAGCGTAGCTAAGCTCGTTTAGCTCTTTGCCAAAGTAAAAAAAACTTGCCGCCTTTGCACCCTCGATATTGCCACCATATGGGGCTAAATTTAGGTATAAATTTAAAATTTCATCCTTGCTAAAGTGAAGCTCGAGCTGAAATGCTCTAAAAATTTCTCTTATCTTATTTTTATAGCTCCTATCACTTGGCTCAAGCATTCTTGCCACTTGCATCGTGATAGTGCTAGCTCCTATGCGGTTGTCGCTTCTTAGGTTGTGAAAAAATGCTCTAAAAATGGAGGCAAAATTTACGCCAAAATGGTAGTAAAAGTACCTATCTTCAAAGAGAATGACGCATTGTTTTAGCGAGTTTGGGAAGCTTTGCTCGTGAAATCTCCAAATTCCATCGCTACTAAGCTTCATATTTATGATCTCGCCATTTTTATCAAGTAAAATTTTGGCTTCATCTTTTTTAAGCGCGTCTAAATTTAGTGGATAAATTTGATCAAGTATCAAAAAAATAGTAACCATTAGAGCCAAAAATAGGGCAAGGAATTTTAAAAATTTAAACTTTTTCATCGGCGTGATTATAGCTGTTAAAGTTTAAGTAGCTATAATTAGGCCTTTTTAAAAAAGAGGAAACAATGCCCTTATCTAGGTTAAACAAAGAACAATACACCGCCGCAACTGCGCCATTTGGACACAATCTCATCATTGCTTCAGCTGGCACTGGCAAGACTAGCACGATTGTCGCTCGCATCGCTCATCTTTTAAATTTAGGCGTAAAGCCAGAGAAAATTTTGCTTCTAACATTTACCAACAAAGCAGCCAGCGAGATGATAGAGCGCTTAAATAGGTATTTTGACAAGCAAATCACCTCCAAAATCACCGCAGGCACCTTTCACTCGGTCTCATTTTCGCTTTTAAAAAGCCTTGATAAAGGCGTCACGCTAAAGCAGCCAAGCGAGCTAAAGACGCTTTTAAAAAGTCTTGTTGAGAGGCGTAAATTTTACCATTTAAGCGACGTCAAACCTTACGGCGGAGCCTATCTATACGATCTTTACTCGCTCTTTCAAAATAGCGAACAAGGCACAACTTTTGGCAAATGGATAAGTGAGAAGAGTGAAGAGCAGGGCGTTTATGCTGAAATTTATGAAGATGTTTTAGAGGAGTTTGAGGCTGAAAAGACTAAATTTTCTTACGCTGATTTTAACGACCTTCTTATCAAAATGCGCGACGAGCTAAAAAAGGGGGCAAATTTAGTTTATGATGAAATTTTGATCGATGAGTATCAAGACACAAATACTCTTCAAGGCAGCCTCATAGACGCATTTAAGACAAAGAGCCTCTTTTGCGTGGGCGATTTTGACCAGAGTATCTACGCATTTAACGGCGCAAATATCGAGATAATAGGCTCATTTAAAGATCGCTTCCCAAATGCAAATATCTACGCTTTAAATGTAAATTACCGCTCAAGCTCAAGCATACTTGCCCTTGCAAACAAGGTCATAAATAACAATCCAAGGCTTTATGAAAAGCACCTAACCGTGAGCCGTGAGGGAAATTTCAAGCCTCCAAGGCTACTTGTCTATAACGAACTTTTTGACCAGTATCAAAATATCGCCGACATCATCTCGTTTTCGCCATTTAATAGAGAAAATATCGCCATAATTTTTAGAAATAACTCATCAGCGGACGGCATCGAGGTCGCGCTAAAAGAGCGAGGCATCGGCTCAAAGCGAAAGGGCGGGGTGAGCTTCTTTGAGAGCCGCGAGATCAAAGCGCTCATCGACATCATGGGAATTTATGTCAATCCAAAAGATATAATGGCATTTATCCACATCTGCGAATACGCAAAAGGCGTTGGCAGCGCAGTTAGCAAAGAAATTTTTGACGCACTGCTTAAGCTTGGGCATGGAAATTTGATAAAAGGGATAGTTGAGCCAGATGAGAGCGTAAATATCTCATCAAACAAAAGGCGAAACTACCAGCTAGGCCTTTTTGATGACCTTGATGAATTTGCCGAGGTTTCAAGGTTTTCTAAGCTTGGCTTTAGCGATAAATTTCTAGGACACCCTGTGCTAAAACTACAAAAGCTAAGCGAGAGTGGGGCGCAGTTTTTATATGAAATTTACAACTTTTTACGAGGCATGAGAAATATCTCAAAGCCAGCCACGATGATAAATGAGATAAAAACTAGCAAAATTTACTCGTTAATCGTCGAAAACATCAGCACAAAAAGGGCAACTCTAAAAAATGGCAATGTTGATCTGGCGCTCAAAGAAGAGGTCAAAGAACGCATAATGGCAAAGAGCGTGGTGCTAAGCGAGCTAGCTAAAAAGTATCAAGATATCAGTAAATTTTACAACTTCTTAGCCCTTGGAAGCAACGAGATGAGCGAAGGGCAGGGCGTTAGCTTGCTTAGCGTGCATGCGAGCAAGGGGCTTGAGTTTGACCAAGTTTTCATCGTCGATCTCGCGCAAAACCGCTTTCCAAATTTAAAGCTAATGAGCATGGGCGGCAGCTTAGAAGAAGAGAGGCGGCTCTTTTACGTAGCAGTTACCAGAGCAAAAGATGAGCTCTATCTAAGTTATGCAAAATACGACAAGATAAAGAAGGTAAATTATCAGCCAAGCAGGTTTTTGATAGAGGCTGGCATGGCAAAAGAGGAAGCTTAAAGAGTGTTTACTCTTGTGAAGTAGAATTTACCAATTTTTTACAAAGAGAAGCGATGAAAAAAACTAAAATTTTAATAATCCTGCTTATTTTAGGCGTCGGCGGATACTTCGTCTATGATAAATTTTTTAAGGTAAAAGAAGAAGAGGTGGAGTTTATCACCAAAAAGGCAAAGAAGGGCTCATTTAACAAAAAGGTCGATGCGACTGGAGAGATTTTCGCTACCGAGCTAATCGACGTGGGAGCTCAGGTGAGCGGTCAGATAAAAAAGCTATATGTTAAGCTTGGAGATCAGGTAAAAAAGGGCGATATGATCGCAAGTATCGATAGCTCGACCCAGCAAAATAGCATAGACAATAAAGAGGCTCAGCTTGCTATCTACAAAGCCCAGCTTGAAAGCGCAAAAGTGGCTCTAAATATCGCCAAAACGCAGTTTGATAGAGAAAACGCGCTCTTTTCTAAAAACGCCACCTCAAAGCAAGAATTTGAAAGCGCAAAAAACACATATAGTGCAAATAGCGCAAAGATAAAAGAGCTTGAAGCTCAGATCAAGCAGACAAATATCGAGCTAAGCACCGCTAAGATAAATTTAGGCTACACAAAGATCACCGCTCCAAGAGATGGCACGGTTGTAAGCGTGCAGGTTGAGGAGGGCCAGACTGTAAATGCCAACCAAACTACGCCAACTATCGTAAATATCGCTGATCTTAGCCATGTAAAGATGAAGATGCAAATAGCAGAGGGCGATATCACAAAGATCAAAGTCGGCACGCCAGTTGAGTACTCGATCCTCTCTGAGCCAACGAAGAAATTTCAAACGACTGTTAGCTCGATCGATCCTGGGCTTACCACACTAAGTGATGGCAGCTACGGCTCAAGCAGCAGCAGTAAGTCTTCATATTCGAGTAGCTCTAGCAGCAGCTCGGCGGTTTATTACTACGCGCAAAGCATCGTTGATAATAAAGATGGAATTTTAAGAATAGGCATGACCACACAAAACGAGCTTTTAATAGCAAACGTCGAGGGCGCCATCATCGTGCCAAGCATCGGCATCAAAAAAGATGAAAACGGCACTTTTGTCTATGTGCTAAAAGATGGTAAGCCAGTAAAAACAGCGGTCAAAACTGGCATAAAAGATAACCTCGATACGCAGATCATTAGCGGCATAAACGAGAATGACGAGATCATCACATCTCAAGGCTCATCAAGCGAGATCGCCAAGATGATCGCAAAAGAACATAAGAAGTTTTAAGTGATAAGCCTAAAAAACATCACCAAAAGCTTTAAGCTAGGTGACAATGAGATAGAGATCCTGCATGGCATAAATTTAGAGATAAAAAAGGGCGAGTTTATAGCCATCATCGGTCAGTCTGGCTCTGGTAAATCAACCCTGATGAACATCCTTGGCTGCTTAGACAGCCCAAGTGGCGGGCAGTATCTGCTTGATGGCAAAGATATATCAAAATTTGATAGCGACGCCCTTGCCAAGCTTAGAAGGGATAAATTTGGCTTTATATTTCAAAGATACAACCTGCTTAGCACGATGAATGCCCTTGAAAACGTAGCGCTGCCAAGCATCTACGCAGGGGCAAACAAGAGCGAGCGAGAGAAAAGAGCTAATGAGCTTCTTGGCTCGCTTGGACTTAGCGAAAAAGCGAAAAATTTACCAAATAAACTCTCAGGCGGACAACAGCAAAGGGTCTCCATAGCAAGGGCGCTGATGAATGGTGGTGAGATCATCTTAGCAGACGAGCCAACTGGCGCGCTTGATAGCAAAAGTGGTCTAAGGGTGATGGAAATTTTAGTTGATCTTTACAAAAAAGGCCACACCATCATCATCGTCACGCACGACCCAAAGATCGCAGAGTATGCGAGTAGGGTGATCGAGATAAAAGATGGCAACATCGTAAGCGACAATGTCAAAAATAGCAAAATTTATGAAGCAAGCAAGCAAACTCAGCCGGAAAAGAGCAAATTTACCTACTATAAAGACCAGCTAATAGAGAGCTTTAAAATGTCGGTAAATGCGATGCTAGCACACAAACTAAGATCGCTTTTAACGATGCTTGGCATTATTATAGGTATCACCGCGGTAATTAGCGTCGTTGCCCTTGGCAAAGGCTCGCAGGAGCAAATTTTAGCTGGTATCAGAAAGATCGGCACAAACACGATCGACATCATGCCAGGTAAAGGCTTTGGCGATATGCTCTCAGGCAAGGTAAAAACGCTCTCCATAAGCGATGCAAACATGCTTGCCAAGCAGTCCTTTTTAGACTCAGTCACGCCAAATACAAGCACTTCAGGCGTGCTAACCTATGAAAATATCTCGCTAAGTGCGAGCCTAAAAGGTGGCGGGGTAGGGAGCTTTGATGTAAATGGGCTAAAGCTAGAAGAGGGCAGAATTTACGATGATGACGAGGTTTTAAACTCAGCTTCAGTCGCGCTAATCGATCAAAACACCAAAAATAGCATCTTTAAAAATGATGATCCTATCGGCAAGATCATACTTTTTAACAAAAAGCCACTTCGCATTATCGGCGTTTTGCAAAAGGATGATTTTAAGATGGGCGATTCAAGCACGCTTAAAATTTACGCCCCATACACGACCGTGCTAAACAAGGTCACTGGAGATAAATTTATAAGCTCGGTCACCGTCAAAGTAAATGAGGGCGTCAATGCGCAAATCGCCGAAAAAACACTAACCGAGCTTTTAGAGATCAAGCACGGCAAAAAGGATTTTTTTACAAGAAACTCAGACAGCATCAAGCAAACGATCGAAGAGACCATCTCGACCATGCGCCTGCTCATCTCAAGCATCGCCGTCGTCTCGCTCGTAGTTGGTGGCATAGGCGTCATGAACATCATGCTAGTCTCAGTCACCGAGCGCACCAAAGAGATAGGCATAAAAATGGCGATCGGAGCTAGACAGAGCAACATCTTGCAGCAGTTTTTGATAGAGGCGGTGCTACTTTGCCTTATCGGCGGAGCCATCGGCATCGTCCTATCCTACGCTATCGGCTACATCTTTAACAACTTCTTAAACGGCTTTAGCATGATCTTTTCAAACGGCTCGATCGTGCTTGCACTTGTCACATCGATGGCGATTGGCATCATCTTTGGCTACATGCCTGCCAAAAACGCCTCAAAACTAAATCCAATAGATGCGCTTTCAAGGGAGTAATATGAAATTTCTAAGCCTAGCTTTGGTGCTCGTTTTAAGCGGCTGTGCTGTTAAAAATATAGATGAAAACTACAAGCAAATTTTACTTGAAGATAACGCCAGTAGCGAGCTAAATTTAAACACTTCTTGGTGGAAGCAGTATCATCAAAGCTACCTTGATGAGCTTATAGCGCTTGCTCTTAAAAACAACACCGACCTTGCAAAAGCTGCCATAAATGTAAATAAAGCGCTCGCTCAATCTGGCGTTTTGCAGGCAAATTTAATCCCAAGCTTTAACGCTGGTTTTGAGGCAACAAGTAGCAAAAACATAAAAGAGGGCGACGCTTCTAGTAGAAGTTTTGGCTCAAGCATAGGGCTTAGCTACGAGCTTGACCTTTGGCAAAAGCTAGCAGATAGCAAAGACGCAGCGATGTTTGAAGCAAGGGCAACTAAATTTGATCTGGAGGCTAGCAAACTAAGCGTCATAAACTCCGTGGCAGACGCTTATTTTCAAATTTTATATCTAAACGAGAGCATAAAAACTTATGAGCAAATTTTAGAAATTTATAATGAGTTAAATGAGATAGTTGGGCTTAAATTTAAGCTTGGCAAAGAGGAGGCGTTAAGCCTAAAACAGATAAACTCACAGCTCTTAAGCGCTCAAAATAAGATAGAAAGTGCCAAAAAAGAGCTTTTGAGTGCTAAAAAAACGCTTAGGATTTTGCTAAATGAGAGGCCAGAATTTGAGCTTAAATTTGAAGGTCTCACGCTAAGTCCTGTAAAAAGTGCGGGCGTTGATCTAGATGTGCCAACAAGCGCCATAGCAAACCGACCTGATCTAAGAGCGGCCATTTTCCGCATAGAAGAGGGCATCTTAAACTACAAAGCGAGCCAAAAAGAGTTTTATCCGACCATCACGCTAGGAGCTAGCCTCAAAAGCAGCACCGACAAAAAAGAGGAAGCTTTCAGTCTTAAATTTCTAAATGGCAACATCGCTTTGAATTTGCCATTTTTAAACTACCACAAGCTAAAGTCAAATTTAAAGGTTAGCGAGGCGAATTTCGAGCTTGCAAAGCTAAACTACATAAGCACTCTAAATAGCGCATTAAACGAGATAGACGCATTTTATAAGAGCTACATAAATGACGAAGCACTACTTACAAACTACCAAGAGCAGATAAAAAACTACGAAGAAATTTCAAAAATTTACGAGCTAAAATACTCTTATGGCAAGGTCGAGCTAAAGCAGTTTTTAGAGGCGAAAAACAGCGAGCTGGAGGCCAAAATAGGGCTTTTAAAAGCAAAATACACACTCTTACAAGATGAGCTAAATATCTACAAAGCCATGGCTGGCAAATTTAATAGGTAAATTTATGAGTTCAGCTTGGGACTACGAGGCAAACGCGTGTAGCAACGATGACAAATTTAGCGCCAAATTTGTAGGTTGCGAGGTCGCTATGGGCGCTCCAACCATTGGCGAGCTACGACTTTTTATAAATGGCGAGCACTATCTAAATTTAAAAAACGAGCTCTTAAACCACGCAAAAACTCTATCAAATTTGGATCAAAATTTAGTTAAAGATGACTGTGCCGATCAAATTTTACTTAGCGACAGGGCAACAGCTTGCTTTTTGTTTTCAGACGACTCTAAATTTCTAGCTTTTTGTGAATGGACGGCAGATAAAATGCAGATCATAAAGATACTTCGCCTAGCCGATATGAGCATAAAAACTGATAACAAGCGCAAAAGAGTAGTGGAATTTCTCTCATTTGATGACGGCGTACTTAAAATTTTAGACTCACCTATATTTATGCCCAAAAACTTCACATTAGATATCCGCACGCTTATTGACGATAAAATTTAATTAGGCTTTAAAAAAATAGTTTTCAGGCGTGTTTTCATAGTAAATTTAACTACTTTCTCTTAAATTTAGCACGAAAGATCGCTCAAATCTAAAAATTTAACGCAAAAGATAACTCTTTGACATACAAAAACAATTTTTTAGTTTTATAAGTTGCCTTTGAATGGCAAAATTAACTCCTTACTTTAAAATTTATCAATATTTGGCGCACAAGAACAAAAATCATGCATTGTTCTTATTTTTTTATACTGCTCTTAAATTTAGCACGCATATGATCACCTTATCAGCTTTTTGGAAAAACACTCGCTTTGGATTAAATTTGCCTCAAAAAAATACCATCTCAAGCAAGCCACTTTATTTACATTTATCGCGGCTTTTCAAGGTCGTGCTACTTTTTAGAGCAAGAACCACAAGCTCTCAAGGTAACTCTCGCTCGCCATTTTCAAAATAGGTTAGATCAAATTTTAAGTTATGTATAAGATAAATGCAAATTTTATAATTTTTGAAAAGTGTAAAATTTAACTCATTTTCTTACAAATTTTTTTACGCCAAATTTAATGGATAAATTTAGATCACACAAAAGATAAAATACAAAATATAGCCAAATCTAGCCATTTAAAACTTTCAAACGAGTAGAATAAAGATTTTAAAATATCAATTTGAAAATTACAGTTTTCAATACAAAATATATAAAATACCTTGCATTTTACCTTTTCTCATATTTTGGCATTGCAATTATGGTTGATTTTAAATTTGCTTTTATGCTTGGTAATTTGAACTTGAAATGGTTAAATTTTAAAAAACTAGAGTGATAAATTTTAAAATTTGCGGATTTTTAATAAAACTTATCTTTGATGTTTCTTTGGGTGGTCAAAAAACAAAGCTTTTGCACTGCCCTCTTTTAGCTCTTTAAATTCAGACTCAAACTCAATGCAAAAAATGCCTGAAGTTGGGATATTGTCAATCGATGAGTCGCTTAGGTATTCGCAAATTTCAGTTATGCTTGGATTGTGCGTGATGATGAAAATTTCATCTAAATTTTCATCCAAATTTCTTACGAACTCCAAAAGATCCTCAAAGCTTATGTCGTAAAGCTCGTCTTTTATCTCTATGGATTTTTCTTTAAATTTTAAAGTTTTAGCGATGATTTTTGCTGTTTGCTCACATCTTTTAGCGCTGCTTGAAAAGATAGCTCCTGGCATCACATCATACATTTTTAGCCTGCTAGCCATAAATTTAGCGTCCTCTTTTCCTTTTGGGCTAAGCTCTCTTGAAGCGTCTTTTGCGCCGTCTTTGTTCTCATCAACTGCTTTTGCGTGCCTTATGAAGTAAATTTTGCTCATAATCTCTCCTTTGAGAAATTCTTTATCCAACTAAGCTCTTCCTCGCTAAATCCAGCCTTTAAGCGGTCTTTTTCGTTGATCTCTCTAATGCTTTTAAATGAATTTGGATATAAATTTAAAATGATGTCAAAGTAGCTTTTCTCATCGACGCCCTCTTTTTTGCAGGCAAATTTAAACCATTTATCGCCCTTATAAACGTGAGAAACTTCCTCTTTTAAGATGACTTTTAGGCACTCAATGAGCTCATCTTGCCCGCCCTCAGCTTCTAGTCTTTTGATGATGTGAGCGTTTGCATCAAGCCCGTTTGCCTCCATATATCTTGGTAGTAGCGCCATGCGGCTAGTGAGCCTATCTGAAGTCTTTTGAAGTGCGATAAAAAGGCCGTCATGCACGCTTAGCTCGCCGTATCTGCCGCCCTGCTTTGTGAGTAAATTTTCTATCATGCAAAAGTGCCTGATCTCGTCCTCAGCCACCTCCAGCCAGTCCTCGTAAAACTCCCTTGGCAGTCCCCTAAATCTATAACAAGCATCAAGCGCGATGTCGATAGCGCTAAACTCGATGTGAGCGACTGAGTGGATGAAATTTAGGTTTTTATCTTTTGGTTTTACCTTTTTGTTTAGCTCTTTCATGCTAACAACGTCGCAAAATTTAGCGTAGCATGGGGTAGTTAGCTCATTTGGCGCAGAAATTTCATCAAAACAAATATCCAAATTTGATCTAAATTTCTCGTAAAATAGCTCAAATTTTAAAAATTTAAGCTCTACGTCGCCCTCGTTTAAAATGTCCCAGATCTCATCATAAAATCTCATCTGCTCTCTTTAAGTAAAATTTAGCATACAAACAGCCGATAGTCCAGCCTATAAAGTGCGCGTACCATGCGACATTTATGCCCATAAGTAGCGGAAAAAAGCTCATGGCAACAACGATGGCAAAGTAGCCAAACCACGCCTTTTTGTCTGAGTAAAGTAACGAGGTCGCCAGCATGCCAAAGAGCATACACAAAGCTCCGCTTGCACCGACTAAATTTATAATTTTCTCATTTTCAAATGCAAAATATATATAAATAAAGCTTAAAATTTGCGTCAAAACGCCGCCAACGATATAAAAAATGATAAATTTTTTCGTGCCAAGATATAGCTCGCTCATCGTGCCAACTTGATATAAAAAGAGCATATTCATGAGCAGGTGAGCTGTGCCTGCGTGTATAAAGATAGATGTGAGGGGCTGAAATATATAGAGTTTTTCTAAAAAATAGATATTTAAGCCAAGCGCGAGCCATAGCTCACGCGAATGCAGAAAGGTGACGCCAAAAAATGCAGCTAAATTTAAAAGGATAAGCGCAAATGTAGCTGGACTACTTAGCTTTGCCATATCCAGCAAATCTATTTGCCGCTAGGCAGCTAGCGTTTGAACATCTTACAACGTAGCTATTTATCTCTTTGTCGCCCTTTAGGTGTGTGTTTTTTTGTTTTAAATTCATATAGCTGTGGATGATCCTGCCGCCAGAGTTATGGATAAATTTCACCGTCTCGTCCGGGAGTATGGCTGTTACGATGCCGACGTGAGTGACGTTTTTCTTGTCTTTATTTTTTTGTATGCCTTTGCCAAGGGTGTTTGAAAAGAAGATAAGATCGCCTTTTTTTGGATTTTTATGAGTGATCAAATTTTGGCTTTCATAGAAGTTGTAGATGGCTTTTGACTTTCTGCCACCCTTGCTGTAGTAGTTATTGATAGTTTTTTCATCAAAATACATATTTTTATATTTTGCATTTACGATAGAGACAAAGCCTGAGCAGTCACCCCCTGCTCTAGTGTTTAAGTATTTTTTAAAAAATGAACCAAATTCTTTATCAGCTCTGCCGTCATCTTCGTCTAAAAGCTCACTTGAAGTTTGTCTGCTAAAGTCACCATTTGTAGAGGCGGTTTGATTATAGTCATTTTGTGGGATTTTAGGCTCATTTGAGGTGAAAGAACAACCTGTAAAAAGTGCAACGGATAGTGCAAAAAATATTCTTTTATTTATTAAACTTAACATATTTTTATCCAAAATAATTAATTTTCGTAATTTTAACTCTTAAATGTAAATAAAGCGAAAATAGCGCCCTGTTTTCTTTACTCTAAGTTTAAAAACAATATAATCGGCAAAAAATATATTTTCTTAAGGCAAAAAATAATGATGCACTATCTAAAAATAGAAGGCAATGCCAAATTAAGCGGCGAAGTAAAGATCAGCGGAGCCAAAAATGCCGCCCTACCTATCATCGCCCTAACCCTACTTGCTAAAAATAAGATAAATTTAACAAATATCCCAAATGTTGCTGACATAAAGACGCTTTGCCAGTTGCTAGTTAATCTTGGAGCAAAGTGTGAATTTAAAGATGAAAACTCACTAAGTATCGATACGAGCAGTGTAAATTCAACCACGGCAAACTACGACATCGTTAGAAAGATGCGCGCTTCTATCTTGACGCTTGGTCCGCTTCTAGCGCGCTTTGGACACTGCGAAGTAAGCCTTCCTGGAGGCTGTGCGATCGGACAAAGACCAATAGACCTGCACCTAAGCGCACTTGAGAAAATGGGCGCAAATATCGAGATAAAGCAAGGTTACGTTGTCGCAACCGCGCCAAATGGCCTAAAAGGCGCAAAGATAGTTTTTGATAAGATCACCGTAACTGGCAGCGAAAACATCATCATGGCAGCAGCACTAGCACACGGCACGACAGAGCTTTTTAACGTCGCGCTTGAGCCTGAAGTGGTGCAAATTTGTGAAATTTTAGCAAGAAGTGGTGTAAAGATCGAAGGCATAGGCACGAGCGAGCTAAAGATCACTGGTAGTGGTCAAAAACTGCTTGAAATTTGCGATATCGAAGTCATCCCTGATAGGATCGAGGCTGGCACGTATCTTTGCGCTGGAGCTATCACAAATAGCAAAATTTCAGTCACAAAGGCAAATGCTGCGCACATGACGGCCATTTTAAATAAATTTGAAGAGATGGGCTTTGGTATCGAAATAGACGGCGATAAGATCACGATTTTGCCGACAAATGAGATAAAACCAGTCGAGATAAGAACGACTGAGTATCCAGGCTTTCCAACCGATATGCAGGCTCAGTTTATGGCGCTTTGTCTTGCAGCAAACGGCGTTAGCACGATAGATGAGAGGCTTTTTGAAAACCGCTTTATGCACGTTAGTGAGCTAGCTAGAATGGGCGCTGATATCCGCCTAAATGGTCACATCGCAAGCGTTTATGCCCCTGCAACTTTAAATGCAGCTGATGTCATGGCGACTGACCTTAGAGCAAGCTCAGCGCTGATACTAGCCGCTCTTATCGCAAATGGCGAGAGCTTGGTGCATAGAATTTACCATCTTGATAGAGGTTATGAGAGACTGGAGGAGAAATTTAAAAGCCTTGGGGCAAAAATAGTTAGGCTTGAGGAGTAAAAATGCTAGTAAATGACGCACTTGAGGCTTTAAAAGCTAAATTTAAACCAAAAAATGAGAGCGAAATTTTACCCATTAGCGAGGCTCTTGGCAAAACCTTAGCAAATGACGTGATAGCAGTCAAAGACCTGCCCTGCTTTGACAACTCAGCGCTTGATGGATTTGCTGTTAAATTTGATGAAAAAGATGAGCCATATAAGATCATTGCAAGTGCCTTTGCAGGCGATAAAGAGCAGCTAGCTATCGGCAAAAACGAATGCGTGAAGATAATGACAGGTGCTAAGATGCCAAAGGGCGCTGATACGGTCATGAGGTTTGAAGATTGCGTGGTTGATGGTGAGTTTGTAAAAGCGCCAACTAAGCTTAAAAAAGGCGAGGCTTACCGCTTTAAAGGCGAAGAGACAAAAGTTGGTGAGATTTTACTAAAAAGTGGTGAAATTTTAAACACAAGAAGCGTGATGATGCTTGCAGCTCAGGGCATAAGCTTTATAGATGTGAAAAAGCAGCCTAGTGTTGGAATTTACTCAAGTGGCAACGAAATCATCGAGCCTTGGCAAAGAGCTAGCGAGGATGAAATTTATAATGCAAACGCACTTGGCATCGCTGCACTTCTTAGTTCAATCGGTCAAAAAAGCTCATATCTTGGCATCATAAAAGATGAGTTAAGCGCTGTAAAAAAGGCATTTTTAAATGCTGCAAACTACGACATCGTTATCTGCTCTGGTGGAGCAAGCGCTGGTGAGGCTGACTTTATGAAGATAGCTCTAAGCGAGCTTGGATACAACGAAATTTTCTCGCACCTTGACATAAGACCTGGCAGACCTTGTAAGGCTTACGAAAAAGATGGCAGGCTTGTTTTTATCTTGCCTGGCAACCCTATGGCTGCTTATCTTTGCACGATGATGCTTGTTTTGCCACTTCTAAAAAGTGAGTGTTTTGTGACGCAAAAAGCTATAAATAGCGAAAATTTAAAGGTAAAATCAGGCAGAGCAAATGCGGTTTTTGGCAATGTAGCTGATGGCAAATTTATAGCAACTGACGGCGGAAAATATGGCTCAGGCATGATAAATCATATATTAAAGAGTGATTTTGTGTTGATAACTAGCCCTGATCAAGGTGAAATTTTACAAAATAGTGAAATTTCACTCATAAAACTTCCATAATCCTTGACAAATGAAAAACAATCTGATAAAATGCGGACTTCATTTTGATTGCGGGAATAGCTCAGGGGTAGAGCACAACCTTGCCAAGGTTGGGGTCGCGAGTTCGAATCTCGTTTCCCGCTCCATCTTTTTTATACTCATTTTTTTATTTTCCACAAAACTTTTAGCAAATGAAGTCAGCATCTATCCGATGTATTGCGTCGTAAATGATCAAATTTCACTTAGTACTTTTGGCTTTGAAGGCGAAGACAATGAAATTTTAAACTTAGAGGGCAAAAGAGCTGCCAAGATAGATAGTAAAAAGCTCTATGAAATTCTAACAGCAAATTTTAAAACATATAACGACAAAAGCGGCGGCAGCGTAGCTTTTGTCAAAAACTGCTCTATCATGGATGAAATTCAGATGCAATTTCTAAGAGAGATCAGCAACGAGTACCCAGGTATCAGTGTGAGCGATCTTAGCATCAGTCCGCAAAACAAACTCCCTGCAAATTTCAAGGATCTAGTTTTTAAAAATATATTTCTAAACGATCAAAATAGCCAAAAAGGCGTCTTTAGAGCCTCATTTGAGGACGTTGATCTAAGCTTAAAAAGCCTTTATTTTAAATTTAGTTTTAATGCTAAAATGCCAGTTTTTATCGCCATAAATTCAATGAATACAAACCACATTTTAAGCCTGCTTGACTACCAACCAACGATGATCGAATTTAGCAAATGGCCGCGTGACGCACTCTTTGGACTTAGCGCCTCAACTCTTGTCACAAAAGTGCAGATAAGAAGCGGTGAAATTTTAACCAAACGTCAGTTTAATGCCATTAGTTTAGTCAAAAAAGGTCAAATGCTAAATGCGGTCTTAAGCGAAGGTGGCGTCAAGATAATCGCTGAAGTAAAGGCGCTTGAGGATGGAAACTTAGGCGATATGATAAAGATAAGAACAAGAGAAAACAAAATTTTACAGGCCACAGTTTCAGGCAAAGACGAGGCAGTTATTAGATGAAAAAGGTAGTTTTTGCAGCCACTGGAGCAAGCGGGGCTGGGCTTTTTTTAAAGCTAGTAAATGCCGCTAAAGATAGTTGTGAGGCGCATGTCATAGTTAGTAAAAATGCTATGAAAGTTTTAGAGGCTGAAGAAAATTTGAGGCTAAATTTAAATGAGCTTGGCGTAAAAATTTATGATGATCAAGACCTTAGTGCTGGTCCAGCTTCTGGCTCGTTTGGCGTTGAAGCAATGATAATAGCGCCCTGCTCTACCAACACGCTAGCAAAAGTTGCAAATGGCATAAGCGACACACTCATCACAAGAGCTGCAAGTGTCGCACTAAAAGAGAGACAAACCCTAGTTTTAGGCGTTAGAGAGATGCCATTTTCTGCGATCGCACTCTCTCAGATGCAGCTTCTCTCATCTCTTGGAGCCATCATCGCTCCGCCAGTTTTAGGCTACTACGCAGGCATAAAGAGCCTTCAGGATATGGAAAATTTCATCATCGGCAAGTGGCTTGATGCCTTAAAAATCCAAAATAATCTTTACAAAAGGTGGCAAATTTGAAAAAATCTTGCATCTATCCAGGGACATTTGACCCCATCACAAACGGCCATTTAGACGTCATCATAAGAGCTACAAAAATTTTTGACAAGGTAATCGTCGCAGTTGCAAAAAGTGACAGCAAACAGCCGATGTTTGCACATGAAAAGCGCATAGAGATGGCAAAAGAGGCAGTTTGTGAGCTAAAAAATGTAAGCGTTCTTGGCTTTGATAACTTGCTTGTTGATTTTGCTAAGTCGCACGGCATAAATACCGTCATTAGGGGGCTTCGCGCGGTTAGTGACTTTGAGTATGAGCTACAAATCGGCTACGCAAACGCTGCACTTTGGGACGAATTTGAGACGGTTTATCTTATGCCAAGCTTAAACAACGCCTTCATCTCAAGCTCGATCGTCCGCTCAGTCTTGCGCCACGACGGCGACGTGAGCAACCTAGTGCCAGCAAAAATTCTAAAAAATTTAAAGGCGTAAAATGTATGTTTTATTTGAAGGCATTGACGGCGTTGGCAAGAGCACGCAGATAGAAATTTTAGCTTCTAAATTTAGTGACGCCATCGTCACAAAAGAGCCAGGTGGCACGCAGCTTGGTGAAAATTTACGTGAAATTTTACTAAGTTCAAGCATAAAAATAGGCAAAAGGGCTGAAATTTTACTCTTTTTAGCTGACAGGGCTGAGCATTTTGAAAAGCTGGTTGCTCCAAATTTAGGCAAACTGATTTTAAGTGACAGAGGCTTTATCTCTGGTATCGCCTACGCTTTGGCAAATGATGAAAACTTAGATGAAAACATGCTTTTAGGGCTTAATAAATTTGCACTAAATGATAAATTTGCAGACAAGATAGTCTTTTTTGAAGCAAGCCATGAGCTAATAAGCTCGCGCTTAAAAGCAAGAGGCACAAGCGATAAGATCGAGGCTCGCGGGCTAGAGTATCTTTTAAAAGTGCAAAGTTTGATGAAGGAAATTCTTATCAAAAATAGCTTTGAAACGCTTTTTATAGACGCATCTAAAAGCATAGAGCTAATTTCAAAAGAGATAGAAAATTTTATAAATTTTAAGTAAAATCACAAAAAAATAAAAAGGATAATGCGATGATAACGGCACTTCGTGGCATGAAAGATATGCTTCCAGCTCGCGCAAAACTTTACGCACAGATAATCAAAACCTGCGAGGAAGTCGCAAAAAACTACGGATATGAGCAAATTTTGACCCCACACCTCGAGGAGACGGCGCTTTTTAAAAGAAGTGTCGGCGAGAGCAGTGACATCGTTGGCAAAGAGATGTATCAGTTTGAAGACAAGGGTGGCAACGATGTTTGCTTGCGTCCTGAGGGCACAGCTGGCGTCGTTAGAGCCTTTATCGAGGCAAAACTTGACAGGGCAAATGCGACAAAACGCTGCTTTTATCACGGCTCGATGTTTCGCTACGAGCGCCCACAAAAAGGCCGCTTGAGAGAATTTCACCAGTTTGGCTGTGAGTGCTTTGGCGAGGGTAGCGTCTATGAGGACGCGAGCATTATCTTAATGGTGAGTGAAATTTTTAACAGACTAAATATAAAAACAACCCTAAAGATCAACTCACTTGGCGACGAGAGCTCGATGAAGTCTTATAAAGCAAAGCTTGTCAAATTTCTAGATGAAAACGACGACAGAATTTGCGAAGACTGCAAAAGACGCAAGCTTTTAAACCCTATCCGCGTGCTTGACTGCAAGATAGAAAGCTGCCAAGAAATTTATAAAAACGCTCCAGTTATCACTGATAGCTTAAGCTGCGAGGCGCAGGCTGACTTTGCAAAACTGCAAGAAATTTTAACGGCAAATGGCGTTAAATTTGAGACAGACACTAAGCTCGTTCGTGGGCTAGACTACTACTGCAAGACGGCGTTTGAGTTTATCAGCAACGAGATCGGCTCACAAAGCGCAGTTGCAGGGGGTGGTAGATACGATAGGCTCGTTGAATATCTTGGCGGTAGAGCAAGTTACGGTGTTGGCTTTGCGATGGGCGTTGAGAGGATAATGGAAATTTTAGGTGAGGCTGAAGATGAGCGAGACGGAGTTTATCTTTGCGCGCTTGATGCGGCGAATGTTGATTTTATCTATAATCTTGGCTCAAAACTTCGCAAAAAATATCAGGTTGAAATTTCTTATGAAGCTAAAAAACTTCAAAAACATCTGCAAAATGCCGACAATAAAAATGCAAAAATTTTCCTTTGCGTGGGCGAAAATGAGATGAAAGAGAATAAAATTTGGTATAAAAATTTAGAGACCAAAGATGAAAAAACGATAAATTTAGATGAGCTTGAAAAGGAGCTGGGATGAATGATTTTGGACTTAGCATTTGGGGCAATTCAAATTTTGTGATAGAAGATGGCAAAGTCTGCATAAACGAAGCTAGCAAGCCAGCGATCATCGACATCGTAAAAGAGATAAGAGACGATGGCTACAGAGGGCCGCTACTGCTTCGTTTTCCGCACCTTATCCAAAAGCAGATCGAGCAGATCCACGCAAGCTTTGCAAAGGCAAAGAAAGAGTTTGCCTACAAAGGCAGCTTTAACGCCGTTTTCCCGCTTAAAGTCAATCAATACCCTGGCTTTGTAAAAAACCTAGTACGCCTTGGCAAGCCCTACAACTACGGCCTTGAGGCTGGTAGCAAGGCTGAGCTACTTCTAACTATGGCTTACAATAACGAAAAAGCTCCAATAACCGTAAATGGCTTTAAAGATAAAGAGATGATAAACATAGGCTTTATCGCCGCTGAAATGGGTCATAATATCACGCTAACGATCGAGGGCTTAAACGAGCTTGAAGCGATAATCGCCATCGCAAAAGAGCGTTTTAAACCAAAACCAAAGATCGGACTTAGAGTAAGACTACACTCGACAGGCTCAGGACTCTGGGCAAAAAGTGGAGGCATACACTCTAAATTTGGCCTAACATCAACCGAGCTAATAGAAGCTGTAAAGATGCTAAAAAAGGCAAATTTACTTGAAAACTTCACGATGATACACTTTCACATCGGCTCTCAAATAAGCGAGATCCATCCGCTCAAAAAAGCACTCATCGAGGCTGGCAACATCTACGCTGAGCTTAGAAAAATGGGCGCCTCAAATTTAAAAGCTATAAATTTAGGTGGTGGCCTAGCGATCGAGTACTCGCAGTTTAAAGAAGAGAGCAGCAGAAACTATACGCTAAACGAATACGCAAACGACGTTGTTTATATGCTTAAAACCATAAGCGAGCAAAAAAAGGAGATCGAGCCAGATATCTTCATAGAGTCGGGTCGCTACATCGCCGCTTCTCACGCACTTTTGGTCGCTCCTGTGCTTGAGCTATTTTCTCAAGAATACACCGAAGAGAAGCTAAATTTAAAGAAAAATAATCCAAATTTAATAACCGAGCTAGTTGATCTTTATAAATCAATCAAGCCTTCAAACGCCCTAGAATACCTGCACGACGCTATCCACCACACTGAGAGCATCCTTACGCTCTTTGATCTAGGCTATGTCGATCTACAAGATAGGTCAAACGCAGAGGTGCTTTTAAGGCTCATTAGCAAAAAGGCTGTCGTGATGCTTGGCAACAAGAGCAACTCAAGCGATCTAACTAAAATTCAAAAAGAGGTTCAAGAGAGATACCTGCTAAATTTCTCGATCTTTCAAAGCTTGCCAGACTTTTGGGGACTAAAGCAAAATTTCCCTATCATGCCGCTTGACAGGCTCGATGAGCGCCCTACTTTGCCAGCTTCGATCTGGGATATCACTTGCGATAGCGACGGCGAGATCAGCTATGATGACGAGAAAAATCCACTGCTTTTGCACGACGTGGATGTGGAGAAGGAGGATTATTTCTTGGGATTTTTCCTAGTTGGCGCATATCAAGAGGTGATCGGCATGAAGCACAACCTCTTTACTCATCCAACAGAAGCTACCGTGGAGATAACAAGCGATGGCTACAAGATTACAAATTTACTAGAGAGCCAGTCGATCCTTGATATCATGGAGGACATGGACTACGATATCTACGAGATCCAAGACACTCTAAATGAACGCTTAGAGAAATCAACTCTGATAAACGAAACACAAAAGAAGCAAATTTTGGGCGAACTTTATCTATTTTTAAATGACAATAGTTACCTAAAGACGATCAACTAAAAAAGGACTAAAATGCAACTAGCAAACAGAATGCAAACATTAAGCGAGTCAATCACAATCGCGATCAGCACAAAAGCCAAAGAGATGAAGGCTGCTGGCATCGACGTGATCTCGCTTTCAGCTGGTGAGCCTGACTTTATGACTCCAAAAAAGATAAGAGATGCTGTAAAAAACGCACTTGATAACGATAGCAAAAGCGGAAAATACACGCCAGTACCGGGCCTGCCTGAGGTCATTGATGCCATTAGAGCAAAGCTAAAAAGAGATAACGGACTTGACTATAAAGCAAATCAAATCGTCACAAACATCGGCGCAAAACACTCACTTTTTAATGTATTTCAAGCGCTTATCAACCCAGGTGATGAAGTCATCATCCCATCTCCATACTGGGTGAGCTACCCTGAGATCGTTAAATTTTGTGGTGGCGTGCCTGTCTTTATCGAGGCAGACGAGAGCACAAATTTTAAAGTCACAGCCGAGCAGCTAAAAAAAGCGATCACGCCAAAAACAAAGGTCTTTTCGCTAAATCATCCGACAAATCCAACTGGAGCTGTGTATACAAAAGAGGAGATCGCGGCATTTGGCGAGGTTTTAAAGGGTACTGATATCATCATCACAAGCGATGAAATTTATGAAAAAGTGATTTACGGCAAGAAATTTCACGCAGTAGCCTCCGTAAGCGAAGATCTTTTTAAAAGAACGGTCACGATAAATGGACTAAGTAAGTGTGGCGCGATGCCTGGCTGGAGATTTGGCTATATCGCAAGCTCGATGGACTGGCTCATCGCTGGCATCAAAAAGCTTCAAAGCCAAAGCACAAGCAACATTAGCTCGATCGTGCAAATAGGCGCTATCCCATCACTTCTTGGCGAAACTGACGAAGACATCGAAAATATGAGAAAAGAGTATGAAAGAAGACGCGACGTGGCAGTTGAGATGATAAATGCTATCCCTGGGCTAAGCGTAGTTAAACCTGATGGCGCGTTTTATCTATTTGTAAAATGCAAAGATGTAGATGGCGACTCACTTAGATTTTGCAAAAAGATGCTTGAAGAGGCGAACGTAGCAACCGTGCCAGGCGTGGGCTTTGGTATGGATGGATATTTTAGAATTTCTTTTGCAACAGACATCGAGAGCATAAAAAAAGCGATCGAGAGGATCGCAAATTTTGTAAAAAGCTACAAAATTTAATGATCAAATTTAGCGTAAATGGCAAAATTTTCGAGCTTGAAAACGATATAAGCGTTTATGATTTTTTAGCTCAAAATGGCTATGAACTTAAATTTATAGCCCTTGAGCGAGACGGAGAAATTTTGCCAAAAAAGCTTTGGCGTGAGCGCTTCATGAGCGAGGGCAAAGCTTATGAGATCGTCACTTTAGTTGGCGGTGGATGAGGAGAAAATGATAGAGATTGTATTAAATGGCGCAAAATTTAAGGTGCCAGTAAAAAGCCTTGGCGAGCTAAAAGAGCTTGCGCTTGGCGATAAAGAGAGTGAAATTTATAAATTTTTAGAGAAATTTAACGCGACAGAGCCAGACATTTTTATCGTTGATGGCTTTGCTATAAAAGAAGACAGCGAGCTAAAAGATGGCTCAAACGTCGTATTTATAAGGCGTGGCGTGATGCCTGAGCGTGAAGTTTTACGCTCGATGATCGCTTCAAGAAACAGCCCTGAGCTAAATTTAGCCCTAAGCAAGGCAGTGATCGGCGTGGCTGGACTTGGCGGTCTTGGTTCGAATATCGCGCTAAGTCTTGCAAGAGTTGGCGTAAAAAAGCTAGTGCTTGCCGACTTTGACGTCGTTGAGCCAAGCAATCTAAACCGCCAGCAGTATTTCGTCCGTCACATCGGCATGCAAAAGACGCAGGCGCTAAAAGAGCTGATAAATGACGTAAATCCCTTTGTCGAAGTCGAAACTCACGATATATTTTTGGATGAAAAAAACGTGGCTAGCGTCTTTGGCGAGTGCGAAATTTTATGCGAAGCCTTTGACAACGTCGTTGGCAAGGCGATGATACTAAACGAAGCTGGGGCAAGCTTAAAAGAAAAAAAGATCATCGGCGCCTCTGGCATGGCAGGATACTTTAGCTCAAATCTCATAAAAACCATAAAATTTGCTAAAAATGTCTATCTTTGTGGCGATCTCACAAATGAGGCGAAGATCGGTCAAGGGCTCATGGCACCACGCGTTGCGATCTGCGCAAACCACGAGGCAAATTTGGCCATTAGACTACTTATGGGCTTGGAGGCGTAAGTGCAAAGTGATAGTTTGATCCTTGGCGGCAAGGAGTTTCAAAGTCGCTTTATCCTTGGCTCTGGCAAGTACTCGCACGAGCTCATCGACTCAGCCATAAACGAGGCTGGCGCGCAGATCCTAACCCTTGCTCTTAGACGCATAAACGAGAGCAAAGAGCGCAATATACTTGACTTTATCCCAAAAGGCGTGACGCTCTTGCCAAACACAAGTGGCGCTAGGAACGCCAAAGAGGCTGTTCGTATCGCCCAGCTCGCACGTGAGCTTGGATGTGGCGAGCTTGTTAAGATAGAGATCATAACTGATTCTAAATTTCTCTTTCCAGACAACGCTGAAACCATAAAAGCCTGCGAAGCACTGGCAAATGACGGCTTTGTGCCGATGCCATATATGTTTCCTGATCTAAACGCCGCAAGAGCGATGCTAAGCGCAGGAGCTAGCTGCATAATGCCTCTAGCTGCGCCCATTGGCTCAAATCAGGGGCTAGTTTTTAAAGATATCATTGAAATTTTGATAAACGAGCTTGATACGCAGATCATCGTTGATGCTGGCATTGGCAGGCCTTCACAAGCGTGCGAAGCGATGGAGATGGGAGCGGCTGCTATCATGGCAAACACAGCCATCGCCTCATCTAAAAATATCCCGCTCATGGCAAGAGCCTTCAAAGAGGCCATCATAGCTGGTCGCAACGCCTATCTAGCAGGCCTTGGCGCAAAGAGCAAAAGCGCAAATGCCTCATCACCGCTCACTGGATTTTTAGACTGATGAAATTTACAAGAACCGACCACATGCAGCTACTGCCACACATGCAGGATGTTGGTAGCGACATTATGGATGAAATTTTAAAAGAGCGCGCGAGCTATAAACCAGAAATTTACACCGAGGCGGACGTAAAAGCAGCTCTTAATGCAAAGCACTGCTCACTTGAAAATTTAAAAGCCCTGCTCTCGCCTGCTGCAGCGCCATTTTTAGAGCAAATAGCCCAGCTTGCCCAAGCAAAGACAAGGGCAAATTTTGGCTCAAACATCACGCTTTTTACCCCGCTTTACATAGCAAACTACTGCGATAATCTCTGCGTTTATTGCGGTTTTAACGCCAACAATAAAATAAAAAGGGCAAAGCTAAGCGACGAGGAGATCACAAGAGAGCTAAGAGAAATTTCAAAGAGTGGCTTAGAAGAAATTTTAATTCTAACTGGCGAGAGCGAGACAAACTCAAGTGTCGCTTACATCGCAAACGCTTGCGCTTTGGCGAAGAAATTTTTTAAAGTCGTTGGGGTTGAAATTTACCCACTAAACTCAGATGCCTACGCCCTGCTTCATAAAAGCGGCGCAGACTACGTGACCGTCTTTCAAGAGACCTACAATCCCACAAAATACGAAAAAATCCACCTTGGTGGCAATAAAAGAATTTTTCCATACCGCTTAAATGCGCAAGAGCGAGCGCTTCTTGGAGGCATGAGAGGAGTTGGCTTTGCCGCACTTCTTGGCATAGATGACTTTAGGCTTGATGCCTTTGCGACGGCACTTCACGCAAGCTTAGTTCAAAAAAAGTATCCACACGCTGAGATCGCATTTTCATGCCCAAGGCTTCGCCCTATCATCAACAACGACCGCATCAACCCACGCGACGTGGGCGAGCGCGAGCTTTTGCAAGTGATCTGCGCTTATAGAATTTTCATGCCAACAGCCAGCATAACGATCTCAACCAGAGAAAAGGCGAAATTTCGCGACAACGCCGTAAAGATCGCCGCAAACAAGATAAGCGCTGGCGTAAAAGTGAGCATCGGCGCTCACGGCGAAGAGAAAAAGGGCGACGAGCAGTTTGAGATAAGCGACAATAGAAGCGTGGATGAGATAAAAGCAATGATAAAAGCAAACGGCCTAGAGCCCTTGATGAGCGAGTATGTCTATGTTTAAAATTCTCTGCGTGGCTGACTTTGAAAGTTATGAGGGCGATGACTTTTTAAAGAGGATCCAGCTACTTTGTAAGGCTGGCGTGGATGAAATTTTGCTTCGTGCAAAGGGGCTAAGCGAGGCTCAATTTTACGATCTTGCTAGGGTTGTGGCTCAAATTTGTGAAAACTACCGCAAGAAATTTATCATTAATCAATTTTTTGACGTAGCTTGCAAGCTAAAGAGCGACTTTTGGCTCACTTCGGCGCAGCTTGAATTTTTTAAAAATCACGGCGTTTTTTTAGATGAATTTAGAAAAACAGCTAAAATTTACGCCCCAGCTCACGACCTAGAGCAGGCTAAAATTTCAGCCTCAATCGCTGACGTGCTCGTTGCTTCTCATATATTTGCCACCTCTTGCAAGGCGGGCTTAGAGCCAAAAGGAGTAAATTTTATAAGCGAGCTAAAAAGTTTTGATAAAGAAATTTACGCACTTGGCGGACTAGACAACAAAAACTACAAAGAGGCCATAAAAGCTGGCGCAAACGGCATTTGCTTTATGAGTTTAGCAATGAACGGCGATATGGAGCTTATAAAAAAGATAGCAAAGAGCAAAAACGAGCAAATTTAGCTTTATTTGCATAAAATTTTACATATTATTTTATATATAAAACTACATAAAATTGAATTTATAGGCTATTCTTGCTCCTCTTGCAAGAGCCAAGATGAGCTTTACAACAGATCAACTTGTACGCTGTCTTGGATCTCTACAAAAACGGTATGTGTTGATTTTATCAGTCTTCCATTGATAGTTTCATAGCGATCAAAGGTCGCTTTATAGACTTGATTTACCGCGTCACCATCACTTGTGACATCTACTTTGTTGTACGTATCGCCAACGACGCTATGTTTATTATTTAGCGTGGTGATATCTGCTTTTGTGGCTTTTACAAAATCATGTGTAAGCTGCACCAGGTCTTTACTATCGCCTATAACCTTTAGCACGGTATTTACGCTCTCGCTGGCTGGACTATTGCTCGCATCTCTTGTATTTCTACTATCTATGATGTCAAAGATGCCATTTGGACTAAATTTTATAGAAACAGCTTGATCTGCGCTGCCAAGTTGCACTTTTTCAAAGTTATTTATCTTTTTAACATTGTCTAAATTTGAAAAATCCACATCATCAACTACTATAAGCGTATCTACGCCACCTTTGCCGTCTATCGCCCTGCCCTTACTATAAACAAAAGCGTCATCTAGGTTACCGCCTTTTACGTCGCCTTCTTGTTTTAGATAGATTGGGTCTCCAAAATTTGCCTCGCTATATTTGCTTGTATTTATCTCGTAAGAATTTGTATTGCCTATCTTTTTAATAAAGTCATTTTGAATGAGCGCTTCAACGTAGTTGTTGCTAAAAAGGCGAGTTCCGCTATGCTCTGAACCCACTAAAGCATCTAGCGGGTATGGTCCATTTGGCGCACTAGCTTTTGGCATTATATACAAAGATAAATTCATCTCGCCAGTTCCGTCCATATACTCTAAATCAAATTTATAAAAACCCGCCTTATTAAAAGTATAATCAGTGCTATACCATTGACCATTTTTGCCATATGATACCTCTGTGGATGGTTGTATAAATGTTGTTGCACTTCCAAATTTTAGCGTATTGCCATTTATGGTTAGCTCTGCGTAGTTATGTAGATCTGCTGCTCTTATAGAGTATTTTCCAGGAGCATTTACATATATCCAACCATCCATTTTCATGACAAGGTCAGAGCCAACAGGGTTTGACTCTCCAAGCGTATAGTTGCCAGGCTTGCCTTTTAGTATGCCATTTGCAAAGCTTATATTTTCATTTGTTCCAAATTTCTTTGGAGCGTACTGATTTGAAGCGTCATATAGAAAGCTATCTCCATGCCTACCGACTCTAGCCAAATCCTCTGCATGCATATTGCCTTGATCACGTAAGGTCTTATAGCGCGTTCCAGAGGCAAACTGCACAACGTCATATGTGGTAGAGGCGCTTGGAGAGTAAATTTTGATATAGTCTTTGTAGATGGATTTGCCCCCTCGCTGCGTATAAACGCCAGAGTCGCCACCAACTCTAGCCGTCCATGACGGATCTACATAGTTATAAAACCACATATCAGCATCAAGGCCGCTGTTGCCGATAAAAGTTACCGTGCTAACAGAGACGTTTCCTGCGGTGTCGGCATTTTTTATCATGAAATTTGCTCCAGTGCTGTTTGCTGGCAGAGCAAAATTTTCAGAGTAGCTGTGCGTATCATCAAGAGCTGAGCTTTTATGCACGGAATTTAGCAGATCGTAAAGATCTACTTTGTTTATGGTGTTTTTATTTAGCGTGTTGTTGCCGCTAGCATCGGTGCCAACACTACCTGAGATATCTACACTAGTTACATGCGAAGTTGCCGTTGGAGTGCCGATAGCATCAGGGGTGGCGTCTAGGTCTATATGAACCATTAGATCATCATCCTTTGTACCATCACTCTTTAAAACGGTTGCTCTTATGTTTGAGTATCTCTCATCTAGCTTTATACCAAGGGTCTCAAAGTCCATATTTACACGCTTATCTGCGCCGACAACTAGATCTATATATGTTTGCCCGCTTGGTAAAATTTTGGCATTACCATGATCATCCTCAAGCGCCAAACGAAGCTTGGTGCCAGGGTCGCGGTCCACGCCAAATACAATGTTTGGCTGTTCGTCATTAGTAAGCGAGATGTTGTACTCTTTTATAGTTTTGGTCTCATCGTCAAAGTTATTTTTCTGGATAACCTTCTCATAGTCCTCTACTCTAAGATATTTAGCGATATTTACTGCTCCGCCATCTATCTGCGTGGCAAGCTTGACGTCATCTATGTACTCTAAAATTCCAAAGTCAAAGAGCCTACCGCGAACGCCATCTGTCGTAGTGACCTCGTTTGGTGTCGTGATAGTAGCTCTAACAGGCGTAGAGTGATCGACCGAGATAGGGACATTTGGTATGCTAAATTTGCCATCCACGATAGGAAGTGGTGCTGAGCCGTCACTTGGCAAGGCGGTTAGTCCGTCGTCGCTTATTGTGTATTTGACCGTTGTGGTTATAGCTGGTATGGTCGGAGTTGAGATAGTGACGCTTACATTGCTTCCTGGTTTTGCGTTGCTAGGTACGTAGATATCAAGGTCGCTTTGGGTTGATGGTGAGCCAGAAGGCGTGGTGATGCTATCTATTAGCCCATCTCCGTCATTATCTCTTGCAAACTGCACCTTTATGCTGTTATCTACGGTGATCTCGTCTGTGACCGGGTCTGCTTTGTTACCAGCTTTATCGGTAAATGTGGTCGTGAAATTTGTCGTAACGCCATAAAGTTTTGTCGTGGTCTCTATGGTGCCATTATTTACACTAATAGCTACACCATCATCTCTTGTGGCACTATATGCGCCGGATGCGTTTTGAGAAATTTTAATGGTTATCTTATCTGTTTTGCCGTCGCTTCCTGCGATATCTATCTCAAATTTATCGCCATCTCTTGCATCGTTTGGAATTTTCATCTTTATAGAGGTTTTCGCACCATCAGGGCTAAAGCCACTCTCTTTACTAGTTAGCACGCCGTCTTTATCGCTATCTTTTGCAAACTGCACGTGCGGAGACCTAACAGGAGCAACCGTATCGCTTGAAATTTCACTCACACTTGAAGCTTTCGGGGTGCCAGTCGTGCCATCAATGATCGTCGTGCTTAGCTTTTTCCTACTTGGATCGGTTGAGCTTGTAGGGTCAGCGACTGTGATCTTGCCATTTTGGATAGAGATAGTCTCGCTACCGCCATCAAGCGTAGCAGTAAGTCCGTCAGGTGCGATAGTATAGGTCTTTGTGACACTTGTTGGTGTGCTAGCTGGGTCATCGACCTTTATGCGGATCTTGTCGCCAACTGCGGCGTTGTTTGGTACGTAGATATCGATAAGCGACGCTGTGCCACCACTTTTAGCTAGTTCGGCTGCATTTATAATGCCATCTTTATTCTCATCAAGGGTAAAAACGGCGATCGGATCGTTATTGTTTGCGATAGTTATCGTATCTGTAGCGCCTGGGTTGCCTGATTTGCTTATCATTTGGATATTTACATTTGTTGGCGTCGATGATGAAATTTTAACAGCACTTGCCACGTTAAAGCCGACATTTCCGCCGCTTTCACTCGTAAGCGCATAGCTCTCGCCACTATCTTTATCTACAAGCGTGCCACTAGATGTTTTAATAAGCGTCTTTTCATGTAAAGTGCCGTCAGGATCAGTGGTGGTGAGCTTTATCTTGTCGCCTATTTTCATATTTGGCGATAAAACGATCTTCGCATCATCGCTTGGCGTACTGCTGGCTGGATTAAAGCCATTTTCACTAGCGTCTATCACGCCGTCGCCGTTTAGGTCTTTGCCTAAAACGACCTTTGTAAAGCTAAGAGCTGGCGTAACGGTATCAACGCTGGCTGCCGTTTTGGTTGGAGCTGAGCTGGCGCCATTTGCTAGCGTTATGCTAGAGCTTACATTAAACGGCGCATTTGGCGTGATAGCAACGCTTGGGATGATAAATTCTTTTTGGTCTGGATTTGTAGCATTTGGCGTGATAGGCAAAATTTCACTTGGATTGTTTTCATTTATCACGCTTGTACCTGCAGGGTCTACTTTATAAGAAAGCGTGGTCTTTACGCCATTATTTACAACTTCTAGCGTTACTTTGTCGCCTGGCTTGAAGTCATTGTTAAAAGCGACTGCCATGCTTGTGTGGTTAGGATCGCCGCCTGCTTCTGCGATATTGATATAACCATCGCCATCAAGGTCTTTTAAAAGTGCGATGCTTGGCGCTAGGATAGCTGGAGCGCTCTCTTTTTGCTCTGCCACCACTGGCGCTGCACCGCTAATAGAGCTAACCGGCATTGCTGGCTCGCTTGAGATGATAGCTGGTAGTTCTAATGTACCGCCGTCAAACCAAACTACGTTTGAGATGTGTCCTTGCGTGTCAAAATTTGACCCATTTATGCTTGCTGTGTCGCTACCATGGCTTGAGCCATGAGAGTGGTGGCTAGAGTTTTGAGCGTTTTCGTCGCTGTTTTTGCTATTTGAGTCTTCGTTCTCTACGATCTTTGCCCTTTTATCCTCTTCTACCTGCGCTTCATTGCCTTGTGTGTCAAATTTTGCATTTGATAGCTCTTTTGTGATGATGATGGTTTGTGGTTCAAGTAGCGTGATAGGTGCAGCGTGGTCAAAATTTATAACGATAGTGTCGTTGCTGCTTTGCGTGATGATCTCATCGCCTAGAAATATCTCGTCGCCTTGCTTTAGCAAGATCAACTTTCCGTTTCGTTTTACAAAAACTTTTCCACTTATCTTTGCAACAACACCAACGCTTTGCATCTTTCTTCCTTTAAATTTAAAACTAACACATCCATTTAAATTTTCACGCGATTATAGCCAAAAGTATTACAAAATAAATAAAGTGATTTTATATAAAAAATTGTCATTTTGCCACTCTTTTTTATATCGAAAATTTATTGCTATTATCTGATGGTACGCTATTTTTGCGATGATAAAAAAGAGCAAAATTTAAATAAATTTTAGTTGCAGGTAAATTTCTATGTCACAAAGTAAATTTTAAAACTATTTTGTTATCAAATTTTATTTATTTTGAAAAATTTATGTTTGAAATCTCCCACGCCAAAAGACGTGGGATAAAATTTACGCTATCTTGCTAGCGTCGATGATGTTTAGATCAAGACCTAGTTCTTCAACAGATAGACCAAGTGCGAGACCTACAAGCTGAGAGAGGTGGATGATAGGTTTTCTAACATCTGAGTGGTTCTCATCTTGATATCTCTCTTGATAGATGTCAAGTTGCATTTGACAAAGTGGGCACGGAGTTACAACTACGTCTGCGCCATTTTGATCAGCGTTATTTACGATCTGGCTTGACATTTTTCTTACTGATTTTCCAGCTGGATAGCTAGCATGGAAGCCGCAGCAGTCAAGTCTTTTCTCAAATGGCACGATAGTAGCGCCAAGTGCGCTTACGACGGTTTCAAAACTCTTTGGATTGACTGAACTTTCTCTATTGTGCAGATCTTTTTCAGGTCTTAGGCTGTGACAACCGTAAAATAGTGCCACTTTTAGGCCGCTAAGTGGCTTAACAACCTTTGCTTTTAGCGTATCGACATTTTGGTAAAGCTCCCAAAGAAGGCTTGTGATCTCGGTTGAGCCGTTATATTTCATATTGCCTTCAGCCAAAAAGGTATTGATACGATCTTTTGCGCCCTTATCAAGCGTGCTTTTTGCTCTTGTTAGAGTTAGCATACAGGTTGAACATGTCGTAAGCATCGGCATATTCATCTGCTCTGCAAGCGCTATATTTCTAGCATTTGCCACAAGTGCAGCGATGGGATCGACGTCTTGTGCTTGTTGGGCCCCACAGCAGCTCCAGCCCTTTATCTCGTGAAGCTTCCAGCCAAGTAATGGAGCGATGGCCTCAAGCGACATCTTAGCCTCTTTAGCTGCTTGAGTGAGTACGCATCCTGGGAAAAAAGCGAATTCATTTTGCATAGTTACTCCTTACTAGCAGCTTTGCGAGCCGCGTTTATCATTTTTACTAGATCATCATGTCCTTCAATATCCTCTTCACCAAAAATATGAAGTGGATTCATCTTACCAGCGAGCATTAAATTTGCTGCGATATCCATTTTGCCCATATTTTTGATAACGCCTTCTGAACGAAGTGCAAGTCTAACCTCATTTAGTCTGCCTGAGCCATCAACTAGATCAGTTAAGAATGCCTCAGCGTGATCTGGTCCCATGCCCTCGTTAAAGCCTTTTTGTATAGCCATGATACGAAGATCAGTTATGTCAGCGCATGCGCTTATGCCTTTTGGACAGCGGTCAGCACACTCTTGGCACTTTACACACATCCAAAGTCCGTTGTCAATAGCTGGTTTTAGGTGTGGCATAGGATCTTTGCTGCGTGAGTCAAAAGCGGCTCTATAAGCATGAACAAATACAAACGGCTGCATATAATCACTCGCATCTGCTTCAAGCTTATTGCATTCGCTAGCACACGCACCACAAAGTATGCAGTCCCATTCAAGCGCTACTTTGTCATACTCTTTTTGACTTTGCTTGCAGCCTTTTTCGGCGCTAAATTCTGGCTTAGCAGTAATGCTTGGTTTGATCTTGCGTAAATTTTCGATACTTGGCTCCCAATCCACCATAAGATCTGAGATAACCTTAAAATTTCCAAGTGGTGAAATTCTAATAGTATCTGGGTTGCCATACTCAGCCAAAAGCTCGTTCATCTTTGTATCACAAGCTAGATATGAGTGACCATTTACTCTAACAGCGCACGCACCGCATATCGCTGAGCGGCAAGATGCTGTGAAATTTAACGTCGCATCCTTTTTTTGTTTGATGTCAAAAAGCACTGTTAAAAGAGTTTTGCCTTTGACCTCTTCATTTGTTAGCTCATAAGTTGATTCATATTTTTTAGTTCCGTCAAAACGGTCGATAATAATTTTCATCCTAGCTCCTTACTCTGGCTTCTTGCCGTCAAGTGAAAATATGCCTGTCACAACATCTTTGTAGCCAAGCTCCAACTTGCCGTCTTTTAGTGTGA
The DNA here is from genome assembly GCF_015229965.1 of Campylobacter concisus. Lineage (GTDB taxonomy): Bacteria > Campylobacterota > Campylobacteria > Campylobacterales > Campylobacteraceae > Campylobacter_A > Campylobacter_A concisus_BD. The sequence goes on from NZ_JAAKZB010000004.1 coordinate 64,533, forward strand.
CTATGCTGTGTTTTAAGAAATTTACATCATCTCTTTTTGGATAGTCCTCTCTTGTGTGAGCGCCACGGCTCTCAAGACGATTTTGCGCTGCAAGACATGCTGCACGAGAAAGAAGTATAAGGTTGCCAAGCTCGACATAGTCAGTAAATGCTGTGTTCATGACTGGGTTTTGATTTGGCACTTTAAGGGTGTCATATTTTGCTTGGATAGCTTCTAGGTTTTTAGAGAGTTGGTCTAGTTTAGCACCAGTTCTAAAGATACCCATTAGATCCCAGTTGTTTTTACCAAGCTCTTCACGAAGTGCGTACATATCATTTACGCCACCCTCGCCTGTTGCTATGGCTTTAAATTTATCTTGCCACATTTTTGCAAGCTCAGAAGTCTTTTTGCCGCTTGCAAATTTTGCATTTTGAGCGTAAGCACCAGCACCTTTGCCTGCTAGATCACCAGTTACAACTGCGTCAGTTAGGCTGTTTCCACCAAGGCGGTTTGCGCCGTGGATAGATACGCATGAGGCCTCGCCACCTACGTAAATTCCAGGGATTTTTGTGCTCATATCATCAAATTTAGCTACCTCTATACCACCCATTGAGTAGTGAGCTGTTGGGCGGATAGGAACTGGTTGCTCGATAAGGTCGATGTCTTGGAAAAGCATCGCTGTGTGGCGAATTTTAGGAAGCTTTTTCATGATAGTATCTTTGCCAAGGTGACGAACATCGCAAAGCACATAAGCGCTCATGCCCTCGCCAAAGCCTCTACCCTCGCGGATTTCTGTCTCGATAGCACGAGCGACGACGTCACGAGGAGCTAGCTCCATCTTTTCGTGATAGTTTTTCATAAAGCGCTCGCCCTTGTTGTTTAGCAAGTAACCACCCTCGCCACGAGCTGCTTCTGTGATTAGCGTGCCACCATTTTGAACGCCAGTTGGGTGAAACTGAAGCATCTCAGGGTCTTCAAAACCAAGACCTACTTTAAGCGCAGCAGCGATGCCATCGCCTGTTGCTATAAATGGAACTGATGTGCGGTTATAGAAAATTCTAGTGTATCCGCCAGTTGCAATGACTAGAGATTTGCAAAGAACTGGGTAAATTTGACCATCTTGAATGTTGCGAAGAACGACGCCTTCGACCTTGCCGTCCTCAAGACCGATCTCAAGTAGCTCGTGATCCATTAGAAATTTAACGCCAGCTGTGATAGCGTCGTCAAGACAGGCGTGCATCAAAACGTGACCGGTTTTATCAGCTGCGTAGTTACAGCGTTTTTTGCTAGCGCCACCCATGAAACGAAACGCTACGTCGCCATTGTCTATACGAGAAAAGAGCATGCCGTTGTAATCTAGCTCGTGGATGACTGCGCCTGCTGCCTCGCAAAATTTCACAACTGCATCTTGATCAGCAAGATAAGCCGCACCTTTAACTGTGTCATACGCGTGAAGCTTGAAGCTGTCACCGTTACTAAAGTCTGTAACGCCGTTTATGCCACCCTCTGCCATACAGGTTGCGTTACGTGATGGCATCATCTTTGTAGCGACAACGACGGTTGAGTTTGGATATTGCTTGCGAACGGCTGTTGCTGCACGAAGTCCAGCACCGCCAGAGCCGATTATTAGCACATCAACAGATGGCAAGCCATTTTCATTGCCCTTTGGCAACTCACCAGCAAAAACATTGGTCGCACCAGCTGTTGTAGCTAGCGCACCTACGCTGATACAGGCGCTTTGTAGAAATTCTCTTCTGGTAAATTTTTCACTCATTGATAACTTCCTATTTTAATAAGTTTATTAGCGTTTAAAACGCACCGCCAGTTCATTTCTTAACATTTTTTAAAACAACTATATTAATAAAAAAATTAATGATGAAACTTTACATAAAATTTACTTAAAAGAAACATAAGAATTTATTTTAGGTTATATAGTGAGATTTGATAGCTAAAACCATTTAGTAAAAGACCATTTTATCGTATTTGTAGCAACTACTTATAAATTTATTATTTTGATAAAGATAAAAATGATATTACCACGCAATATATACTAATAAAAATAGATAAAATGTTATAAAATCGCTAATTCTACGTATATTTGAGGATATTACTTAAATATAAATAAATAATTAAAACTAATAAATTTAAATGGGATAAAAATCGTATGATTATCAAAAATCATATAAATTTGTAAATTTTTGATAGCTAGAAAGTAAAATAATAGATAGCCCCATAGTGTCTGACTGAAATAATAAAACTTAAATTTATATCAAATATCTCAATGTCATCAAGTGACGGATACCAGATATCGCTAAAGAATTTATCTAAATCATCAAAGCGCAAAATATCAATGCTCTCAAATTTATTAAAATTTATGCAAATTTCATTTGGCGTAGCGATGTTAAGCTTACTAAAAAGAGCCTTGAGGTCAAAATTTTCTTCGTCCGCATTAAAGCCATCAAGCTTGCTAAATTTATCTATCTTAAAAAACTCATCTATATCATCTAGGCTAAATTTATGAAGTAAATTCTCTCTTATCTTTAAGCACTCATCGTTTGACAAGCTCCTAATGATCGGCATCTCAAAGCCATATTCTTTGCAGAAATTTTCTAGTTTTATCTGATCCATTTTGGGAGATTTTGGCTAAATTTAAATTTAGCCAAAAATTTATTTCAAAAGCTCTTTTGCGTATTTTAGGCCTAGCTCGTAAGCTTTGGCATTTGCCTCTTTGACCTTAGCTGGCACGCTTGCTAGCATCTCTTCACGCACTAAATTTTCATCCATGCACCTACTCATCGCCACAGCCACACCAAGAGCCACGACGCTTTGAGTGATGACATTACCAACCTCGTCTTTTGCGATAGAGATGATAGGGATTTCATAAATTTTCCAGCGCTTTTTGTCTTCATCGCTTACTTTTACCAAATTTGGCTCAACAACGATCGCACCGCCCTCTTTCACGCCGCTTTTAAAGGCGTTGTAGCTTATCTGCGCAGTGGCAAGCATGAAGTCTATCTCGCCCTCGTTTGCGTAAGGGTATAAAATTTCTTTCTCATCAAGTATGATATCGACCTTCGTTGGACCGCCACGCACCTGAGACGTGTAGGTAGAGGCCTTGACGCCATATCCACCTGCTTTTATCTTGGCGGCTGAGAGGATCTCGCCTGCTAGTATGACGCCCTGTCCGCCAACGCCGACAAATCTTAGCTGTGACTTCATGCTAGCTCCTTAAAATCTATCGCTTCGCCGCTCATAGCAGCCTTTCTTACCTTGTCGTAAGCCTTGGTGTATTCGATCTTTTCTTCATCTTTATGAAGCACGCCAAGTGGGAAAATGCCCTTTTTCTCCTCGTCACTTAGCATGTCAAATTTGACCTTGCTAGTCGTGCGGCCTTTTATCCACTCTAAATTTTTCACCGCCTCGCCCATTTTGTTCTTGCGGCCTAAATTTATGTGGCAGTTTGAAAATACATCAAAAAAGCTATATCCATCGTGACTAAAGCCCTCTACAAAGAGCTTTGTAAGCTTCTCTGGCTCGATGACACTACCACGTGCGACAAAGCTAGCACCTGCGGCAGTTGCGAGCTTACAGGCGTCAAAGCTAGGATCGATGTTGCCATACTGCGCTGTGACCGTCCACATGCCCTTTGGCGTGGTTGGGCTGGTTTGCGAGTTTGTTAGCGCGTAGATGAAGTTGTTGATTAAGATGTGATTTAGCCCGATATTTCGGCGACATCCATGTATCGTGTGATTACCTCCGATCGCTAGTCCGTCGCCGTCGCCAGTTACTACGATGACGTGCTTGTCTGGGTTTGCCATCTTTACGCCAGTAGCATATGCTACGGCTCTGCCGTGAGTTGTGTGGATGGTGTTGCAGTCTAGATATCCGCTAAAGCGTCCAGAGCAGCCTATACCTGAAACTACGCAAACGTCGTTCATGTCCCAGCCCATGGCGTCGATAGCGCGGATGAGCGCCTTTAGTATGACGCCGTCGCCACAGCCCCAGCACCAAAGAGTAGGCATTTTGTCTGTTCGTAAATATTTATCGTAATTAAAAGCCATAAATTTCTCCTATCTTCGCCTCGATCTCGCTTGGGCTTATCGGTCTGCCGTTTGCTTTTAGCAGTTTTGCAAAGTCATCTCTTAAGATGATCTTTGAAATTTCGCCACTATATTGACCTAAATTTAGCTCGCAGACTAAAATTTTCTTAAATTTATTTGATATCTCTTTTAGCTTTTTAGCTGGAGCTGGGAAAAGTGTGAGTGGCTTAAATAGCCCTACTTTTAGCCCTTTTTCACGTAAATTTAATATCGCTTGCTTGGCTGAGAGAGCCACGCTGCCAAAGGCGATGATGCAAATTTCAGCGTCATCAAGCATAAACTCTTCAAATTCTTCGCACTCATCAGTGTGTAAATTTATCTTATCAAATAGCCTATTCATCGAGTTTTCAACGATCTTGCCATCTTCTGTTGGAAAGCCAGTCGCTCCGTGATGAAGCCCAGTTATGTGGTAGTGATAGCCTTTAAAGAAAGGATTTAGCGTAGCTGGCGCGTCTGGTGCTGCCTCGTATGGCTTATACTCTTTTGGCTCGCCACTAAATTCTCTTCTTTTATAAATTTCAAGCTCGCCAATTTCAGGCAGGCGCACTCTAGCTTGCATGTGGCCTATCGTCTCATCAAGCAGCAGCATAACTGGCGTCATAAATCTAGCTGCGAGATTAAATGCACGCACCGTCTGCGTATAGCACTCCTCTAGGCTACTAGGCGCTAGCACTATCATATTTACATCGCCGTGAGTTGGGTTTTTAGCCTGCAAGATATCGCCTTGTGCGACGCGGGTAGGCAGACCAGTTGAAGGGCCACCGCGCATGACATTTACGATGACGAGCGGTATCTCAGCGATAAAGCCAAGGCCTATTTGCTCAGCCTTTAGCGAAATCCCAGGTCCAGAGCTAGCAGTCATCGCCTTAGCACCGCTCGCACTTGCGCCAAGAGCCACTGAAATCCCAGCTATCTCATCTTCCATTTGTATAAAAGTGCCGCCATGTTTTGGCAAAAGCACGCTTAGCTCATGGGCGATCTCACTGCTTGGAGTGATAGGATATCCGCCAAAGAAGTTACAGCCGCACTCGACCGCAGCCCTTGCTACTAGGGCATTTCCAGTTGATACTACCTCTCTCATGCGCTCTCTCCAAGTTTTGCAAATTTATTTGCCTTTACAGCCGCAGCTCGCTCTTTGCTTTCAGGTGTTAGCTTTGCAAATTTAAAGCCTTTATCAGCCACATAAATGGCAAAATCAGGACAGTGAAGCTCACAGTCACGACATCCTATGCATGAATCAGCATAGACCACCTCTATCATCTTGCCAAGCACCGCCTTTGGCTCAAGCCTCATACCTAGCACGCCTGCCGGGCAGTAGCTCACGCAGACATCACAGGCCTTACACCTGCTCTCATCGACCCAAACTGGGACATTTTCTTTTACGATCATATATCTTCCTACTCTAAGTTTTCTTTTAAAAATTTGATATTTTTTCTAATTTCAGCTTCACTTTTGTTTAGTTGCTCTTGCTCGTCTTCGTCTAAATTTAGCTCTAAAATTTCTTTCAAGCCATCACGTCCAAGCCTTACTAGCCTGCCACAACTTAGTTCATCATCGATTAGCACGCTAGCGCTTATTATCTCATCGCTCTTACCGACGATCATCTCGCACATCTTCACAGCTGCAGCCGCTGGTGCGTAGTAAGCTGAAGTGCCAAGAAGCTTAACTATCTTTGCGCCACCGGTGCTTGTCTCTTTTTTGAGCACTTTTAGCTCATTTTCATTTAATTTTTCGCTTATATTGCTAGCTGATACGATCATCTCGTCATTGTGAGCGCCGACGATCTTTGCTCTTAGCTTGCTGGCGTCTTTGTCTTTTAAAAGCGCTAGCTCATATCTGCACCTTGCGCTATCTAGCTCGCCAGCCATGCCGATCACTTTGTTTTTGCTAAAACCACTAAATTTATGAGCCGTCCAGACCATCACATCAAGCGGATTTGTGACAACTATTATCACTGCGTTTTTGGCAAATTCAGCTATCTTTTGCGCAGTTTGTTTTACGACAACGGCGTTTTTAAGCAGCAGATCTTCTCTGGTTTGACCCTCTTTTCTTGGGCTTCCAGCTGTGACTATGACGATGTCACTGCCTTCAATTAGCACAAAATCATCGCCACCACAAACGCTAGTTTTAGCGTTAAAGACACAGCTTGACTGAGCTAGGTCGATCGCCTTTGCACGCGCCACATCGCCAAATATATCCACAAGCACGATCTCATCGCAAAGCTCTCTCATGCAAAGCGCATAAGCTATGCTAGCACCGACGTTTCCAGCTCCAACTACACTTATTTTCATCTTCTATCCTATTATTTTATTTAAAATTTCACTTGGTCTCATGACCTCATTTGCCTTTGCTTCGTCTGGCAGGTAGTATCCGTCAAATTCCGCGCTTGCACCATCATTTTCTCTGATCTGCTTTAAAATTTCACTCTCATTTTTCTCTAGCTCGTCTGCTAAATTTGCGAAAATTTTGCTTAAAATCCCGCCACTTTTTACCATCTCTCTCGCCCAAAAAAGCGCTAGATAAAAGTGCGACTCTCTAGTATCAAGAGTAGCATTTGGCGTTTTGTTTTCATCCAAATAGCTAGCAACTGCTCTATTTAGCGCATCACTTAGCTCTTTTGCCTCTTTTTTTTGCCTAAAAAAAGCTAGATGTTCAAGCGATGCACTAAGCGCCAAAAACTCGCCCAGACTATCCCAAAGCAGGTGATTTTTCTCCTTTAGCTCTTTTACAAGCGTCGGAGCCGTCCCACCAGCACCAGTCTCAAACATCGCTCCACCAGCAAGTAGTGGCACTACTGAGAGCATTTTTGAGCTGCCACCTAGCTCAAATATCGGGAAAAGATCGGTTAGATAGTCTCTTAAAACGTTGCCAGTTACGCCTATGACGTCTTTGCCAGCTCTTATCGCTTCAAGCGATTTTTTAGTTGCTTGCTCGTAGTTTAAAATTTCAAATTTCACGCCAGCATTAGTAAATTTATCTCTAAATTTTTCAAATTTAGCTATCAAATTTCTATCATGAGCGCGGCTGCTATCTAGCCAAAATATAAGCTCATCTTTTGAAATTTCGCCTCTTTTTAAAGCAAGCTCAAACCACGCATTTATCGCATCTTCTTTAACCTGCGTCATCCTAAAAATGTCGCCACTTTTGACGCTAAATTTAAAGACGCTCTTGCCCGCTTCATCAAAAACAACAAATTCTCCGTCCTCTTTTGCGATGAAGGTCTTATCGTGGCTGCCATACTCCTCGGCCTTTTTAGCCATTAGCCCAACGTTTGCCACGCTGCCAATGTTGCTCACATCAAGTGCGCCATGCTCCTTAAAGTCCGCCACGCAGGCCTCATAAACCCTAGCGTAAGTCCTGTCTGGGATCATGCAAAGCGAGAAATTTAGCTCTCCGTCCTTATCTTTTACCTTGCCAGAGTTTCTAATGAGTGCAGGCACAGAGGCATCGATGATGACGTCATTTGGCACGTCAAAGTTGCTGGCACTTTCATTTAGTGCCCAAATTTTTGCCTTTTTGCTCAAAATTTCATCAAATTTAGCCAAAATTTCATCTTTATTTTTAAGAGTTGAAATTTTAGCAAACATATCTTTTAAGCCGTTTTTTGCCTCAACTCCGTGAGCCTTAAATTCATCGCCAAATAGCTCAAAAACCTCTTTAAAATAGCTCTTTATCGCGTGAGCAAAGATGACTGGGTCGCTAACCTTCATCATCGTGCATTTTAGATGAAGGCTAAGGGTCAAATTCTCTTTTAGCGCACTCTCAAAACAGCTTTCATAAAATTTATCCAGCTCATCTGCGCTTAAATATGTAGCATCAACTATCTCGCCACTTTGGACGGCAAGCTCTTTTAAAAGCTCTTTTTTGCCATCTAAACTTATAAAATTTATATAAAATTTCTCATCTTTGCTAGCGATGATTGAGCGCTCATTTTCGTAAAAATCGCCCTTTTGCATGTAGCAAATTTTAGTTTTATTCGCCTTATCCCAGCTGCCGTTGCTATGTGGGTGCTTTTTGGCAAATTCTTTAACCGGTGGCAAAACTCTTCTGTCTGAGTTTCCCTGTCTTAGCACTGGATTAACAGCGCTACCAAGCACTTTTGCATATTTTTTAGCGACCTCTTCGTCGTAGTCTGTGATGATCTCGTCTGGATAAAATGGCACGTTTATGCCCTTGCTTCTAAGCTCCTCAATAGCTGCTTTTAGCTGAACGAGCGTGGCTGAGATGTTTGGCAGTTTTATGATATTTGCCTCTTTGTGCGCGGTTAGCTCGCCCAAAAGCTCTAGCTCATCGGCCTTGTTTAGTCCAAGCTCTTTGCTAAAAAGAGATAAAATTCGCCCAGCAAGGCTTATGTCAGCCCTAGTTATGCTAATGCCAGCACGTGATAAAAAGCTCTTAACGATAGGAAAGAGAGAGTAGCTTGCAAATAGCGGTGCTTCGTCGGTTTTAGTCCAGATAATGTCACTCATTTTAGCCCTTTTGATTTTTTGAAATTTATCACGTTTTTTATTAAAGCTAGTTGTATTTTAGCCCTATTTTGCGATATTTTGATTGTGCTCGCTTAAGGTTTTTGAAAAAATGTGTTTTTTTGCCTTTTTATCAAGCACAAAGTATAGATAATCGCTCTTTGCAGGGTTTATCGCCGCTTTTATCGCACTTATAGAGACGCAGCAGACTGGACTTGGCGGTATGCCGTCGTTTAGATAGGTGTTAAACTCGCTCATGTCGCTTCTTATGCGCTCAGCCGTGATCACATCGTGCGAGTAGATGCCGTAATTTAGCGTGCCATCCATCTGCAGCCTCATGCCCTTATCTAGGCGGTTGTAGATGACTGAGGCGACAAGTGGCATCTCAGCGTCATTTGCGGCCTCTTTTTGGATGATAGAGGCGATGGTTAGAATTTTAAACCATTTTTTCTCGTTGTACTCGCCAAAAATTTTCCTGCTGATCTCGCTTTGCGCCTTTTTAGATGAATTTACAAGGTAATAGGCCAGATGTCTTTCGCTGATGCCAACTGGAATTTTATAAGTATTTGGCATCAAAAAGCCATCAGCGACTGGCGCAAGGGCGTTATACTCGCTATTTAGTTTAACTGCGTCAAGTCCTAGCTGGGCTGCTATCTGGTTTAAAAAAACGATCGTAGTTTCGCCAGGTATTAGCGTGATCTCCGTCATCGCAGCCTTTGCTTTGGCAAGTTTTTTTAAAAAATCAACCCTTGAAATTTTATCTTTGCCTATCTCGATCCAGCCTGACTGAGGCGAGCCGATAAAGCGCATGGCGTACTTGTCGATCGCGCTTAAGTTAAAGTTGCGATTAGCTAAATAAGATATAATCTCGCCCACACTCCCCTTTGGTATAAAAACGACCTTGCTTGTGTTTATAGGGCGTGCTAAATATACAAAAAGACTTAGGACGACGATGAGTACGATATCAAAAAAAATATCTAGGTATGGTTTTTTTATAAAATTTTTTATCATCTTGATACTTTCGCTTGTTTTGCTTTTAAAATACGGCATAAAAATTAACGATTTCGAGTTTTACGGCGTAAAATTGGAGCAATTATATATAAAGTTAGATAAAAAAATAATTGTAAGAGCAAAGCAGATAAAGCTTCCTAAATTTAAACAAGAGCCCAAGCAAAAGGCCAGCGACAAGCAGCTTTTAAACCTTAGCCAGGGTGTGGATTATCTTGACACATTTTTTCAAGAAATTTCGCTTGAGAGCGTGCAGATCGGCGATGACTTTAAGATCAAAATTTTATTTTTAGATGATATATTTTTCGTCGATAGCCCTTATCTAAACATCGATATCAAATTTCAAAACGAGCAGCAAGATGGCGTAGACCGCTTTAGCGTGAGAAATTTGAGCTTTAAAGATTTTAACGTCAGCATTAGCGGCGAAGGCAGCGCAAATTTTGACAAAGATGACTATAAATTTGACGGAAATTTCACTTCGCACGAGCTAAATGGCAAGCTTAGCTTTGCTTTAAAAGATACATTTTTAACCTACAAAGCATATGACGTAAATGCTCGCAATATCAAGGACTTTATAGACGAGCTTGATAGGCGCATAGAGCTAAACAGCGAGGTAAAAAGCTGGATATATGGCTATGTCGTGGCAAACGACTACCACCTAAACGAGATAAACGGCAAGGTCGATCTAGCCAAAAACGACTTTTATCTAAACGACCTAAATGCGACCGCCTATGCGAAAAATCTGCTAGTTAAATTTGAAAAAGACCTGCCCGCTGTAAATGTCGCTGAGGCAAATATCACGCTTAAAAACTCAAAGCTTAAATTTGACCTCATAGCGCCTGTTTATAAAGGCAAAAAGCTTGATGGCTCAAACGTCGCGATAAACAACATCTTTGACGAAAAAAGTGCAAATTTAGAGCTATTTATAAAGACAAATTCTATTTACGATGAGGCGATAAATGATATATTAAGAGCTTATAAGATCATCGTGCCAGTCAAACAACTAAGCGGCAAAATGGACGCTGGACTTAAAATTTTAATAAAACTTGACGAGAAAAGCTTAGAGAATTTTGATGAAAAAAGCGTCATCGCAAATGGTGAGTTTAAGATAAGTGACGCAGTTTTGGATATCGCTGGGAGTAAATTTAACGCTAAAAGTGCCCTTGTAAAGCTCATAAACACGGCAAATTTAAGCGTTGATGCGACTGGTTTTGGGCTTGACTTCTTTAGAGCAAACGCCGTGGCAAATATCGACCTGCAAAAGAGTAGCGGCGAGATAAAGGGCGTCATAGAAAGCTTTGATCTAAAAGAGAAAAATGATGAAATTTTAGCCTTTAAAAATGAGCCATTTACTGCATTTCTTGACTTTAGTAAGCCAAATGAGACCACGCTTAGTATTGAGCCTTTTGGGCTAAATTTAAGCTTTGGCGATGAGAGCGTGATAACTACAAAAAACAGCAACTTCATCATGCAAAACTCCCCAGTTTTAAAGCAAAATGGCGTGCTTGGCTTTGAAGACGTGAGCATAAAGAGTAGGGACTTTACTAATCTTGAAATTTTGGCAAAAGGGCTTAAATTTGACCTGCCGTTTTTGGATAAAAATGGCTCAAAATATGATAGAGATGACGTTAATATCTTAGTTCAAAACGGCGTAGTAAAGGTAAATAGCGCTAGTAAGAAGCTGGCTCTTGAGATAAAAGAAAAAGGCGTTGGTGTAAATACACAGGATCTAAATTTAGTCGTTCTTGACAACAATGAGAGCAGTAACCAAACGCAAAGCACGCCCATAGAGCTATCTGCAAAAAATGGCGACATCATCTTGCAAGACCTAAACAAAACCTTGCCATTTACTAGCTTTAGCGCCGAAAAAAAGGGCAAGAGCGTCTCGCTAAATGGACTGGCAAAACAAGGCAGAGTTGGATATTTTAGCGATGAGAAAAGCATAAATTTAGACGCAACTGATATAAGCGGCGAGTTTATCAACGACCTTTTTGGTCTCAAGAGCTTTGAGGGCGGTAAATTTCGCCTAAAACTGCTTGGAGAGAGCACAAAAGAGTTTAAGGCGGAGGTGAGATTTTTTGGCACGTATCTAAAAGACTACATCTTTTATCAAAAACTGCTAAGCTTTCTAAACTCGGTGCCGTCGCTTCTTAGCTTTAAAACACCTGACTTTAACGACAAGGGTTTTACCGTTAAAAACGGCAAAATTTTACTTACTAGAAAGGGTGATGTGATCGAGTTTTTAGCCATTGAGATGATAGGCACGAGCGCAGATATCGGCGGACGCGGTACGATCGATCTAAAGAGCAAAAAGATAAATATCGATCTTGAGCTAAAGATACTAAAAGACGCAAGCGGCATCATCGACAAGATCCCACTCATCAACCAAATCATCCTTGGCAAAGACCGCTCGCTCTCAACCGTCATTGCCATACGCGGCACGACTGAAAAGCCCGAGTACTCGACGCAGATCTTGCAAGATGCCCTACTATCGCCACTAAAGATAATAAGAAACGTCTTGCAAGCTCCGTTTTTGATATTTGAGTAAAGTATTACGCAAAAAAAATTATTGTTTAGCGTAACCTTGACGAAGTTTGCGGAGGAGCCTATCCGACACTTGCTTGTGTGTCTTGCAGGCACTTCGTCAAAACAAAAAGTACGTCATTAATGAAATTTTCTAACATTTGTGGATCAATGCCTACTAAAGTTTTACCAACACGAGTTGAAATTCTCGGCGTTTGATCGTCATTTAGCTTATAAAGATTTTCAAAATGAAATGCTCGGTTTCGAATTTTAACAGCAAGGTCATATAAAATCTTTACTTTTTGATAGTTTAAAAGTTTATTTTTGCGGTTAAATTTAGAATACTTTTTAAAATCAAGCTTATCAAGATTGACGATATCGTTGTGGATTTTGGCTTCATCGATGATTTTCGCCCAAAATCCAAAAGTTTGCTTTGAGACAAAGAGATCATCTAGCTCAAAGTAGCCGCCAAAAGAGCTTAAAATATCTACCTTGTATTATCCACCAAAGCCTTAAAAGCTAAATTTCTAGCGGAAATTTCTAAAATATCAAGATTTTAAGCTAGCCTGCACTAGCAAAATTTCTTTTATGCTCTTGCTCGTTTTTATAGCTCTTTAGGCGTTTGATTGAGAAAAATTTAACACTATCCATAAAAATCAATAAATTCATAAAATTTTACGCATTATAATACGTAAAATTTTACTTCATCTCAAGGCGCATAAGATACATATCTTCGCCGTCAGTCACCTTTAAATTTTGACTTTTACACTTTGGACATGTAAAGTCATTTTCGCTAAGCTCCCCGCCAAATCCACAATCCAAACACTCTACAACAATGCCTTGCAGATTTATCACAAGCTCGGCGTTTTCGCAGATCGTGCCAGCCTTATAAACATCAAAGGCACTCTCTAGATAGTGTGGCTCCACTCCGCTTAAACGACCAACTTTTATCTCGATCTTGCTTATCTCTTTTGCATTTTCTTTGGCGGCATTTTTCTCGCAAAGGCTGACTAAATTTTGAACGATACTAAGCTCGTGCATTAGCAGATCCTTGGTAGTAGCTCGCCCTTTGGCGGCTCGAGAAATCTTCTTGATTTATAGGCGTTTTCGATGATGACGCGCTCGTTTTTGGCCTGCAAAACCTCGCCTATTATCATCGCATTTTGATCAAATTCTCTTAAAATTTTAAGCGCGTCCTCGGCCTGGCTCTCATCAACAGCCATCACAAAAGTGCCCTCATTTGCAAGCTCATAAGGCTCAAAACCAAAGAGCTCACAAACGCCCATCACTTCGTCTGCAACCTTGATATTTTCTTCAAAAACTAAGATATCAAATTTACTAAATTTAGCCCACTCATTTAGCACCGCACTTAGTCCGCCTCTTGTCGCATCACGCATAGTTTGTGGTTTTATGCCAGCGCTAAATAGCTTTAAGACAATCTCTTTTAGGCTCTTGCAGTCACTTTTTAGATCAAGTCCAAGCTCAAATTCTTCTCTTGCAGCTAGCACCACACCGCCGTGTCTACCAACATCTCCAGAGATTAAGATTTTTGCCCCTGCTTTTAAATTTTTAAGCTCTACGCCCTCGCAAACTATCTCGCCGATACCTGCTGTGTTTATGAAAATTTTATCGCATTTGCCCTTTGGCACGACCTTCGTATCGCCGCAAACCACGCTCACGCCGCTCTCTTTGCAAGTTTTTGCAAGCGAGCCAAGCACCTTTTCAAGCTCTTCTATACTTAGCCCCTCTTCGATGATGAGCGAGCAGCTTAGGTATTTTGCGCTTGCTCCAACCATCGCAAGGTCGTTTATCGTGCCACAAGCCGCGATCTTGCCGATGTCGCCGCCATTAAAAAAAATGGGAGTTACCACAAAGCTATCGGAGCTAAATGCGATCTTGCCGTTTAAATTTAGTATCGCTGAGTCGTTGCTCTGCCTTAAAATTTCATTATCAAAAATTTTAAATATCGTCTCGTTTATAAGCGAGTTCATCTCCTCGCCGCCGCCGCCGTGGCTTAGCATTATCTTTTTCATTAAATTCCTTAACCAACTCTTGCGTATTTAAAATATGCCGCACAAGCGCCCTCGCTTGAGACCATGCACGATCCTAGCGGGTTTTGCGGGTTACAGACCTTGCCAAAGACCTTGCAGTCAGTCGGCTTTGCTAGCCCTCTTAAAATTTGCCCACAAATGCAAGCCTTGCTCTCGCCAGCGCTCTCTACGCTGCAGTCAAACTGCACTCTAGCGTCAAGATAGGCAAACTCATCTTTTAGCTTCATGCCGCTTTGCGCTATCTCGCCAAGGCCTCTCCAGACAAAGTCGCACGGCTCAAAGTACTTAGCGATGAGCTCTTTTGCCTTTACGTTGCCCTCTTCTTTGACCGCCCTTGCGTACTCGTTATAGACTTCATAAGTGCCTGCGTTTTGTTGACGAACTAAATTTAATACACTTGCCATGATGTCAAGTGGCTCAAAGCCGCTAATGGCGATGGGTCTTTTAAATTCGCTCGCTAGCTCTTTGTAAATTTTACTACCCGTGATGACGCTTACGTGACTTGGTCCTAAAAATGCGTCTATCCTCACGTTTTCATCGCTCATTATAGCTCTAACTGGAGCTGGAACAGTTACGTGATTTATGTGAAAGTATAAATTTTTAATGTCCTCTTGTACCACTTTTTCAACTAAATTTGCACTCATCGGTGTCGTCGTCTCAAAGCCGATCGCAAAAAATATGACCTTTTTGTCTGGATTTTGCTTAGCGATATTTAGTGCATCAAGTGGCGTGTAAAGCGCCCTTATATCATGCCCTTCGCCGCGAAGCTTTTGCAAGCTTGTCTTTGAGCCAGGCACTCTTAGCATGTCAGCTAACGTGCAAAAGATCACATCATCCATACTAGCAAGCTTACAGGCCTCGTCTATGCGGCTTTTTGGCATCACGCAGACTGGACAGCCTGGGCCGTGGACGAAATTTATATGCTCTCCAACTAAGCTTGGCAGTGCAAATTTCATAATGCTATGCGTGTGACCACCGCAAATTTCCATGATATTTAGCGGTTTTACGCTCTCTTTTTGTATGAGTTTTGAAAGGGCAAGGATTAAATTTTTATCGCGAAAGTCATTGATAAGATCCATCAAATTTTCCCCGCGTCCATATCCTCAGCGATCTTTTGATAGACCTCCAAGCTCTCAAGCGCAAACTGCGTATCGATCTTTTGCATAGCGTATCCAACGTGGATTAGCACGTATTCGCCAACCTTTACCTCTTCAGAGATGAGATCTAGGCTTACCTTTCTAGTAACGCCCAGAGTCTCGACGGTAGCAACGTTGTTTTCATCTATTTCTATTACTTTTGAAGGGATCGAAAGACACATTATCTTAGCTCTTTTTTAAATTCCAAATAACTTATCCATTTATCGATGCCCTCGCCTGTTTTGCTATCTATCACAAAGATATCGACCTTTGGATTTAGCTTTCTAGCGTCGTTTTTCACTCGCTCGATGTCAAAGTCAAAGTGCGGTGCAAGCGAAGCTTTAGTGATTAAAAGCACGTCAGCAGCCCTAAACATCACTGGATATTTACTCACCTTATCATCGCCCTCTGGCACTGAAAGAAGCACAGCGTTAAAGTGTGAGCCAACGTCGTAGCTTGCAGGACAGACTAAATTTCCAACATTTTCTATAAAGACTAGATCAAGCTCATTTAGTGGCAGGTGATGAAGCCCCTCATGCACCATAAATGCGTCCAAGTGGCAGGTCTGACCTGTGCTTATCTGATGAGCTTTTGCGCCAGCTTTTACTATGCGGTCGGCATCTTGATTTGTTTCTAAATCGCCCTCGACAACGCCTATCTTAAATTTACCAGCCTTTATCGTAGCCTCTAAAAGTGTGGTCTTGCCAGCACCTGGGCTACTCATCAAATTTACACAAAGTATCTTTTTCTCATCAAAATGCGCTCTGTTGTGAGCGGCCTCTTTGTCGTTTTCTGAGAGGATTTTCTCTATCACATCTATCGTTTTGCTCTCGTTTAGCACAGGGTGTGCGTGAGCCTCGTGGCTATGCTCGTGAGCGTCATGAGCGTGATCTGTATGCCCATCGTGAGTGTGTGGGTGTGAGTGAGTGGTGCCGTCAGCATGAGTGTGAGTGTGGGCGTGATTTCCCATTGAACAACCGCAATCTTTACACATTTTATTATCCTTTTTTATTAATTTTCAGAGATTTTAACGCTTAAATTTAAAAATAAAATTAAAATTTAAGGGCATTTTATGCAAATGAGATAAATTAACCCGTTTTTTAATCATCCCTTTAAATTTACCTTTGATCTTGCAAGCGAATGTTTTTATCTGGCTCTTCAAAGCTCTCGTTATCATCTGTGTAGCCATTTTCATCAAAATTTTCATCATTGCTTCTTTTTTTGCCATTTGGCGTGATGATGATATCTTTTAGCCTTGCTCTGCCATCATCCATCACCATCAAAACAGCAACAGCATCCACGTCTTGATCCATCATCTCTCGCTCGGTTTGCTTTGCCTTTTTAGTTGGCATATAAAACTCTTCGATGCCATATTTTACAAATGAATATCCATCAAATTTGCCAGCTAAGAAAAGAGCGCCTTTTGGCTTAGTAAAGCTAAATTTATCAAAAGCGTAAGTGGCATTAGCATCTTGCTTTAAAATGGCGTAAATTTCATCATTTTTTGAGATATTTCTATCATATATATCTATCTCAACGCCAGTTTTTTCATCAAATTTATACTGCTGCAAATTTGAAAAATCATAGCTCAAGCTCACGTAGTTTCCGCGAAAGAGATCCCTTGGATCGTAGAGATTTACCCTCACTTTTATCTCTTTTCCAAGATAAAGTGGCATGAGCGCGTATGCAAGCATCGCAATTATTAGTAAAATTTGAAAGATTATGGCTAGTATTAGTGATCTTATCTTCATTTTGTACGTCCTTTTTTAGCAGCAACTGCGAGCACGACGAAGGCAAAGATGATAAATAGCGCCGTAGCCCCCAAATAATCGCCTATTAGCTCAAAGTATCTAACCACCGCAACTAAGAATATCATGCATAGTCCTAGCGTTAGCTCGCCATTTTTGATAAGCACGGCTGCGACGATGATGTTTGCTAGCGAGAAGAAGATATTTGCATATCCCACGCCTAAGCTAAAGACAAATGGCAACGCAAAGAGTATCAGGCCAAGAAGCAAGCCGCTTTTGTTTTTCTCTTTGAAAAATAGCGCAATGCTAGCGATGCTAAATACGGCAAAAACCTTGCCAAAACTGCTATAAAAAAATGCTTTTGCAAACCAAAATTTATCTTCTTCTAGCTCGTAGATGTCGCCATTTGCATAAGCTATCAGGCAAACGATCAAGATAATGATGCCAAGATACTTGCCAAAGCCTTTTACAAGGTGCGCCAGTCTATCTCTAAAGCCAGCTAACACGCTAAAGAGCGCGACAAGTAAAAGCGCGTATGAGAGCGATAAAGTAGCAGCCATCGGCGCTCTAAACATAAGATCATAGTCATAAAATTCGTTAAACCCACTGATCCTAGCGCAAAGTGAAACGATGTAGAAAAATATATCCGCTAGAAGCATGATGGCAAGAAAAATAGAGTCACTTTTATAAAGCATGTAGGCGCCAAGGGCTATAAAGACGATAAATTCATAAGCAAACTCGCCACCCATGCCCTTTAAAACAAACCAGATCGTCGCAAAAACAAGGCTTTGAGCCACCAGCAAGGCCTTTTTGCTAGCAAAAGAGAGCGCCATAGCTCCAACGCTCCAGAGCAAAACTCCACCGCTTGGCTCGTCGCTAATGTTATAAATTTGAGCGATAAGCGCTATGGCTGCTCCGTAGCAGAAATTTCCCAAAAAGAGCGTGGCTGTGCCAAGCTTATCTTTGCCCTTTTTGAGATAATAAACTCCGCCAAAATTTAAAAGAGTAAGCACTCCAAAGATGATAACAAGGCGCCCCATCCTTGGTATCTCCTCCCAGTAGGCTCCAACAAGGGTAAAAAATGCCAGCGCGAAAAAGAGATAGGCAACCAACTTTAATATAAAACTAGTCTTTTCGCTATGAGCGTTTATATCTATATCATATAAATTTGCTATCTTTAAAGCGGTGGCCTTATCGACCACATCCTCTTTTTGCCAGCGATCTAGCTCTTTGGCTAGAAAATTTCTATTGTAAAAATTCATCTTTCATTCTCTTTAAATGACATTTTTTTGTGGCTAATGATAGCATACAAGCGCCAAAAATGCTAGAACAAAAATAAAGTAAAAAAAGGGAGAAATTTACAAAGCCAAAAAACTTGGGCGGGCTTTTGCAAATTTAGCTTTAGCCAAAGCCCAAGCAAAAAGAAACGGTCATCAAACTTTCGCCACAAAAAAGATATCAGGCAAGCAAGAAATAGCAAAACCCAATAACAATTTGCAAAAATGGATCACAAAAACTGCTAAAAACTACCAAAAAGACAAAATAAGACAAGCTCTGCAGCCAAGAAAGCGCTGCTAGCTATTTACAAAAAACCTAAATTTAAGAGCCAAAAAAGCTTTTAGCTTAAAATTTAGGCACAGCGGCCTTTGTAAGTTTAGAAAACTTAACACCCTTTAAGCCAGCAATCCTATCAGCAAAGCGCTCTATCTTGCTAGCCTCACCTCTTATCGAGATCGTTTCTAAGCAGTTGTGGTGATCGACATGAACGTGATTTGTGCAGATGATCTTCACATCAGAGTCATGCTCGATATCCATTTTTTTATTCACCAAATCGTTGTGATGATGCACATAAATGAGCGTCAAAACCCCGATCAACTCCTCGTTAGCGTCCTTCCAGCTGTCGCTTACGATCTTTTCACGGATCAAATCCCTTGTAAATTCACTCCTAGAAGCGTAGCCTTGTTCGCTAACTTTTCTATCCAGTTCGTCTAGTAATTGACTAGGCAAAGAAACACTAAAACGTATAACACTATCCATTTTTTGCTCCTTTCTCGTTTGATTACCGTTTAAAATAATTATACATCACTTATTAGAAAATGTGGATAAATAATAATAAATTTGCCCTAAATTTACGTTAGAATCGTTACTGCAGAATTTCTTATTGATATAAAATTTCAAATTTGCTTTAGTAAATTTTTTGTAAATAAGCTCAAGCAAAGTCTTATTTTGAAAAACTCCACCGCTTAGCAAAATCTCTTTTTTCTCACTTTTAGAAATTTCAAAAATAATATCAGCCATGCCATTTATAAATGCCGTTGCCGCCACTCTTGGCTCATCTTTTAGCGCACTTTTAAAGGCATCTTTAAAGCCGATAACTCCGTCATTTAGACTAAATTTGTAATACGCATCTAAATTTTTATCATAAAGTGCCTCAAGCCTCATGCCACTCTCGCCCTCAAAACTAGAGCGAGATATGCCACATATTATCGCACCAAATGCGTCAAATATCCTACCAACAGAGCTAGTTTTTACTAAATTTAGCCCCTTTTGCTCCATCATCTTGAAATTTCTAAGCACTTTTTCATCAAAATTTACTAAAAACTTACGCCCTTCATCCTCAAGCTCGTACTTCAAAATAATAGAATAAGCGATGAGATAGATATTTTTTATGCTATTTTCGCCGCCAAATAAGCTAAATTCATCAAAGTGATAAGCTCTCTTGTAGCTATTTTTATCTAGCCTAAAGACCTCGCCACCCCAAATTTTGCCATCCTCTCCGTATCCAGTGCCGTCAAAACAAAAGCCAAGATACTCTTTATATGGCAAATCATTTTCAAAGATTACACTTAGCAAATGCGCGTAGTGATGCTGCAGATGAATTAGCTCAAAGCCCTGATCCTTCGCCCATTTTGTATTTAAAAAATTTGGATGCAGATCGGCTATGACCTTGTCTATTTTTAGATCATAAGTTGTTTCAAAAAGGGTGAAAATGTCCTTAAACCTATCAAAAGTCGCCACGTTTTTTAGATCGCCGATATATGGGCTAACCATCAAAAGGCCGTCTTTGTAGATACAAAATGAGCTCTTTAGCTCCGCTCCAAGGGCTAAAAATGTCCCTTTTTGCTTAAAATTTGTATGGATGAAATTTGGATTTAAGCCGCGGCTCGTTCTTGTAAAAATCACTTCTTCACCAACGCAAAATGCGATACTATCGTCACTTGGTGAGTAAATTTCTCGGTCGTGATCAAGATAAAAGTCTATAATCTCACCTAGTTTTTCTCTTAGCTCACTCTCATCTTTTATGACGACTTCGCCTGAGATGTTTGCGCTAGTTGCGATGATGTCGTGTTCCAAATAGTCAAATAGCAAAAGATGTATGCCGCTAAATGCGAGCATGACGCCAAGCTTATTTAAATTTGGCGCGACGCTTTTTGCGATATTTGAGCCATTTTTTGCTTCAAGCAAGACGATGGGCTTTAAATTTGAAGTAAGAAGCTTCGCCTCTGCATCTGAAATTTGCGCTATTTTTCTGGCGTTTTGTAAATTTTTACTCATCAGAGCAAATGGCTTGCTTGGGCGGTGCTTTCTAGCTCTTAGCTCGCAAACTGCGGCTTCATTTGTCGCGTCGCAAACTAGATGAAAGCCACCAAGCCCTTTAATGGCTAAAATTTTGCCCTCGTTTATGAGCCTAGCCGCCTCTTTGGCTGCTTCGTTCTCGCTAGCTAAGACTTTGCCAAATTTATCTTTTAGATAGAGTTTTGGCCCGCAGTTTGGGCAAGAGATCGGCTCTGCGTGGTAGCGGCGATTAAGCGGGTCTTTGTATTCGCTCTCACAAAACTCGCACATCTTAAACTCGCTCATCGTCGTATTTACCCTGTCATAAGGCAATGCTTTGATGATGGAAAATCTCGGTCCGCAGTTGGTGCAGTTTATAAATGGGTATTTGTAGCGTGGATTTGTGGGGTCATAAAACTCACGCAAGCAGTCATCGCAAAGCGCGTAATCAGGCAAGATAGGCGCTTGCTTGGTAGCCGACTTTGAGGCTACGATCTCAAGCTTTTTATAAATTTTATCTATCTTAAATTTATGCAGTTCATCGATCCTAGCAAGGGCTGGTAGCTTCTCATAAAGCTCTTTTTCAAAAGCCAAAAAGCTAGCCTCTTCGCCGCTAAAATTTAGCTTCACGCCCTCATCATCGTTGTAAATTTCGCCAACTAGCTTAAATTTGTCCGCTAAAGTATAGACAAAAGGTCTAAAACCAACGCCTTGAACTAAGCCTTTGATCTCATATCTAAAGCTTGATCTCAATGCCAAATCCGGGGTCAAAATTTGTTTTTATATTTGGGTTTAGGTGCTTTTTTATCAAGTTGCTAACTACCTTATTATAAAATAAATCCCCGCTTAAAGTAACATTTTTAATGTTAAATTTATCTCGTTTTTCATAGCTAAAATCGCTCAAAAAATGCGCCAAAGACTCGGTGCAACCAAAGCTGATGTTCTTCTCTCCAGCGCCAGCAAGGATAAACGAAATAATACTTTTTACAAACTTAACCCCGTCTAAACCAAAGTCATCTTTCATCTTATAATCGATCCTAACGCCCTTTTGGCCGCTAAAATCAGCTGCCATAAGAAGCAAATTCTCCCCTGCTTTTTTAAACTCATCACTTAAGCCAAGCAAGCGTCCAGCTATGCAAAATAGTGAGAAAAAGCTAGTGTTTGAGCTAAATTTACCACTTGGCAAGACGCGCTCTTTGCTAAAGTTTTCAAGTAGTCTTTCGCCGCTCTCATCAGCTCTTATAAGCTCATAAATTTCTTCAAAGCTGCTAAATTTTGGTAAAAACAGAAGCTGCGTTTTACTTGTTTTTGAAAGCAGGCAAATTTCATCATCGCTAAATTTGCTAAATTTAAGTCCCAAAGCCACTTCGCCCAAATAGCTAAGCTCAAATTCCTCATCTTTTGTATAAAAAAATGGGCTTAAAACTGCGCTGTTTTCAAGCAAAGCAAGCCTTGAAAGAGCGCTTTTTTGCTCCTTTACAGAAACGCTTAAAAAGCTAAAGTCCTCTTTGTTTAGCTGCTCGCAAAGGGCGTAAAGAAAAAGATCATTTGGCGCCATCACGTCAAAAAAAAGCGGTGCATCCTCGTGATTTTGCCTATAAATGGCTGTCGTTTTTAGTGCCAAAAGTGGCTTTTCAAAGCTAGCAAGCGCGATCTGCGACCTATCATCGGCGATAAAAATTTTTGGTAGCTGCTTTAAATTTACAGGTATCAAGAAATTTGCATCAAATTTCACCCCAAGAGAAATTTCATATAAATTTTCATCTTGCTCTACGCAAACGCCCTTGCCGCTTTTTAATAAATTTAGGCAGGTTTTTAGCTTTTCATTAAAATTATCAAGCGTTATCTCGCCATCAAATTTACTCAAAGAGAGCACGCCGCTTTCATTTAAAATAGCCTTGCCATTAGCCAAAAATACCGCTGCTTGAGATGGGCTAAGCGTGCCAAATTTTATCTTTTTAATCTCACCTGCCACGTCAAGCTCATCTGCCACATCAACCTCGCTATGCTTTATAAAAAGGCTATAAGGTAAAATGGCGCTTGCCCTGTCTGCTAGGGCGCTAAGCTCCTCAACAGAGCCACTTACTTTTAGGCAAATTTGATCATTTTTACAGCTTATAGAGTGCTTAAGCTCCCCAGCTAATGAGCGTAAAAATGGCGCCAAAAAGGCTGCCTCTTTAAAGCAGTCAAATTTAAAAGCAAGTATCATTTTAAACCTTTTTTGGCGTAGTCATCGAGGGTGTCGTTTAAGGTGAAATTTGCCATCTTTTCGCACTTAAAATCAAGCTCTTTTAAGTGATCAAGTAGCGTTTTTTCTAGGATGTTAGAAGCTTTTATCACTTCATCTGAGAGGCTAAAATTTGATGATTCTATGCGGCTAGGCACGATGCCTAAGATTTTGGTTGTCGGCCTGTCGCCTGCAAGCTCCATTAGATGAAGGGTTTGAAGCATCTCGATCTCGTGAGCCGAGCCGTCCCAGCTGATAAAATTTGGTACGTTTAGAAAGTCGAAAAAATAAACATCGCCCACGCTTGCGCCATTTGCGCTAATGCAATCAACGACGATGAGATAGTCAAATTCGCTTATAATGTGAGTTAGAGCGAGGGCTAAAGTGCCCCCGTCCATTAGAGTAAGCTCGTTTTTAGAGCTTGTAAATTTATAGTTTTTAGCCATCAAATTTACAAAATGAACACCTATGCCCTCATCAGCAAACATAACGTTGCCAATGCCAAGAACTAGCACTCTCATCAGTGTTCTTTTACAAATTTATAGCCACTAATGATGGCGTCCATCGCTCCATTTTTGCCTTTAACGGCGTTAAATATCGCCATATAAACGTGAATTGGCACAAATATCATGATGATCCACATGCAAATTCTATGTATCGTTCTAACATTTGCTAGTCCGCCCATAAGCTCTTCAAAGTATCTCGCTGGCTCGTAGATCGCTCCGCCAAGTCCATTGTGATAAACGTGAGCGTAAAGCACTAGGCCAGTTAGGCAGATGAGTGCCAAGATGACGTAAAAGAAAAAGTATGAGGCAAACTGCAATGGGTTATAAACACCCCTTAAGTGCGGGTGCGGTCCCATAAAGATGTAGTACTTTATCTGCGCTATCCAAACTTTTGGACTTAAAAAGTCAAGCACGCTCATCCACTCTTTTTTGCTGTGTTTATCAAAGACAAATAGATAAAATTTAAAGATAAATACCGCTATTAGCACAAAGCCAGCGACCTGGTGCGCCAAACGCCACTTTGCTTGCATGAAATTTGTAGGCTCGCTCGTGACCTCTGGACTCATAAAGACATAAGAGATGTAGTAGCCGCTCACAACCAAAAGCGTGATAGCTACAAATCTAATCCAGTGTGTCAGCCTAACGCCGATGGAGAATTCGTATTCGCTGATCCTGTCAGGATTTTTATGTGACATCTTTTCTCCTTACAAATTTGGATTTATCTTATAAGTACTCAAATCATTTCCCTTCGTATCCATAACATGCACGGCACACGCGATGCAAGGATCGTAAGAGTGAATTTTTCGTATTATCTCGAGTGGTTTTGAAAGATCGGCGATCTTTAAACCAACTAAGCACGCCTCGTAACTTCCCATTTGACCTTTGGCGTCTTTTGGAGAGGCGTTCCATGTGCTTGGCACGACTGCTTGCCAGTTTGAGATGACGCCATCTTTTATACGGCACCAGTGGCTAAGCGCACCTCTTGGAGCGTTACCTTGAAAATTTCCTTTATATTCTTTTTTGTTATCTATTACATATTTTGTGCAAGTCTCTTGATCTGTCTTTAAATTTTCGATCAAGGCATTAAATGCGTCCATTGTGTGCTCCGCGACCACTTTTGCCTCAAGCATACGAGCAGCGGTTCTGCCTAGAGTTGAAAAGACTGCACTTAGTGGCAAGCCACTCTTTGACAAGAACTCATCAACTATCTTTTTAACTCTCTCGTTGCCTTTAGCGTAGTTTATGACGATGCTTGCTATTGGACCCACTTGCATAGGCAAGCCATCATATCTTGGTGCTTTGATCCAGCTATATTTACCCTTTGTGTCAAAAAGCTTGCTGTGAGCTAGCTTGCCCTCGCCGTCTATGCTCTCGCCATCAACAAGGCCTGTGTAGTTTGCCTCTGTCTCGCCGTCATAAGGGTGAAGCGCTTTGTCATTTTTATACCAAGATCTTGTAGCCTCTTCTGTAATTTTATTTTCGTCGATATCATAGACCTTGCTAATATCACCATTTAAAATAATGCCACCTTTAAATAGATGGTCATTTTTGCCGATCAAAAACTCATCGTAGCAGAATAAATTTGATACGCCAACGTCGTTTAAAACGCTTGGCTCGTTTGCATAAGCCTTAGCCGCCATCAAAATATCTGGATAGTAAGCTCTATCTACAAATTCTTTGATCTCAGCAAATTTGCTCATATATTCGCCCATTCTAGCTGGGTCCATAAGATCCATCACGCAGGTCACGCCGCCAACTGTTAGGCTTTGTGGGTGTGGGTTTTTCGCGCCAAAGATAGCCATCATCTGAGCTGCTGTTCTTTGGATCCTAAGGCACTCAAGGTAGTGAGAGAGGACGATTAAATTTTGCTCTGGAGTAAATTTATATGTGCTATGTCCCCAGTATGCGTTGGCAAATGGTCCAAGGTTGCCCTTTTTAACAAAGGCTTCAACCCTCTCTTTTACCTCTTTTAGCTTATCTGCTCCCGTGGCAAATGGCGTGCTTGTGTATTTAAACGCCTCCTCGCTAGCTTTATGTACATCAGCACTTAGCGCAGAGACGACATCCGCCCAGTCCATGCCGTGGAGCTGATAAAAGTGCACGATGTGGTCGTGAAGATATAAAGCTGCGTTCATGAGCGTTCTAGTTAGCTCTGCATTTAGCGGAGGCTTGATGCCAAGGGCGTCCTCAACTGCGACTATGCCTGCTCGGTAGTGCGAGTATGTGCAAACACCGCAAATTCTTTGCATGAAAAAGCCAGCATCTCTTGGGTCTCTGTTTTTTACTATCTGCTCTAAGCCTCTCCAAAGAGTTGAGCCAGAGTAAGCCTCTTTGACAACGTTGTTTTCATCAACTACGACTTCTATTCTTAAGTGCCCTTCGATACGTGTTATAGGGTCTATTACTATTCTTTTTTCACTCATTTTTTTGCCTTATTCTTTATCTTTACTCATGCAAGCTAGTGCAGCGTGAGCCGCTATGCCAACACCAGCAAGTGCTAAAATTCCAATGCCGATCTTATCACTTACATTATCAGCGCCAAGCCCCAAAACAGTGTCAAATAGCCTATCAGCCATCGGCTCTTCAAACGGCCCCATCGTATCCCAGAAGTCTGGCTCTGAGCAGCCTATACAGCCGTGACCTGCTTGAACTGGCCATGATGTGTGTTGATTAAATCTCTCGCGTGAGCAGTTGTTAAATGTATATGGACCTTTGCAACCTACTTTGTATAAGCAGTAGCCATTTTTTGCACCTTCGTCGCCAAAGCTTTGGACAAACTCGCCTGCATCAAAGTGACCACGTCTTTCACAAAGATCGTGAATTCTTAAGCCATAAGCCCATTTTGGTCTGTTATAAACATCAAGTGCAGGCAAAGTGCCAAATAGTAAGTAGTGAAGCACGTTGCCAACGATGTTCTTCTCGCTTGGAGGACAGCCTGGCACGTTTATGACTGGCTTATCAGTCACCTTTGAAAGGCCGACTGAATTTGTTGGATTTGGCTTAGCTGCTTGGATACCGCCAAAGCTAGAACAGGTGCCAATGGCAAAGATAGCAGCCGCGTTAGCAGAGGCATTTACGGCGTGAGTTTTGCCGCTTGTGCCATGAGGTCCGACTGTTAAAAAGTGCTCAGTAGCTCCAGTTGGAACGCCACCTTCAACTAGCAAGATGTATCTGCCTTTATATTTTTCTATCGCATGCTCTAAATTTTCTTCAGCCTGCCAGCCAGCAGCTGCCATGATAGTTTCGTGGTATTCAAGGCTTATGTAGTCAAATATAAGGCTATCTATGCTTGGAGCGTCAGTTCTTAGCAAGCCCTCGCTACAGCCAGTGCATTCTGCCATGTGAAGCCATATCACAGGGAGCCTATCACTTAGCTCAGCAGCACGAGCAACCATCGGTGTCATCGCACTTGGCAATGCCATAAAAGCTGTCATCGCACCAGCCCACTTCATAAAATCACGCCTAGTAAAGCCCTTATCTTTTAAAAGCTGCGCAATACTAGTGTCATTTTTCATCTTAGGCAATGCACTAAGTTCGCTTAAGCGTCTATTTATCTTTTGACGCAAGTCATTATTCATATAAGCTCCTTCATTTGAAATTTGTTTATTTTGTATCTTATCTTTTTTAAAAAAGACAAATATTATTTTATTCTATTAATAATTATATTTAAATAAATTTTAAAATAAAATTTTAAATGCCTTGATATCAATAATCTTAAAATATGCTAAAAAATAATATTTTGTGAGAATTTATCCTATTTTGAGAAATGATATGGCAAAAATTCTGTTTTTCTGAAAGTAAATATCAATTAAATTTTTAATAATTTTAAAAATAATTTAGTATTTTTAAGAAGAGTGAAATTTAAGGTAAAAATTACAAAAGCCTAAACGGGTTAAATTTAGGCTTTTAAATTTACATTAAAATGGCCAGATAGCCTCCATAAGTCTTGTACCCCAAGGTTTTTTGGTTGATTTGTCTAGCTCGCCCTCAGTTTTATACAAAATTTTGGCATCAGCTATGTATTTTGAGTCGATTTCGTTGTTTTGCGAGATGTCGTAAGGTCTGATGACGCCACTTACTTGCATGATCTGCTTTTCGCCATTTATAAGTAGCTCGCGGCTGCCCTCGATGAAGTAGTTGCCGTTGTTTAGGATCTTGATGATCCTAGCTGAGATGGTCGCGGTAAATTTCTCGCTTCTGTTGCTAGTGCCACTACCTGTAAATTTATTGCCACCACCTGCTTTAAAGCCGATGTCGCCGTATTTGTTTAGATTATCAGCCACGGTTGAAAGCGGCGCAGCTCCAGCTGTGAAAACGCCTCCGCCAAGCGAAATGGTGCTATCTTTGTTGGTGCTTTTGCTGCCGCTTGAAATTTGACTTGCATTTTCTGAGATGACGATGGTTACGATGTCATTTACATTCATCGCCTTTCTGTCTGAAAATAGCGGATTTTCGCCCTTGCCAAAGAGGCTGCCGGCGTTGCTTTGACCGCTGCCACTATCTTTTGAAGGGAGTTGCTCGACATAAACTGGAGGTTTCATATTGATGTGAGGATCTGCACTTGGGGTGCAACCTGTGTAAAAAATGCCCGCAAATGTGACGAGCCAAATCTTTTTATAGTTCATAAAATGCCTTAAAATAAGTATCTTTGTGCTAAGATTAAGCAATTTAAGTTCCCAAAAAGGTCACAAATGAAAAGTTGTTACATTTTTTCAGACAAAAATCTAGCATATTTGCAGGAAATTATAGCTACAAAATTCAAAAAAGTTGAGATCTTTAAGATAACTCCAAAAGAAAATGACAAAAAAAATCTAATAAATTTAAATGAAAAGGAGTTTTTTTTAAAATTTATAGATAAATTTGAAGAGCTAAAGGAGAGAAGCGACTTCGTCATAGTCGTTGGCTGTGAGGGCTTTAGCGTCTTTGGCAAGAGCGAACTAAATTTAAAGCTAGCTAGAAATTTAAACGCGCCTGTTTTTGACGAAAACGCAAGCGAGCTAAGGGCGCTAAATTTAAACTCAAAGCTTCTAATAACTGATAAATTTGATGAAATTTTAAGCTACCAAGCCGAGATCATCACGCCATTTAAATTTCAAAGCTTGCTTCTAAAAAGAGCCAAAGCGGCAAACAAGACAGTCGTTTTGCCTGAAAGTGATGATGAAAGAATTTTAAAAGCAGCTCACATCGTGCTAGAAAAAGGTGCGGCAAATATCATCTTGCTAGGACTTAAGAGCGAAATTTCAAAAAAGGCAGCCACTTTGGGGCTAAATTTAAGCAAAGCAAAGGTGCTAAACCCAGCACAAAATGAGCTAACAGATGAATTTGCAAAGAAAATTTATGAGCTTAGAAAGCATAAAGGCGTGGATGAAGCCAAGGCAAATGCGCTTGCAAAAGATAAAATTTACTTTGCCACGATGCTAATACATGAAGGCATAGCTGATGCTTTGGTAAGTGGCGCTACGATGAGCACGGCTGATACGATCCGCCCAGCCCTTCAGATCATAAAAACAAAGCCAAATGTAAGTGTGGTAAGCGGGGCATTTTTCATGGCGCTTGAAGAGGAAATTTTACTCTTTGCAGACTGCGCCGTCACGCCAAACCCAAGCACAGACGAGCTAGCTAGCATCACACTAAGTAGCGCTCAAACAGCAAGTGCCTTTGGACTTAGCCCAAAGATCGCCATGCTAAGCTACTCAACAGCTGATAGTGGCAGCGGGGCTGACGTGGAGTTTGTAAAAGAGGCTGCCAAAAAAGCAAGCGAGCTTGATGCAAATTTAAAAATAGCTGCGCCAATTCAGTTTGACGCGGCAGTTGATCTAAGCGTGGCTAGCAAAAAGATGCCAAATTCAGATGTCGCTGGGCAGGCAAATGTATTTATATTTCCAAATTTAAACTGCGGAAACATCTGCTACAAGGCAGTTCAGCGAAGCGCAAATGCCCTAGCTGTGGGTCCGATACTTCAAGGGCTAAAAAAGCCAGTAAATGACCTAAGCCGCGGCTGCCTCGTCGAGGACGTCGTAAATACCATCTTAATAAGCGCGATACAAGCAGGAGAGTGATATGAGAATTTTAGTTTTAAACTCAGGTAGCAGCTCGATAAAATTTCAACTTTTTGATATGCAGACAAAAACGAGCCTAGCAAGCGGTCTAGTCGAGCAAATCGGTAGCTCCAGCTCAAGGGCGGTGTTAAAGGCAAATGGCGAAGTTTATGAGATAAAACGCTTCATAAAAGACCACCACGACGGACTTGAGGCGATGAACGAGCTCTTTACCACCTCGCATACGCTGCACGATCTAAGCGAGCTTGACGGCATCGGACACAGGATAGTGCATGGCGGAGAGAGCTTTTTTAGCTCGATGATCGTTGATGAGAGCGTCATTAAAAAGATCGAGGAGATAAGCCCACTTGCCCCACTTCACAACCCAGGGCACCTTGCTGGCATCAAAAATGCGATGAAAGAGAGCAAAAATGTCCCTCATGTGGTCGTTTTTGATACGGTTTTTCATCAAAGCATGCCAGAGTACGCCTACCGCTACGCCCTACCCTACGACGTTTGCAAGGCTCATCACATCAGAAAATACGGCTTTCACGGCACATCGCACAGATATGTCTGTAAGCAAGCAGCCAAAATGCTTGGCATTGAGTTTGATAAATTTAACGCCATCTCGCTTCACTTAGGCAACGGCGCCTCAGCTTGTGCTGTGCAAAATGGCAAAAGCATCGACACCTCGATGGGTCTTAGTCCGCTTGAAGGTCTCATAATGGGCACAAGAAGCGGCGATATGGACCCGGCCGTAGTCATATACCTACTAAATATCGGCGTTTTAAAGTGGAACGAGATCGATAACTTCTTAAATAAAAAGAGCGGACTTTTTGGAATTTGTGGCTCAAGCGACATGAGAGAGGTCGTAGCTAAGATGCAAAACGACGAGCGCGCAAAGCTTGCATTTGATATGTTTTGCTACCGAGTGAAAAAGTATATCGGCTCATACTACGCCATTTTAGGGCGTGTTGATGCGCTCATCTTTACCGGTGGCATCGGCGAAAATGCGCCAAATACAAGGCAAAAAATTTGTGATGATCTAAAACATCTTGGCATCCACGTCAACCACGAGCTAAATTTCTCAAACGAGCGAGGCGAGAGGTGCATAGATGAAGAAGGCGCTAAAATAAAAACGCTCATCATACCAACCAACGAAGAGCTTGAGATCGCCATAGAGACAGCCAGAGTGATAAAAGAGAGAACGCTTTAAGTATGAAATTTCCGCTTGACTGCAAAGATAGTTTTGAAAACTCATTTATATTTTGGCTAACTCGCTATGTCAAATTTAAACTTAGCTCACTTTCAAACAAGGAGCTAAGAGACCCAAAGGCGCTTGCAAGTGTAAATTTCGCCCTAAGTCGTGAGATAAAAAACATAGAGCAGCTTGATGGGCTGGTAAAAAGCGCTAGAAATGCGGGGCTAACTGGCATAAATACCTACTTTAATCCGCTTAAAAAGATATATGAGACGATGAAATTTTATGAGCTTAGCAGTCTAAAGCAGATAGATGAAGAGCTGTTAAGTGAAATTTTAGCAAGCACAACTGGCGGACTAAGTGATGCGAGCAAGAAAAACTACAGAATTTCAGTGATAAATTTCTTTGCCTTTTTAGACAAGCAAAATGAAGAAGACGGCAAGGCCCATGTTTTTGATATAAATTTAAAAAACTGGGGCGGCGTTAGTGGCAACAAAGGGCAAAAGCTGCCTGAGTTTATGGGCGAAGAGGAGGTCAAGAAATTTCTTGATGCGATCGAGCAGAGCGACTTTAAGCAAAACTCAAACCGCAATAAGCTCATCATCAAGGTCATTATCTTTACTGGAATTCGTGTGAGCGAGGCGCTAAATTTAAAGAGAAAAGATATCACCGAAGATGGCGATCTTTTTATCATTAGGATCCGTGGCAAAGGCAACAAATACCGCATAGTAATGATAAAGCGCCACCTAATCGAAGCTCATCTAAACGCAATCGCCATAAACTACATAAACAAAGAGGGCTATCTTTTTATAAACAAAAAAGGCACGAGGCTCACGCAAGCTTATGTTAGCCGTATCGTGGAGCAAATTTTATTTAAAGCTGGCATCAGAAAAGAGAAAAACGGCGCTCACATGCTACGCCACACATTTGCAACTATGCTTTATAAAAAACAAAAAGACCTTGTACTAGTGCAAGAAGCTCTTGGGCATGCAAGCTTAAATACCTCACGAATTTACACACACTTTGATAGCAACAAGCTAAAACTCGCTGCAAAAGTGGCTGAGGACTTGGCAAATGAGTAAATTTAAATCAAATTTTATGCATTAATAGCGAAAAAACTCAAATTTATCATTTTATTGCAAAGCAAGTTGCCAAGGGACTTTGCTTCTCTCAAAAATGCTAGAAATTTGATGCTAAAAAGCTTGATAAGCTGGTGGATAGCTATCTTAAATTTAAAGTCATCTATATTAGTCTTTTGGGTGGGTAACTTCATCTTTGCTGCGCTTGACATAAACCACTTTATGACGGGACAAATTTGGCTTAAAGCCCAAGCAATCCAAAGGCAAACGCCTATACACTCTCAATTTTATGACGAGGCAAATTTGGCTTGGAGCGCTAAAACTAGCCATTTTTCTAGCCCACACCGTCCTTTTTATAGTCATAGCCGGTGCGACACTTGACGCAGTTACAAACACCACTACCAAAGATCTGCAAAATGCCATTAGACTAATCGGAGTAAATAGCTTTATGGTTGGCATTTTTGGCGTTATCATAACCAGTAGCGCCGTGGGAAAGCAAAATTTAGAAAAATTTTAAAATCCACAGGCGAAGCAAGCCCAAAAACTACTTTGCCTCGCGGTATAAATTTAACCCTGCTTATATAAAAAGTGCGTAGTTTTATAACGCAAGATACGGCTTGTCTTTACAACTCTTTTAAATGAGCCACCTTCATAAAGGTAGCAAAATACTAGGGTTTTAATTTTGAAATTTGATGAGAAATTTGGCTTGCTTGCAAAGTCAAATTTGACTACTTTTTAGCCTTTGGCTCTTCATCTTCTACCGTTTTATTTGCCTCTTGCTCTTTAAACTCTTCAAAAAGCTCATCATATCTGGCCTTTGCGTTTTCGTAGACGCCAGAAGGCAGAGTGATGTTTAGATCGTCCTTTAGGCTTATGATGTCATCGCAGGCGTTTTGATAGCCAAGGTCGCAGCTTTTCATAAAATAACTCACGCCAAGCTCGATATTTGAGTGCTTTTTTAGATCACTATCCATCTGCTCGTTTATCTCTTCATTTACAAACATATCGCCTAAAGCTTCGCACGAAAGCACATCTTTTTGCTCGCAACCATCGTAAAAAATTTCATACGCAGTTGCGTAGTCTCCGGCGCTTCTAGCCTCATTGCCCCTGTCATAGTCATCGATGTCAAAGCCCGAGGCTAAGCTTAAGATTAGAGCTAAAAAAACTATCTTTTTCATATAAAACTCGGTGCGTCGTTTGAAAATAGTATAAGATCGCCAGCATGCGTGTTTTGGGCTAAAATTTCTTGCATTTTGTTCTTGTCCTTTAGGATGATGATCTTTGGCTTTACGATGTGTTTTAGCAGAGTTTGGGCGTTTAGCGAGCTTGTGATGATGACGAGATCAAAAATTTCATTTATCACCTTGGCTAAATTTGCATTTTGCTCGGCATCGCTCTCAACGATGCCAGGTGTTAGCAGCACTTTTCTACCAGCGTAGGTGCTTACTAGCTCGTAGCTTGCGCTCATGCCTGAGAAATTTCCATTGAAGCTATCATCGATTATCAGCTTGCCACCAGCCTCGATCTTGCTTAGACGGTGCTCGACGTTTTTCATCTTAGATAGCGCACTGTCTATCGCTTCATCGCTCATTTTTAGGTATCTTGCCACCTTTATGCAAACGGCTAAATTTGTAGCGTTAAATTTGCCAAGTAGCGGCGAGGCGTAGTTTTTGCCATCAAGCGTAAATGAAATTCCATCTAAATTTGCGTTTATATCTTTTAGGTTCTCATCGTAAATTTCTAAATTTTGGCTTGGCTCTTTTTTTGTCGAGCTATGTAAAAATGCCATTTGCAAGCGAGCGCTTTGAAGCGCCTCGAGCTTTGTCGCGCGGATGTTATCAAGCGTTTTAAAGTACTCAATGTGTTGCGCGCCGATCTCGCCAACGATTACGATTTGTGGATTTAGAAATTTAGTGATCTCTAGGATGTCGCCCTTTAGCCTAGCGCCTGCTTCTGCGATGTAAATTTGCGTTTGCTCGCTTAAATTTTCGTTTATATCTTTGATGATGCCAGCCATTGTATTTACGCTGCGAGGCGTTTTGTAGCAGACAAAGCTATCTTTTAAAATTTCAAAGAGAAAATTTTTGATGCTCGTTTTGCCGTAGCTTGCGGTGATTAAAATGATATTTAGCTCTTTGTTTGCGCCAAGTTTTTTAAGCGCCCTGTTTTTAAAGCCTTGAAATTTGATCTTTTCTAAAATTTCACTAAAAAATAGGCTCACGACCAAGACAAAAAGTGGCATAGGAGCCAAAAACGCCTTGTGGATGATGAAATTTAAAGCGTAGTTTAAGATGATAGCGCAAACAAGGATGGCAAAAAAGTGCTTGATCCTGCCAGTAAAGACTAGCTTTTTATCAAGCTTTTTATGCCAAAGATAAAGAGCTGGCAAAAGCGCAAAGTAAAAGTAGATAAAAAACCACTTGCCAGTCGTGTAAAATAGCACCAAAGGCACGATGAAGAAAAAGACGTGCCAAGCGGGCTTTGTGAAGTGAAAGAGCACGCGCTCAGGCCTATATGAAAACCACTGAAAGCAAGTGATCACATAAAAAGCAAGCGCAAAGATAAATAAAACTGTGCTTATGCTTAAAAATATACTCATCTTATCTCCTCGATCCCGCTCTCATCGTCATCTAGCACGACATTTTTTGCTTCATTTGGCTCAAAATTTATCCCTTTTTCTATCTCGTCACTTATAAATTTAGCGTGGAGCAAAAAGAAAAAGTGATCGCCACTAAGCGGGAAAAATGAGCTATTTTTGATAAGCCTATCTATGCTCTCGCCGCTTGTTACAGGCGTTGCCTTGTCATTTTCTCCCCAAAATATAAAAGCCCTGCCGCCAAAGTCAGCAAAATGCTTTGTAAAATCATCATCAACGACGTTTTTTAGGGTTTCATACATCACTCTGCTCATGCCGCTCACATCTTTTGTGGCAAAGAGTTTGTAAAATTTACCAAAGCCAAATATCTTTAAAATTTTAAATATCGCTATCTTTGCTCGCACGATAAATGGCTTTTTGACGACTATACCAGCAGAGCTTAAAAGCACTAGATATGGCGGTTTTAGAAGTGTTGCGACCTTGCCGCCAAAGCTATGTCCTGCGATGATGTCTGGTTTTATTTGTAGCTCGTCACAGAAATTTGCAACGATTTTTGCGTAGTCACTTGTTTTTAAAGGCTTAAAAATGGAGCTTTTACCAAAGCCTGGCATATCGATATAGAGGTGACAAAACTCGCTTAAATAGTGCCCAAAAGCCTTTTTCATTATCTCTTTGTTTGCGCCCCAGCCGTGCAAGAAAAGCACTACCTTTTTGCATTTTGGATTTACTACTTCGTAGCTGATCTCGTACTCGTCTGAGTCGTATTTTACCGCCCTACTCGCCATCGTTTTCTCTCTTTTTAGCAGCGTAAATGCTCTCAAGCACGCTTACTGCCTCGCAAAGGCGCTCGTACTCCTCCATATTTAAAAGGACTGCTTCAAATTTATTGTTTTTAACGATGACAGCGCGCTTTAGCTCGCTAGCTCCCACACGAGAAAGCACTGAGCTAAAATTTCTAACCACCTCGGTTGCTGTATAAATTTCATCTTTTGTAAAAGTTACCATTGTCGCTCTTTATGTAAAATTTTATGTAAAATATCACAAACTACTTTATATATCGCTAAATACTAGAGCTTGCCGCTACCTTTTACCGAAGTGATCGAGTTTATAAATTTATAATCAATCTTTATCTCACGCTCTTTTGGGAGTGAGTTTGCAAGGGCATTTAGCGTGCTCTCAAAGTCCTCAAATAGATAGTTTGCAAGGCTGCCTGGGTTTGGATTGATCTCGTTTAGATAAACCTCGTCATCTATCACGAAAAAGTCGCATCTAATGATCGCTCCGTCAAATCCACAATCATAAATTTTAGAAAAGTTAAATTTAAGCTTTTGCTTTAGCTCTTCAGAAATTTCCGCCTCTTTTACCTTGTTTTCATTTGAAAAACTAAGATATTTTTGCTCGTAGTCTAAAAATTCTTTCTTTTTTGGCTCTTCGACGATAGAAAATTTTATCTTTCCATCGATCTTGCAGCCAGCTAAGTTGTACTCTTTGACGCCTTTTATAAAGGGCTCTACCAAAACATCTTTGTCAAATTCAAACGCCATGTCTTTTGCGTAGGCAAGCTCGCTATCATCATGCACGACGCTCACGCCGATGCTGCTGCCTAGCCTTGCTGGCTTTAATATAATAGGATAGTGAAATTTTGGCTCACTTTGACGAGTTAGCATCTCGTAATCAAGCGCCTTTACGCCAGCTTTTTGCGCTAGAAATTTAGTAAGCTCTTTGTTGTAGCTAAGCGCGCTTGCTTCAAGTCTTGGACCTATGTATTTGACTCCGTAAAAGTCAAAAAGTGCCGCTATCTTGCCATCTTCGCCGTCCATGCCGTGGATCAAATTTATAACGACGTCACATTCAACTTTGTTTGCGCCAAAAAGCGAGTGCGCATAAAAGCCACCTTTTGCTAAAGATAGCTTCTTTGAGTTTTTGTATTTGCCAGAGCTAAAGAAATTTGCCCTCATATCTTTTTGCTCGATCAAGTAAAAGTCCCTATTTGTATCGCAAAATATAAATTTTAGCTCCTGTTTTAGGACGTTTTTTAAAACTATCGCGCTTACTATGCTTATCTCATGCTCAAAACTCTTTGCCCCAAATATCACGCCTAAATTCATCTTTTTTATCCTTATCCTAGTTTTTTAAGTGCCTCTTTTATAAGATCGCTCGTGTTTTCACTCTTACATTCAGGCAAAATTTTCACTATCTTCTCACGCTTAAAGCCAAGCGCCTCAAGTGCCAAAAGCGCCTCATTTTGGTAGCTTGGCACGCTCTCGTCGCTTATAAGTTTAGCGTCACTTAGCTCGGCTATTATTCGCCTAGCTGTCTTTGGTCCGATGCCTGGTACGCTTTTAAAGGTGTCTGCGTCGCCGCTTATTATGGCGTTTGTAAATGCTTGCGAGCTAAGGCTTGAGCAAACCGCCATCGCTGTGCTAGCGCCTATGCCATTTAGCTTGATAAGCATCTCAAACATCTTTTGCTCGTTTGCATCTAAAAAGCCGTAGAGTAAATTTGCGTCCTCTCTTATGATCTGCGTTATAGCAAGCTCGGTTTTTTCGCCTTTGCTAAGTTTTGCTGAGCAAAAAAGCGAGATGAAAATTCCATAACTTACGCCGCTATTTGTCTTAAGTATGGCAAATGCAGGCTCTTTTTTTGTAACGACGCCTTCGATTGCTTTTATCATCATTTAACCTTTTGTTCCATGAAATTTATATCCGCGTAGTCTTCGAGTTTGTTTGACTTTTTGATCTTGTATTCGACCTCGCCACCGTTATCAAATTTATCTAGCGTGATGACGTGAGCGGTCTCGTTTTGTTTTGAGACGTAGGTGACATTTTGCGGAGGATCGACGATGACAAATCTTATCTCATTTAGCTCGATCCAGTTGCCTCTGTTTATCACTTTGGCTGAAAAAATGCCATTTTGCATGATCTCAAGCTCATCTTTTAGATCAGCCAAAAGCTCCTTTTTCTCTTTAAATATCCTAAGCAAGGTGTTATATTCATTAACTAGCCCTTGATACTCTTTTAGCTTTTTCATAAATGTAACTGGGGGTATCACCTTTGCCTTTGAGAGCTCTTCGATCTTAGCTTTTATAGTGTAGATCGAGTCTTTGTTCTCGTTGATGACATTTTTCTTGCTCTCTATGTTTTTTAGAAGCGTAGCTAGCTCAGACTTGGTGCTTTCGATCTTGCTTAGCTGGTCTTGCGTAGCCTCCGCACTCTCAGGCATCTTGCTGGCGTCAATTATAAATTTATTATCAGTGCCTCTTAGATATCTAACGTCGATTAGATGTGAGGCTGTGATGGTGCAGTTTGAGCCAAGCGTGTCTATCTGGATATTTTGAGCCGTTATCGAGCCACCAACTACGCTATTAATTTTTACTCTTTTTGCTATGACAGTGCCACCTTCAAGCCTATCTATCTCGACGCTTTCAGCCTCTACCTTGCCGATGTGGATAGAAATTTTGGCGTGTTTGGCGTAAATTTTAGCCTTTTGGTGAGTTTGACCGCCGATATTTACATCATTTGCCTTGACCATCGCGTTTGCACCGACGTTTCCTTTTACCTCGATCTCATCAGCCTCCACGATGATGCCAGTGCCGATAGCATCTTTGATCGTATCAGTCTCACGAACTACTAATGTGACGTTTGTGTCGGTGCCTGCTTGGATAGAGCCAGTTGTTTTAAAATTTGCTTCATTTATCTCTATGCGCTCTTCTATGTCAAAAGAGCCGTTTTTCTCGACCACGTAGCCTGCTTTTTTAGCGATATATTTCACGCTTTCGTCGTTTTCTACGCGCTCGATATTTTCGCTTATGCTTATCTCTTTTTCGCTCTCTTCTTTTGGCTTTGCAACCTCTATAAGCTTACCTCTTACATCGCGTCCATTTGCGCCCTCGTGTGACTTTTTCTCCTCCATTATCACTTCATCTTTTGCCACGCCAAAGACAAAGCCCCTATCAGCGTAATCAACCTTATCCTCGTCTTTTAACCCATCAAGCTTATCTTTATAATAGTATATGATCTTTGCGTCGATCGCTTTTTTAGGGTTGATGCCCTGGGTTAAATTTAGCGTGTAGTCCTTGTCAAGCTCGCCTTTTACGTGGATTATCGAGGCGATTTGCTTTAGCTCCTCTTTTAGCTTGCCGATCCTTATGCCTATTAAAATTTGAGCCTTCATGAGCTGCTTTGCGATGTATTCATAAAGCTTATCTTCGTAGTGCTGCTCGTATTCACACTCTTTGCTCGCTCTAACCTTTGCGATGACCTTTGTGATGGTTGAATTTACGCCGATGTCGATCTTTGGTAGCTTTGGCGTGGCATTTAGCCTAACGTCAAAAAACTCCACGTCATAGACCTGCTCGATCTCTAGCGTCTCGTCGAGATAAAATGTGTTGTCATCAAAAAAGCTTAAATTTTCTTCAGGAACATAAACTGGCTCGACGTTGTCTTTATTTTTGTAGTAGGTTAAGATATTTGAGAGTTTAAAATCTATAAATTCTACCGGCACGCTATATTGTTTGCTTAGCTCTTTAAGCGATAGATAAGGTGTTGAAGTTTGAATTTGCGTTGGCGGTAAAAATCTCTCGTTTTCTTGCACGTTCTCGCTCAAATTTGATCCATTTCACATAAAATTTTGGCTCTTATTATCTCTAAAACTTTATTAAATTTGGGTTATGTAAGCTTTAAAGCATCTTTTGTTACT
Source organism: Campylobacter concisus (assembly GCF_015229965.1). GTDB lineage: Bacteria > Campylobacterota > Campylobacteria > Campylobacterales > Campylobacteraceae > Campylobacter_A > Campylobacter_A concisus_BD. Next base: position 103,444 of record NZ_JAAKZB010000004.1, read on the forward strand.
ATTGCGTTTTTAAATTTACTAGGTGGGCGATGTTTATAAAAGGCTTTTTTTCAAACTCAGTTGGCATCATGACTTCAAGGATTTTAGGACTTATAAGAGACCTTTTAACGGCCTCTATCCTTGGTGCTGGCATATTTAGCGACCTCTTTTTTATAGCTTTTAAGATACCAAATTTATTTCGCCGCATCTTTGGCGAAGGGGCTTTTACGCAGGCATTTTTGCCAAATTTTGTAAATAGCAAGAAAAAAGCGATCTTTCAAGCTGAAATTTTCATCAAATTTCTACTTTTTATAGGTGTTTTGACGCTTCTTGTAAATTTATTTACGCCATACTTTATAAAGATCATCGCAAGCGGCTTGAGCGAGCAAAATATCACAGACGCAGTGCCACTTGTGCGTATAAATTTCTACTATCTAGCTCTTGTTTATATCGTCACTTTCATGGGTGCGCTGCTTCAGTATAAAGGGCACTTTGCAACGACTGCATTTTCTACTGCGCTACTAAATTTAGCCATGATCGCTTCGCTACTTTTGGCTCGTGGCAAGAGCGAGAGCGTGGTCGCACTTTATCTTAGCTTTGGTGTCGTTGCAGGCGGCATTTTGCAGGTTTTGGTGCATCTAATCGCTATGAAATTTAACGCCTTAAATAAAATTTTTTGGGGCGGTCTAAGCGGATATTTTAAGGGCAAAAGAGCGCAGAGCAAAGGCTTTTTTATAAATTTTTATCACGGCTTACTTGGCTCAAGTGCTATGCAGATAAGCGCATTTATGGATACTTGGCTAGCTAGCTTTTTAGTAAGCGGCTCGATAAGCTATCTCTTTTATGCAAATAGAATTTTTCAGCTCCCACTTGCCATCTTTGCGATTGCGCTATCTCAGGCACTCTTTCCAAAGATCACTAGACTTTTAAAACAAAAAGATGAGGCAAACGCCCTAGTTTGGACAAAAAAGAGCTTTTACTTGCTTCTTTGCGCCCTACTTGCAGCCACGATCACAGGCGTAGTGCTAAGTGAGTTTATCATCTGGCTCTTGTTTGAGAGAGGGAATTTCGTAAGGGCAAACACGCTTGAGTGCGCCAAGGTGCTAAGTGCCTATTTGGTGGGGCTTACGCCATTTGGACTAGCTAAAATTTTCTCACTTTGGCTCTACGCAAATATGAAGCAAAAAGAGGCAGCTAAAATTTCTATCATCTGCCTTGTGATAAATTTGATCCTGGCAGTCATTTTGATGCAGAAATTTGGAGCTGCTGGCCTTGCATTTGCAAGCTCGCTCGGGGGATTTTTGCAGCTTATTTTATACATTAGAGCCTTTGGAGCTAAGCGATTTTTAGCTATAATCGAGCCTAAATTTATAGCTGCCATCGCTATTTTGGCGGTTTTGCTCTATTTTGGTTTAATATTTTTAAAGGATATATTTAATGCGAATTTTTAATACTTCTAAAAGAGAAAAGGTTGAGTTTAGCCCTATTAAAGATGGCGAGGTAAGCATCTATCTATGCGGTCCAACGGTCTATGACGACGCGCATTTGGGGCATGCAAAGTCAGCCGTTAGCTTTGATCTTTTAAGAAGGGTCTTAAAAGCGCTTGGCTACAAGGTCAAATTTGCAAGAAACTATACCGACATCGACGATAAAATTTTAAATAAAATGGCGCAAACTGGTCAAAGCCTAGAGGAGATCACAAACAAATATATAGCGCACTACGAGAGCGACATGGGCGCTTTAAACGTGCTTGATCCAGACTTTAAGCCAAAGGCTACGCAGTGCTTGGAGGCGATCATTAGCTACATCAAGGTGCTTATGGATAGAGGTGTGGCGTATAAGACGAGTGAAGGAATTTACTTTGATACGAGCAAGGATAGTGGCTATTTTAGCATTAGCGGCAAGGATAACAACACCGATCTAATCGCACGCGTAGTATGTTTTTGCGAGAAAAGAGATGAAAAAGACTTTGTGCTTTGGAAATTTGACGAGAAATGGTATGAGAGCCCATTTGGCAAGGGTCGCCCTGGCTGGCACACCGAGTGCGTAGCGATGATAAGGGAGTTTTTAAGCGACAAAGAAAATGATAAATTTGAGATCGACATCCACGCTGGCGGCATCGATCTGCTCTTTCCACACCACGAAAACGAGGCAAGCCAGTGCAGATGTGCCTATCATAAAAATTTGAGCAAATACTGGATGCACAATGGCTTTATAAAGGTAAATAACGAAAAGATGAGCAAGAGCCTAAATAACAGCTTTTTTGTAAAAGACGCCCTAAAAAACGTTCATGGAGAAGTGCTTAGATATTATTTGCTTACGAGCCATTACAGAGCTCATTTTAACTATTCAGATGAAGATCTAGTAGCTTCAAAAAAGAGACTTGACAAAATTTATCGCCTCAAAAAAAGGGTTGATGGCGTGCAAGCTGGCATGGCAAATGAGAGCCTTAAAAGCGAGCTACTTGACGCACTAAGCGATGATCTAAACGCCTCAAAGGCGCTTGCAAGCGTCGATGAGTTTGTAAAAACGGCAAATGAAAGACTTGATAATAATCCAAAAGATAAAGCATACAAGGCTGAAGTGGTGGCAAATTTAGAGCTCATAGGCGAAATTTTAGGCATTGCTATCACAAACTATGTGGAGTATTTTCAGTTTGGTGTAAGCGATGAGCAAAAAGAGCAGATAAAAAGGCTTCTTGATGAGCGCGCGGTAGCTAAAAAAGAGAGAAATTTCGCAAGGGCTGATGAGATAAGAGATGAGCTAGCAAAGATGAATATCTCTATCATGGATACGCCAAATGGCGCAGTTTGGGAGAGAAATAATGAATAATTTTGGCTTAAAAGATGTGCTAAAACGCTTTGGTCCATATTTTAAAGACTATATCCCACACTTCATCTTTGCCATCATCGGCATGGGGCTTGCCAGTGGTGGAACGGCGGTAAGTGCCTATCTGGTAGAGCCTGTGCTAAATAAAATTTTCGTTGAGAAAAACGAAAAGCTGCTCTACATCTTGCCTTGCGCCATCATCGCGATTTATGTGATAAAAAACATCGGAACCTTCATGCAGGCCTATTTTACGGCATATATCGGACAAGATACGATTAGGAGATTTCGCGAAAAGATGGTTGCAAACCTTTTAAATTTAGATATGGATTTTTTCAATGAATTTAGAACCGGCGAGCTAATCAGCAGAACAACAAACGACATCGACCGCATAAGATCGATAGTCTCAAGCATCATACCTGAGCTAACAAGAGAGTCAGTCACCATTATAGGACTTCTTTGTGTCGTTGTCTATCAAAGTCCAAAGCTGGCATTTTTCGCCCTTGTAGTCATGCCAGTAGCGATCTATCCGATCTCACGCCTTGCAAAAAGGATGAAAAAAATTTCAAAGCAGTCGCAAGAAAAAACATCTGACATCACCTCTGCGCTTAGTGAAATTTTTACAAATATCGAGATCATCAAAGCAAATAACGCACAAGAATACGAGCATTCACGCTTTGTTGATGAAAATAATAAATTTTTTAGGCTAAATTTAAAAAGCGTCAAGATAGAGCAACTAGTAAGCCCGCTAATGGAGACCATAGGCTCGATAGGCGTGGCAGCGGTCATCATCATAGGCGGCAAAGACGTCATCGACGGGCATATAAATATGGGCGCATTCTTTTCATTTTTAACAGCGCTTTTCATGCTCTACACCCCGCTAAAACGCATCGTAAATATCTATAATAAGATGCAAGACGCCATCGCAGCAAGCGAGAGGACCTTTTTCTTGATGGATAAAGTAAGCCAGATAAAAGATGGCCAAAAAGAGCTAAACGAAGAGATAAATTTGATCAAATTTAAGGGTGTCCGCCTAAGCTACGGCGACAAAGAGGTCTTAAAAGGGATAAATTTAGAGGCAAATAAGTCAGAATTTATAGCCCTTGTTGGCTCAAGTGGTGGCGGAAAAAGCTCGCTTATGAATTTGCTTATGAGATTTTACGATGTAAATGGCGGAGAAATTTTGATAAACGGCATAAATTTAAAAGATATCAAAATTCACTCACTTCGCCAAAATATCGGACTTGTAACCCAGCGCGTCTATATATTTAACGACACAGTTGCTAAAAACGTAGCTTACGGCAGAGAATTTAACGAAGATGCCGTGATAAACGCACTAAAACTAGCCAATGCCTATGAGTTTGTAAGCAAGCTAGATAACGGCATAAACACTATCTTAAATGAATTTGGCACCAACCTCTCAGGCGGTCAAAGACAGCGCATCGCCATAGCTAGAGCGCTTTATCAAAACCCACAAATCCTCATCTTTGACGAGGCTACTTCAGCACTTGATAACGAGAGCGAGAAAGAGATCACAAAAGCGATAAATAATCTAAGAAGCAAAAAGATCATCTTTGTCATCGCTCACCGCTTAAGCACGGTTGAAAATGCCGATAAGATCGCAGTTTTGAGTGATGGCAAGATCATTGATAGTGGAAGCGACGAGGAGCTTAGCAAGAGAAATGAAATTTATGCAAGGCTTAAGGGCAAAGCCTTAGTTTAAGGCGATTTTTGCTAAGATTTGCAGAAATTTTAGGCATTTTAAAGAGGTTAAAATGAGCTTAAACTACGATACTTTAAAATCTATATTTTTTAAATTTGATCCTGAAACCGCCCACAAGATCGCTGAAGTCGCGATGGTTGGGGCAAACAAAATATTCCCTGGCTCGCTAAGCTTTTTAGCGCACAAATGCGTGGTCGATGACAATGCGCTAAAACAAAATTTATTCTCAAGCACCTACCACAACCCAGTTGGCATAGCTGGTGGCTTTGATAAAAACGCCACGATGTTTGAAGCGCTAACGGCTCTTGGATTTGGACACTTAGAATTTGGCACATTTACACCAAAACCACAACCTGGCAACGCAAAACCAAGGCTTTTTAGGCTCATAGACGAAGAGAGCATCCAAAATGCGATGGGCTTTAACAACGAAGGCTGTGAGGCTATCAAAAATAGAGTAAAAAAGATCTATCCTTTCACCATACCGATCTGGGCAAACATCGGTAAAAACAAGGTTACGCCAAACGAAGATGCGATAAAAGACTATGAAATTTTAGTAAAAGAATTTAGTGAAATTTGCGATACATTTGTCATAAACGTCTCATCGCCAAACACGCCAAATTTAAGAGCGCTTCAAGATGAGAGCTTCATAAAAGAGCTTTTTAGCGTCATTTTGCCACTTACTAAAAAGCCGATCATCTTTAAGATAGCTCCTGACATGAGCCACGAAGATGCGATCAAACTTTGTAGCTGCGCGGTAGAAAACGGCGCTAGTGGCGTGCTTGTTTCAAATACAAGCGTTGATTATTCGCTCTCTCACTCGTCAAATTTAAAGGATTTTGGCGGACTAAGCGGTAAGGTGATCGCCAAAAAGTCAAAAGATATTTTTAAAGCCGTAGCTGATGAGCTTTATGGCAAGACAACGCTTATCGCGTGTGGCGGCATAGATAGCGGTGCTGAGGCCTATGAGCGCATAAAAATGGGAGCAAATTTAGTTCAAATTTTTACAAGCTTTATCTTTAAAGGGCCGATGATCGCAAGAGATATAAATTTAGAAATTTTAGAGCTTTTAAAAAGAGATGGCTTTGCCTCTATCAGCGAAGCAGTCGGCGCAAATGTTAAAAAATAGAGGGCAAGAGATTGATAAAATTTAATAAATTTAAGCTAGAAAACGGACTTGAAATTTATCACGTGCCAGTAAATCCTGGCTCAAAAGTGATAAGTGTCGATGTCTTTTATAAAGTTGGCTCCAGAAACGAAGTGATGGGCAAAAGCGGCATCGCTCACATGCTAGAGCATCTAAATTTCAAATCAACCAAAAATTTACGCGCTGGGGAGTTTGATGAGATCGTAAAGGGTTTTGGCGGCGTAAATAACGCAAGTACGGGCTTTGACTACACTCACTACTTCATAAAAGCCTCAAATGAAAATTTAGACAAAACGCTTGGTCTTTTTGCTGAGCTTATGAAAAATTTAAGCCTAAAAGATAAAGAATTTCAGCCAGAGCGCGAGGTGGTGCACGAAGAGCGCAGGTGGCGAACAGACAACAACCCCATGGGATACCTCTACTTTAGGCTCTACAACCACGCATTTATCTACCACTCATACCACTGGACGCCAATAGGCTTCATAAAAGATATCGAAAACTGGAAGATCGCTGATATAAAAGAATTTCACGCTACGTATTATCAGCCAAAAAACGCCATTTTGATGATAAGTGGCGACATCAGCAAGGACGAGGCATTTAAGCTGGCTAAGAAAAACTTTAGCAGCATAAAAAATAAAAGAGCCATACCAAAACTACACTGCAAAGAGCCTGAGCAAGACGGCGCAAAAAGAGCTATCATCTACAAAGATAGCCAAACGCAAATGCTAGCTATCGCTTATAAGATCCCAGACTTCAGACATGCTGATCAAGTGGGGCTAAACGCGATAAGCGAGTATTTAGCCACTGGCAAAAGTTCTATCTTGCAGCAACGCTTAGTCGATGAGCTAATGCTTGTAAATCAAATTTATGCTTACAATATGAGCTGCGTTGATGAAAATTTATTTATATTTTTAGCAGTTTGCAACCCAGATGTCGAGGCTAGCGCGGTTGAGGCTGAAATTTTAAAGATCATAGATGATCTAAAAAGAAAGCCAATCGATAAAGATGGTGTTTTAAGAGTTAAAAATTTGATAAAAACTGATTTTATCTACTCATTTGAGAGCGCGAGCAAGGTGGCAAATTTATATGGCTCATACCTTGCTAGAGGCGATATAAAGCCACTTTACGAGCTTGAAAAAAATATAGATAAGATAGATGCCAAGCTTTTAAAAGAGATAGCAAATAGATATTTCAACGAAAAAACTAGCACGACAATAATCTTAAAAAAGGAATAGACGTGAAAAATTCGCTTCAAGGTGCGATGACAGCACTAGTTACGCCATTTAAAAACCAAAAAATAGACGAAGTCAGTTTTGAAAAACTGATAAAAAGGCAGATAAAAAACGGTATAGACGTCGTTGTGCCAGTTGGAACAACAGGCGAGAGTGCGACTTTAACGCATGATGAGCATAGAATTTGTATCGAGATAGCAGTAGATGCATGTAAAGGCACAAATGTCAAGGTGCTAGCTGGAGCTGGCAGCAACGCCACTCACGAGGCCATCGATATCGCTAAATTTGCCCAAGCTCACGGCGCTCACGGCATCCTATCAGTCGCTCCTTACTACAACAAACCAACGCAAGAAGGGCTCTACGAGCACTACAAGGCTATAGCAAACAGCATAGAAATTCCAGTGCTTCTTTACAACGTCCCAGGCAGGGTTGGCGTAGATATCTTGCCAGCGACCGTTTTTAGACTTTTTAAAGATTGTAAAAATATTTTTGGCATCAAAGAAGCAACAGGCAGCATCGATAGATGTGTCGATCTGCTAGCTCACGAGCCTGATTTAGTGGTTATTAGCGGTGAAGATGCGATAAACTACCCTATCCTATCATACGGTGGCAAGGGCGTCATCTCTGTCACTGCAAACCTCTTACCAGATCAAATTTCACAGCTCACGCACCTTGCGATGAATGAAGAGTACAAAAAAGCAAAACTGATAAATGACAACCTCTATACGATAAACAAAACGCTCTTTTGCGAAAGCAACCCGATACCGATCAAAGCGGCGATGTATCTAGCTGGACTGATCGACACTTTGGAGTACCGCTTGCCACTTTGCAAACCGAGCAAAGAAAATTTCAAAAAGATCGAAGAAGTTATTAAAAATTACGAAATAAAGGGATTTTAATGAAGGACACACTAAACGAATTTAAAGGTAAAACGCTAGTCATCAGTGGCGGCACTAGAGGCATCGGCAGAGCCATAGTCGAAGAATTTGCAAAAGCTGGCGTAAATATCGCTTTTACTTATAACTCAAACGAGGAGCTTGCAAAGGAGCAGGCAAAAGAGCTTGAGACTACCTACAAGATAAAAGCCAGAGCCTACGCGCTAAATATCCTTGAGCCAGAGACTTATAAGGAGCTATTTTTAAAGATAGATGAGGAGTTTGACAGGGTTGATTTTTTCATCTCAAATGCTATCATCTCGGGTCGTGCAGTGGCTGGCGGATACACTAAATTTATGAAGCTAAAACCAAGAGGTATAAATAATATCTTCACAGCAACTGTAAATGCCTTTGTCGTGGGCGCACAAGAGGCTGCAAAACGCATGGAAAAAGTGGGTGGCGGCAGTATCATTAGCCTAAGCTCAACTGGAAATTTAGTCTATATCGAAAACTATGCAGGTCACGGCACAGCAAAAGCAGCCGTTGAGGCGATGGCAAGATACGCTGCAACCGAGCTTGGTGATAAAAATATCCGCGTAAACGTCGTAAGCGGTGGCCCTATCGAGACAGACGCGTTAAGAGCCTTTACCAACTACGAAGAGGTGCGCGATATGACGGCAAAGCTTAGCCCGCTAAATCGCATGGGACAGCCGACCGACCTAGCTGGAGCATGTCTATTTTTATGCTCATCTAAGGCTAGCTGGGTGACTGGACATACATTTATAATAGATGGTGGCACGACTTTTAAATGAGAGTAAAATTTCTAAGCATAAAGGCATATTTGTGAGCTTAAATTTACCAAATTCACTGGCATTTTTTAGGATATTGCTAGCTCCGCTTATGTTTTTTATGCTCGTAAATGCGCCAGAAATTTTTACGCAAATTCATATAAGCTGGATAAACTACTTCGCAGCTCTTATCTTTGTGATCGCCTCAGTGACTGACTTTTTTGACGGCTACATCGCTAGAAGCTGGGATCAAAAGACCAAGCTTGGCGCTATACTTGACCCACTAGCTGATAAGATGCTAATTCTTGCTGCATTTTTAGGCCTTATGATGCTTGGCAGAGCGAGTGCCTGGGCTGTTTATCTTATCTTGGTAAGAGAGTTTTTCATAACTGGCTTTCGTGTCGTGATGGCAAGTGACGGCGTAGAGGTTGCTGCTTCGATGGCTGGCAAGGTTAAAACCGTTTCGCAGATGTTTGCGGTTGGATTTTTACTAATGAGCTGGCCTGGTGGCGAGCTTTTGTTATGGATAGCTGTTGCGCTTACGCTTTATTCTGGGTTTGAATACATCTTTGCCTACGTAAAAGCGATGAAAAAGAGTTAAATTTGAGAACCGGAAACGCTATAATCTATCTAGCTAGCTTCGTCGTGGTCGCGGCGGGACTAAAGACTGCTAGCGTCGTCGTGCTACCGTTTTTGATGGCGGTTTTTATCGCTATCGTGGCGACGCCTGCGATAAATGCGCTCGAAAAGCTCAAATTTCCGCGCGTTTTAGCCTTCGCGCTAATTACGGCGGTGGTGTTTTTGTCGCTGGGATTTATCGCAAACACCGTGATAAAGACGATAAACGGGCTAGTTAGCTACATGCCAGAGCTTCAGAGCAAATTTAAAGCCCTCGCCGATCATTACCACCAGATGCTAGCGAGCCGCGGCCTAATCGATCCCGAGAGCATCGCCGCGCCCGCAGACTTTGATATAAATAAAATTTTTGCCGTGCTGGGCGGATTTTTAAGGAGCGGCACCGAGCTCGTTTCAAAGAGCTTTTTCGTCTTTTTGCTCGTTACTTTTATGCTTTTTGAAGTGCAGGTATTTTCTCAAAAAGTCGAGTATTTTGCGAGCAAAAATCCGCAAACGAACCAGATCGTAGATACGTTTATATCAAATCTCAAGCGCTATCTCGCGATCAAGTCCGCAGCGTCGTTTGCGACGGGCGTTTTTATATTTATCGGGCTAAATTTCATCGGCGTGCCCTACGCGCCGCTTTGGGGTATTTTAGCTTTCGTGCTAAATTTTATCCCGACGATCGGCTCTATTATCGCGGCCGTCCCGGCGCTTTTGGTGGCGCTTTTGCTAAACGACGCAGCCTCTTGTGCTTGGACTGCGGCACTATATCTAGCCGTAAATACCGTCATCGGCAACTTTATCGAGCCGAAATTTCTAGGCAAAGGCCTTGGTATAAGCACGCTTGTGGTGCTTTTGAGCCTACTTTTTTGGGGATTTTTGTTCGGCATCGGCGGTATGTTTTTAGCAGTACCGCTTACCATGAGCCTAAAGATCGCGCTTGACGCAAACCCGAGCACGAAATTTATCGCTGTTTTGCTCAGCGATAAACTAGAGCGGTAAAATCAAATTTAAAGGTAAGTTTTGAAAGGCATTCTCTTCACGCTAGCCCTGCTTTGCCTTGGGCTTTATGCGTATTCGTTTTATTTTTTAGTGACCGTTTTAGCCATTAGTTTTCTCATATTTTTCCACGAGCTTGGCCACTTTTTAGCAGCAAGAATGCTCGGCGTCAAAGTAAATACCTTTAGCATCGGCTTTGGCGAGAAAATTTACACCAAAAATGTTGGCGGCACCGACTACTGCCTAAGCGCGATCCCGCTTGGCGGATACGTGCAGCTAAAAGGGCAAGACGACACCGACCCAAAAGCCAAAAACTACGACGCGGACAGCTACAACGTGCTAAGCCCGATAAAGCGGATCTACATCCTCTTTGCAGGGCCATTTTTTAACTTTATCTTGGCATTTTTCATATACATTTTGCTTGGATTTATCGGCGTTGAGAGGCTTGCTCCAAGTGTCGGTCACATAGCTGAGGGCTCGGCAGCTGAGAGCGCTGGCATAGCAATAAACGATAAAATTTTAGAGATAAATGGCGTAAAAATAAACGAGTGGGACGAGATCAGCAAAAACGTAAAGCTTGAACCTAGCGTCATTTTGATAGACCGCAACGGCTCGTCACTAACTATAAATTTAACACCAAAGATAGGTGAGACGATAAATCCTTTTAATGAAAAGATCCAGCGACCATTGATCGGAATTTATCCAAATGGCGAAGTGGTGAAAATTTATCACACAGGTTTAGAGAGCCTAAAATTTGCCTTTGGCGAGACGATCGAGGCTTCAAAGCTCATCTTTAAAAGCTTTGAAAAGCTAGTCGTTGGAGCTGTGCCACTAAAAGAGGTGGGAGGCATCGTGCAGATCGCCGATGTCACATCAAAGGCCGCTAAGATCAGCCTTAGTGTGCTCTTAACCATCGTAGCGCTCATCTCTGTGAATTTAGGCGTGCTAAACCTCTTTCCGATCCCAGCGCTTGATGGTGGGCATATTTTATTTCACATTTATGAACTAATTTTTAGACGCGAGGTAAATGAGCGGGTGCTTGCCCTACTCACCTACTGCGGCTGGGCGCTACTGCTTGGCATAATGGTGCTCGCAACCTTTAACGACATTATGAGATTAAGCGGAGGTTTATAATGATAGTTTTAAAAGAGCTGCTTGAAAAGATCGAAAATTTAAGCAAAGACGTGACACTAATAGCCGTTAGCAAAAATGTGACATGCAATGAAGTAAGGGAGCTTTACGAACAAGGGCAGAGAAATTTTGGCGAAAATAGAGTCCAAGAGCTAGCCAAAAAAGAGCTAGAGCTGCAAGATTTCACTGACATCAAATGGCATATGATAGGGCGCCTGCAAAACAATAAAATCAATCAAATGATAAGCCTAAAACCAGTGCTTTGGCAAAGCTGTGATAGCTTCGAAAGAGCCCTAGAGGTCGATAAAAGGCTTAGCTACAAGCTAGACACCCTTCTTCAGATAAACTCGGCCGATGAAGATACAAAGCAAGGTGTGAGCGTCGCAAATGCAGCTGAAATTTATGAACGCATCCAAAGCGAGTGCAAAAATATAAATTTAAAAGGTGTGATGAGCATCGGAGCGCATGTGGATGAGCCAAAAGAGGTTCAAAAGAGCTTTGAGCTAACATATAAAATTTATGAGAGCCTAAAGCCAAAAGGCGCAACTATCTGCTCGATGGGCATGAGTAGTGATTACGAGCTGGCGATAAAATGTGGCTCAAATATGATCCGCCTTGGGACGATGCTATATCTATAAATTTGTCCCTCTTGGGGCAAATTTACCTTTCTACTCCTTTTTAAATTTTAATCTAAGTTATATAATTTTATAATGCGATTAAATAAATTTTTAACGATAAAGGAGTAACTGTGTTTAAAAATTTTATTCTAACTGTTGTTGCGATCTTGTTTATCTCGGGTTGCGGTAGAGCTGAAAAGATAGCTAGGATCGAGCAAAAATGCGCAAATAATGAAGTTGCATATTGTTTGAAATTAGGCAAAATTTACAGCAGACGAGATGTAAATAAGGGTACAATGTACTATCAAAAAGCTTGCGATCTAGGCGATAAAAGGGGTTGCTATAGACTTGCGGTTTTACTAAACTCAAAATCAATCAACTCAAAAAAAGACAATGAAACGATCGTAAAATCACTAACTAAATCATGCGATCTTGGCACGCCAAAAGCTTGCTTTGAGCTTGGCGAATACTACGAAGATGACCCAAAAATGCAAAGCAAAGCAAATGAGCTATTTGCAAAATCATGCGAGCAAAGATTTGGTCTTGCTTGTTATAAGTTAGCTGACTTTTACGGCGAGAAAAACGATGCAGCCACTCAAAAAAGCTACCTAGAGCTAGCGTGCAAATACCGCTATAAAGTAGCTTGCGAAGAAGTAGCCGAAGACAAAAAATAAATAACATTTTTTGTGGGGAGGGCATATCTTCCCCGTACTCTTTTAATATCAAATTTGCTGGAACACCTTTTGCTTTAAATTACAAAAGAAGCTAGGAGGCAACCATGAATGATATTAGCATCTTAAACACAAATGTAAATTCATACACTAAGCAACAGCACAAACAAGATAGATCTACAAATTTTAGTGATCTTATAAAGCAAAATGTCAAAGAAAAGATTAGCAAGCCAAGCCAAGAGCCAGCTAAATTTACTTATACTACTTCTTCACAAAATAGCCTCATCTCTTTAAATTTTAATGATCTTCAAGCTTATGGCTACACAGTGGATAAGGCAGGCTTTATGGGAGCTGATTTTAACAAAGCAGCCAGCTTGCCACAAGATTTTAAAATCCACAAAAGCACACTTGATGAGCTTAGTAGGTTTGCCGAGCGAAACCATGTGCTAAACCGCATCAAGAGCAAGGACGAGCAGATAAAGATCTTTGATAATATCGATATGGCTGACACCATAAAGCACTACTACAGACTATTTGACCAAATGACGTCTGCTTTAGGCGATGATAAAAATAGCTACACCCTTGCAGATATAGGCAAACTGCCAAAAGGCTACAGCACAAAAGGCACTCGCTATGATGCCAAAGGACACTTGCTAAAAGATCTATCAAACTCTACTATCTCAAACATCTACTCTAGCAGCGATGAGCTAAATAGCGCTAAATCTCTTAGCAAAGAGCTTTCAAGTGCAGGCGTTAGGCTCATAGTAAAAGAGGTTGATTTTACGATGAGCGAAGCAGGCGATGAGTTTAGCTTCAACCCTGATATCTCTTTTTATAAGTCAGATGAAGGTTACAGCAAAGAGACTCTTTTTATGGGATTTTTGCGCAGCTCTAGACCACTACCAAGTGATAGTGCAAAGACTAAGCTAAGTAGCGCTGCCTTAAATGATATCTCAAGCACTGGAGAGCATAAAGAGTACTTTGTGGATTTTGAAAAAGTGGGTAAGGATATTGAGAGCATAAAAGCGCTCATAAAAGAAAGACTAAAAGAGCTAACCCTTTTAATGTATGCAAGATCAAAGAACACTAGCGCAGAAAGTGTTACCTCAAACGAATATGAGAAATTTAAGCCAACTAGCGAGGATATAAATTCTATAGCAAATTCTTGGAACAAGAGGATAAGCTCTATCAGCAAGACTTTTGTGTAGAGATAAGTCATATATAAACTAAATTGTTGAAAGGTCGATTTAAACCAAAGAAAAACCTTACTCAAATAAATTTTGAAAATCGTTGAGTAATTTAAAACTTACTAAGGATAGTAAAATGCAAATTTCTAGCTCGCCTTATCCTTATCTGTCTAGAGAGCACATAGCTAGTGAGATGGGGTTTAAATTTAACGATATAAACGAGATCCTTGATAATAATATGGGATATGGCATGAGCTTTCCTAAATACGCAAGGCTTGATAGAAAGGCTCAAGCTGCGGCTTATGATAGACACATATATCCACTATCTGGCTTTACAAAAGGCGATGAAGCAAAAGTCACTATCATAGGAAAGCTCAGAGGCTATGATCCTGACTTTACAAGCGAGCAGCTATCAGATCTTAAAAATTTCATAAATGAAAGCAAGGGTTTGTTTGTAGAGTATATACAAGGTCAGCAAGCAAAACCAGACAATGATAAGCCAAAGCTTTTAAGAGATACCCCATACACTGTAAATGAATTTTTAAATGAATATCGTGGCAATCGCCAGCTGCTATTTATGCAAAACTCAAGGACTATTGATCTGCTTGATAGCGATATGAGCGTTGATGAGTTTAAAGAGGAGTGGGCTAAATATGCACTAAAAGAGCGGTTTAATATAACTTTATCTGGCGAAGATGCTAAAAACGCTGTCAATATACTAAAAGAGATGAATGAAAAAGGTCTTCAGGATATAGAGAGCGTTGAAGAAGAAAAAGACGACACCAAAGAGAAGAAATTTACTCCCATTCAAGCTGAAAGCAAAAACACTGAAACTTATGATATTACTAAGGATGAGAAATTTTCATATTTACTCAAGCTTCAAGAACTTGAGAGAGAACGTGGTATCGATGTGCTTCGTATCATGCAAAAACTTGAAGAAAATGGTAAAAAGGTTGTCGATAAAAAGGTTTAAATTTATCTTTGTATTTAGCGCAAGCCGCCACTAAGTCATCCTATGGCAAGATAGAGGATGATCCTAGCTCTGCTTTATCCATCAAGCCATCTTATTTAAAATTTGCTTCTTGTCTATCTTTTGCATAAGCTCTAAGACGTCTATACCTCTTTTTTCTTTAAAATTTAAAAGCTCTCTTGCATAGATAAATTTCTGATCCTTGTTTATATCATAGGTCTCATACTTCTTTTTAACCTGCATAGGTTTAAATTTCTTCTCACTTTGCTCTTTGGCAAAATTTGCATTGTATTCTTGTTCTTCTTTGATTATCTGCTTTCTTTGTTCTTCAACATCCTTTGTAGCTTTCTCTCTTGCTTTGGCAAATAATGTTTTAAATTCATCTATGCTTAGGTCGGTTCTATCTAAAAGACTAAGCGACTCCTTGTTTTCATTTGGATAAAGAGAAGACATGCTATCCATAAAAGCTCTTAGGTCAGCCTCCTCTTCTTTTGTGCCAAGACCTATTAGTTTGCCCATCATGGTTGGCTTGCCATCAACAGAGTTTTCCTTTAATATATCAGAATACATTATAAGGACTTGATCTTTTGCTTCTTCTAAAGTTTTTGGCTGTTTCATCGACATGGCGTTGCGATCTTGTTCGGTATTGTAACGCTTAGAAAGCATATTATCTATTTTGCTTATCGTTTTTGCAACCCAATTATCTTCATTTTCGTCTATGTCAATAATCTCTTTTATGCTCTTTCCAACTGGACCATACCATAAAGCTTCTATTTTGGCCTTTTCATCATCTTTGGTATCTTTAGGGATATTTTCTTTTTGGATAGTGTTATCTTGTATTGGTGTATTGCTAAGTCCGTTTATACTAGTTATCATTTTAACTCCCCCTTACGCCTTTATATCAACATCTCTTTTTATACCAAGCATATCTACTAGGTATTTTCCAGCTGGGCTTTCATTTAGCTCTTTTACTAAATTTAAAGGTGGCATGCTAAATTTCAAAAAGCTATCCATAAAGTCTTTGCTCTTTTTACCATCTTTGTCTATCTCACCAAAGAGTAGCTTTAGCATTTTTAGATTATGCTCCATCATCTTTTTAAATGAGAGTTCGTCTTCTTCATCTGAATACTTACCGACAAACCCAGTCGTTAGATCTACATAGACAAGGTCTCTTTTATACTTAACATACTCTTGCATATATTCAGGCATGCCAGCTAGATCAGAGTCGCTTGCCTTGTTGAAATTTGCTCCAAATTTCATCTCACCCATAAGCTCAAATAGCTCAAATGCCCTACTAAATTCTTTACTATCTATGCTCTTATCAAAGCCTTGCTTCTTTCCAAAAACAGTAGTTTCACCTTCTTTGACGTCAAGGTTACTATTTATAACGGCTGCTAAAAGTCCGCCTTTGGTTATAGAGCCATCTTTATTAGTGTATCTTTCGCCGTGTGGATCGATAAAAACACCACTTCCCACGCTCTCCTTGCCGCCATTGTTGTTGTTAAAGATATCTGTTGTTGGCTTTAGTGGTTGCCTGCCATCTCCGCCATTAAAGCTTGGGTTGAAAAAGAGCGTGCTTATCATCTGCTTGTTTGACTCTTTGTAGTTAAAGCTAGAAGCAGCTGCATCAAAGTCATGAATGGAGTTATGTATCTTGGTTACTTGCATACTTTGGCGATTATACTCAAAGCCTTGAGGGAAATTTCTTATCTCATCTAAGCTAAAGCTATCTTTTGAATTTAGCGTGTCTTCGCCAACTACTTGTGAGAGTATTTTATAAGCATTGCCAGCAGTCTTTGCTATATCTATGCTTTTAAAGGTGCGACTAAAAAATGAAGTTCCCTCTGCAACATTGACTAACGACTCCAGCGTGCTTGAGTGAATTTTATAGTCACTTGGGATGCCAGCTTGCTTATTAAACTCATCTGTAAAGTAGCCATCCTTATCTACCTTGTAGCCTAAAACCTCAGAGCTCGTTTGTTTAGTGGCAACTTTGGTTGATACCTTTATGTTCTGCTCTAAATTTAAGGGGTAGCTACCAAGTGCGTTTATCATCTAGTATCCTTTTAGCTTCATACCAAAGATATCGTCTTTTTTGTGAAAAGATTTATTTAGCAAAGGCTTTTTAGTCTGCATAAATTTACTCCTAAACTCTCGTATCTACCTTTTTATAAAGCCTATCTTTGCTAGATAGTTCCTTAAATTTGAGGTCGTTTTCAAGGTAGGTGATGTTGTAAATTTCTTTGGTTGTGATGCTTTTGCCGTTTTCAAGTCCGATCAGAAATTTACTAGTAAATTTATCAGAGAGGTTTTCACATCAGCATCACGTCCAAGACCAAAGATAGCATACTCCATATCTAGCTTATGCTCTTTTGCTCTTTTAGCTGTCTCGCGCTCTAGCTCTTTACCGCCGTAAGTAGCCACTGCTTGCATACTTCTTGACACACTCACGTTTGAAGTAAAAATTTGCACTGCGTTTGAAGTCTTTTGCACGCTTGATTTTATCTGATCGTCAAAGTCAGAAATCTCTAGCTGTGCATTTTTCTTTGGGGCAGCTAAGCTATCAGTTAGAGAGGAGTGCTCTATACCTTTAACACTTGAAGTGCCAATAAGTTTTAGTATAGGCGTCTCGTCAGCACCTATTAAGATTATGTTTTCATAGACTGAGGGCTTTAAGCCTTCACGTTTTGTAGCTGGGGCTTGAAACCCAGTTGTAGTTATTGCCATTTCTTTGTTCCTTTTTATGCAATTTAATGGCAATTTATCATTAAGGGCTGTGTCAAATCTACCCAATTTTGAGAAAATAAGAGTAATTTTTTGTTTTTTTGAAAAAGAGAGTAAGCCCTAAAGATAGGGCTTTTAATTATTATCTGAGTTTTTAGTAGATGTATAGCTATTTTTAGTTACTTGACTAATTTTATTTTTAGTTAGCCTATTTACTGCCTTAGCTTTTACTCCGTCGCTTACATCTTGGTTTAATAGCACTTTCTTAACTAAACCTACTTTATCCTCGCTTGTGTCTATTGCATCAAGTAGCTTAAGCTTTGGGTTCTCAAACTTCATAGCTCATTTTAAAAAAATAAAAACATTGTTAAAATTTTAAAAAATTTATATCAAATTTTTTAAAGACATATACATTGGAGCTTTAATCTAAAAATTTTAATCATCGTAACTCTTTTTATAGTTCTACTTTAGCCATGCTTTTATTTTTTAGAAAAACCCATAAGTCAAATTTAGTCCAAAAGATCTAAAAAAAAGAATAATTTAAAAAGACAAATAAACCTAATAACATAAAAACAAACACAAAAGCCTTACTACATTTAATCAATAAAGCCTAATTAAAAAAATAGAAAATTTAATATTTTATACTTAAACAGAAATAAACACTAATAAAAACTAGGATCAAATAATATAAGAATTAAAGCAGATAAAAACAAAGCCCGCAACGACCTACTTTTCCAACATCCCAGTAAGGGAGA